>NVXJ01000024.1 GCA_002733885.1 Arcobacter sp. | reverse complement strand
GGAGCGGATTCAAGCCGTACATGATTATCTTAAAAGCATTCCCGAGTTAGGAAAAGTCATCTCCTTTGGTACTATGCTCGAGGTAGGAAGAACCCTAAATGAGGGAAAAGACCTTGATAATTTTGAACTAGCACTACTGTATACTGAACTTCCTGAAGAGTTTGCTAAACTTATTATTAAGCCCTACCTTAGTATCGACAATAATCAGGCGCGATTTTATGCTCGAATTGTTGATTCTGATCCTAATCTACGCCGTGATGACCTGCTTAAAAAAATACGTCTTGAACTCAGTGAAAAAGTAGGGATTGCGCCTGAGAATGTACATCTCTCAGGTGTTATGGTCTTATATAATAATATGCTTCAAAGTCTTTTTAAGTCCCAAATTTTGACCCTTGGGGCTATGGTGGCACTTCTGTTTGCTATGTTTAGCTTTCTTTTTTCTTCCCTTAAAACGGGTCTTGTCGCTATGATGGCAAATCTTGTTCCTATCTCCGTTGTTTTTGGTCTGATGGGATGGCTCAATATTCCCTTAGATATGATGACCATTACCATTGCTTCTATTAGTATTGGTATTGCAGTGGATGACACCATTCACTACCTTTACCGTTTCAAAAAAGAGTTTGCCTCGTGTAAGAATTATGATATAGCACTGAGCCGTTCACATGCAAGTATTGGTTATGCAATGTCCTATACTTCTGCGGCTATTGCCATTGGCTTTTTTGTTTTAATTCTTTCGCCTTTTATCCCCACTATCTATTTTGGTTTATTAACGGTCGTTGCTATGATAATGGCCCTTGTTGCTGACTTACTTTTATTGCCACGTCTTATTATGGTGTTTAAGGTTTTTGGGAAGGAAGGTCCTTTAGCTTAGAACTTGTTTTGAATAAGGGACCTTACATACTTAAAAGCGTACGACTGTCTATCTTATTTTTACCTAGTTCTTGTTCTCTCATCGTATTTTTACCTTTGCTTCGAGTTCTTGAAGTGCTTCTAAGTCTTCATTATCAGCTTGTATAGCCTCTTGTTTTTTACGCTTATTATCAAAGGCTAAATATACCGCGTCAACCATCCCTTGCATTTGCTTATACTTCCATGCCCTTTTAAGATCTCTTTATCATTAAACTCTATAATTCGGTCAATATTCTCTCTCCAAAAATCCATGGTAATATCTTGACGGTTTTTAGCTCTAAGTTCTGCTGTTTCTAGAAAGACCACAACGAAACGATTTAAGCTATCAAGTTCATCTTCACTAAGATAATTCTTAGCTATATAAATATCTCTAGTGAATAATGACTAACCGAATAATTTTTCCCATCACTTGCAGTTGTCAAGTAATCCTTGACAACTGAGCTTGACTCATCCATGCCGTGCCATCTGTGGCAAGAAGGGATACAGATGCTTTGCCATCAGTAGTATTATAAATAATAATGTTATTTTCTTCGTTCATCTTAAACCTTATCTATCTCTTGCATAATTTTGTACGTGTTCTCTTGCAGTACCTGCTTTATGTTCTTTAATAAGCTGGTTCATATAGTTTGTAAGAAGTTGGAGGTTTGCTATTTTTATCCTAAAATTGTTTATAAAGGTATTTTATCTAAAATACCTCTTACATCCACTTCTTAGTCTTAGATGTGGCTATTGCTGTTAAGGGGTTGTCTGGCCAGTAGTGTCTTTTGTATTTTCCTTTTAGGTCTTTTTTTACATCTTCATAGGTATTTTTCCAAAAGCTTTCTAGGTCTTGGGTTATTTGCATGGGTTTACTTGCGGGGGAGAGTAAGTGAATCATTAGTTTTATTTTTCCATTTAGGACGGTGGGTGTGCTTTGGGTTCCAAACATCTCTTGGAGTCTTACAGCTAAGATGGGTTTGTTAATGTCTTCGTAGTTTATGAAGATGTTTGAACCGCTTGCTACCTTTATCTTTGCAGGAGCGAGTCTGTCTAGTTCTTGCATTTCTTCCCAGCTTAAAAGGGCTGAGAGTATTGTGTAAAGGTCTAGGCTTTGAAGAGACTTAAAAGAGTTTTTTCCTTCCAGGTAAGGAAGGAGCCAGTCTTGCATACTATCAAGTAAATGCTCTTCCTTCATATCTGCAAAGACATCTTGTTTATGTGCATTAACAAAATTCACTCTATCTCTTAAAGAAGAACTATCTTTACTCCAAGGTAAGGCACTTAGACCCTTATCTTTAATGGCTTGTATTAACACAAAAGAAGCTCTGTCATCTGAGGGGGTTTGCATTGTTTTTTCTTCTAAAACTAAGGCAGCTAAGGCCTTTATCTTTCTTGCCTCTACTCTGTTTTCTTCTGCGTTCCATCTTAGCACTTCTTTATCTTCTATCAGCTCAGATAAGTGTTCTTGTATCTGCGTTTTTGAAAGACTGGCTGCCTTATATATAAGTGCAGATTCTGCTTTTCCATCTAGGTCACTTACCACAAGATACTCAGCATTAAAAAGCTCATCTTCTTTAGATAAAAAAGCCCCTTTTGCATTTGCCAGTAAGTAATTTGAGCCTTTTTCTGTACGCCTTTTTGCTAGGCGCTCAGGATAAGCAAAGGCAAGTAGAACACCTGTCATATCTAAGTTTATATTAGTTAATATCTTGGGTTCTAAACGCTTAGATGTTTTTAGAATGTATTTGCAATGCCTATTATCTACCCCAGTTGCTATCCTTCCTTGGTTTACCTCATGTAAAAGAGAAAGTCTTTCTCTCATGTCAGATGATCTAAAAGAGCTTGTATAAATATCTTTTTCATTAATTAAAACACAAAGCAAGGAAGCCTCATAGGAAAGATTCATTTGCCTTGCTCTTATCATCATGTGTGAAAGTCTTGGGTGCAAACCAAAACCCATCATCTGCTTTCCATGTTTTGTTATCTTTGCCTTTTTATCTAAGGCACCAAGGCTCATTAAAAGGTCTTTCGCATGTTCAAGGGCGTGAGAAGGAGGTAAATCCATCCATTGAAGCTCATTCACATCTTCTGTTCCCCAAGCACASARCTCTAATAACATCTGCGTTAGGTCAGACGAAAGAATCTCAGCCTTATCATGTTTAATAAGAATCTTTCCCTTATGCCAAAGATGATAGGCCTTTCCCGAAGAGGTTCTACCCGCACGACCTGCTCTTTGCGTAGCCGAGTCTTGGGAGATAAAAGAGGTAATTAAACGGTTCATTCCTGAGCTTGAATTAAAGCTAGATGCATTTTGAAGGCCAGCGTCTATCACTATCTTTATCCCCTCAATAGTTAGGGATGTTTGTGCGATGTTAGTGGAAAGAACTATCTTTCTATTACCCTTAGCAGGGGCTTGTATCGCTCTATCTTGTTCTTGTTTACTTAGAGTTCCAAACAAAGTTGAAACATAGGTCTTAGCTATATTAGCCTCATTTAGTTTGGTTTCTAGTTTCTTTATTTCTCCCACTCCTGGTAAAAATACTAAGACATTTCCTTCTTCAGTTTTTAAAATATTCTGTAATAAGTTATATATAAAAACAGGAAGTTCTTTCTTTTTAGGCTCAGGAGTTTTAGCATCTAAATAAATGCTTTCAACAGGATAGGCCCTACCCTTACTTTCTATAAGAGGTGCATTATCTAAGAGCTTTGAGATAGCCGAGGTGTTTAGTGTGGCTGACATAACAAGAAGTTTTAAATCTTCTCGTAAAAGAGCCTGTGATTCTAAGCAAAGGGCCAAAGACAAGTCTGCATGAATGGAGCGTTCATGAAACTCATCAAAGATAACTAAGGCAACATCTTCTAAGGAAGGGTCAGCTTGAAGCTTGCGTGTTAGTATCCCTTCTGTAACTATGAGTATCTTTGTCTTAGAACTTTGAACCGAGTCCATCTTAATCTGATAACCAATACGCTCTCCTACTTTTTCACCTAAGAGTTCTGCCATCCTAGCTGCTGAAGAACGCACTGCCAAACGTCTGGGTTCAAGCATAATGATTTTTTTATCTTTTAACCAAGGTTCATCTAAAAGAGCTAAGGGTAAGGCTGTTGTTTTTCCTGCTCCTGGAGGTGCCTGAAGAACAAGACGGTTGTGTCTTTGAAGGCTTTGTTTTACAGAAGGAAGAACTTCATTAATAGGGAGGTTTTGCATAAGAAGATTATACTTTAATTATGATGAGTGCATCCTATTCCTTTGAAACAGACCAATAGATGCTTACCCTTTGTTTTCCCCATTGAAGGGCTTTTTTTCTATCATTTCCCATATAAATATCTATCTTTTTTGTCCAGCGTTTATTCATCTTATCTAAGACAATATATTCACCCTCTAAGCCTTCTATACGGACTTTTACCCCATGTCCTAATCCCATCTTAAGAAGATCTCTTGAAACTGCTATGGACTTCATTCCTGGTTTCAACTTATCTCCCCAGGCTGCTATGTTTGGAGTATCGTCTGTTTCGCCCTTTGAAGAAGTGTAGGCAGTAGCTATCACGTCTAAGTGCTGAGACTTAGAATCAAGAGCAGGAAGATAATAAGCAAGGGCTATCATCCCCAGAACAAAGACAAGCCAAAGTGTAGGAATAAGCCTGTACTTAAGCCTTACTTTTTTTAAACCCATAAAGTAATCTATAATAAGTTGTCCTTTTATAAGGGTGATCCCCAGTAATAATATCACTAAAAAGCCACTCAAGATATCAAGGTGTCCTAAGACAAAAGAAAAGAGTGTTAAAAGCACTAAGCTTATCCATATTTTCATCATATTCTTACTTCATCAAATACACAAGGGGAAATAAAACAATCCACAATAAATCAACCAAATGCCAGTACGAGGCTCCTGTTTCCATCCCTTTATGGTCTTGAATACTGTAGGCACCAATTTGTATTTGTTTGCGTATATTAAACAAGATGATAAGGCCTAGAAGAACATGCAAGAAATGAAAAACTATCAAGATAATGTAAAACATAAAAAAGGTGTTTGTACTTAGATTTATCCCCTCTGAGTACTTAGAAGATAGCTCAAAAATCTTTATCATCATAAAGACTAAACCAAGTCCCATAGCCCCAAGTATCCATTTKGCTGATAYRTCCTGTGCYTTTTGACGGTCCACTAGCTTAATGGCCTCAAGKGCYTTAACYACAAACCAACTRCTTGTMAGTAAAATAATGGTGTTAATGAAGCCMAGWCCCTTATCGAGCATAAGCTGAGATTGGTTAAAMACTTCCAGCTCATTTCTGCGRGCAAAGGCATAWSMAATAAACAARCCTGCAAAGGTTATTAACTCAAGATAAATAACAAGCCATATACCGAAGTCACCCGGAGGATAGGCTTGYTTTGGTAAAAAATTCTTCTCTTGCAAACYTATCCCCCTATTTTTTTAATATATAAGAAGTATAACATCAAGCCTTGTAAAAAATCTTATTCWCGGTCATTTAAGTTGTAGGGCATACTTTAAAAAGCTTATCTTCTTCMTTGGYACTTAATCAAAAATGCTACKGCATCGCTTCAAAGTYCTGCCTTGAATCTAAACCTTTTAAAGTATCTTGAATTATGAAGTTTAGTATGCCCTACAACTTAGCTATACTATAAACATGAAAATATTTAGCAGCTTACTCATCCTTATACTTTCCCTCCACGCCCAGTCCTTTTATGACTTTAATGCTACCTCCATTGATGGTCAAAATATCTCCATGTCTAACTACAAAGACAAGGTTGTTTTAGTAGTAAATACCGCCAGTGAATGTAAGTTCACCCCTCAGTATGAAGGTTTACAAGCACTTTATACTAAGCATAAAGATAAGGGCTTGGTTATACTTGGTTTTCCTTCTAACCAGTTTAGAGAGCAAGAACCTGCCTCAAATAAAGAGATTCATTTCTTTTGTACCTCTACTTATCATGTAGATTTTCCACTCTTTGAAAAGATTGATGTTAATGGTAAAAATGCCATTCCTCTTTATAAGTATCTCAAAAAAGAGAAAACAGGTTTTATGTGGACGGAGTCTATTAAATGGAATTTTACGAAGTTTTTAGTGGATAAAAAGGGGAAGGTTATTAAGCGATATGGCTCAACAACAACCCCCAAAGAGATAGAAAAAGATATTACGGCTTTACTTATAGACTAGACCTTAGTTAGGGTGTTTGTATCCGTATGCTCGAAGCTGTTTCCATAAATATCTACCATGGTTGTTTCGTGGTAATGTAGTTCATTTCCCTTTATAGTAAAGGTCTGCTTGAAAGAGGTGGTCTTAGCTTTTTTATGCATAAAAGGGCTTTGAAGGACACCATTTACATCTGTTGATACATTAATAACAGTATCTCCATTTTCCTCAGTTTTAGCCTCTCCTTGAGCCAGTACGCATACCACTCTAGGTATAGCAATGGATTGAAATATCTCGTCCTTACTTTGGTCCCACATCCAATATCCCGTTTGGTCATGAAAGACTTCATTATTTGACTTTCGACTAACTACTTGATGATAATGCAAAGCAACAAGGGTTTGCTCTTCTGCATTTGTCACATCACCCGCAGGGGTAAAAACAATGGTTTCATAATAAGCATTTTTTTCAGTTCCTTCAGGGTCAGGCGCTATATCTAARCCCTTRTCTCCCTTGAATGTTCCTATTAATCCTGTTAGTGGTCCATAATCAATATCCATTTTTCATCCTTTTTATATATCTTACTCTTCTCAGCCTTTACTATTCTTAATAAATAACGATTTCATTTAACCAGGTATTTAACTGTTCCTCAAGTTCGTATATCTCACTAACACTGCAAGAGGTGTTGATAACAAACTCGTTAGTATTTTCATCTAAGGCAGTAAGTTCTAAAAAACCATCTTCCCATAAAACGGCTCTTGCATCTAAGACATTCCCCGTGATTTCAATATGTCTAGAGCCTATTTCATTGTCAAACTCGTCATTAATTTGTATCTCTAAACCTGCTCTATCAAGAAGCTTTTTTTGAGAYAATTCCCAATCTTCTATGTGTTGTAATAAAATATTCATATTTATGCCTGATAAGTGATCATGGCTGAACCAAGACCTAAGAGTAAGCAAAGTGGTGAAAAGAACCGTGTATCATACTTAGCAAACTCGCTGTGTTTAATCTTTTTAAAAAAGCCAACTGCATTAAACTCTCCAATAGAGCGTAAAACAAAAAGTCCTGAAATCATCCAACCTACATAAATAAGTTCAGAAGATAGAAATACATCAAAATATAAAAGGTAAAAAACAAGAGCAAAACCCAAGCTAAGTAAGGCCACAAAAAGCGTCAATAGTTTTCCAGGATTAAACATAGGGATATTTCCCTTCTTAGGTATCACCAAGTCAATACCCATTTTCCCACCAATCCCCCAATAAAAATGAAAGCCTGCAATAACAATATACATCCCAATTATCATACCCGCTAAGTAACTCAATAAAAATTCCTTTTTTCGTTGTTTTAGCATTATGCCTAAGGTTCGTCGTGAGCCAATGCAAAACCCGATAGGGGTTCGTATTGGCTCCTCATATTTGTTTAGTATTTTAGCGTATTCCTTTGCAAATTAAGAGTTGTTTAGGTAATATAACAAAATTAATTATTATTTAATATTTTTTAAGGACTAGAATGAGTTCAAAAGTACAACTGATGAATAGAGGGGATAGTGGCGACGCTATGTTTTTAACAATTAAGGGTAGTTCCCAAGGTTTAATATCTGAAGGTGCAACAACTCCTGAATCAGTAGGTAATCTTTATAAAAGTGGACATGAGAATGAAATTCTTGTAAGTAAATGTTATTATGGATTTTCTAATCCAACACATAAAAGTTCAGGTTGTTTATTAGGAAAAATATCTAGCAATCCATTCATTATTAATAAAATGATGGATAAAAGTTCTCCATTATTACTTAATGCATGTACAGCAGGTGAAACACTTCCTCATGTTGAATTAAAATGTTATAGGACATCATATTTTGGTAGACCTGAACATTTTTATACGATCACCCTTGAGGATGCATTAATTACCAAGATAAAGCTTCATAATCAACAAGAAATTGTTGCATTTACATATAAAAATATAAAGATAGAACATGTTACTGCAAGTACTATTTGTAATACTGCTTGGAAGTACTCTTTACCAACGATGGATGATATATACGGTAAAAATGATATCATCAGAAAGTTATCATATACTGATAAACAAGGATATCTACATGTTAAAGGCCTTGCTCCAGTACCAGGTGCAGAATATCTATTATATGGGATGCTTGGATTAGTAGCGGCACCGTTTGCAATAGCAGGTGGAGCAACAGCAATGGCTATGTCTGCTGAAACTATTTTCTTTTGGGCAACGGTTACAGAAATTATTCATGGTGGAATTTCACCTTCTCCTCCATCAAATCCCTTAGAAGAAACAGGTTTTATGATGAAAAAATACCTTGTTGACCCTTTATTTTAGGATATTAATATGAAAATAAATGTATTAACAGTTTTTATAGGGTTTCTTACAGCTTATATGGGCGTAAATGTGATTTTAAATCCTATTTCTTATGACACTAAATTTATGCGAATTATAGATTTGACTGCAAATAAATGGCCCTTTGGAATAGCTTTAATAATTTTTAGTTTATTAGTTTTTTGGTCTGAATATAGACGAATCAAAAAATTAAGAGATAATACTGATTCTTCGTCAGAAGAATAGTACTATGATATAAATATTTTTTTAACTGTATTACTTTTATTGTAAAAATAATACATACTTCCCATTGGGATGGAAATTACAAATAAACTCATTCCTAAAATTAAATAGATTGACATTTCTTGTGTCGCACCATTTACATAAAATCCTTTAACAACTTCATATACGTTGAGTACATAGAATAGAGGAAGTAGTAGAATAAATATTTTCCTTGCTTGTTCTTTCCTTTTTGCCATAGCAAAAGTAAGGAACATCGCCACAATACCAAAAACCAATATTAATCCCCACATAGTTAAATTTAACCATGCTGGTATAATTCCAACTTGGATATAAAAATATTTTTCTATATCTTGATAGTTTCCAATTGTCCAACCTAACATTTTGAATGATGTTGAAAACATCATCAAAAACAGCCATAACAAAAAAATATGTAAATAATTTATTTTACCTTCTATCTTTCCAAGTTTTTGACCTGTTTTGTGAATTGTGAAAAATAATATTCCTGTCCATATCGCTGTTGAAAACAATTTATCTCCTTTAGGTACTTAACGGTCGAGTATAGCCGATAAGTCGCCGTGAGGCTACTTATTGGCTACTATGATTTGTTAGTCTTGACAGTTTAATTGTTATGTTCTGAAATAAGATTTTTAACTTTATCTTCCCATTTAGAAGTATGTATAACTCTGTCAAAATCAGACCCATGTTTACCTGACATTAATTCTATTCTACTTAATGTGCTTAATTCTTGCCAGTTATTGTACATTATATATATGGCATTGCCATATCTAGTATTTTCAAAAACAACTAAATCATCTTTAATAATTGCACCAAAATAACGTTGCAGACCACTTGTTCCATATAATAGTTCTTTAGGATTAAGACTCATAATAAAATCATATCTTCTTTCAATTTCTAAAACTTTTTCTTTTGATGGTTTTGATTTTCCAAAAATTCTTTTAATGTCATCTTCTCTTATTCCTGGTGGTAAAAATTCCCAAGATAATTGTGTAGTTTTTAAGTAGTCTTCATATGTAGTACCTGATGGGAAAATATTGCATGAGTAGATATTTTCTTGCATTAAATTTAAGCAAAATAATAAATCATCTTCAAAAGTTTCACTTTCTCTATCAATAACTTCATTTATTTCAAATTTTATTGCGAATTTATCTTGCTTTGCAGATAAATTCGCACATTCTATATTTATAGTTGATAGTCGTGGAGATATACTTTCTCTAGGATACATCTCATATGGCATATTTATAGTATGCGTTCGATATGAAGAACCCCATGTTGGAACTTCCATAGATCTATAATGAGTTTCTTTTGGTAAATCATCTCTAACAATTTCATATCCATTTATATTTTTATCTGAATATTTACCTTGATAATCCATTGGCATTATTTCATTTGGAATAATTAAGTTTTCATCATCAATAGATATATTTAAGTGATGTAGATTTTTTTCTAAAATATCATCTTTTGTAAAAGTTTTTAAAACTCCTACAACAATATATCGACTATCAATATTTTTAAGTTTATTAAAAATATTTGGTGGTATTTTTCTTAAATTCTTTTTTGGCATATAAATTCCTTTTAGAAATCAAATTTTTTCTAGAGACTAACGTTTGTCGTGAGCGATAATTTACCCGCTATGGTAAATTATTCGTGCCTCGTATTTGTTGTACAGCTAGTATAACGAATTGCAGCATAACTCATCAGCATAATCATTATCAGGTTCTAGTTTTTTTAAAAAATCAAACATCTCTTTAAAATTACTGAAGTCAATATCTTTTTTTGAGATAATATTTGCTAGTTCTGTTTTTTTAATTAACAAAAGTTTATACACAATATAATTATCTATGGAAAAAATTTCATCTTTTTCTTTATTATCTTTCAGATGGTCAATTAATTTTTGTTTTGTTGTCCCTGCTTTCGTTGGGTCAATGGAGTAGCCACTATTTTTGATGATATCAATAATAATATTTTTATCAATAAATTTTTCTATATATCCTTGATTAGCTTCATCAATTAAATGATAGTTCTTATGTTTTTGATGTTTAAAGTACTTTCTTATTCCATCGTCGTCTGCATCTAAAATAAAGCAAAGCTTGAAACTTTTTGGTATGAAAGGTGAAACGCATTTTCTTCGATTGATTAAGGTTAAGTCATTAGACTTGTTAGTATTTTTATAAAATATTTCATGTATATTTTTAACATTCACCCATCCTCTAAGATTGCAAAATCGAAGATTTAAATCTAAATACATACCTTTTTTTTGAAAAGATTGTAATGCAGACTTTATATATAAGATGTCGGTTTCACCTTCTGTAAAGATTAATATTGAATTATATATTTGAATAAATATTGATAAGGCTTTTCTTCTTTTTATATCATTAATATCTAATTCTTCATATTCATCAAGCTTTCTAGTTAAAATAAATTTATCAGATAATAGAAAGTAAGTGTGTCTATATTTTTGATATAAAGGATTATCAGTTCCACAAACTAACCCAAGGAAATTTATTTTTCCTATTACAATATTTTTAAAGCTTTTTTCTTTTTCTGGTAAATATTTTCTTTTTTGTTTATTATATTCTTTAAAATGTAATTGAGTAGCTTTTGTTAAGCCATCTGTAAACCATGAGTAAAGCATACTTCTAATTTGTTTCTTATACTTTGTATTAATATTAACTTTTTGATTAACTTTCAACCCAGTGACTATCTGAGTGTGATGTGCCATTTGAAATCTAGTTTTTTTGGTATTAACTGTAAAACCATTGTTTTTTACAACCTCAGTAATTTCTTTAATAATATATTTTAAATTTAAATTTTTTTTGTGACTAGAAAATGTAATATCATCTGCATATCTTGAATAGGTTAATGAAAACTTTTTTGCAACTTTAATTAAGTTATGATCCATTTGTTTACATATAAAGTTTGATAAGATAGGTGAAGTTGGTGCCCCTTGAGGTAGCTTGTTGTCATTTATAACTAACTGTGCTAATCGTGTAGCTATTTTTTCATTTATTTCAAATGGTTTAGATAAGAATAGACCTCGTACTCTTCCAAAATTAATTGAATCAAAAAAGTCTTTTATATCAAGATTAATAACAATATACTTTTTTGTATGCATATTTGCATTTGATATTATAGATTTTTTATTATTTTCATCTGCTTTAATAAATCCGTGAACGGGTTTAGGTGCAATATATTGTTCTTGTAAAAGTTCATTGATTTTTTTTTGCATAGTTTTTACAAAACTTGGAGGTATATTTAATTCTCTTGCAGTACCATTTTTTTTGGTGATTTTTTTTGTTCTGTAGCCATATTCTCGAATATTCCATAATGCATATTCAAAATTTCTAGTGTGTAGTAAATAGAACTCTTCTAATATATTCAATAGAAACCTTATTATTTTCACTTAAACTTCAGACATCGAATTATCAGGAGTCAACTCGCATTGAAGCGAAGGAGTTATTTAGAGAAGAATGTTACTATTCATTTTCTACTCATTACCGGTTCAGTAATGAAAAGTTAAATCAATAAGGTTCTTATGTATTCTACCATATTCCAATCTGATGTACAACTCTTCATTAACGGACATAATATAGAAAGTACCCTTAAATTCCATTATTAATAGACATTAAGAATGTCCTGTTATTGTCTTAAGACATGTCTAAATTAAGTAGAAATGATGTTTTTAAATATTTTGACTTGTAAGCTTAAATAAGTAGTGTCCTTTTTACCCTGTGTTTCCGTACTAAAAGGACATTTTGGTGAGTTAATGTTGTAAAAAACTGTTAAAAAGACATAATGTCCCTTAAATAAAAAAATTAATTATATGTATTTTCATCATAATATTTTCCTAGTATCCAATAAGTTCTCCTTCAATGATATTCAAAGACTCTTTTAGGGCTTGGAGGGCTGTTGTTTTATTAGTGAGTTTTTCTTCGGCTAGGAGCTTTAATCTTTCAAGGTAAAATTTTAGTTTTTCTTCTTCATTCATTATATATCCATAATATTTTAGTTTTAACAATAATATCATAAGGCCATCTCTAACACTAGCCCTTACTCTTTAGAGCCTAAGGTATTTTAACATTTAAATAAAGAAGAGGTTTATGCAAAGATAATAAAACTTATCTTTGCATGGAGAATAGAAGAAGATACTTCAAGCCAAAGAGGCGTTAACATTATCTTTGGATTGAATGAAATTTAGATATGGAGCCTTATTTAACAAGGCCCTTGTCTGCCCAATAGCTGCGAATAAGATCTTTTGTTTCTTCAGGAAGAGGGATATATCCAAGCTTCTTTGCACTTGCATCACCATTTTTAAAAGCATACTCAATAAACTTAAGTACTTCCTTGTTTGTTTCAACTTTTTCAATAGGAAGAAGAATAAAGGTTGCTGCAACGACAGGATAAGAAGTATCACCATCTTGAAGTGCTAAAAGTGCGTAAAAGTTATCTTTCTTTGTCCATGAAGCGTATTTTGCTGCTGCTTTGAAGTTTTCTTCTCTTGCCATTACCCATTTTCCACTTTTTGTTTGAAGGATAGCCGCTGAAAGATTATTTTTCTCTTTGTATGCATTTTCAATGTATCCAATTGCGAAAGGCGTTTGTTTTACTAAAGAAGCAACACCCTCGTTACCTTTTCCACCAATACCCGTAGCCCAATCAATTGCTTTTCCAGCCCCATAATTGTTTTTCCAGTTTTCACTTGACTCTGCAAGATAGTAGGTAAAGTTATAAGTTGTTCCTGAACCATCTGAACGGTGACAAACAATGATTTTTTCATCAGGAAGTTTAAGTCCCTTGTTATCAGCTAAGATAGCTGCATCATTCCATCTTGTGATTTTTCCTGAAAAGATATCAGCAACAATAGAGTTTTTAAGCTTTAAACTTTCATCAGCAATACCTGGTACATTAAAGGCAACAACAATTGAACCAATAACTGCTGGAAACTGATAAAGCTTCTTCTTTTCTAATTTAGCCGTTTTTAGTGGCTTATCAGAAGCACCAAAGTTTACAACACGGTTAGAGATTTGCTTAATTCCTCCACCTGAACCTATAGACTGATAATTCACACGGTTTTTTGTCTCTTTTTGATACTGGTAAGCCCAGTCATAATATAAAGGTGCTGGAAATGATGCTCCTGCTCCACTAATCTTTGTTGCGCCCATCATACTTGATGCTGCTACTGCTGCTATTAATAAGCCTTTTGCAATTGTTTTCATATTATTCCCTTAAAGTTTTAGACACTTCTTGTTTAGAAATATCTTTTGATTTGCGGAAGTTTAAAGAAGTTTGGTAACATAATGATTACAAAGCGAATTTTATTTGTAACCTTCTTGTTATAAATCTTTTCTATTATTGCACTATAAAAATTTAAGCGCGGCATGTAAGTGWTAGCACAGATATAACTTCATAGCTAATAAAAAAAGAAGATGTGAGATACGAGGCGTAAATCCGAAGGAGCTACTAGTAGCTTCAAGGGTTTGCAACGAAGTAGATTGTATCTTATTTTTTTACCCGAAGGGCGGCATTTAAAAGGCTCATCTTCTTCGTTGAACTTTGATTAACGATACTCGTATCGCCAAGCAAAATTCGCCTTGAATCTAAACCTTTTAAATACCGTTATCTATGAAGTTATATCTGTGCTATTACTTATTGTCGTGCAAATAAAGGCAACTAATGCTTCCACGTTATGAAAATCAAATTAATGATATTCGTTCAAAGCTTGCTAATCTTATTTCTGAGGTAGTTGAAGCACATAACATCGCTTTGGATGCTTATAAAACAAAAAATATCCAAAAATTTGATGATGTCAAAGGTGTTTTAAAAAGTATACAAATAGAAGCCAATGTTATTGACAATGAAATTGTTAAAACATTCGCATTATTTGGACCTGAGGCCCAAGAGCTTCGTCTTTTAATTACCTATTTAAAGATGACAAATGAACTAATTCGCATTGGCGAAGGCGCTAAAAAATACGCAAGACGTATGAAGGCACATTGTGAAAGTGATTGTAACTTAGAAAGTATTTCTGATGTTATTATTAAGCTTCACAGTTCTTCTATAGCTGCCCTTCAATTTATCGCAGACTGCTTTAATAACCATAGCGAATGTGACTATTCAGACCTTTATAGATCTGTCATGGTAGAAGAGTCTAAGTGTGACGACTTGCATTCTATCTTGGAAAAAGAGATACTTTCTCGTATAATAATAGAAGGTGAACTTTCTATAGAGTATGTGAAGGTTCTAAGTACACTTCGTAAACTTGAGCGAGCATCTGACCATGCTATCAATATCGCTAAGCTTATGCTCTACTCTAAAGAGGGTGGAGAGATACAAAGTTATTAAGAGCTACTAAAAANNGNTTTYWTKWSAAAACTARCCRTGGYGGTTTCGCTTGCGAAAAGTTTCTCTAAAATCTCGAAAGGGATTTTATGTCAAAAGCACTAATTGTAGTTGTTGAGGATGAAGAAGACATCCTAGAACTACTTGAATACAACCTTCAAAAAGAAGGATACGAAACCATTGGCTTTTTAAACACTAAAACAGTAGCTCAACTCCTTGAAGAAGAGAAAGTAGACCTTCTTCTTATGGATAGAAATCTTCCTGGTGTTGAAGGAAGTGAGTTTGTTCAAGAACTTCGTAAAAATGGTATTCAAACTCCTGTAATTTATTTATCTGCTAAAAATAAAGACTCTGATATAGAAGAGGGTTTTGATAGAGGTGCGGATGATTATATCACTAAGCCTTTTAGTCCAAGAGAAGTATCAATGAGGGTTAAGGCTGTACTTAAACGTACAAAGGTAGGTTTTAATCAAGAAAATATTTCTTACCGAGATATCATCATGACACCACAAACACGCGAAGTAAAGGCTGGTGAACTTAATGTTGAACTTTCTAAACTAGAGTTTGACCTTTTACTTACGCTTATTAAAAACCAAAATATTGTCTTAGACAGAGACTTTTTACTTGAAAATGTTTGGGGTGGAGATGAGATTTATCAAGATAAGACAGTAAATGTTGCTATCAATAGACTCAAAGACAAGATTGACCCTAATAAAGACAAAGAATACATCAAAACAGTACGTGGAGTCGGATATACCCTCTCTTAAGTGCGGTATAATTAGATATGTTAAAACTTCATCAAATATTTTTTCTAAACTTTTTAGTCATCTTTCTTGGCACCCTTCTTATCTCATCCTTAGTTGCCTATCTTAGCATTAAGACAACAACCATAGATGATAATAAGCTTCAATTACAAAAACAAATTTCCTTACTTCAAATGCAACTTCCCTTTGTAAAAAATCTTGATACCTTTGTTTCTGATGTTCATAAGGCAACTGACCTTCGTGTGACCATTATAGATGACTCAGGGCTTGTTCTGGCCGAATCAAACAAGGATAAGACAAAGATGGATAACCATAGGGGTCGTCCTGAGGTTATGGATTCAGCCGTGCATGAGTATGGTTTTATTATTCGTTATTCGGACACCATTAAAACTGACTTTTTATATCTTGCTAAAAAACTTTCTTTTGAGGGAAAGCCTGTATTTCTTCGTCTTTCAGTGAGTCTGAAATCCGTAATGGAAGAGTTTTATACCTTATGGTTTCGCCTCGCCCTTGTCTTTTCTATTTTTGTGCTTATCAGTTTGATTATGGCCTATAAGCTTAGTAAAAAGATTCGTCATGATATTTCTCAACTTACCCAATACCTTAGAGAAATCTCTGATAAAAACTATAAGGCCATTATCAAGCCCGAATATTTTTCTGAATTTTTATACATTGCACTTACCCTTAAAAACCTTGCGAAAAAGCTTAACAACAGAGACAAACAAAAACGTAAGTACACCGCGAGACTAAGACTTATCAATAAGCAAAGAAATGACATCCTTTCTGCTATCAGCCATGAGTTTAAAAACCCTATAGCTTCCATACAAGGTTACGCTGAAACCCTTGTGGATGACCCCAATACAAGTGAAAAGATTCGCATACGATTTTTAGACAAGATTATGCAAAACTCTAAAAAAATCACTACGATGATAGATAGACTTTCCCTCTCCGTAAAACTTGAAAACGAGGACTTAAGCATCAAGCCAAGTAGCTTTGATCTTTGTGAACTTTCTCAAGAAGTTATTATGAATCTTGGTAAGAAGTATAAGGACAGAGAAATTCATTTTGCAGGTGAATCGTATATGCTAAATGCCGATAAAACGATGATAGAAACGGTACTTATTAACCTTATTGATAATGCCATGAAATATTCTCAAGAAGATGTGACAGTTTCTATCATAGATCATAAGCTTATGGTCTTAGATAAGGGCATGGGAATAGCTGAAAGTGAACTAGATAAGATTACTTCCAAGTTTTACAGGGTGCAAAAAAACACCTGGGATAATTCAATGGGTCTGGGACTAGCCATCGTAACCTATGTCTTAAGACTGCATGACTCCACTCTTATCATTGAAAGCAAAGAAGGAGAAGGCTCTATCTTCGCCTTTGACCTTGAATCTATGAAAAAATAAACTCCTCTGTAGTAACCTCCTTGTAACCAATTTGAAATAAACTTCCAGCATCAAATATCTCTTATAGAGATAAGCTAAGAAGAAGAAAAATGAACAAGATACTCGACAGGTTTTTTCACCTCTCAACACTTTCTATTGCTCTGCTTACCCTTCTTGTTACGGGCGCTATCTTTGGTGTCTTATTTCAAGAAGCTAAGCCTGCTATAGACGCCTTTGGATTTGACTTTTTAACCGGTACTAAGTGGGCACCAAACTTAGAAAAGTTCGGCGCCTTACCTGCTATTGTTGGTTCCATTCTGTCAACTGCCTTAGCCATGTCACTTGCCATCCCCCTTGCTATTGGTGTAGCTATCTTTTTATCTGAGATTGCGCCTGATAAACTAAAGACTCCCGTAGGTGTTTCTATTGAGCTTTTAGCAGCCATTCCTTCTGTTATATACGGAATGTGGGGTCTGTTTTACTTTGTACCTATCATTCGTGATCTTTTTGGGGGACTTGGTATTGGTCTTTTAACGGCGGGTATCGTACTTGCCATTATGGTGCTTCCTTTTATGGCAGCTGTTACTCGTGACGCGATGAACACAACACCTGATATCTTAAAAGAATCCGCCTACGCTCTTGGTGGAACAAAATGGGATGTTATTAAAGACATTGTTATCCCTTACGCTAAGGCGGGAATCATCGGAGCGACTATCTTGGCCCTTGGTCGCGCTATTGGCGAGACTATGGCAGTTACCTTTGTTATGGGTAATGTGCATAAGATACCTTCTCTTATCACAGATCCGGCTACTTCTATCCCTGTAGCCCTTGCAAATGAGTTTGCTGAAGCCGATGAGGGATTATATTTTTCAAGTCTGTTTTACCTAGCAATGATCTTGTTTGTCATCTCCTTTGCCATCATCTCTTTTGCAAAGATTGTTTTTTTAAAAAGGGGTAGATCATGACACACACTGAGAAACGCGTCTTAATTAACAAAATCGTTATGGTTTTATCGAGCCTTTCTGCTGTCATTGGTATCTCTTTTTTATTATGGATACTTACTATCTTAGTCATAAACGGGGTGGATGCACTGAGCTGGAATATCTTTGTTTTTGAGGGTGCGCCTCCAGGATACGAAGAGTCTGGTTTAAAGCATGCCTTAATTGGACAAGCCTTACTTATTGGATTTGCAACTCTTTTTGGTGTGCCTCTTGGTGTTTTGGCCGGTACCTACCTAAGCGAATATGGTGGTATGAAGTCGAAGCTTGCCAATATAATTAGAGATGTATCTGACATTATGATGTCTGCGCCTTCTATTGTTATTGGCTCTTTTGTTTATGCTATCTTTGTTGCGCCTTTTGGGCATTTTAGCGGATGGGCAGGTATTATTGCTCTGACTATCATCATGGTGCCTATCATCTTAAGAACAACTGATGATATGCTTCAACTTGTTCCTACCACCTTACGTGAGGCTGCCTTTGCTTTAGGTGCGCCTAAGTATAAGGTTATCATGCAAGTGGTTCTTAGAGGTGCTAAGACAGGTATCTTAACAGGTATCTTACTAGGTGTGGCAAGAGTTTCAGGGGAAACAGCTCCTCTACTGTTTACATCATTTAATGATAACTTCTTAAACACTGACCTAAGCGAGCCTATCGCTTCACTTACGGTAACGATGTTTAATTATGCCACCAGTCCTTATGAAGACTGGCAAAAACTAGGATGGGCTGCGGCTTTCATCTTATCAATGTTTATCCTTACTCTTAACATCTTAGGAAGAGTATTACTTATGAAAAGAAAGAATACCTCGTCAAAAAGCAAATAGCTTTGCATTTTGACGAGTAAAATAGATTAAAAGGAAACCCCTATGGCAACTATTATTGATATCCCAGAAGAAAAAGCAATCGAAGTTAAAAACTTTGAATTTACCTACGCAGGCGTAAATGAGCCTAACTTAAAAAATATTTCTATGCCTATAGCAAAGAACAAGATAACGGCGCTTATCGGACCATCAGGTTGTGGTAAGACTACCCTTCTTCGTTCTTTTAACCGTATGCATGATCTTTATCCGGGAAATACTTATAAGGGTGAAATCCTCTTTGAAGGTCGTAATATCTTAGAAGAAAAAGAAGATATGATTGAACTTCGTACTAAGATTGGAATGATTTTTCAAAAGCCTACTGCCTTTCCTATGAGCATCTTTGATAATGTGGCTTATGGTATGCGTTTAAAAGGGATTAAAAACAAGACCGAACTTAAAGACCGTGTTGAAAAAGCCCTTCAAGACGCGGCTATTTGGAATGAAACCAAAGACAGATTAAAACATGATGCAAATGGTCTTTCAGGGGGTCAACAACAACGTCTTTGTATAGCAAGAGCCATTGCCGTTGAGCCTGAGGTTCTTTTGTTTGATGAGCCTACCTCAGCCCTTGACCCCATCTCTACTCAGGGTATTGAAAAGCTTATTATTGAGCTTAAAGAAAAGATGTCCATACTTATCGTTACACATAACATGCAACAAGCCGCGCGTGTGTCTGACTATACAGGTTTTATGTATCTTGGGGATTTAGTTGAACTGGGTAAAACAGAAGAACTCTTTATCACACCAAAAGAGAAACTTACGGAAGAATACATCACAGGAAAGTTCGGCTAAGCATCTACTTATCTGCGTTATAATATCCTCTATTAATCCAAACAGAGGTATTATATGCGTATACTTATCTTACTTACCTTTTATATTTCTCTTGTCTTTTCTTATGATGTTTCTCTTCTTGTACATCAAACACCTATCTTAGATTCTATTAAAAAAGTCCATACCCTACAATCCCAAGCCTTTGATGAAAATGCGCTAAATACTGATGAAGCCATGCAAAAGATGCTTAAAGAAAATAAAATATATTTACAAAATATATTAATGACTATTAAAGACGATCCCTATACTGATAGTTTTGTAAATGCAGGGGAGTTTGAAAAACGTACGGCCTTTCTCAAAAGTAGAATTCTACTCAATATCAAAAGAGGAAATAACTTTGCTGTGGACAGAGACCATATTTCCCTTGGATACTTAGAACAATTACAGTACCTCAACACCTATATCATGTCCTTATCAAAGATGGTACGTGCCTATGCTGACCGAGGAGAAATTAAAGAATTTGCACTAAAATCACGACAGAACCACAAAATGATTAATAAAGAAAAATTCACACTCATCTATAAGAGTGTTTTAAAAGACAACAATCCTATAGCTCAGATTACACGAGAAAACTTCAAAGCCTATATTACCATTTCTGAAACCTATGATAAACTTCTTGAATTCACATCCCATAACCCCAAACTTCTTTCAAAGAAGACAATCTTTACCCTTATAAATTATGATGAAATTATTAACTCAGTTAATGTCTATCCTTCTGCTAGATGGCTCAATAAACATATAGGGTTTTTATACCTTAACACGGGTAAACTAATCTCTATACTTGTCATTACTTCTTTATTTTGGATTAGTTTTTACCTCTCAAAATGGGTTTTACAATTTAGAATCTTTAACTTTAAGCATTATGAAAATAGAAAACTCTTAAGACCTATACGTCTCGTATTATGGGTATCTGCTTTAGATTATTTCTTTCTTACACTTATATACCCTATACAACCTAGTGGCTTTGGTGAATCATTTATAATTTTCATGTTTACACTTAGCACGGCCTATTTACTTATGGAACTCATCGCTTATGTGGTTATTGGATATTTTGAGACTAAACAAAGCAGTAAGAATGAAAAGGCCCTTGTTTCTTTATCCATAGATATACTCAAAACCATACTTGCCATTGCTGCCTTTGTTTATTTCTTAAATAAAATGGGCGTGGGACTTGAAACCGTTCTTACCTCCTTAGGTATCTTTGGTTTAGGTATTGCACTTGCGGCTAAGGACTCTCTTGCAAACCTCTTTGGCTCCTTAAACCTCTTACTTGATGACACCTTCTCTCAGGGTGATTTTGTAAGTATTGGTGAACTTGAAGGAGAGATAGTCAAGGTGGGACTTCGTTCAACTCAGATACGTGCTCTTGATAACTCACTTATTATCTTACCTAACGCCGAAGCCAATGCTAAACCCATAGTAAACTGGAGTAAAAGGCGTTTGGGAAGAGAGATTAAAACAAGTATATCCATCTCATATTCCATCAAACCTCAAAAACTTAAAGACCTTATCGAAGAGATACGTTATATGATTTCTCAGCACAGTGACCTTGTTCAAAGTGATGATATAACAAGGCATGAAAGCGCTTCTTCTTCAGAGTTTTTTGTTTCAAAAAAGAACTTATTTGGCTTGAAAAAAGACCGTTTTGTTTACCTTGATAAGTTTGATTCTTCTCACCTTAGTATCTTAGTACAAACCTTTTCACGTACTATAGATAGGGAAGAATGGTACAAGGTTAAAGAAGATTTATTATATTCAATTTGGGAAATTTTACAAAAACATGAGGTTGAATTTTTCCTTCCGGGGCAAAATATTTTTCTTAATCGCCCTTCTTCAAAGAAGATTTCAGATTAGGATATAATAATACCAAATAAGTAAAAAGGTCA
This sequence comes from Arcobacter sp., assembly GCA_002733885.1. Classification (GTDB taxonomy): domain Bacteria; phylum Campylobacterota; class Campylobacteria; order Campylobacterales; family Sulfurimonadaceae. The sequence continues at coordinate 27,630 of NVXJ01000024.1, read as the reverse complement.
GGAAATGAAACTATTTGGACTACTTTTAACAGCCCTTCTTTTCCTCACTTCATGCTCATCCCCTTCACATGACCATACCTTAACAATATCTACAACCACATGGATAGGCTACACTCCCTTGTTTTATGCCAAAGAAAAAGGCTGGCTCAAGACCGAAGATATTAAACTTATCAATGTTGTTTCATTAAGTGAAAACTTGTATCTATATAAGGCAGGAAATTCAGATGCTTATTGTGGAACGCAGTATGAACATTCTGTCTTAAAAACACAAATTCCAAGCCTTGTACCCATTATACTTTTTGACCGCTCTAATGGTGGTGACATTATCATGAGTAATCATTCCATAAAACAATTGCAAGAAAGTAATGATAAAATCGATACCTATTTAGAAATGGATTCGATTAACTTTACCCTCTTAAATGACTTTATTCAAAACTACAAGATTGATGAAAGTAGAATCAATTATCTTAATAGAGACCAAACAGAAATTGCCACCTTGCATAATGACCAACCCAATCGCAAGGTTCTTATCATTACCTATATTCCTTACGATACTAAGCTAACAGAAAATGGCTTTAGGGAGATACTCTCTACTAAGAATGGTTTAGACCTTCTTGTTATTGATGCTTTATTTACCCGACATGAAGAACTAATCCTTCATAAAAAACAGTTTATCGCCTTAAAGGATTTCAATAATAAGGCTATTGATGCCCTTAATAAAAATCCAAAAGAGTTTTTTGACATTATTGAACCCTATATGGATGGACTTAGCTATGAAGAGTTTAAACACTCTTTAACTGACATTGAGTGGATTAACAAAGACCTTAGCCCTGAGCTAAAAGAACGTATGCGAAAGGCCTCCTTTCCCACTAAAGACCTCTTATGAAAATAGGCATTAGATCTTTTACCCTTAGCCTACTGCTTGTTCTTATCAGCGGTATGTATATAATCTTTGCAAATTATTATTTTACACAAAGAGAAATTACCGCTAAGCTTATAACGAACAGTATCACCAACGATTTATCTGAACTTTCTTACGTTTTATCTAAACATATTCAAAAAAATTCTATCAAAACAGCCCGAGCACTTATTGACAGAAAGGCAGCTAATAATAATTATCTTAGTGCTATCTCTATTTTTGATGACGATAAGCTTATACTTACAACTGATCCAAGGTTTTCACAGTTTGTAAGTTCCAGTGTACTTTATAATAACCCCCATCAAAATATTTATGAAAATTTACATGATAGAAAAGCTTTTCAAGATAATATTAACTACTATGAAAGAAAAAGTAGGAGGTCATATTCCCTTATTTTTTTTATTGACCATAATACTATTAATAAAAATTTTACTCAGGCACGAGAGAGGTTTATATTACTTTTTATCTTTATTCCTATTATTTTTCTTACTGTTTTCTGGCTAGCTATTCATAAGCTTATAGCTTCCCCCTTAGAAGACCTACGTCAATATGCTTATTATCAATCGAAAATACCCCTTCCCTTTAGTATTAAAGAACTTGAGCATATTCGTATCTCTATGGTGCAAACCTTTTCAAGGTTAGAACAAGAAAAAACAGATCTTTATAATCTCTCAAGAACTGACGCCCTAAGCGGTTTAGCCAATAGAAATTATCTAGAAGAAAGAGTAATACAAATTATCGCTGAAAGTGAACGCCGTAATAAAGAATTTGCCCTTCTATTTTTAGACCTTGACCACTTTAAATCTATCAATGACTCCTTAGGGCATGATATTGGAGATGAACTCTTAAGAAGTGTCGCCCATACTATTCAAGATGTTTTACGCGTAAATGATGTCGTTGCCCGCATTGGTGGAGATGAGTTTGTCATTGTCTTAACACATTATCAAGATGAACTCGAACTTATAGAAATTATTTCTCGTATCCAAGAAAAACTAATGAAGCCTTGGCAAATTAAGACCTATCCTATTCACATCACTAGCAGTATTGGTATTACGATTTATCCTAAGGACGGAACAAATCTCTTAAGCCTTATGAAAAATGCAGATATAGCTATGTATGAGGCAAAGTCAAAGGGAAGACGGGGATATCATTTCTTTACTAAAGAACTGAATGATAAGACCCAAGAATATATTGAACTCACCAACACCATGCAAGAAGCCCTTACAAAAGATCAGTATGAACTCTTTTATCAACCTCAAAATAATGTTACGACAGGTGAAATTATTGGGGCAGAAGCCCTCATTCGGYGGAAGCATCCAGATAAAGGGATGATTTCACCTTATGCGTTTATTCCTATTGCTGAACATAATGGCTTTATTATTGAACTTGGAAAGTGGATACTTGAAACAGGAATAAAGCAGAAAAAAAGCTGGGAAGATGAGGGAATTAATATTAAACTTTCTATTAATGTCGCGGCAAAACAAATACAACAAGCAGACTTTGTTGAACACCWAAAATCCTTACTAGACAAATATCAGGTAAATACTTCTAATGTTTTTTTAGAGATAACAGAATACATCTTTTTACATGATTCTAAGGCGATACTAAAAACTTTTACGGCTATTAGGGAACTTGGGATAAAGATATCCTTAGATGACTTTGGTACGGGCTATTCTTCCTTATCTTACCTAAAAAACTTCCCCATAGATATTTTAAAAATAGATAAGGTATTTTTAGATGATTATAACTCAACTGAAGGTGCTGTCTTCATTGAAACTATTGTAAAAATGGCACAAACCTTAAAAATGAGAGTGGTTGCAGAAGGTGTTGAGACCCAAGAACAAATCGAGTATTTACAGTCTTTAAAATGTGATTTTTATCAGGGGTATGTTTGTAGTCGACCTCTAGAAATTGAGGCATTTAATGCCCTTTATAAAGAGAAAACTTTTAATCTATAAAGGTAACTATCTCTTCCATAGACGCACGCTTTGGCTGATAAGTATTTTGCACAGCTGAAGTATCTTCATATCCAAGAACAACAGAATACAAAAGTGCAAGGTTACCTGGAAGGTCTAGCGTCTTTGCGATAATCTTACCGTATTCTGTTGTTGAGCCCTGAGGACAAGAATCAATACCATAAGCTTGAGCCGCAAGCATAATGCTTTGCATATACGCACCACAGTCTATTAAGGCACCTTGAGCACCTTCTATAAGTGACTTATCTGTACAAATAAAGAAAACCGTTTGTGCCCCAAACCAACGGTAATTATCATGCCATAGTTCTTTACGTTTTTCTTCATCTTTTCTATCTACTTCTAAGTGTTTATAAAGACCCGAACCCGTAGTTATACGACGCTTTTTATAAGGGTTAATCCAGTTAATTGGATAATACTGAATAAACTGGTCAATCTCTCCACCCCCATCAATATGTTTGATAATATCATTACCAATATTATCTAGAACCTCTTTATTTGAAATGGCATATACTATCCATGGTTGCATATTCGCACCAGAAGGCGTCATTGAAGCAGCTTCTAAAATCTTTTCTTGGATATCTTTTGGTACGCTTTTATTTAAAAATTTTCGTTTTGATGAACGTGAAGTAATCGCATCAATAACTGATATGTTTTCCATGTTTATCCTTATAAAGGTGGTATTTAGTAATCTATTGAAAAACCAATTCCGATATTATACCCTTCTAGACCTTCAGCCCTCACTGTGCTCACCTCTGTATAAAATCGTTTTGCCCAAGATGGGGCCTGTGGCGTATTCCAATACACAATACCTCCTAGATTCATATACTTTCTAAACTGAACTACATCTGTAATATCACCCTCTAAAAAATTTACTTTTACATATCCTTCAAGACTTAAAAAGTCTTCTTCATACTTAAGTAAAGAAGGTGTTTCTGTCCCTAAAGAAAGACTAGCCACCCTTGACTGTGTACTGAAACCACTCAAGGCATCTAAACTAAAATCAGCCTTTGTTTCATACGACTTTACATCTATTTTTATATAAGGTTTATATCCCTCAAATTCTATGTTATATTCTGCTGCAAGTAAAAACTTATAGGTGATATTATCATTATATTCCCCATCAAAAAAATCTTCTATAGCTTCACCTATCTCGTCATTAGGACTAACACTTGTACCTACACGAGAATAAATAATACCTATATAACCAAGATAATCTATCCCATGATCACTTATATAACGAAGGCCTAAACCTAAACCTGCTGTATAAGTTTGAAGCTTATTATCATGTCTTAAATCAATATTATTTGCACTCTTAGTGTCTCTTGTCTGCGTTTCCAAGCGTGTAATAGAATACCCAACTCCACCATTAATAAAAAGATTCATATTCTCTTTGAAAGGCTCAAAATTATGTTTAAAAGGCAGGCTATTGGTTTGCATTTTAAAACCCGCCTGAGTAAATTTATAAGCTCCTGAATTTAGGCCCGATTCTGAGGTRAAAATAAGAAGGGTGTTGATGTTAGCAAGATAAACTTTTTCTGCTGTTTCTTCTGGCGTTTGTCCATATAGCAATAAGCAAAAAAACAATAAAGCTAGAAATTTCATAAATAAAGTATACTCAAAAAGCCCTTAGTTAGCTTAATAACGAAGGGGGAGTCATAAGTGGCGGTCGAAGATGGCCTGATTCTAGTAGCTCAAGTGATTCTCTTACCCGTTGATTTTTAGGATATGCAAGCCATGAAATTTCAATACCCAAAGAGATGGTAAACTTTTTTGGTTAATAAAAGATTCATGTGAAAATCAAATAGTTTACTAGCTAAGCTATTCATAAAATTTAAATTGGGGTAATAAAATTTTATTTTTCTTCATTATATAAACATATAATTATGCTCTGCAAGATCTTGTGTATTTATTGTATAATATAAGAAATTATCATAAAGATTCTTATATTGCCTACTGAAACTACAATAGATCACACATCATTTTTAGGGAAATGCTATATCCATTGGAAAACACGTAATTATGGTCAAAAAATTGAAGCTGTTTCCCTTCTTCTTGCTGTTGCCATTTATATGAACAAAAAAATTTATGAAGAAGAACTTCGAAGCGCCTCAAGATATTTATTAAAACTTATGGACAATACCGAAGATGTTGATAATGTTATGCAATATGTCAAAATGAAGCTTAATTCTTATCAAGAAGATAATGAAGCCTGGCTAAAAGATCGTCAAGAAGCCTTTCATCTCATCATTAAAAATAATGAATTATATGGATGTATGAGTGATATTTTTAACTCAGACGATAGTTTTGATGAAAGTGAAGAGCTTTTTGAAGAAGCACTGAAGCGGCTCTTATGAAATTACCAAATTCAATTAAAGAACTAGCACAGACATTAATGGATAATGGGGCAAGAGCCTTTATAGTAGGGGGTTATGTCCGTGACCATTTCTTAGGTCTTCAAAGCAAGGACATAGATATTGAAGTTTATGGTGTAAACTCCTTAGATAAATTAAAATCTGTACTTGAAGACCTAGCACCTGTTCATGAGGTTGGAAAAAACTTTGGTGTACTCAAAATAAACCTTGATGGTTATGACCTAGATATTTCCCTTCCACGTACCGAAATAAAAACAGGCAAGGGGCATAAGGGTTTTCATATCCAAACGAATGCTCAGTTAGACTATACAACAGCCGCTAAGCGTCGTGACTTCACAATGAATAGCATTGGCTATGATATTAAGACAGACTTCTTTTTAGACCCTTATGAAGGCCGTAAGGATATAGAAGAAGGCACCATCCGCCATGTAGATGATGATAGCTTTGTTGAAGACCCTCTTCGTGTACTTCGTGCTGTTCAGTTTGGGGCGCGTTTTAACTTCAAACTTGATACTAAGACCTTAGAGCTATGTCAAGATATGGTTAAAAACAATATGCTTGATGAACTCCCTAAAGAGCGTATCTTTGAAGAATATAAGAAGCTTTTACTTAAGGCAGATAAACCTTCACAAGGGTTTGAACTTTTGGATGAACTAGGCGCTCTGTATCCTGAACTTAAGGCCCTTCAAGCTGTTCCTCAAGATAAGACCTATCACCCTGAGGGTGATGTGTGGATTCATACCATGATGAGTATAGACGCAATGGCGCAACTCAGAAGTAAGGATAAAAAGAAAAACCTAATTTTAATGCTAGCTGTCTTATGTCATGACCTTGGAAAACCAGAAGCAACCAAAGAAGAAGGCGGGAAAATTTCTTCTATTGCTCATGAGCATATCTTAGAACCGACCATCTCTTTTATTAATAAGCTTAGCAATGAAAAAGCACTCTTAGAAGAGATACTGCCTCTTATAAAAGAACATTTAATCCCTTCTCAATTATATAAACAAAAGTCCAAAGACCCTGCTATACGAAGACTCTCCACACGCGTAAGCATAGAAGACCTTGTTACTGTAGCCAAGGCAGACCATTTTGGACGAACAACAACAGAAGCTAAAAAGAAAAAATATCCAGCAGGAGAATGGCTACTTAAAAAAGCTAAAAAGCTAAAGGTTCAGTCGGAACAACCTCAGGCTCTTTTATTAGGAAGACACCTTATAGATGAGGGAATGAAGCCTGGCTTAGAATTCAAAGTTATACTTAAAGAAGCCTATGAAGAGCAACTCGAGGGAAAGATAAAAGACGAAAAGTCTGCCCTTAGATGGTTAAAGGATTATTTAAAACCTTAAAAATAAAGAATTTAATTTTTTTTCTGATTTTTTTTCTTTTTTGCACTTTCAACTGAGATGATCCAAAGCCAATTAATAAGATAATAACCTCCAACAGAAAGAACAAGAGAGTAAAAGGCAGCGCCTACATAAAGAGGAAGAGCAATATTTACCAAGTTCTGCGTAATCCACTGCATACTCATCTCAAAATCACAAACACCCTTACCCATTAACAAAAAATTTCCCGTTAGATACTCAACATAATAAATTACAGGCATAGTAAAAGGGTTAGTAATCCAAACTAAAGACACGCCAATGGGCACGTTAAAACGAAAGAAGGGAGCTATCAATATAACCGCTAACATCTGCATAGGCATAGGTATCATAGCGATGAATAAGCCTACTAAAATAGCGCGTGAGACCATCTTTCTGTTTACAGTAAGAAGTTCACGAGGAACCTTATACTTCTTCATAATAGCATCAAGTTTAGGATTAGGTTTTTTCTTTTTAAAAACTTTTCGTATCATACTTTACATTTTATTTTATTTTATTCTGTAATTATAGCGTTTTATTCTGTAAGTTAAGAAGCCTTAAAAGAATGACACCTGCGTGTCCTTCTTAGCTTCGGAACCCAAGACGGTATACGTTCACGTACCGACGAAGGCCTTAGCACTAGCAACTGAATAGAATATGTCTTGGGTAAAACAAGCTTATATCCAAAGGGGAGAATAAATATAAGCTAAAAAATGTGTTAAGGGAGAATAAATGAATAGAAGAGAGCTAGAAGGAAAAGGGGGATAAACCTTCTTCTCTCTTTCTAAATGTATTATAGATACTATATGTGTGAATAATGTGTAGGTTTTTTTTTGCTTGCTCTGTGTTTAACTTATGATTCGAATAGCTAAATAAGGAGCTAAATTAAAAAATAAAATTAAAAGCTTATAAAATGCCATACTAATATAATGAGAAAAGTCGAACCTTTCAACAGAGAGTTTAAACCATCTACAATGAAGTACATACAAGCTATCATGTGCCACTATGAACATAAGAAACCAAAAAAGTAAAACACTTATGTTAATAAGTAAGCTCCAGGCTAAGATACTTTCTAACATGTTTTTCTCCTACTCATTTTATACACTTTCCAACCAGTCTAAGGCATCCTTATAGTCCTCAAAATATTTTACCTCTCCAGAAATAAACCAAGAGCCTAGCTTAGCAGCGATTTTCATCCATTCACTTTTCGCATAAATTGCTATTTTATTAAATTCATTCCCATGTTTTAACCCTATTTTAAAATCATCCCAAGCCCCTCGTAATTCCCATCCTTCAAGTTCACTTGCATCAAATATAGCAGATATTTTTGGATTTTTTACCTTTGCTAAAGCAGCATCAATCATAGGAGTAATAACTTCATAATCTTCATGAGTTAGGGTTCCCACCACCTTAAAAGATAAAAAAAATTCATCATTTATTCGTTCTATACCAATTGATAATCCATGTCTACTCATAAAAATTTCCTTTTAATATTTAAAAAAATTATACAGCTAAATCAAAAAAAATCAAATTATTAAATGAAAGAAAAGAGATTAAATCTTAAGAGAAAAGAAATAAGAGAAAAAATTTTTCTCTTACATAATAAAGGCTACTTATAAATTAGGTTTCCATGAAAAAATTATTATTATATTTTAGAACTATCAATYTCWATAAYRGTATGYACATTTCCCCGAGGATTAAAATCAGCAGTGACCTTCATATACTTAGGCTTTAGCTTCTCATCCAAAACATCATAAATTTCATTAGCCGTATTTTCATGAGAAATATTTCTATCTCTAAAAGAATTAATATAAAGCTTAATAGCCTTTAACTCAACTACATATTCATCAGGTGTATACTCAAGATATATGGTTGCATAATCAGGATAACCAGAACGTGGACACAGGCATGAAAACTCTGGCAAGGTCATCTTTATAAGATAATTCTTTTTATGCTCATTAGGCCATATTTCTAAGTCTTTTTCTACATCAAACTCTGTAACAATTTTTTCACCGTACTTCATACTTATCCTTCTATTACTTCTACTAATTTATCAAAATTTATAATCTTTGAAATGATATTACCTTGAATATAATCTATACCCATTTCTTCAAACTGCTCTTTTAGTTTTTCCGAGTCAACCATTTTTATCCATGATTTTATCTTCATATCTTTAGCAATTCCCACATAAGCTCGCAAGAATGAAATATACATAGGTGCATCCATATGTTTAGAAAAGGGTTTATCAAAGCGAATTATATCCACATCAAGGCGTTTTATATACTCTATTGAAGCATTCATAGAACCTACATTATCTAAACAAAAGCGAACTCCTAGAGCTCTATAATCTTGAAGCACGTCGTTATAACGTTTCATATTTGAATATACTTCTTTTTCAGACAACAAAATAATCAAACGTGAAAAATCTATGTTTTCTTTTTCTACCATTTGTTTAAATCTTTGCACAAAACGTTTATTTCTAAGGACAGCAGGAGAAATGTTAAAGGCAAAAGACACATTATCTAGTTTTTTACAAACAAGAAGAATCTTTTCTAAAAATAGTTCATCAAACTCTCTTTCAAATCCAAGACGCTTGATAACGGGCATAAAGGTTTTTTGATGAATTATCTTATCATTCTTACCTTGAAGCTTTATACTTACTTGAGAAATATTTTCATTCGCTTCTAAGGGCTGATACATAAGCGAAAAATTTCTATTACTAATTGCGTATCTAATGTTTTTTTCTAATTCAAAAAGAGAGATATCATCTTCGGTCGGCATCTTAATATGCTCTCCATCTTCCATCTCACTCTGTTTAAGCTCAAAAAGTCTCTCAACTAAGGCTAAGACATCAGAACTTAAACTTTTATCTACAATCGTACCTTTGACCTTAATTTCAATATCATTCAAAATAAAATCATCAAACTTTATACACATCATTTCTAAAAAAGGCCTAACAGAATTATAATTACCCTTAAGTCCTATAAGAAAATCTCCTCCTTTAAAATGACCAATGGGAAATTTTTCAAAACCCTTATCTTCAAAAAACAAACCTGCTTCTTGTGCAACCTTTCTTAAAACCTTATCTCCCGCATTAGTTCCGTATTTAGAATTAATGTCTGCAAGGTTGTCAATACTAATTAATACAATGCTGTAGTGACGATCTTTAATAATCTCTTCTTTTAAAATAGAGATGACCTTTTGTCTTGTAAAGGTGTGTGTAATGGGGTCTGTTATCTGTTCATCAAAGCCTCTATAAATCATATAAAAAATAAAATAAATAGAAATAGCTAAGATAAAAATAGCTGAGATATAAAAGCTTATTGGAATCGTCTCAAAATAATCACTAAGACGGAAAAACATTAACATTGCAGCAAGTAAAAATAGTGGAAGACCTGTGCGTAGTGCAAGTAAAAAGCGATGTGATCGCTCTTTTTGATGAGGGTATAGCATTTAATTTATCTTTTTAGGGAAGCGTTCTAAAGGTTTTATCATGTTCTCCCCTTGCTTATTATACGTCTAGGTGTTTAACATCTTTAGCATGCATTTCAATATATTTACGACGTGGTTCAACTTCATCACCCATAAATAAGTTAAAAGTGTCAGAAGCCACTTCTGCATCATCAATATTTACACGAAGTAAAACACGATTTTCAGGTGTCATTGTTGTTTCCCATAATTGTTCAGGATTCATTTCTCCAAGACCTTTGTAACGCTGAATATATGAGCCCTTCTTAGCAAACTCTGTAGCAGCAGATAACATCTCTAAAGGATCTTGATCTGTTTGAATTCCCCAGTCACGAAGCTTCTCATAAATATAATGCGCTTCTGTAAAATGTGGAGATGAGAAAAGTGTATCATCAATGATAAGTTCTTCCATACCACCACCTGTTTGAACAAAAAGGTGTAGAGATTCTTCTGTTGACTGAGAAGAAAGGATATTATAATTTCTATCATCTAAGAAAGATTTAACCGCGTCAAATAATTGTGTATGATTCATTCCTGCAATATCTGAATTCTCAACGAAGTGACGAATTAGCTCAATCAATGCGTATCTTTTTTCAAGTGATTCTAAAGAGCCCTTATAATGATCTGCAACTTTTAGGTATTCAATTAAGTCAGACTGTCCTATTCCGTCAACATCTAAAGACTCTGCACCATTTTCAATTAAGAAATCATTCATTAACCTTTGATCTTTAAAGTAAATCTCTGTTTTACCTTTTTTATAACGAAACAATGGAGGCTGAGCTAGGTACAAGTACCCTTCTTGCACANTATGAGGAAAATATCTAAAGAAGAATGTTAACAATAATGTCTGAATATGAGAACCATCAACATCCGCATCTGTCATAATAATAATCTTGTGATAACGCAGTTTTTCAGGATTAAATTCTTCACCAATTCCACAACCCATAACTGTAATCATGTTTGTAATTTCGTCTGATTTTAGAATTTTTTCTAAACGTGCTTTTTCAACATTTAAAATCTTACCCTTAAGGGGTAAAATAGCTTGATAAACTCTATCACGACCCTGCTTGGCTGAACCACCCGCAGAATCCCCTTCCACCAGGTATAGTTCACAAATAGCAGGATCTTTACTTTGACAATCTGCTAATTTACCAGGAAGTGTTCCAACTGTCATCGAATCTTTACGACGTGTAAGTTCTCTTGCTTTTTTAGCCGCTTCACGACCACGAGCTGCCATTAAAGCTTTTTGAACAATAATTTTAGCTTCTAAAGGGTTTTCTTCAAAATACTTAGAAAGAATTTCATTCGTTAATTTTTGAATTAAAGGACGTACATAAGCATTTCCTAGTTTACCCTTTGTTTGACCCTCAAATTGAGGTTCAGGAACACGAGCAGAAACCACACAAATTAGGCCTTCTTTAACATCATCACCTGAGATTTTTACATCTTTTTCTTTAATCGCACCATTTTTAGTATTGTAGTTTGAGATAACACGGGTCAGTGCCATTCTAAAACCTGTTTCATGAGTACCACCATTTGGTGTTCGAATGTTATTTACAAAAGAATAAACTTTTTCATCATAACCTTCACAATATAAAAGAGCTACATCAACTTCAATATCTTCAAGACTATCAGAAAAATAAATAGGCTTAATAATCGCTTCTTTTTTATTAATGTCTTCAACATACTGAACAATACCACCTTCAAAATGGTAAGTATTATCTTCGCCTGTACGTTCGTCTTTAAACTTAATAGTAATCTTAGGATTTAAATAAGCAAGTTCTTTTAAGCGACGTGATAAATATTCATAATCAAAAATGATTGCGTCAAATATAGTAGGATCTGGGAAAAATTCAATAGTCGTACCCGTTTTACGAGTAGTTCCTGTTTCAAACAAAGCTTCTTGAGGAATACCTTTTTGGAAGTTTTGCTCAAAGCTTTTACCCTGACGGAAAATAGTCATCTTTAAATCAGATGCAAGTGCATTAACTACAGAAATACCAACACCATGAAGTCCACCAGATACCTTATAGGTATCTTTATCAAACTTACCACCGGCGTGAAGAACAGTTAAAACAACAGTTGCCGCAGACATTCCTTCACCTTCGTGAAAGTCTGTAGGAATACCACGTCCATTATCTGAAATAAGTGCTGTACCTTTTTTGGTAAGTGTCACAGAAATCGTGTCACAAAAACCAGCCATAGCCTCATCAATAGAGTTATCAATTACTTCATAAATTAGGTGATGAAGACCTTTTTGACCTGTATCACCAATATACATACCCGGACGTTTACGTACTGCTTCTAGTCCCTTAAGAACCTTAATATTACTTGCGCCGTAGTTTTCTTCTGCCATATCACTTCCTAAAAAAGTTTTGCTCTTTTAATAACTACTAGAGTTCTCAGAGCATAATTGGTTCTATTCTATCGTTTTTTATCTAAATGTTTTGTTTAAGAGGCATATAAGTAGAAGAAATGTTTAGGAATGATACTTTTAACGACCTTATTAGCACAAGAAGTCATCAACTTTACACACCCACCTTGGAAGTCAAACTAGAGGTTCTTAAAGTTCAATCTCTTCCAAGAATACAGGGTTACTCTTATCTGAAACATCAAACAAAAGAGCTTGATACTCAGTAATCACTAATATTTTTAATTCATTATCAATAATATATATGGATCTTACATCTCCTATAATACTAAAATCAACCCCCTTAGTAATACTAGCTCGCTCCAAAAATTCAGTATATTGAGCATTAATATTTTCATATACTCGTACTCCGTTCTCTCCTGTATATAGATCAATTTCATTTGAGCTTTTTTCGAAGAAGTAAGTGTGACTTGGTAGAGAGAACAATTTGTATAAGGTGGGGTTTGTTTTGTCTGTGATATTTACCACATGAAGAGATGCATTAGTATCTGTATTTACGCTAATAATGGCCTTTGTCTTGTCGGAAGAAAGTATAATCGCTGTTACCAATCCATCTGTCATATAGTTTCCAAGAAGTTGATTATTACTGAGGTCTACAATTTGCAAGCCTGCATTTGAGTTAGCAATATACATAAGGTTGGCATCATCCGAAAAGGCTATGTCTTCTATCTTTCCATGAGTTGAGATACTCAGGCCTGTTTCATTAAAAATATTTTTATTACTGGTGTCAATAATATCTAAGCTGCTTGAATTACGAAGGTATAAACGGTTTGAAGATGGTGAAAACTTTATGCCATCAGCAAAAGTATATATAGAACTTACTTCATCTGGAAAAAGAGGGTTACTCATATCAAATATTGATAACTGATAATCACCCTCACCCAAGTTCCTACTCGCCGCTAACCATTGATTATCTTCACTGAGTACTATTTCTTGTACAATGCTGGAAAAAGATGCTATAGGTTCATTCATCCCCCCACCTATCTCAAAAATACGTACACCTTCAGAATATTTACCTGCATCATAAAGATAATTGTTTATTTTTCCAAAAAAACTCTTTTTTCCAAAATTATCATAATAATCATAATAAAAACTATTCTTTGTATACAATGCATATTTAGGATTATTTTCATATAAAAAATCTGCCATATAGTTTAATGCATTTACATTAAATTCCCAAGGCTTCCATTGGTTTAACTGCGTCAAGGGATTATAAGTCAAAGACTGAACCCCTGTCAATAAAGCTATCGGGTTGTAACCTGTTTTCAGGTTATTTTCAAGGCTTACAAAAGCTGAGCTTTCAACTTCTTCTTTATTCCATTGGTAAAAAACATCGCTCATAAGATTAATACTCATTTGTGCATTAAGTTTACGAACCCATTCCCCTTTTACAATTGCATGAAGTCTTCCTGCGTTTGGTGTGGGAGAGACATCAATAATACCGTCTTTGTTGACATCATACTCTTCTCCTCCACTGACCTCATATAAATAAAAACTATCCTTATCCAGTTCAAGTCTATGGGAATAAAAACGGCCTGTTTCTTCATAAGCTCCAATGGATGTTGTTGTTTCTGTAAAAAGCAATGTTTTACTTCCATTAGTATCTAGTTTATAAATATTCACATTGGCATTTGCCCATACTCCCACACCTGCACGTACATTCTCATCTACATCATCCACAACTATATTTATATCAACAATATTACTATTGTATCCAGGACTAAAGGCCTGTGCAAAAAAACTATAACTTGTTTTCGTTTCGTAATCAAGTTGAACATTATCTTGAAGGCGAATAACCCCCTCTTTGTCTATAACGAAGTTTTCACTACCTTCGCCTGATAAAACCATGCTTGTAATGGGGTCTAAGCCATCTCGATAAAGTATCTGACCAACGACCTCAGAAGGATATATATCTTCATTTACCTTTGCCGTCAAGTTTTGCAAGATGGGCTGATCTAGCACATCATTTAGATTAATTTCTACCCTAGCCTCTAAACTCGTTCCTTCATTGTTTCTAGCTGTTACAAAAAGCGAATACGAAGCTATAAGCTCATAATTTAATTGACTTTTAACTCTTATTGTCCCATTTGAATCAATCGAAAAAGGTATTGTCCTATAGCGTCCATGTGAAGACAACTGCATAGAAATTACAGGACTTAAACCCTCGTTAAAACTCAACCGACCAACAACCATTGCAATCGTCGCATTTTCATCTACAAAGGCAGAAAAACTTTCAATCTCTGGCGCATCTAAAACATTCAGTAAATTAAGGAGTATAGAACTTGCACGACTTGGCCCTTCAAGATTATAAGCTACCGCACTAAAAGTGTAGGTTTGTTTGTTTTCATAATCTAAATCAGCAGAGGCCAAAACACTTACGGTTCCATTATTGTCGGCGTGTAAGTTTGTGCTAATGTTTCCATTTTCCTTATAAATAACAATATTTGTTACAGGACTTAGCCCCTCATTGCTTAAAATATTAAAGGGAAGCATCAAGCCTTTTGTATTTTCATCAAGTGTATAAGACATATTTTTCAGCTCAGGTGCATCTAAAATATTCCCAATACTGATCGCAATACTTACCGCACTACTATCGCCTGAAGCATTACTCGCAAATGCGCTTAGAATGTAACTGCTAATAGCTTCATAATCTAAAACTGCATTTTCTTTAACACGAATAACCCCTTCTAAGTCTACGCTAAAAGGATTGTTTACTGGTATAAGCTGCATATTTGAAATCGGACTTGTCCCTTGTGTAAACGAAATAGTTCCAACAACCGTGCCCCCAAGTGAATTTTCAGGTACGTTGGTAACAAGAGGTGTTAAAACAGCTACATCGACAACATCACCAACTAAAACCGTAATCCCTTCTAAAAGACTATATCCATAGCTATTTTGAGCAATAGCCGTAATAAAATGTGTTGTTCTACTTTCATAATCAAGCTGTGCATCATCTTTTAAATAAAGATTTCCTGTATTATCAATTCTAAACTTGTTATCACTCGAGCTGATAGACACGATAGGACTTAGCCCCGATGATGCTAAGATGTTTCCTATCAATGTCCCTGAACTGACATCTTCATTAACATTAAACTCTTGATCTATTTTTAAAATAGGAACATCATCTAGGTTATTTACTATAATAAGCACAGAAGTGCTTAAACTTGTTCCTTGTTCATTTCGAGCACTCAGAGAAAGTGCATAAGATGTCTTAGCTTCATAATCAATAACCGCCCCCGCCTTAAGAACAATCTCTCCTAATAAGTTAATACTAAACTTTTCAACATCCTCGCCTTCTAAAACAAAGGCATTAACCGCTGATGTTCCTGCATTAAATTCAACCTTACCAACAAAGGTACCGCTCACAGAATTTTCATCTATATATCCAGTGAACTTTTTCAAACTAGGAACAGCACTTATCTTTTGGACATAAAGAGTTATGCTCACAGGAGTACTATAGCCACTATCATTTTTTGCTTTTATACTCAAAGGAAAGGAAGTTGTTTTTAATATCTCACTTAAGCCTAGCGCGGAAATATATATGCTTCCGTCTAAGGCTATTGTAAAGTACTGRTTGCCATTGCCTTCTAAGCTCATTTCTGTGATAGCAGAGGATCCTTGCTCAAACCTTATTTGAGCAACATAACTTGAAGGCGCTGCGTTACTAAAAATCGAACCTCCCTCAAAACTAAGTATAAAAGGAGCATCAACAACATCTCTTATAAAAACATTTAGTCCTGTCCTGCTCTTTCCTTGGGCATTACTCGCAACAACCTCTAATCTAAAAGCTTTTTTTGTTTCAAAATCAAAACTTCCAATAGACGTAACACGAAGTTCCCCAGAGTCATTTATAAGAAAATTTTCACTTCCATCCCCACTTAAACTAAGACTTTCAATAGGGCTTTCTCCCTCATCTAAAATTTCGACTCTTCCCAGTAAGGTTCCCTCTAAAGCATCTTCACTTAGTACGTAGTTCTGACTTTTTATACGGGGTAAAATAGACTTTCCATACACAATATCAAAAGCCTCTAATGAAATATTTTCATCCGTATAAATCTTTTGAACAATAGGCTAAAACTTAGTATCATAATCATAAAAAAGAAGACTTTTATCAAAGGTCGGCAACCAWCCCAGAAGGTCTTCATAGGCAAGAACAGAACTTGAGTTAGGGTCTATCTTTCCATTCATTAAAAGTGTGCTAATTTCATTTAGTTTATTGAGAACATCTATGTCAGATAAAACACCGATGTCCTTTTTAACATTTTGATAAGCAATTTCAGTGAGGACATTGAGTTTGTATCCAAATCCTTTTAGGGTTCTTCCATCCATAACCGTATGTAAACTACCACGGCTTAAGGTTTCAAACCCATCTATCTTAAAATCATCATTTGTGTCTATATCAATCCCACCACGTGCTTCAATGATATAAAGTTCATTATCATTTAAGGCATTAGTAAAAGCCTTTGGTACAGAAATGATCCCTGCTGAACTAAGGGTGTTTCCAGTTGAGGCCTTGGTGACGTAAAGAGGTGTATTTAACCTGTACTCTGAGGCAATATGTAAGCTTATGTCCGCTCCACTTAAAGGACCCATAAGGGCTTGTTCTAGGTAGGGAATAATTCTGGCACTACAAGGCATACATCCACAGTTATAAGAATCTTCAAGGTTATTTATTTCAGAACACGTTCGATGTGACGTACCGCCACTTCCACCGCCACCTAAAGTTATCATTTGAGGATCAGGAGAAACACTTATAACTGGTTCATCATCCAGATAACGGATTTCAATCTTTGCAACCTTCCCTATATCAAGTTCAGAAGGTGTTGAAATGTGTGTGGTAAGTATCTTTTCTTCGCCTAAGACCTTAATGATGATATTGACATCTTCAGAAATCTCTTCATCCGCCCCGCCATCATCTTTAAGCGCTACCTCCACATAATAATCGCCTTCTTTAATACTTCCTGCCAGCTCAATGAAGTAATGTTCACTAGGGCACCCTGTATCTTGAACATCATACTCTCCGACCTCTTCCCATCCTTTTAGGTTTAAGTCTAGATCTATGCTTGAGGTGTTCCAGTCTAGGTATATGGAGACTGCTCCGTCTTTGGGTTCAGAGGCTTCAGTTTCACTGGTTATGGGTGCATCACTGCTTCCTTCTAGGGTGTAGCAGATGCCATCTTCTTTTGAAGTGGATGTTTTATCTTGAACTTTTGTGCCATTTAGGGAGGCTTTTACATATCCGCCTTCAACGGAGTAAACTTTTCCATTCTCATTAAAGGCGAGGAAGGTTTTATTTTTAATAAGTTCATCCATTGTTAAAGAGGATTCTTTATGTGTTAATGTTATTCTTTTATCACACCCACAGCCTACGGATTTGTCTTTTTCCCATTGGGAAGGCATAGATTGAAGTTGATTTAAAGAAGCTATAACACCACCATTTATTGCATAATAAGCACTTGATGTAGCAACCATTTTATCAACACCTAAGTCATGAACAGGAACATATCCACCCATATAATAATTAAAACCATGATAAGGAAAATGAGGTAAGTCTCCTATTCCTGATTCTGATCTATTTCTATTTTCATTTCTAATTGTCCACATTGCAAAGGATATTCTTGGAATTGGGTCATTATCAAAAGAAACTCTTAGTCCATCATGAATAACAATAGACGATGGTGATGCCACTCCTATCATTTGAAAGTGAGGTTCCATCCAATCATCTAAATACTCAAATGATTTTGTTGCAAAGAAGTTACCCTGAGAATGGGCAACAACAATAACACCATGCCCGTCAGAAATACTCTTTTTATAACTTTTAATTTGCGTATCTAAATCACCTAAATTATACGCTTGTGCTGCGATATTAAATTGTTCTATTAAAGCATTGTCTTCTATGTATTTGTTTAAAATTTCTTGTGTCTTAGCCCAAGAGATAATATCACCAATGCTCTGCCAAAGTACTTCTAAGGCATCTCCTATCCCCCACAACTCGGAAGCATTGTAAGCCACTTTTACGTTGATGTGTTCTGATTGTAGTTGAGGATTTAATCTTGCTAATTTTTCAACGTATTCTTTCCAAGATTGGCTTACATTACTTTCACTATTTCCCATCATACCATTTGAAAAAAAAAGGTCGATTTTTCGTTCATCTATTTCAGCATAAGCTGACGTTGCTAACAAAACAATTAAAATTAATAATTTAAAAATTAATTTCATTCTTGTGCTTCTAAAGCTTTCGTTATATTAAAATCACAAGAGCCTTCCACATTAAAGCTGTTTGGAGAGCTATATACACCTCCACTTAAAGCTTGATTATATTTCATATACTTTTCAATCCGTATCTTAGAATTAAATACATAGCTTTCCGTCCCTGATTTAAATAAATTGATATTATTTTTTCTATATACATGTACCATACATCCAAGCTTTGGATAAGTTAATGTTTGCCATTCTTTTGCATTACTAATTAAATTATTTGCTTCTAACCATTTTTGTTCTATTTTTGCTGATTGCAAAAGAATTTGCCTAGAAATTTCTTTATCATTATTAAGATAAATTTTCCTCTCAACATCATCACGAACACCATTATTATTACTATCAATACCTGCAAGTGTTGAATTATTTAACGCTTCATCGGGTTCAGGAGGTAGGGTATGTCCGTTTATAACAATCACTTTTTGAGTTGTATTGTTTTCAGTTATTGGTGTTTCTGTATTACTTGAATCATCCAAACCTTCTCCGCTTCCACCACAAGCACTCATTACTAGAACTATCATTAAACTTAATATTGTATTTTTTATCATCGTTTTCCCTTAAATTTTTTAATTATGGAATTTTAACTAAATTTGTTATTATTTGTGCTTAATAAATAGTCTATTTATAACTTTTATTTAAGAGAAATTTATTTGTAAATTTTATTAAAGGAATTTATATGTATGTGAAAGTAATTGTAATGATACTTTTAAGGATGTTTAAGAGGGGTTAGAAGCTTTTAAAGGCCTCTAGATAACGATAGGCATGACTATGGTTTTAAAGTCTTCTGAGCTTACTACGAAGGGTAGGTTTGATTCATTTAGACCTATATTAAAGTCTGTTGTACTTATTTGAGATAAGAAGTCTAAAATATATCTACTGTTTATTGCTAAAACAAAAGGCTCTGTAAAGGGTGTATCAAAGGCCATTTGTGTTTTTGCTTCTATATTATCTTCGCTTAATGATTCAAAGGTAATAAGACCATTTTCAAAGGTAATTTTTAAATCATTTGAAATTGTTGTAATTTGCTTAATAGCATCTATCATCATAGCCTTAGGCAAAGATAGGTTATAAGCAGTTTCTTTTGGAATGATACGAGTATAGTCTGGGAATTTTCCATTTATTAATTTCGTGAAAAATGTGTATTGTTCTGACTTAATAATTAAATGTGTATTGTCATAATAAATTTCTATAGCGTTGAAAAAAAGTTTTTGAATTTCAATAATTGCTTTTTTAGGGATGATAAGTGAAAGTTCTTCTGTTGAATTATTTTCTATTTCTACAAGGGCTAAACGTCTAGTGTCAGTTGATACAATAGATATTTTATTTGCAGTGATATCAATAAGGGCACCATTAAGTTCAAACTTAGGATTATTATTATCAATTGCTGGTGTAATCTTTTTTAAAGAAGAGATTAATTTTGCAGAATCTAAATTAATCTTAGGTTTTGATTCTGCTGATGGAAACTCAGGAAAATCATTAGCATTAAATGTTGGAAGTTTAAAACTTGATTGAGCTTGAGATATATGTAACATTTCACCAATATTTTCTAAAAGTACTAAATCATCTTTTAATATACGAACAATGTCTAAAAGCTTTTTACCATTAGCTGTAATAGATCCTGGAGATAATGTCTCCAGCTGGTCAGTTTCAACTTTTAAACCAATCTCATGATCAGTAGCTTGTACAATTAATTTACCTGCATGTGTTTGTAAAAAGATATGTGATGTTATTTGAGAAGTATCTTTTTTTTCTAAAAAAGCTTGTGAATGAATAAGTATGTTTTCTAGAATTGTTTTAGCAATTGAAATCTTCATATTGAAATCCCTATATATATTTATAAATTAGTAGTAGTAGTAGTAGGGGAGATGAATATGTGAATATCAGCTTCAAATCCCTATCTACTGCATTTGTACAGATGTGAACACTTTTAAAAAGTTATTCACATTTGTTCACCTAAGAAATTATATCTTTTTTTTTACACAATTGATACTATGTTGTTTGACCTGCTGATATTTTATTATTTAACTCATCAATTTTTAACTTAAAATTTTCATCTGTTTTAAGAAGTTCATTAATTTTTTTCATAGTATGAGAGATGGTAGTATGATCTTTCATTCCAAAATACTGAGCCAGTTGAGGCATAGTGTTTTGAGTTAAAGAACGGGCCAAATAAATAGAAATGCGGCGGGTATATACAATATTTCTACTTCTACTTTTTGAACGAATTTCAGAAGGTTTAACATTAAGTTCTTTAGATACAAATTTAACGATATCATCTATAGTAATGTTTTCTCTTTGTTCTTTAATATGTTCTTTTAAAACATTTTTAGTAAATTCAAGGGTGATTTCTTGGTTCATAAGTTTTGCGTAAGCATGAAGCTTAGAAAGAATACCTTCAATTTCTCTTGCATTATTATCAATGATAGTAGCAATATAGTCAATAACATCCTTAGTTATATTAACGCGGTTAATTTCACATTTTTTATTAATAATAGCAATTTTTGTTTCAAGTTCAGGTGGTTGAATGTCTGTAACAAGGCCCCATTCAAACCGACTAAGTAACCTTTCTTCAATACCCGCTATTTGTTTTGGATGTTTATCAGAAGTAAGAATAATTTGTTTATTTTGAGCTCGTAAGGTTTCAAAGGTATGGAAGAACTCTTCTTGAGTTTGTACCTTTCCAGATAAAAACTGAACATCATCAATCATTAAAACATCACAATTACGGTACTTATCTTTAAATCTATCCATAGTTTGATTACGWAGATGGCGGGTAAAATCATTTACAAATTGCTCAATAGAAGAATATATAACTGACTTACCAAGAGCTTGAAGTCTATTTCCAACGGCTTGCATAAGGTGTGTTTTTCCTAAACCTACCCCACCATAAATATATAAGGGATTATAGGCCTTACCAGGTTGTTCACACACAGATTGAGCCGCTGAATAAGCAAATTGGTTAGAGGTTCCAACGACATAATTTTCAAAGGTATAAGCAGGGTTTAGAAGACTTTGATGAGCATTATGTTGTGGAGATACAGGAGCTGTTTCTTTTGCTTGAGCTTTTAAGGGGCGTTTATTTTTTAACTCAATGGCAACGGCTGGTTTAATAGAAGTCTTTACCTCAAAAAGATGGGCAATTTTTTCACTATATTTAGTGCGAACCCAAGAGGCTATAAGAGGGTTAGGTGCTAAAAAAAGAGCATAATCAGTTTTTGAACCTTCTGTACAAAAGCTGAGTTGTTTAATATAACGTTTATATTCAATCTCAGGAATTTCTTGTTTAAGTTGAGCAAGTATAGAATCGCCAATGGTCATAAAGGCCCTTTAAAAATGGATGACTTATTCACATAAAAGACAAGGTGAATAACTTTTGCAAATAATATCGAAATTATCTAGAGAATCTGCTAAAATGGCGGACAAAGAGCATGTGAATAAAAAGTTTTTCACATATGTGAATAAACAGCACTAAAATGTGAATACACACCTAAACGAGGGAAAAGGAAGCAATGTGAATATCTTAGGCTTAGATCCTGGTACAAGAAACTTAGGATACGCGATTATTTCACTAGAAGGCTCATCTATGAAACTTGTTGAAGCCGGTTTAATTAAGATGAAACCAGAAGGTTTACAGTTACAAATCCCTCAAATGGTAGAAGGTTTTGATCAAATATTTAAGGCACATAAAATAGATGAAGTGGCCATGGAAGATATCTTTTACGCACATAATCCAAAAACAACCATTAAGTTAGCACAGTTTCGTGGGGCCATGATGATGAAGATCTTACTAGAACATGGACAATTTGAAGAATATACAGCCTTACAGGTCAAAAAAGCAGTGACAGGGAAGGGAAAGGCTCAAAAAGAGCAGGTTGCCTTTATGGTTCAACGTTTACTGGGTATCAAAAAAGAGATAAGACCCTTAGATATTTCTGATGCAATGGCCGTAGCAATTACACACGCGCAAAGAGTAAAACTAAGGGGCAAGGGCACTATAAAATAAGTATAAATTATACTTTTCACATTAAATTAACATTTTTTTTAAAGATAATATTTTATGAATTTGGGATATGCTAATCCCTTATTAAGGATATCTCAAAATAAAAAGTGAGTTAATCTCACATTTTATGAAGAGTAAAATAAATTGATAAGGAATCCACTTATGAATGAAAAAATAATTTTAGCTTTAAAAAATGCCGAAGAAACCTATACAAATTTAAAAAGCAGTGGACAAAAAGAACATATAATGGCACTTCATGCCTTGTATGATTCATTTATATATTATGGTCTGGCTGTTTCACAAACACCTGAGGCTATTTGTCAACTTGAAGAAGGCTCTTACCTTCATCAAACCCTAATTGAGCCACATTTGCGGGTGGTAGATGATCTTGAGATGATAGCAAATCAATATTCTTTAATGTATGTTAAATACATTGCAAAGCTTGCAGGTGGTTGTGAAAGCCAAGAGGCTGTTCAAGAACTTTTTACTTAAAAACTTTTAACTTTTTTCTACGATAAAATCAACAAAGACATAATCATAAGGATTTTTTTCATCCTTTTTATGCGTTTCTCTTTTAACTTCTTTAATATTTAAAACCTCATAGTCAGGGAAAAAAGTATCTCCTTCAATGTCTAAGTCTATAAATGTAAGATAAAGCTTGTTAGCTTGCACAAGTGCTTCTTTATATAAGAAACCACCACCAATTATCATCACCTCTTCTTTGTCTTTTACAAGTTCAAGAGCTGCTTCAAAAGAAGTTACAGTATCACATCCTTCAAGGATATAAGAAGGGTTTGAACTGATAACAATATTTTGACGTCCAGGAAGTGCTCTTCCAATAGACTCATAAGTCTTTCTTCCCATAATGATAGGCTTTCCTAGGGTAACAGACTTAAAGTGACCAAGATCAGCAGGAAGGTGCCAAGGCATTTTATTGTCTTTTCCGATAACACGGTTTTTAGCCATAGCGGCAATAAGTGAAATTATAGGCATTTGAGACCTCCTTTACACCGAAAAAGGATATTTAATAGGTTCATGGCACTCATATCCTGAGATAGAAAAATCATCCATTGTGACCCATGTTTCTAAGTCTTCAAGGCTTTGTATTTTATCTGAGATATGAAGCTGTGGTGAAGGGAATGGTTCACGTTTAACTTGAACATCACGCATGAGTTCTAGTTGGTCTTCGTAGATATGGGCATTCACGATTTTATGATACGCCGTTCCTGCTTTTATACCTGTAATACGCGCCATTAAGGCTAAAAAGGTAAAGACTTGAACCTGGTTAAAGTTAAGTCCTAAGGGAACATCACATGAACGTTGGTAAGAAGTTAAATGAAGAGTATCTCCAATAAGTGAGAAGGTATGGGTGTGCATACAAGGGCGTAAACATCCCATATGAAACTCACCAGGGTTATAAAAGGTAATGATTTCAGCCCTATCATCAATGCCATTTTTTAGATTATCAACCACCTTTCGTAGTTGGTCAATAGTTTTCCCCTCAGGTGTTTTCCAAGCCCTCGCTTGAACCCCATAAACGCGACCCATATCATCTTCACCCTTGCGGTAAGGATTATTTAGCCAAGCCTCATTAAGGTTAGCATTTGCATCCCATGTTTTTGTACCCAAGGCTCTAAAATCAGCAGCGTTATCATATCCACGGATATAACCTAAGAACTCAGCAATAGCAGACTTAAAATAAGACTTTCTTGTCGTAATCATAGGAAACTCGTTTTTACCTACCTCATATTGAAGGTCTGCATTAATCACCGTTAAACAAGATTTACCTGTTCTTTCGTTTTTTATCCAAGTACCTTCATTGATGATACGATTACATAAGTCAAGATATTGCTTCATTTTTGCCCTTTTTTTCTTATGGAAGGATTATAATATTAAAAAGGTTATAATACTATTAGACCTCTTGCCAAACTCCTTATCGTGTCAGTAAGTCATAGAAGTATGTGAGCAAGAAGTCTATTCGAGGCAATAACATGAAATTATTAATTATAGCAATATCACTACTTTTATTAGGTGGATGCAATTTCAAAAGTCAAGAACAATTTAGTAAAAGAATAAAGATTAATGGACTTATCTGTCCCCAAGGTCATTCAACCCCCCAGCAAGTTGAAAAAGATCTAACAGAGTGTAATTATTATGATGAAAAAGCAGCGGCTAAAGCCTCTCACTCTCCTATTAAACCAGCGTGTAAGTCTTGTTTAGAAGGTAAGGGGTATGAATTAGAATAATGAAGTATTTATTTTTTATAGTGCCATTTTTTCTTTTAGGGTGCGAGGGTTTTAAAATCAATGCTAGTATGTGTGAAAGCCTACAACCAGGTGAGGTTTCTACCCAATGTAGAAACTATAATGATGATGAAGCTACGAAGGCATCTTTACCTATGTATGATGAGAATGGTGAATGTCTTAGATGTAAGAAACCCGAAAAGATAGAGATTCGTAAATGACCTTAAGCGTAAATATTTCACATATTTATGCTTCCCCTGAACATCATTATTTTACAAGAAAGAAATTTGATGTAGGAAAGGCCAAAACTTTTGAGCATGAAGAAGTATATTTAGAACCAAACAAGGGCATAAAAAATGATAGGTTTGAGTTTTCTACCTATCCTTTGACCTTTATGAGTGAAGAAGTTATGAAAGATGTTTTTTCTACTTTAGACCTTCCTTATAAACCCCAACTCTTTAGAAGAAACATTGTTATCTCAGGAATTAATCTAAATCAACTTATAGGCAAGACCTTTGAAATTGGTGGTCTTGTGTTTGAAGGGACAGAGCATTGTTCTCCTTGTACTTGGATGAATGCGGTTATGAAAAAAGGTGCTTATGCCTTGATGAGTGGACGAGGTGGTTTAAGAGTTCAAGTGATTAAGGCTGGGACACTTAAAACAGGTACTAACACATTGATAACACAAGAAAATTTTGAGTTATTAGATCCAAAAGAAGCTAAAAAAAGACCAAGAATCCCTTAGAAAGTAGAGACTATGCAAGCACACGAAAGATTTTATGGAATTTCAGAAGATTTCCGTTCCCCTTATGCAAGAGACAGAGATAGAATTATTCACTCAGGATCTTTTAGAAAGTTAGAATATAAAACGCAGGTGTTTTTAAACCAAGAAGGTGACTTCTTTAGAACACGACTAACACACTCACTTGAGGTGTCTCAAATCGCGAGGTCTATTTCTTCTCAGTTAGGTCTTGAAGAACCTTTAGCAGAAGCTATTGCCCTAGCCCATGACTTAGGACATACTCCCTTTGGTCATGTGGGTGGAGACGCTCTTGACGAGAAGTTAAAACAAGGGGGTTATGCAAATGGTTTTGAGCATAATTACCAGTCTTTTAGAGTGCTCACCCTTTTAGAAAAACGATATAAGGGCTTTAATGGTTTAAATCTTTCTTTTGCCACCTTAGAAGGTGTTTTAAAACATTCTTATCCTTATAAAAAGTCTTTCTATCCCAATCAAATTGACAAGATGTTTAAGTTAGATATGCACCCTTCTATAGAAGCTATGGTTGTTGATAGAGCCGATGAAATCGCGTATATGAGTCATGATATAGATGATGGTATTCATTCAGGTTTGATAAGCTTTGACACCTTAAAACAAAGTGAGTTAGCCCAAGAGATCTTAGAAAAGGTACATGAAGAGGGTATCAATGAAGACGAAGATGAGATGTTTAGGTACCGATTTTCTTCTCACCTTATAAATCATCTTGTGTATTCTCTTTTGGAATACTCAAGACCTAAGGTAGATAGTTCTAAGGTTTTAAGCTCATGTGTTTCAAGTTCACAAGACATTCCCATAGGCTTTGAACCTGCTTTAGAGACTAAGATTAAAAAGCTTAAAAAGATACTTTATCAAGAACTTTACCAACACAAACAAATAGTTAGAAAGATGTATTCAGGAAAAAAAGCGGTAGAAGGTTTATTTGAAGCCCTTATGGATGAGCCAAAAATGCTACCTAAGTACTTTTTAAACCAGCTTGAGATTCGTTCAAAGCATCGTGTTATTGCGGACTATATAGCTTCTTTGTCAGACAGATCAGCTATGGGGCTTTATAATGAAATATTTGGGAAAATTTAGAAGAAGTTTATAAGATAAAACTAGGGAAAGTACCCTAGTTTTTAAGATTAATAAGTGTGTTTAGAAGCTGATCAGAAGTGGTAATCGTTTTACCATTTGCTTGGAAACCACGTTGAATAATAATCAACTGAGTTAATGAACGCGATAAATCCACATTCGAGGCTTCAAGAGCAGCAGACTGCATAAACCCACGTCCCCCTGTTGCAGCGGTTCCAATAATAGCGTCACCTGAGTTGGCAGATTGTAAGTAAACATTTCCACCATCAGCCGCAAGGCCTTCATTATTTACAAACTTAGCCATAGCTAATTGGCCTAAACCAAAAGATCTACCATTAGAAAAAGAACCAACAAGTGTTCCTGTTTGGTCAATACGAATCCCTAAAAGATCCCCACCTGGAAAACCATCTTGAGAGATACCTGAGGTAGCAGATGGTCTGTCAAAAGAGGTTAGACCGTCAAATGCATTAAAGGTACCAAAGTTTAAGTCAATGGTTTGTGGAGCAACCGAACCATTATTTCCAATAAAGTCGAAAAAGCTTGGATTAACACCCGTCATTGCACCTGATGAATCAAAGGTAACTGTACCATTTGGTAGGGTGTTTAAGTTTGGAGCGGTTGAACCTACAATAGTTGCAGGGTTTGGTACGACAATATCAAAACTCCATGTTGCACCCGTTGAAGCCGTTTGAGAAATCTTACGAAACTCCATGATTACAGTATGCTTAGAACCTAGTGAATCAAAAACATCAA
>NVXJ01000052.1 GCA_002733885.1 Arcobacter sp. | reverse complement strand
ATTTTTTTTTAAATCTTCAACAATTATTTTAGATGCTTCTATCCAAAACGAGGTAGGCTTATAGAGATTAGATTGTTGACTCATATCATTCATCATTGTATGAAGTGTGTTTATCTGATTGTCTGTCATGAAGTTCCCTTATATTATATCTATCCAGATTTTTTTATTATGTGAAATTGTTGCACTATGTAGATAGTTTACATTATCACAAAATGTCAATAGATTCTTTCCTTTACTGTTCGAATATCCTAAGTCATCAAAGAGTCCATTTTGATATATACACTCTTTTTCTATATAGTCTGCAAGTTCCATTTTACACTCCTTTTTGAAGAGCTTGATACATTAACTCTGCTCTTTTCCAGTCTTTTAAAGTATCAATATCCTGAACTAAATACCTTGGTAATATGATAGGAATACTATCTCTACCAAACATAATCTCATCACTCTTTTTCTTTAAGTTTTTCCAGAACATCAAAATTTTCATTTTCATATACGAGTTCATATTTCTCTATGTAATGCCCATGACTAACAGCACTGTCATAATCAGCTAGTTTGGAAAAAAGAGCAGGGTGATATCATTCTATGTAGTTTATGTTTTGATGAAAATTGTTTGTAATGATTTCATTTATATTGTGCATAGATATCCTACTAGAATTAAGCAAGAATTATTCCAAATTGAGGGCTCTTCTTGTGCTATTGTAGCAATAAGGATTTCTTAAAAAAGTTCAAACTATCTAATGACTCTTGATAATCACTAATATATTCTATATTTTTCGTATGAATGTCACTGTAAATGTTAGCAAATGCTTCTATAAATCCACTTGGATGACCAGGTGCCATTCTTTGGTACCTTGGTTTATTAGCCTCAAAATGTGCATAACTTCTAGTGAAAATTTCTTTTTTTCCATTTTTATAAGTTAGATAAAGGTTTTCAAAATCAGACTGTGACCATTTGATACCTGCATTATCCCCATAAACCTCAATAAAAAGAGGATTGGAATTACCAAGCATGATTTTTGAAAAGTTTAGTTCTATTAGAATATCTTCGCTTTTAGCTAAAACACTCATGTCATCAATAACACCAAAATTTGAAAAGCTATCGGTTCTACAGAAAAATGGTTCAAACTTTTTTCCTAAAATAAATCTTGCTAAATGGTAAGTATGTACTCCTAAATCAAGAGCGATTGTAGGAATCTCATACTCTCGTAATCTCCACTCTTGAGGATAACCCGGTTTCATAGGTTTAAAAAAGCTCTCTTGTGGCATATTAATAATAATCTTTTTAATAGTGCCTAAAACACCATCAGCTACCAATGCTTTTATCTCTCTGACAAGAGGGTATCCACTATAGTTATGTGTTACAACTACAAACTTATTATCTAAATTTAAATCAAATTCTGAGATATTTGCTACTAAAGGTTTGTCAACAATTATTTTCACATTATAATTCAGAAGTTCTTTAAGATTTTCATAATGGTTAGGAGTTGGTGTGAGAATGACAACAAAATCAACAGTATCACACATCTCTTTTATAGAAGAAAAGTGTAGAAGTGCATATTTTTTAGCACTCTGTTTTGATTTTTCTTCATTATGACTAAAAATCCCCCCAAGAACTTGGAAGTTTCTATCCATTTGAGAAGCAATAAGGTGAACAGTACCGGCGATACTGCCTACACCTCCACCTAAAAAACCTAATTTATACATTTTTTGGAACACAGTATAAAACTACTTCTAATCCCATACTTCCATATATTCTAAGGTACATATCATAGTTAGAGTTTATTTCATTAATGAGTAAAGGTAGTTCCCATAGATCTTGGGGTTTATGATAAAGTGATATCGCTAGTACGGGGGATGTCTTTTGAATAAGATTTTGCGCTCCTAAAAGAGCTTCTTTTTCGGCACCTTCAATATCCATTTTTATATAATTTGGAGAAGATCCGATTAGTGTTTTATCTAATGGTACTGTCATTATTGTTGTGAGATTATCCCCAACCTTGTTTATAAGAGAACTATTAGAATTATTATTATTACTAAATTGTAAAAATTCATTAGATGACCATAAACCACATGGATAGATAAATAAATCAATTTCAGGGTGTTGTAGTTTTTGTTTCTGAATCTCAATACTTAGTTTATCTATATTTACATTATCAGGTTCAAAAGATGCAATATATTGAATCTCTTTATTGCGCTTTTTGAATTCTAAAATCGATTCTGCTAAAGTATCTCCAATAAATGCTCCGGCATCGACAAATCGTATTTTTTCTATATGCTGAAAAAGTTCAATATCACTCGGAAAATATTGAGCTTCTAAGTCTGGGATAGGGTAGGATTGAGGAGATAAGTTTTTTCTAAAATCAACTAAGTTCTCTAGTAGTTTTAAACTTTTTTCATCTTTTAAAAGTAATTTTAATTGTTCTATTTTCTCTATATTTATCATTTTCTCTGTTTCTTTTATATACCAAGTTTTAGTAAACTCAACACATTGAAGTACTAGTTCTGGAAATGCATGTAAAGTATCTATAAAAGAGTATATTTTTTGAGCACCTGCTTTTTTTAAAGTATTAATTACTTCAACTTCCACTACTGGTGATGTAATTGAAATATATACAACAGTATCCTCAAGAAAGACTTCTTTCAATCGTTTGATAGGAGTGGAGCATAACTCTTTTTTTGAACTATATTGATCTATAACAGCATCAATAACAATTCCATTTGAAGTGATTTTTTTAAAAAATATTTCCCCATAAACACCGGCACCATAAATTACATTTTTCATCTTTTCCCTTTTTGATTAGTTTCCTAATTTTTTTCTTTATTGAATGTATATTCTAACATATCTAAATTATAATGTATCTGGTTCTGAATTTGGATTTTTATGACTAAAACGAGATATAAAAAGAAAGTTGTTTTTCATGTTATATCCTTTAGTATGGGATAGATAAGAGTGTTGATGTCTTCTCTAATCGTATTATTGTAATTATCCAATTCAATAAACACAATAGCAATCTGTGTATGTAAATAATCATGGATAACTGAACCTTCTTTGAGTAAATCTAAACGATATATTATATTTTTTTGAAGTGACTCATCTATCAAAAGAGTTTGATAATTAGCATTATCTTTTGGCATAACACAGTGGCGCAATATTTTTTTTGGTTTATGAACCCTTATAAGATTAGCAGTTATTTTCTCTCCTAAATAAGATTCTATAACAGCTTTAGAGTATTCTATCCCATCACAATATTCTATAAGTTTTGGATATAAATCTCCAGGAATACGCCTAGTAACATCAATAATATAAGGGATCTCATTTTTGATGATTATTTGTAGATGAAACATCCCATCTTTTAAATGAAGCTTATCTGCAACTGTTTCTATATCTTTGAAGAGTTTATGCTTGGTTCTTGTATTTATTGATATTGGATAAGCAGTTGTAATAAGATAACTATTGAGATAGCTTTTATCTGCACCAAAAAAGGAGTAAGATATTCTTTGGTTTTTTAGTATTACAGAACAAGCGATGAGCTCTCCTTCTATAAATTCTTCTAAAAATATTTCATTTGAATATTCGCTTGATTCTTTTAATGCATTAGAAAGTTCAATTTGATTTTTTACAATTTGAACACCTCTACCACCAGAGAGGTTTGTAGGTTTAACAACTATTGGGAAGGCAAGTGCAATATTTGCTAGATTATCCTTATAGTATATGCCTTTGGGTGTAGATATATTATGACGAAGGCAAAACTCTTTAAATTTCCATTTATTATGTACAAGTTGTGCAATTTCTAAAGGATCAAAATTCCCTGTGTTTAATTTATGAGCAAGTGTAACAGTACTGAGATAACTCTCTTCTCCGCACCCTGGAATCAAATAACTTACTTTTTCCCTATGATAAATTTTTTCTACAGCTTCAAGGTCATTAAAGTCAATTTTGTAATATTTGTCAGCATATCTATGGCCAAGGTATTCATCTCTATTTGCTAATGTAATTACAAAGTAACCTAGTTCTTGAGAGGCTTGAATAAGTGGTATATCTCTATGGCTACCTCCAAGGATTAAGATTTTTTGCATAATTGGAAGACCTTTTGAAATATTTTTTGACTTGCATAGGGAGTTATGTCTTTGTTTATAATAATCTCTTTTTTATTTAAAAGTTCAGTAGTAGCTGCCATTATCTTCTCTTGCCAGTTATCCTCTTTAATATCGACAAATTTACTTGCAAGTTTATGGTTTAAAAATTGTTGCATACCAATCATTTGGTTTTTTGCTACAGATATAATGATTGTAGGAATTTTTAGATAAGCTAACTCATAAACACTCATGCTTGCCGTTGTAATTGCAAGCCTACTTTCTGCCATATATGTTATGAGTTCATTGTCTGTCGGTTGATAGAGAAGTGTGGTATTCTTATCATGTTTAAGAGTATCAAAAATCTCTTTGTTATTACAGACAATAATTTTATCTATTTGTAGATTATCTAAACTTGTAAGTATGTCCTGTGACAAGCCCTGCACATCAGAACCACCTAACATAATAAAAAGTTGATTTTTCTTTTCTAGTTGAGTTGTGAGAATCTCTTCACGAAGTACCAAATAGGATAAACCTAAAAGGTAATTATACTTCTTTTTCTCTTCTTGAAAAAAAAGTTTTTTGGCATCAGGTGCAAAGTTTATAATAAGGCCATGTGGATAATCTAATCGTGCATAATCATCTATGTAGACAGCAAGAGTAGAGTTTTTTGCAATTTTTTCATAAGTTTTAATCGATGCGATATAGCTGTCAATAAAAATAATATTATATCTCTCGTGGAGTTCAAATGAGTCAAAAGAGAAGTAATGTAGATTTTGAAATTTGTAGTCGTAATTAATGTCGCTATCAAGATAAAATTTAGCTCTTAGTCCTAATGAAAGTGCTTTTCTATATAGAGTGTAGGAACGTACAAGATGGCCCATACCTCTTTGTAATCCAGCTTCAGTGAAAAAAGCGATTGTCAGTTCTTTCATAACTTAAAAACCACCAATGAGTTCCCAAGATAAGAGAGTCCCTCTTTTTATAAATTGCATAGCTTTTCTATTATTAACTTTCGCGATATCTTTAGATTCTATTCCCCCTCCTGGACGAATACTTCTAAAATTAATGTTTTCTTTTAGATACTCTCCCTCTTGGATATCTTCTATGGCAATTAAAGAGCGCTGGGATTTTTTTGCAATGATAGGAAAAGAGACTTCTCCCAAGGCATCATTTACCATCTTTGTTCCTTCTANTNTTNCTTTTAATTCACTTGGGGTAGCTGAGAAAAAGCTGTCGGCTGTTGTGTRTTCTCTGTCAAGTATAATATGTTTTTCAATTATATCACATCCTAATGCTATTGAAGCGATAGGAATAGCAGTTCCTAAAGTGTGATCAGAGAGACCTATTGGACATTTGAAAAGTTCTTTTAAAAAAGGAATACTTTTGAGATTTATATCTTTTGGATTAGCAGGGTATTCACTTGTGCATTTTAGAATGGCAAACTGACTCTCTTCTTCTAATAAAATAGCTACTGCATCGTTGATTTGTGCGATTGTTGCATTTCCAGTAGAAAGAATGATAGGTTTTTTTGTCTGTGCAATTCTTCTAACCAAAGGTAAGTCAATTATCTCAGGAGAAGCAATTTTATAAGCGGGCATATTAAGTTTTTCTAAGAATGCTACAGCTGAAAAATCAAAAGGAGAAGAGAATAGTGTTATACCAATATCCTTAGCAGTTTTTTGCAGTTCCATTGTCCATTTCCATGGCATTGAAGCATCTTTATAAAGATCATATAAATAGATTCCTTTCCAAGCTCCTTTAGCTTCAAAAGCACTCTCTTTACAATTAAGAGTGATACTATCAGCACTGTAAGTTTGAATTTTAATAGCATCTGCACCGGCTTTGTATGCCTCAATAATAATTTTTTTTGCAATCTCTATGTCATTTCCATGATTTGCACTCATCTCAGCAATAATGTAAGGTTTATATCCTTTGCCAATCTTTTTGCCTTCAATTGATAATATTTGTTTAAAATTCATATGTGTAGTTCCTATTGAGTAGTTAGTATCTTTTGAAGAGTTTTCTCGCCATTCCTATTACTTAAGTTTAAAATAGCATACATCATTTCAGCCATTTTCCAATCTTCTAAAGTATCTATATCTTGTACAAGGTAACGAGGTAAAATTATGGCTATAGAACTTTTTCCAAAAGGGATGTCAGTAGCTTTGTTAGAAAGGTTTTCCCAATAGAACTGTCCTGCATCTTGATAAGCTTCTTCTAAATCCTGTGAGCGTGCAGTAAAGTATTTTGGTGTAAACATTTGACATCTGCCATCTTCTGTGATTTTAAAAGTACGTTGGATGGGAAAGGGCATAGTAGTAACACTAAATGCTAAGTGAGCATCGGAGTTTTTGAGCTTTTCTAATCCTTCAATAAGGTACTTTTCTTGAAGTAGAGGTGCTGTTGCATAGATGGTGCAAACATATTGAAATTTTTCTCCTCTTATTTGTAACTGTTCAATTGCATCTTTGACTGCATCACCAGAACTTGCAAAGTCATCACTTAGTGTAGCAGAACGCATAAATGGTACTTCTGCACCATATTCTTTAGCAATCTTCGCTATATTTTCATCATCTGTTGTCACGATTATTTTAGAAAAAAGTTTACTTTTTTTGGCAACTTCTATAGAATATGCTATCAGTGGTTTACCATAAAAGAGTTTTCTATTTTTGTGAGGAATACGTTTACTTCCTCCCCGGGCAGGTATGATACAGATGGTATTTGTGTTGAGTTTATTATTTTTTAGTTTTGACATTAAAAATTATAGCCCCTGATGATAATATTTGTGTATTGTATCTAAAAATGTATCCGCTACATACTTTGCATCTTCCATGCTCATGGTCTGGTTACATGGTATGGAAATCTCAGAGTTATAAAAATCATTGGCAACAGTCAATGAAGTTTTTCCAAACCTTTGAATGTAGTAACTATTTTTATAAATGGGCTTATAGTGTACTTGTACACCTAATCCTCTCTTTTGCAGCTCTGTAAAAATTTCCTCTTTTTGACAATGGAGTTCTGGATTGAGGATGATAGGGTAGAGATGTCTAGAACTTATGCTGTTT
>NVXJ01000051.1 GCA_002733885.1 Arcobacter sp. | reverse complement strand
TTACCTCCACTGATCTAAAACATCTTCTTAAGATGTTTTATTATCTGCGTCACTGGCAAGAAGTAAGTTACGTAAACTGTCTCTTTTTTTAATTAGGTTTACATATAAGACATAAAGAACATGTACAAAAATCATTATGGCAAAGATTAGTTGAGAAAAGTTTCTTAAGGTATACACAGATAGAGCATGTTCTTCTTTTGGTGTTAGAAGAAAATAAAACTCAGTGCCTAAAGTAATTAAAAGTACCGAACACATAGAAATATAAGCCAAGGCTATTAATACACCTAAAAAACTTTTTGCACGAATCAAGTGCATGAGGGGAACAGGATTTATCTTATTGATAGCCATATAAAGACGTGTGAGCACAGCGGCTAAAAGCATGCCCGTAAACATAGTATGTATATTATGATAAGAAATTATCCATACATTTGCAATAGGGTCATACCCCATAAAATAAGTTATTAGTAATCCTAAAACACTTGTGCTTGTAAGTAAGAACCAAAGACGGTAAGTTTGGGTAAAGTTAATTTTCATTTTTTTCCTATTTAAATGTCATAATGGCGTAAGCATTATTTTGATATTTTATTGTATCGATGAAGCTATTTTCAGAGATACGTACAAATCTCAAAACATCTTCTTTCTCAAGTCCATTAGCCTCTAATGACATTTCGCAAGCAACAATCTCAATATTTTCTTTTTTCGATAAACGGATCAATACTTCTTGTGCTTTTTTAATATAAATTATCTCTGTATCATCCGTAACCTCAGCATATTCTTTCGAGACTATAGGGACACAGCCTCCATGTAAGGTAAGTGCAAATATTGGCGTATCACCATTTTTTTCAATCATCATCATCGTTTTTTCTACCAAATTCATACGGCTAAGTATAAATCGTGCATCACTAGAGCTACAATCAAACACGGCCTTATAGTCTTGTGCTGCAGCCGAACTAAGAAAGATTAATAAAAATGCTATTAGTTTTATCATACTTCTCCTCCATTATCTACTTTGTTGGCTCTAAAAATTTGATGATTACTTTTTTCATTTTTAGGACCCGTTATGAGTTCATCAAACTCATCCAGTTTTAACTTACTTGCTTGTTCTTCATAAGGCATGCCAAAGAAAAAGAAGAAAAAGTCCCATACACCAATAATAATCTTTTTAGCAAGGTTAATAACTGCAAACAATATAGACTTCATTATTGTCCAAGACCAAATACATTTGAAAGGGTATTAATATAATTAAAGTAACCTGTAATAGAAACAGCTTCAATGATTTGTACTTCAGAATATCCCAAGTCTTTGAGAGCATCAATTTCTTCTTTAAGAATCTTGTAGTTATCTTTTTTTGAAGCCTTGAGACAAAAATTCAAAAGTGCTTTTTCTGCCTCAGAAGTATTTATAGACTCTACCCCCTCCAAAACCTCATCTATACGTTCTTCACTTAGTCCAAGCATCTTGGCGATACCTTTATGCACATCCACGCACATCTTACATCCGTTTTCTTTGGAAATTAAAAGAGCAATAGACTCTTTGATATCGTAAGAAAGTGTGGTCTCATCAAGAAGATA
This sequence comes from Arcobacter sp., assembly GCA_002733885.1. Classification (GTDB taxonomy): domain Bacteria; phylum Campylobacterota; class Campylobacteria; order Campylobacterales; family Sulfurimonadaceae. The sequence goes on along the minus strand of NVXJ01000051.1, from coordinate 5,720 downwards.
TTTTTGTATCATCACATCCGTTGCAAAATAAACCTTTTCATCTACGGCTAAAAGTTTAAATATCTCGCCTAAGCTTCCTGTCTTTTCTAAAATAGGTCTTGCCTTATCTTGAATTGAGGGTGCCATATCTTCAAATTCTGGTAGTTTTATATGTGCCATATATTTTTCCTTTATTAGRTGGATTACAAAAANCGTTAAGCTKAACTTAACGTTTTGAATTATAGGGTATAATTCTTTATAKAAACATTAATACAAATTTTAGTTAAATARAAAAAGGAATGCAGTGGAATATAAGATATCRSAACTCGTAGCCCAAACAAAGACACCAAAATCAACTATTTTRTATTACATWAGAGAAGGTTTACTCCCTGAAGCAAAAAAAATAAAATCTAATGTGCATCGYTATAATGATGARCATATTGAACTYATMAARTAYATAAAATAYATGAAAGAAGAAATTGGCAGTACTAATGARCAAATAAAATTTGCCYTACAAAATAAAAAYCAATCCYTATCAAGTTCWTTTAGTATGTTRGAACCTTTAATGCATACACTAAGTTCCATWCCAGTRGATAGYATTTTCTAYACAAAAAAAGARTTTATTGAACATTTTRGKGTAGAAGMYAARCTTRTAGAAACTCTTTTAAAWGATGGAATTTTACTKCCTAYACATGAAGATAGTTATACAGAAAAAGAGGYCTCWATCATAAACCTTATYAGCTATTTTAATGAGMTTGGTATTGAATAYAAAATWATMAAGGCYTATGTAGARCAKGCAAAGGCACTTAGTGAGTTAGAGTACCAGATGCAARTACAATTATGTAGCGYACGAACRRATAAAAACTTTTCAAGTTTATGGAAAATYATGTTTGAAACCTTGTTTAATGCAAAAGAGTAYCTTTTTAATCGATACACCTACAAGGTCYTGTTAAAAGCACTTAAAGACGAGGTTGTAAAATAAAAGAGTAGATATTAAGCACTTAAGTTCTACTAACTTTCAAAAATGATACAATCCTCATAACAATTAACTTTCAAGGTATGTAAATATAATGAGGCAGTCTTTTATTCTTATTTTAATTAGCTTACATTTACTTGCTAGTACCATATACGCCAAAACAACCTTTTTTGAACAGGGTCATGCTTATACAAACAAATGCGACAGACATGAGAACCTAGACACACATGAACATCATCATTTTCATAATGGCTCTCAACATACACATAAACACAGTCATTCTCAGGTTAATATAAACTTTTTAGACTTCTTCACGCTTTTGCAAGATAAAGATCTGTTTATCAAGGCTGATTCAAAACAGTTATATTTTGAATCAGCCTTCTGGATTCCAGATCCAATACTGGAATCTCTCTTTCGTCCCCCAAAAGCCTAATCTCTAAGACTAATCTATTTTAATATCATTATAAAATTCAAGGAACGAAATGAAAATAATTTTTCTATTCGTCTCACTTCTTTTACTGGGTACTTCTGTGCATGCACACGGTATTTCAGCAGAAGATATGCAGGCGATGATTGAAGGYGGAAACCTTCGTTATATTTGGCTTGGKGCCACACATATGTTGAGYGGGTATGACCATCTACTCTTCTTATTTGGYGTCGTGTTTTTTCTTACTACGACTAAGGACATTATYAAGTTTGTCTCTATCTTCACRYTAGGGCATAGTATTACCCTKATATTTGCTACYTTTATGGGTATMACGGCAAATTAYTATCTKATTGATGCGGTKATTGCTGTGAGTGTTATTTATAAGGCATTTGACAATAACAAAGGRTTTCAAAACTACTTAGGTRYAAAATCTCCTAATCTRYTMTTAATGGTTCTTATTTTTGGACTGATACATGGATTTGGACTTTCWACRCGCCTACARCAGTTGCCCTTAGGTGAACAARACTGGGATATGTTATGGAAGATTGTCTCATTYAATGTAGGTGTTGAGATWGGRCAGATTATTGCMCTTGTCTTGATGCTCTTTGTTTTATTACAGTGGAGAAAGTCCCCCTCTTTTTTMAGGTTGAGYAAGGTATCAAATCACGCACTTATGTTCGCCGGWTTTATGCTGCTTTTAATGCAGCTACATGGATATCTTCATACAACAAACCAAGAAGARTTTGGATTTAACACAGATGAGCATTACCATATTCACTTAGATATGGAAAAAGCTGAACAAAAAAACTATCAACACGATAGACTATAAAAGGAAAACAATGAAAAAATTTATCAAAGCAACACTTATCACAGCAGCACTTACGTGTACAACACTATATGCAGGCAGTAGCCACAGTCATGATGCAGATCATGGGCATAGCCATACTCAAGCCGAAGCAAGCAAGGCATCCATAGAAAAAGCAGCTCTTTCCGAACTTGCAAGATTGATTCAAAATAATAAAATTGATCAAAGCTGGTCAAACACACCTATAGAAAAAATGCAAAAGAAACAGTTTCATCATAATATGGAGTGGGTAGCGAGTTTTAAAAACACAAAGATTCAGGACAAATCAAAACAAACGCTTTACATATTCTTAAGCCTATACGGAAAATCAACAGGCGCTAACTACACAGGAAAGTAATCATGTGAGCAGTCTGTATCATACAGACTACTCTAAAAAGATATTAATAAATAGAATTGGGCCTATTAAATAGGATTACTTAAATTCTTAGCCTCATTTAAAAGAATTTTATTGACTTCTGGAATAATAAAATGTTTGAAATATTCTTCATTGATTGGTTTGTTGATAAAGCGTTTGGCTCCGACCTCTTTGAACTCTCGAAAATACTTGCTTTGATGAGAACTTGAAGTAATAAAAAGTTTTGAGACCATCTTGGGAAACTTATGCAACAATATATCCGTAAATGAGACTCCATCCATATCTAATAATTCTAAAGATGAGAAAACAATATTTGCTCCTTCATCACATATGAACTCAAAAGCATCTTCACCATTATCAAAACTATAAATATCAAGACTTGCTACATGGATATCATTAAGTAACTCTTCTATTTTAATACGGGATGTCTCACTTGCATCTAAAATGACGACTTGATACGGCTACACTAATTCAGACAAAGAATACAAAGCTATTCTAAGTTAAAATAACAAGAATAAGTGAGGGTCAAACATGAGAGGCAGTCAATACAGTAAAGAGTTCAAAAATTCAACCGTGCAGCTAGCGTTAAACAGTGATAAATCAGTAATCGAAATCGGAAAAGATTTAGATATAAAACATAAAACAATTTATAGTTGGATTCAAGTTTATAAACAAGCCCATAATATAAAAACTGATGGAAGACGCAAGAACCAAATATCAACCGTAAAAGAAAATATAAATGATGAGAACAAACGCTTAAGAGCTGAGAACAAGGTACTTAAGCAAGAACGAGATATCTCAAAAAAGGCAGCGGCGTATTTCGCGGGAGCGTTAGAAATTTTGTGTCAATCCAGTAGAATTACAACGACACATGAATATCGAAGTAGACACGCAGGCTATCCTCAAACAAATACAAGATGGTAAAGCTCTAACAGGTAAAGATGGTGCATTAGCACCACTTATCAAACAACTCACAGAAGCTGCACTTCAAGCAGAGATAGAATCACATCTTGCACAAGACTTAAGTAGAAACCGTAAAAATGGCACTACTTCTAAAACTATGAAAAGTGATGTTGGTAATTTTAGATTAGATGTTCCAAGAGACAGAGATGGTAGCTTTGAGCCTCAAATAGTCAAGAAAAATCAAACTTACATGTCTGAGCAAATTGAAAGAAAAATATTATCACTTTATGCTTTAGGTAATAGTTATACTCAAATATCAGACCATATTGAAGATATATATGGTGTAGGCTTCTCCAAAGCTACTATAAGCTCAATAACTGATAAAGTAATACCAATGCTTCAAGAATGGAAAGTTCGTCCATTAGAGGAGGTATATCCATTTGTATTTTTAGATGCTATTCACTATAAAGTAAAAGAAGATGGTCGCTATATCTCTAAAGCATTTTATACAGTACTTGGGGTAAAAGTAGATGGCAAAAAAGAGATACTTGGATTGTATCTCAATGAGAGTGAAGGTTCTAAGTTTTGGTTACAAGTTTTAATAGACTTACAACAGCGTGGCATTAAGGATATACTAATAGCCTCAGTTGATGGACTGAAAGGTTTTCCAGAAGCTATAAACTCTGTATTTCCAGATACAGAAGTTCAACTATGCATAGTACACCAAATCCGCAACAGCCTTAGATTTATTGGCTCTTCTAATCAAAAACAATTTGCCAAAGAACTTAAAGCAGTCTATCAAGCTTTCACAAAAGAAGAAGCTGAAATTGAACTTGGTAAACTAGAAGAAAGATGGGGTAAAAAATATCCTATAGTATTTCAATCTTGGCGTAATAAATGGGATAATCTATCTGTGTACTTCCAATACCCAGAAGATATTAGACGTATTATTTACACAACTAATATTATTGAGTCAGTGCATCGCCACTTTAGAACTTTTACTAAAACTACTTTATATGTGTATCCAAAATGCTCAAAAAAAGTGGACTATGCCGATAAGAAACTGGAGTTTAACAGTCTCTCAGCTCGCAATTTATTTCGAGGGACGACTCGATAAAGCTTTAGATTTATGATACAGTTTAAATGTTCTTGAGACTAATAAGGTATCAGTATTAATGGGATTTATCAGAGTTTTCCTCTGATGTTATTCCCAACTCAATTATAAAACAAACACCATCATCTGTATTTTGCACGCTTAATTTTCCATTATGATGATCTTCTATGATTGTTTTTGACATGTAAAGACCTAATCCTGTTCCATCTTTTTCATCTTTGGTTGAGAAGTATGGGTCAAAGATTTTTTCTATTATATCTTCTGGTATTCCTCCACCGTTATCACATATTGAGATTATTTTATTTTCTGTAGTGATTTTAATATATGGATTTTTTATATCTTTTTCTTTAAAATTATCTTGTGCATTTTTTAAGATATTTAAAACAACTTGTATCATCTCGCTGTCATAAAGTCCTATCTCTTGTTCAGAGTTATATTTTTCTATTATTTCTATATTGTCATTTATTAGTGTCCCTTTTAAAATAGTTAATGATTTTCTAACAATCTCTTCAAATTTTGCTGTTACTTTATTTTTATCTGGTTTATAAAAGTCTCTAAAATCATTGATAGTTGAAGATAGATGTTGGGAAATTTCACCTATAGATTCAAGTTTTTCTTGGAAAAATTCTTTCTTATATTCGTCCATCATAATATCCATACTTAATGTTCCAGCTATTGAAGAGAGCGAGGCAAGTGGCTGACGCCACTGATGTGCTATCATACTAATCATCTCACCCATTTGGGCTAGGCGGGATTGTTGAAATATTTTCTGTAGCTGATACTGATTTTTTTCAACTTCTAGTTCTATTATCTTTAATAGCGACTTTTTCATCAACTTATACAATATAATATTTCCTATAATAAAAATGAAAAGTATTACTAAAAACAGAATGAAATTATTTTGTATTTTTTCCTCTATTTCGTTAAAATTATTAACCAATCTTTTATTTAGCAAAATAATAAATTCATCAATAGGATTCATTATTTTATGTTTGGCATCATAGTAATCTTGTGAGTGTAAAAGTTCAATAGCGTACTGTTGATTTGGTGGATTGCTACTCATCGCTTCAAATGCTATCCTTTCTAAATTGACCAAGTCAT
>NVXJ01000023.1 GCA_002733885.1 Arcobacter sp. | reverse complement strand
CATGGCTATTTACGTGGGGATGATACGGACTCACATATAGATACCCTTGCACGTTTTACAGATGAAAGCACCATTGTTTATCTTAAATGTGAGGACAAAGAAGATGAACACTATCATGAACTTCAAGCTATGGAAGCTGAGCTAAAATCCTTTAAAGACCAAGATGGCAAGGCCTTTCGTCTAGTAGCCCTTCCTTTTACAAGAGCTATTTATGATGAGGGGGAGCGCTTACCTGCAACCTACGCTAACTTCTTGATTTTAAATGAGGCTGTACTTGTCCCTGTATATAAGGATACAAATGACGAAAAGGCCTTAGACTTATTAGCAAAGGTGTTTCCTTCTCGCCGTATCCTCCCAATAGACTGTTCCACCCTAATCCGCCAACATGGAAGCCTGCACTGTGTTACTATGCAGTTTCCTTCGAAGCTTGCTTTAGTAAAATAAGTTTCTACCAAAGCCATAGAGTATGCTTGCCAAGACTTATAAGGTATTAATGCCTTAGCTCTTCCCCTGTTTTTTATTTGAGCTTTGTAGTAATGCTTTTGTCTTGAGGATGAAAAAGAAGGGAAAAGCCCTGATAAATAAAGAATCCTGAGCCTAACAACATAACAATAATTAATATCTTATTTTTGAGTTTCATAATAGACTTCTTTTTTGAGAATTTTAACACAAATGCTTCACATCGCTTCTCTTAAATTAATATTCAAGTTTTTTTTTACATTACCGATGGTATACTCAAGTAAATAAACATATAAAGTAGGAGTCATTAAATGAAAAAAGGTTTCACACTCGTTGAACTTATCTTTGTAATTGTAATTATTGGTGTTTTAGCCGCTGCGGCTATCCCTCAGTTTAGAAACCTAAAGCAAAGTGCTGAGGCAAATAATCTTGTTAAAACAACTGTTGATGGTGCTTCTGGTGCTATAAATTCAGCTATAAATTTTCAGGATTTAGAAGATAACTCTAGCTTTCAATTAAATGATATCTTACAAATCACTGGAAAAGGTTGGACCTATGTTGCTGCTGCTAATGCGGGGGACTATACTTATAATGATCCAGTAGGAAATGGTGAGGTTGCAAAAATTGAATTAAATATAGGTACTAGGACTGTTGTTTATGGTGTAGATTGTAGTGCATTTTCTGACACTACTAGTCAAGATAAATGTGGTCGTATTTGGACAGATACTAATAGTACAACGGCCGTTACACTAAACTACTAAAATGAAAAAAGCCTTTACGCTAGTAGAGCTTATCTTCGTTATTGTCATCATTGGAGTTCTCTCCGCGGTGGCCATCCCCCAATTTTCTAAACTTACTGATAATGCAAAAATATCTGCTGAACTTTCTACTGCCTCATCTATTCAAGCAGCCCTTGAAGGTGTACACGGGGAATGGGTCATTAGTTCATGTGATTTTACTTGGGGAAATAATAGACCCTATTCTGAGCTTAACAGCGATGGCTATCCAACAAGTTTAGGTGAAAGTAATACAAAGCCCCTAAACTACCTTCTTAAAAATGCTGAGATAGCTAAATGGACACGTGCCGGTACCACCTATTTAGGACCCGCTTCAAGTTCAAAAGGAACCAGCCATTGTAAGGATGGAAAACCTTGTATAGGAAAGTCATGGTCTTATAATGAAAATACGGGTGAATTCAAACTGATTGAACCTTAAGACTCGAAACTATAAACAGATATAGATTTAAATCTTAGAACTTAACATATATAATCAAAACAAGTTTATTTAGCCTAAGGGAGACTTTTTGTTAGCAACCATAACAAAAGTGATTAAAACAATATCCACTATTGCCGACACGGATAAGAATACAGCAGAAGAAAAACGTCAACATAGTTTTTTAATTTATATTGGTCTTTTTATGAGTACAGGTGGTATTTTTTGGGGAAGTATCTCTTTATACTCAGGTCTTCCTTTTCAAGCTTCTATCCCGCTAGGCTACGCCCTAATGACTTTTTTCAACTTTAGCTACCTGTACTTCTCAAAAGATTTTCAAACTGTTCAGGCTATACAACTCTTTTTAAGTCTTATTCTTCCTTTTTTGTTTCAACTTTCTTTAGGAGGCTTTGTGTCCAGTGGAGCCCAAGTTTTTTGGGCCATTACAGCAATACTTGGCGCCTTTACCTTTAAAAGAAACAATACTACTATTATATGGTTTGTTTTATACCTTGTCTTAGTTATCTTAAGTGGTTTACTGGATGAAACTATTCGAGACTTGCATTTAGTAGAGATTCCAACTTCCATAAGTGTCTTATTTTTCACTATAAACATAACCGCTGTTTCTATCATTATCTTTGGTCTTTTTTATTATTTTGTGGGGAGTGAGCGAAAATACAGAACCTCACTTGAGGAGAACTTAGAAAATTTAAAAAATGCACAAGACCAACTTGTAGAATCAGAAAAAATGTCCGCTCTAGGAAGCCTTGTTGCAGGTGTAGCCCATGAGGTAAATACACCTCTTGGTATTTCTATTACGGCAGCATCTATTTTTAAAAATGAGATTAAAGACTTAAAAGATGCGGTTGAAAACAATTCCCTAAGTAAAACAGCTTTAAATGAATTTATAGAAAATATTTCTAAAACAGATGACCTGCTTATTAAAAATCTGGATAGAGCAGCCCAACTTATTCGAAACTTTAAAAAGATATCAGTAGATCAAAGTAGTGATAATATACGTGAATTTGAACTTAATATCTATATCAAAGAGATTGTTTCCACCCTAAGTAATGAGATGAATCAGCATAATGTCACATTAGAGCTAGCCTTGGAAGAAGAAGACATAAAAATGCATTCCTATCCAGGAGCCATTGCACAAATCATCATTAACCTACTTCAAAACTGTTTATTACATGGCTTTGATGAAAAAACAAAAGGTCATATTACACTAAGTACAAGGATAAGTGATTCAGATATTATCATCACCTGTGAAGATGATGGAAAAGGTGTTCATAAAGAAATTATAAATAAAATCTTCGAGCCTTTTATAACAACAAAAAGAAATAAGGGGGGAACAGGCTTAGGTTTAAATATTACCTATAACCTTGTAACTCAACATCTTAAAGGAACCATTAAACTTGATACTGAGTATACGAAGGGAGCTCGCTTTATTATCACACTTCCAAAAGAGCTTGTACATGAAAACGACTCTAAACACAACTACCTAATTTAAAGGCTCCCCTAGATATTGGTTATCTTATTAATAACCCACAAGGCAAAGGCCAAAACTATAGTGCTTATTATGGCAACAACAATGGTTCCTGTTTCAATTTCCATAAAATATTTCTCCTTATCCTGCCATATCAACCATAGACCACATTGGTAAAAATATACCTAAGGCCAAGATTAATACAAAGCCAGCTATTGCCGTAATTAATATTGGTTCTATCATAGTAGCCACATTATCTATAATATAATTATACTTATCTTTAAATAGCTTAGATATTTTTGTTAGCATTATGCCTATGGATCCACTTTGTTCCCCTGCTTTTAACATTTGCAAGGACATACTATCAAAGAGTTCCGTTTCTATAAAGCCCTGATGTAAGGTTTTCCCCTCTTCTATAGCCTCAGCCACCTTAGAAAGCTGTTGATGCATATAAGTATTATCCACAATACCATTAGCCGTGCGAAGCGCGTCAATAATAGGGATACCTGCTTGGGTTAGCACATCAAATATATAAACAAAGCGTCCTATCATTGCAAGATAGGTCACATCTCCAACAATATAAATTTTGAGTAAAAACTTGTCTGTTTTCAATCGTAGGTCTTTACTTTTATTATACATTTTTGTAAAAAATCCAACGATAATAATAGCCCCCGCAAGAATATATGGACCATAAGAAACAAGGGCATGTTCAATCCATAATAAAAGCTTGGTTGGAAAAGGAAGTTCCATCTTTTGAGAACGAAAAAGAGATTCAAATTCGGGAACAACCAAAATAATAACCGCTGTAAAAGCAATGGCCATAGCAAAGATTATAAAGGTAGGATAACGTGTTGCTTTTTTTAGTTTTATACGATTGTCATAAATTTCTTGGGTAATGTCAGAAAGGCGTTTAATTGACTCAGATAAAGTTCCTGTTTTTTCACCTAAGTCAAACATAGAAATACTAAGCGTACCCAATTGAAGAGTATACTTTGAAGCTGCAGCTGTTAAGCTAAGCCCCCCTTCTATATCTTCAAGTATAGAAGTAAAAATGGCCTTAATCATCTCATCTGTGGTACCTTCAATAGCCTCAGACAAGGAAATATTTATAGGCATCCCCGCATCAAGCATCACATATATCTGTTCAAGAACTACAATATAAGCCAGATCATTAACCCGTCTTCTTTTAATAGGATTATCCCATTTTTCTTGGAACTTTTGAAACCTAAGACTTAGGGGCTGGGGTACTTCCACAAGCCTTTGCATAACACCAAGAGAAAGATGTGAGAACTTCTTTGTCGCTTCTAAACGATTAGCCGCCTCAAGAACCTTTAACCCCCTAATTTTACCTTGCTTATACTGTATTCTAAAATACTTCATTTAGATATCTTTAACAACTCTTAGTACATCATCAAGGGTTGTAATACCCTGACTAGCCTTCTTTAAGCCATCAAAGAACATGGGTTTAAAGCCATTATGTTCTTGGGCATAGGTAGATATTTCAAAGTTAGTCGAGCCCTTAGCTATCATCTTTGAAAGTTCTTCATTTATCACTAAGATTTCAGCAATCATAATACGTCCTGAGTAACCTGAAAAATCGCACTTTGTACAGCCCTTACCCTTAAAAAATAAGGTAGTAGCTGAGATATGTTTTTCAACCTTAACTAGGAGTTCCTTATGTGGTTTTACCTCATACTTACAATGAACACATATTTTTCTCACTAAACGCTGAGCAACAATCCCTAAAACAGAATCTGCAATAAGGTAGTTTTCTAAACCCATCTGCGACATTCTTGATATGGCTGAGGCGGCATTATTGGTATGCAGGGTTGAAAACACCATATGACCTGTTAAAGAAGCTTGAGCCGCAGCTCCTAGCGTTTCAGCATCACGAATTTCCCCGACCATGATGATATCCGGGTCTTGACGTAAAAAAGATTTCAAGGCAGAAAAAAAAGTAAAGCCAACCTTTTCATTCACTTGAACCTGCTGGACAAGGGGGAGTTGGTATTCAATTGGGTCTTCTATGGTTAAGACCTTATTTTGTATACTTTTTATCTCATTTAGCGCAGCATAAAGGGTGGTTGTTTTTCCTGAACCTGTTGGCCCTGTGATAAGTAAGATACCATAAGGCGAATGAATTATTTCAGAAAATATTTCTAGATTTTCATCTACAAATCCAAGGTCTTCAAGTTTTAATAAAATCTTTTGCTGATCCAAGATACGCATAACAACAGACTCACCATATAAGGTTGGTGTCGTTGAAAGACGGAAGTCATAAGCTCCGCCTTCTACCTCCATAGAAAAACGTCCATCTTGTGATTTTCTTTTTTCTGAAATATCTAAATGACCTAATATTTTTATACGTGAGACCAAAGCATGATAAATTTCTAAATCGAAAACAAAGCTTTCATGTAAGACCCCATCAACACGAACACGTATAGACATATCATTAGCTGAAGGTTCTATATGAAGGTCAGATCCTTTTCGAAAAATCGCATCTTTAATAGCCAGTGTTATAAGACGCATAATGGCAGACTCATCACTATCTGTTTTCACACCTTCTGCATGTATTTCATTTTTCACTTCACTTACAATAGAGCGTGTATTTTTAACAATATCTAATCTTTGAAATATACGGCGTACGTCATCTTCAGCCGTTAAACGAAGTGAGATAGGCTTTGTTGCTATTGAGCGTTCTAAGGCTTCTAGCGCGTCATAATTCAAGGGATCCGAGGTAGCAATGTAAATATAATCATCATCTTCTTTAAAGGGGATAGCTTGGGCATTTTCTAAAAGGGCATAAGGATAGTTTGCAAGATTTTCAAAATTTATTTTTTCTCCAAAAAGATCTACAAAAGCAACATCTAGTTGTTGAGAAAGAAGTAAGGACATCTGCTTTTGTGTGATGTATCCCTCATCAATCATTATCTCTCCCATTTTTTTAGAAAAGCCATATTCTTTTTGAAGTTTTAGTACATGCATAAGTTGATCATTTGTAATAAGACCCTCTTCTACAAGTAAGTCTCCTAAACGTACACTTTTTCTTATCATTTCATGTCCTTATCTAAATTATTTTACTCCATAAAACCTAAGCTTACTCAGTATTTATGGAGGTATCCTATCTATACCTATGTTCTTGAATGACTTTTGAATCTTTCACAAGGTTAATATAAAGTTTATTTTTCACATACACATCTATATAATCATTTTTATCACCTATACGTAAGTGTTTGGGGTCTTGGGAAATTAGCTCAAAATCTCCTGATTGAATGGCCTCAAAAACCTTAGATAAGACATGGTCTGTTAATGGCAGAGTATAAGGGCTTAGGTCTATATCTTCATGCATATACTGAGAAATGAGACGCTTTTTTAAAAGCAAGGTTGAGAAATATACTGTAGCATAACGTGAGCTTGGAGTCTCACCTAAGCGTTGTTGTAAGACGCCAATAAAATCTATATAGTCATCTTCTGCGCAAGCATGTCCGGTAGCAATAAGAATCTTTTCATCTCTTATGTTGGAACGGTATAACTGTCTACCAAGGGAACAGGCTAAAGACATATCTTTTGCCTTATATGCTTGTACAAAACGCTCTAGATTGTCTTTTGCAAACACAGAACCTATTAGTAAAATAAAAACAAGTAAAAATTTCATCAGCTTCCTTTTATTTACTCCACTCAGACAAGAGAAGTTCCGCTTTAGTTGACTTTTTGTATTGTAAGTATATATTTAAAATTCTTTTTGCCTTGGGGATATTTCCTAAGACATATACAGACTTTGCATAAAATAACCACGCTTCTTCTTTATTACGGTTTAACTGATTTGCACGCTTTGCCCAAATACCTGCTTGTTTATACTCTTCATCAAAATAATACTGCTTAGCAATATATATAGCCGTAGAATATGATCTTTTTTTATTATACTTCTCTATCCATGCATCTAAAGATTTATCTGCTTGGGCATCAGTAAAAAAGCTTGTACGTACCTCTTCTTGAACAAGAGGCTTTGTAATCACCTTCTTTTTCACTTCTGCTTTTTTAAGTACTTTTGTCTTTGAGACTTTTTTATACTCAATCTTGGGAGTATTTTTAGCCTTTATCTTGTGAACAGAGGCTTCTAACTCATCTACAGAGACATCTAAAGAATAAGCCTTTCTACTGTCCTTAGTACTAGGGCTAGTAATAGAAAGGATAACTATTTCATCTACTTTTTCAATGATTTTCGACTGAGGCTGTGGTTTTTGAATATAATTTTCATCTTGTATCAATAGGTAGCCAATGCCTAAGATAGAAGAGACAACAACAAGTATCCCTACTAGACGAAGTATCTTCTTAAGATAATAACGTTTATATTGGTAATGTAGTTCTTCTAAACGGTTAGACATTAATAAGACCTATTTCTATGGCAGACATGGTTAAAAGTGCCTTTGAGGGTTCTTGAAATTTTTTCATATTTAATTCTTGAGCCTCATGCAATAAGGTAAATTCTGTATACATAAGTTTTTTTAAATATCTAAAATTACCCTCACTGAGTTTATAAATTCTTTTTGCATTATTTTGGTGAAAGTCTAAGATAGACTTATCATGAGCAAAAATCAATTGGGTATTAATATAAAGTTCAGACTCTTTAAAAGAGAGTTTTCCCAGTTCAATGACCTTATGAGGACGAGACTTAAAATGCTTTTTAGCTAAGATTTCTCTGCCTTCTTCTTCATGCATGGCACACACTATCCAAAACAAACGTGAGTCCGATAAGATACGAACAAACTCAAGTGTTTCTTCATTTATCAGTTGGGCCTCATCTAAAAGAATAAGTGTTTTTTTATCCCCATATAAAACTTCTGTCTGTTCTTTTAAAGACTCTAAGTCATCACTTATAGGGCTTTGTCTCATATGTTTAATAAGACGAATAAAAAAAGCCTTAGGACTCGATACCGGTGTTTCAAATAAAACAGGCTTATGTTCAAGTTCTTCATCTTTAAGAAGATAATTTAACAAATAGGTTTTCCCGCTTCCCGGTTGACCTAAAAGAAAAATCATTTGACCTTTTTTATTTGTAAGAAGTTTTTTTAGCGAAGAAAGAGCCTGATAGGTAGCACGTACTTCAAAATAAGGGTTTTGTGTGCCTTCTTCAAAGGTATCAGCATATTGCAACCATTTACTCATCTATATCTGCCTTCTCAATGTCCTCATCTTCTTTAAAAAAATCTATACCTTCCGTTCTTCTAAATATCTCTTCTTCTTCAATAGTTGGCATACGCCCTTCTTTTATAATAGTGGGTACCACAACAATAAAAAACTCTTTTTTAACATGCTTTGTTATTGTTGAGTGAAAGAGTCTACCAAGGTAAGGAATATCGCCAAGAATAGGAACCTTATTATCAATTACAAACTTTTCTTTTTGAACCAAACCGCCAATAAGCACCTTATTTCCGTCTTTAACCTTAACAATAGATGTCATTTGTTTAATCTTCATATCAGGGGGAATAGAACGCACCCCATCATTTATAAGGTCTGTGTCTACTGTTTCACCATCTACATCATTTTCATCATTTTCATTAATGATACGTGAGTCCACAGGATTAATCCGTAGTATGATAAAGCCATCATCTGTAATCTCAGGAATAATACTTAAAGAAAGTCCTACAAAAACAGAACCCAAAGAAAAGGTGGTGGAAGAAGAAGGGGTACCAATACCAATAGTACCAACCTGCCCTGTTTCATACTTGTAGTTGATTTGATCGCCCACATTAATCAAAGCAGGTTGGTTATTTAAAGTCATAATCTTAGGAGAAGAAAGAATTTCAACATCCCCTTGTTGCTTTAAAAAGTTCATCAAACCTTCCATTGAAAAGTTGAAACCTGCGCTGTATAAGTCTCCACTTCTGCTGGTGGCTTGAGTTCCTCTAGAGTAAAAAGCTCCTGCACTTCCACTTAAAGAAAGATTGAATTTCGACCAGTCAATACCATCTTGTTGACCAAAGGCATAGGTGACTTCTAAGATACGAACCTCTAATAAAAGCTGCTTATGCATGCGTGTTTGTAAGGTATTTATGTATTTTTCTACACGGTTTAACTGTCTAAAAGAACCACTCACAGTAATCAAGCCCGCATCACGGTTAATCATTGATAAAGAGTTCACCTCATTAATATCTCCATCTCTTTGCAACATCCCATCAATTTGCCCCTTTAACTCATCCCAAAAGGTAAAGTCAGCAATGGTTTTAGTCGAGGTAAAGTCAGAATTTTCACCCTTAGTAATAGAACTCAAGCCACTATATTCAATAAGCTTTTGTGAACCTGATTCTTGAGAAGAGCCTTGGTTTCTTTGCCCCCCGGTTATATTTAAAAGGTCTTCATTTTTGTTATTTGAAGCACCTACGGTTACATCTCTAGAAGAATAAGTTCTCATCTGTGTAACATTGATATAGTCAATATTAAAAGAGCGTGTTTTTAAATAAGATATTTTTAAGCGAGAGAGGCTTTTATCATAATCATAAAAAAGATTATGTTCATGTAAAAGAAGTTGAAATACCTCTTCTAAGGTAAACTCTTCTATGTATAAAACACCCAAGTCTCTTTTAAGCTTTTTCTTTGTTAAAGCATCCGCATAAAGAAGGGTAATATGACAAGATGAGGCTAAATCATTTATAATATGTTGTAAGGTAATTGGTTTTGAACTTGTGGGTTCTATACTTAGGGTAAAGAGTTTTTCATCACACCTACTTGCCTCAACTTGCATTCCTACAAATACACTTAAAAATAAAAAAACGTTCAAACATCGTTGCATCAACATTATTTGCTAGCCTTCTCATGTATTTTAAACATAGGTTTTTTCTTTTGCAATTTCAACACCTTTGTCTTCTTTCCTTGACGTAAATAAATTTTATCTTTTCTTAGTTTAACAAGCTTACCCTCAGGTGTGTTGTCACCAAGCTTGTACCAACGCCCTGCAAAAAAAGCCTTGTCGTTCATAATTGCAGATAGCTGAGCCGGCGCTGAAAAATGACTTTTTCTTGGTTTAGACTTCTTTTTTAAAAGAGGTTGCGCCCTTTTAAAAGGATCATATAAGGGTATTTTCAGTTCTGCTTTAGCCTCATTATCTAAGAGTTCATCTATGGTCTTATCAATAGGAGCAGCATAAAGTATACCTACTAATAAACAAAGAAAGAAAATTTTCATATTCGAATCCCATATCCTGTAATCATAATAACAAAAGAAGGTGTTTTACTTTCTTCTTCTAGTCCAAAATGAACACTTTTTATTTCGATTAAGGCTTCTTGTGACTCAATGAAACGTAAAAGCTTTAATACCGAGCGAAATGAGGCGTCGCCTTCAATTCGTATGATCCCTTCATACTTTATATGTGCCTTATAATCTTCTTTTGTATCATCTAAAATAACTTTTTGTATATTGATACCTAAACGAACAGATTCTTTTAGTAACCTGTCTAAAATATCGGCTAAACCCTTAGCATCAGAACTTAGATAGTCCATTTTTTCCAGTCTTACTCTTAAGTCCGTTTCTTGGTACTTCCCTTGTTCATACTGAGCATCTAATAAAAGAATCTTTTTTTGATTTTTTACAATCTTTGACTTATACAAATTCACCTTACTTTTTGCTATTTTTTGCTCTAGAGAAAGAAGCTGACTTTCTTTTGCACCCGTTTGTTTTTGTAAGTCCAAACCTATAAAATAATACATTAAGGCAATAAAGCCAAAAAAGACAGAAACATAGACCATGATTCTATTGTTTTTTGGCATCAGTTCAAGATGTAAATCGATATCAATTAATTGTTGTTTTAAACTCATCGTAACACTTCTATCTTACTTTCGTAAATATTTTTATCTAAGTAAATCTCTTGCGTTGTAGCTTCTTTATATCCACTGTCCATCCAAGCCTTCATAAACTTTGCTATCTTATCTCTAGAATGATAATCAGCAATCACATGAATTTGCATGCTTGTTGTTCCATTTTGATCAAGGGACACCGTAGAAAGCTTATAAGTTTTAAGGATATCTAAGGCGTCATACATCATCTTTTGACGAATATTTCGCGAATTCATAAGAAGAGGAAGGGTGTCAAGAGTAACCTCATACACCTTATTTTTATCTTTTATTGCATGCAGTTTAAGCTGGCTTTTGTCAACTTCTTCTTTTAGGGTCTGCAACTTAGTACCTAAGGTCTTTGTTTTTTCTTCAATAATTTTTAGTTGAGTTTCTAATATCCCTATCTTTTCATCATATATTTCACCCTGTATATAAAAATAACTAGGATGGATAAGACCTAAAAAAAGCGCAGCAACACTTGTTGCAATAAGATGACCAGAGTGACGTTTATACCATGAGGCTTGGCGTTCATAAGGACTGATATTTAAGGCATTAGGCATTTCACCATTGGCACATAAATATATATACATTGCCTTTACGAAGCGGTGGGTATTTTGAACATCATCTTTTTTACAAATAAGAGCAGAAACTTCTAAGTCTTCTAAACCATAGGCTTCAAAAACATTTTTTAAACCATTTAGGCTCTGACCATCAAAGTCTATAAAGATTCTATTAATACCTTCTATACCAAAAAGCCCACGCTTATGATTGATAGTATGGATAATCTTTTCAACCTGCTTAGAAAAAACAGTCTGAAGTTGGATAATAAAATCTTTATCTTCTGGTGGACAGGATTCTTCTTCTAATCCATAATTTTTTAATAGGTAGATACATTTTTGTTCATCTACCTCTATGTCTTTGGCTAAGTCCTTTATGCTTAGAATTCGTCTATGGGCTATATAGGTACCCTTATGAAATAAAACCGCATAAGACTCTTCTTTGCCTAAATAATAAAAAAGGTCTGTTTGAGCTTCAAGCTTGTTGTATATATAAAAGCTTGTGTAGGTGATAAAAGAAGGAACAATCCAGTCAATGACCCTTGTTTTTTTTACAATTTTGGCACAACAGTCTTCAAGTTCATCATGTGAGGCAGCAAAGGATTCAACAAGGGTGGAACTTTCAAACTCTAAGGCGTGATTAAAAGAGGCAATCTCATAATTTTTCTCAGCATATAAGCTGCCTTCTTCATGCATTTTTATTTCTGTTTGTATCTCTAGTTCAGAATCACTAAAAGATGAGGGAAATTTAAAACTTCCTACTTGTAACCTTGATAAGGAGATTGATGCCCCACATTGATGCTTCTTAGCCTGTGAATAATCACAAGGGGTGAAGGTTTCTCCATCAAACAACCATGCTTCATTTTCTTCAAGATAAACAATAGCTTTGTGGTTCAATCTAGACGCTCCTTGACTTAATTACATTCTATTATAGCGAAACCACTGAGGCTCAAGATAGAAATATCTTTAGTTTTTCCATTATAACTTAATGTAATCACTTTTGTGTCACTTCGAAGCGTACTTGGTGAGAAATCTGTATCATGGGGTCTGCCTTTTGCATCAAAACATAATGTTCCCGCGTTAAAGTTGTCAACATGTAATTTATATGATACCTTTCCATCAACAGAGCTGTCTCCAAGGGCACTTTTTTCTAAGTTAATACAACCATTAATATAATCAACAGGAGCAGTATCTGAACCAAAGACCTTATGTTCATACCCAATACCCTTATACTGAGCCTGTCTAATTTTAATAGTAATAAACTCGGCGTCAGCACTTAAATAATCAGACTTAAAGCTTGAGCTGGCTACACCCATTAAGATTCCTATAATAACAACAACAAATATAAGTTCGAGTAAGGTAAAAGCTTTTTTCATGGTCTTTGAAGTGTCCTTCTGAGTATTCTTGAACTAATATTTCCATCCACGGTAGCAATGGCTTCAACCTCAAGAAGAACCATCCCATGTGTTTCTTCGGACTGTATATTTATAATATTTGCCCCACAGGAGCCAAATTCTGAGACCCCATTTAAAAGATAATATTTACTTACATTTACATTTGCAGAATAAGTCACCCCTTTTTTTGTTATTGTAGGTAACTGAGGCGTTGTTGATGCGGAGAAGCTGGCTAGACAGTTACTCTTAGGTGTTAAACTAATCTGTAATAGGGTCAACTCTATCGCGGAGTTCAAGTATAATTCTAACTGCTCTCTAACATATGTATCTGCCGTATGTTTTGCAGCTATACGCGAATACTTAAGGACAACTACCATAAGCCCAGATATGATTAAAATTATCATAATGGCTTGCCATAACCCGAAGCCTTTTTTTAAATTTTCCATCAAAATACAGCCTTTTGCTTACTTACATGCACACCACAAGTTCTACCCCTAATCGTTTTATCCATATCAATACTTAAACGGATAATATTATTGACCTCTTGGGCGGAAAAGGCAGATACATCTTGGGCTAGTATAGTTGCCTTTCCAATACCCCCATCTCCACAATAATTTTCACCCTTAAAGGGTTGATAATCATAAAAAAGAAATAAGGTGTTTTCATCAGTAATCGTATTTAAATCCGTAATACAAGTAGAGGCAAGATTTATATCTGCGCCTCTTGCAACTGCGTAGGCTGTCTTGCAAAGGTAATATTTTTCATATATAACAGAAGGTAAAGGAAGCTCGATTTCGATATTATCCACACCCATATTCTTGATATCAAAACTCAGGTCACTTGTAGCACCATGCCAACCAAAAGCACCTGAACAGGCAAATATCTCCTCTGAACCCCCATCAAAAGAACCTGCAAAAATAAGATTTACATCAGTAGTTACTAAGGCTATGCTATTGGGTGTGGAAAGTGTAAAACTTGCCTTATCACTAGCGTTCATATCAACAAAACCATCATAATCACCCCGTAAGAGTTCGTCATCCATAGTCCCTAACCATTCTAAGATAGGACGCGGGTTTGTTAGTTCACTTATAGGCTCACAAATCCCCCCAGGTGTATATCCAATAACAGAATTAGGAATGCGGTTATACAAAAGGATACTAACTTGGTCTAAAACGATTTGAGATTGTAAGGAAAGATCAGTTAGAGTCTTGGCCTGAGCTGAGCGTATAAAAATAGCTTCTATGGCCTTAAAGGTTCCCCCTGTAAGAATGGCCATAACCACTAAAACAAAAATCAATTCAACAAGGGTAAATCCTTTTCTCATTACCAGGCTCGCTTATTGATTTGAACATGCCCAAGATTAGCTGAATAATAAAAAAAGTCTGAACATAAAACACTTCTAGAATTTGAACTTACATTAACGGTAATCTTTTTAAGCTCATTTGTTCCTGCACTAGGGTTTAAATTTACATCTGCATAATCCACACTAACATCTAAGTTATATTGAATTCGTCCATTAAGTGTTGTAGTATTGTAAGTATCATAATCATCAATATCCCCAAAAAGCCCTACTGTCCCAAAATTTGCCTTTGGAGTCCCAGAGGCTGAGGAGTTTAAACAGTTTCGTGAGCCTAAGAATCCTCCTACTCTATAGTCATTGCAAGTGTTAGCCGAGGTGTCTAATATCTTTCCATTAGAAGAGAGGGTATTTGAATCCCAAGGAAGTCTTATAATATTTCCCATAAGTGAAATGGCTGCAAAAAGTCCATCTTCTTTAATAGAAAGTTCCATGGTCTTCGTTGTTACCGCCATCAAACGCGGAATTACTGTAAAAACAATAGCAATAATAACAATTGAAAAAATCAATTCCACTAAGGTAAAGGCCTTTTTAGACAGGTTGTTTTGTGACTTCTGAGAATAAATTTTTATCATCTAAACAGTTTCACCCCTGTTTGATTATAGGAGCTTCTATTCACATCAGGAACAATAGTCCCATTAAAGGCACCGGACTGTACCTTTAAAGAAGTGTTATTAGAGTTCAAGGAAAATTGGAAACAAGGGTGCATAGTACAATCACTTCCCGCACCATCATCATAAGCTGAGCCAAAGCCTGATGGCACGTACCATAGCCATGTTTTGGTTTTAAGATGAATAGTTGCCTTAGAGTTTGAAGCTGCATCTATATCAATGATTTGTTGACCTAAAGAAACAGGGTTATAGCTAAAGTTATACCCTGGTATTAGGTTGTTTATCAAGCTGTTACTTGAAGCAGTAGCCTCTATGACTGAACCTTCATTATTCGTATTATGAGGTTCATTTAGATACCAAAAAAGTGTATTTTGTCTTAGGCCTTGAACATATATATTGTTACTTTGAGCGTACACTTCCATATTAAGTGTATTTGAGACAGGAAGAATACTTGTACTAATATCTTTTGGATGTAAACGACCATAATAAAAACTAAAATTACCATCACTAAAATCAGTATCATGATAAACTAGCTTAGCTACCCCTGTGGATAAGATATCTGCACCTAAACCCCTTACATTAAAAGGGGAAGTAGGCTTATCAAAACCTCTATCTACATTAAGAGCATATCCTGCTTGAGCAACCCCAGATATAAACTCTGAAGAAGATATACGTAAGGACTGGTTGATATCAGCCAAGCTTGTACCCGAAGATAAGAAGCTTCCTTGGGTACGGGTATAGTTCATATCTAAACTAGGATTTGCGTCCTTCACTATCATCTTAAACTTCACATCCACATCTTGGGCATAACAACTTGAATTAAAGTCTTGTAAAACATCATGGTTTTTATTACTCGCTTGAACTCTTACTACGGCACTAACATTCATTTCATTAACATCTGCCATATAAAGCCAAGGAAGCCCTGTTGAAGAATTTAGCTGTGTTAAGGTGACATTGAGTTCATAAGGAAGTACTGAGATATTAATGTCAGCGGCTTGAATTAATCTTTGAGTATCACTCGTATCATCTGCATCAATCAAGGCAAACTCGTTTCCTATGTTTTCTAAGATACTGATATTTAAAAAAACTGCTAAACCACTATAGTTTGCGTCCACATTTAAACTCGCACCATCATTAAAGCTAACAACTCCACGCACCAAGGTCTCACCTGAGTCACATTCAGGACGGGTCTCTGCGTAATTAATAATAAAAGAATTATTACTATCGCTCTCATTATAAGCTAAGGTATTCCCCCCAAGACTGTCTATAGCTCTAAGGTTTAAAATAAAATTTTCCCCTGCATAAACGGGAGTGGATGCCCCTATTTGATACTTATCAGGTCGTGTTGAAAAGGTGTCAAAAGAGCAGGTTGGACTTTTTCCAAGCTCTGTTATCCGTAATTTCTGTATCTTATTTGCTGAAGTAAAAGAATAAGACACACCTGCTTCAGAAAGAAGTTTATATCCCACCGCAGCTTCTATTTTAATAGGTGAAGCCAGATTATCAAAGATACTAATAGCCTCACTTGTAATCGTACAGTCTAAACAAAGATTATCCACACAGTTTACCAATTCAAGTTTAACAATATCGGCGTCACGCTTGCTTACATTATCATCTTCTCTTGCAACAAGAGCAAGGTCTAAAATGGAGCCTACAACCTGAGTAGAGATATTTCCATCAAAGATATCTTTTTCCAATACATTAACCGCATTTAAAGAGCCCTGCGCCACCGTACCCGTTAAAATGAAGGTTCCATCAAAAACAAATATTCCACCAAGTTCAGGCGTTACAGGATTACCATCGGCTACATTTAAACTTTTACTTCTTTCCCCATCTTGAACACTCCCGCCTCCACTTCTTCCTGTTAGTCTATCTTCATCAACAACAAGAGAAATACGCGTATTCGTATGGGTTTGCTTACGAAACCACCCACCATCAAGAGAATCTCTTGAATTAACACTTGCCGCGACTAAAGGAACTGAAACATAGGTATTTACAAAATTTACCGAAATAGCAGAATCATCCCATCCTTCAAAAATTTTACCTGTTTGAATTGTTTCAAAGGCAATAGTACTCCCTGCATCATCCACAAAGCTATCTTGTATATTTGCTTCGGATATCATATAAGCAATCACTTCATTTTGAGAAACTGTCCCGAGATTTGTTTCACTTCTTTCAAGTGCTAGTTTTATATCTTGTCCATTTATCTGCGTAGCCACCGTTAAAAAAGGAATAGAAGGTCTTTGAGGGTCATAATTTGGCTCATTTACCATACCTTGAATTTGTGTTACAAGTACAGGATTACAAAAGTTTCCCTTGGGTGTAATTGTTTCCCAATCATTGCTTCCAATATCATAACCCTTTTGTGTTTTGTTTGTTTTAATGTACCCAACTTCTATAAGCTGACTCCCTATGTTATACACTTGAGAACCACTGTTTGCACTTAGACTACCAACATTAATAGCAAAATAATCAACAGACATATCTAAATGTCCACCATCTTCACCCTGAGGCTCAACCGTAGCAATATCAAAACCTCTTGAATCAACATTTTTCACACGCATATTTGCAGGGTTTCCCCCTCTTGTATTTGGTAAAACAAAGATAACAGGATTTTCACTAAAAATATAATTGTCTTTATAATCCACATGGGTCATATCAGATACTTGCAAGGTATTTAAAAGCGTAATTTGATCACCTACAAATTGTATCTCACTTAATGTTCCTGCGTACGTTCCACAAGCACCACAGCTATTACAAACACGTGATGTCCCATCATAATTATTGCCAGAACTTTCATTATTATAAATAGTTTGAACTTCTGCTAAGTCTAATTTTCCATCATAAATTTTCAATTCATCAAGAAATCCTTCAAAATCTTGGGAAGAAGAAAAAGAACCTCCTACACTATCTTGTTCTTGGGCTAATATTAATCCACCACTGTCAATTTGAATCACACCTGAACTATTATTTATATTTTTACATGCCTGTAATGCACCATCTAAATAAGCACAATTTTCCAAATCACTGCGTGTCCATACAAAATGGTGCCAATTATTATCTGCTATATCTGTAATAGTTATGCCTATGTTTCTACCTTTTACATAGGGTCTAAATGTAGTGCTATTTGTAAACCACATCAATGCTTCATTCGCTTGAAAACTTCTTGCACCTGAAACAATAGCTTGGCTTGAGCTATTGCTTGTTTTTAACCATACTGACATAGAAAAATCATCTAATCCAKCCATGGAGTTGTTATCTAAAATAACATAATCACTTGTACCATTTGCACTGAAGTCACCTGAGCGACATAACTTCGATTCTATAGATGTATCTGCATTCACTGAAGTTCCATGATAATCATTGCCACTACTATCAATCACTTGAGAAACACTTCCATCCCAGACACATTCATCAAATTGCCATGAAGCCATTAACGATGTTAAAGAACTTCCACAAGGGGTATTAACTGTACCACCACCTAAGGTAACTGTTCCAGCATTTGATTGTAAGGTACCTGCGATACTTCCATTATTTCCAATATCAATATCTCCCCCTGCTTCCACATTTACGCAGGTACTTGCATTCAAACTATTTCCAACATCAAAGATTCCACCTAGTGTCAAGGTTAAGATATTTGACCCTGTATTAATAACGAGGCTATTTCCTGCTGTAAAATTAGAGCCATTAATAATGCTCATATCTGAACTTAAATTAATAGTATCGTTGTTACCCAGATTAATAGGGGAAGTACATTGGTAGGTCGTGGCAAAAAAGAAAGAACAATTACTAAATGCACCTGTTCCAATATCAGCAGGAAGGTTGTAGGTTGCACAATAAATAGTTTGCAGTGAAAAAAACAAACTTATAATTATTTTTTTCATTTCATCCCTTAAACTACTGGTACCAATGGCGCTCTAATGTGCCATCAGTCTTATATTCATCAATTAAAACTTTTTTAGGGATATCATCTGAAACAGACAAAATATACTTTCTTTTATCTGTATGAACTTCTACAAGTTTTGGAGAGCGGGAAAGAACCTGATATTTATTATTTGACAAAGGTTCAAAGACCCGTGAAAGGAGATGACTAGAGCTAGGAAGCTTTAAATAAGACAGGTCTAAGTCATCAATCATAAACTGATAAATCAAACGTTTTTGTAAGATAAGGGTAGAAAAATAAGAAGAATTTTCCCGTGAGGATTCACTTAGGACTAAAGAGCGTTGAAACATTCCTAAGATATTAATTCGATCTACCTTGGCACAAGAGATACCCACTAAAGACACAAAGTTTTCATCTGTGTATCCCCCATAATAAACACGGCTACCCTTATCACAAACCTTATTATATTTTTTTGCCTTAAAATCATTTATAAAAGAAGAGATATCTCTTGCTTGAACATTCAGGCCTATCAACATACATATTATTAATAACTTCTTGATACTTTTCTCCCTAATCGTCTGAACGACGTCCTAAAATTAAAATTTGCCCCGGTTCTTCTTGCAGTTCCATATTATGTTCATTTGCCCATACTAAGATCTCAGCATCTAAAGAAATGATATCTTCTTGGTCAAGAAGATCATTTTTAATCTTTATCATATGCTGGGCACTTCGCAAAGAAAGATAATAATCACTGTGTTGTAAAAAAGGCTGAAGGTCTTTTAGAGCTTCTACCACCTCATTAAAACACATATAATTAGATTTAACCTCATTTACAAGAGACATTCCTCTCTCGTCATTTTTATAACCACACATCTGTAAAAGTTCTTTTTCCATTGTCGTATCCTTAAGCGGACTATCAATGCCAAATCAGGAATTTATCAGCCCTAAATTTTCTACATACTTAATGATAGCACTTTTAAAATAAATGGAGTTTTAAAGCAAAGAAGTAACTCCTTTTAAAACAGGCGCCCTGTAGCTTCTTCTTTTTTCTTTTTAGAACCAGAGATGGAAGCAAAATACTCAATCTCTTTTTCTTTTAAGATACGAATATTATTTGTTGTACCCGCAACGCCAACAGGATCACCCGCTGTAATAATATAAGTATTTTCTTTTTTTATAAAACCATTTTCAAGTCCCTTATTCATCACCTCACAAAGCATAAGTTCAAACTTGTTCTTCTTCACTGAAAACGCAGGAGCCACACCCCAAACCAAGGTCAGTCGTCGTGCTACTTTTTCATCATGTGTTACGGCTAAAATATCAACATGAGGTCGATAACGAGACATTTTTTTTGCTGACATACCCGAAGTTGTTAAGGCTAAGATACCATTCGCATTCAATTGAGTAGCTAAGGTCGTCGTTGCATGGTCAATCACATCCTTATCATCACGGTTTTCAAACTCATGAAGCTTGTTATATCTATAAACAGTTTCGGCTTGAATGATAGTATTTGACATGGTTTCAACTGCTAAAACAGGGTTTTTTCCAATAGCTGTTTCTTCTGAAAGCATCACCGTATCCGTGCCATCTAAAACAGCATTCGCCACATCAGAAATTTCTGCTCTGGTGGCAACCTCATTTTCTGTCATAGATAAAAGCATTTGCGTCGCGGTAATAACAGGCTTTGCCAAACAATTTGCCTTTTTAATCAAGGTCTTTTGGATGGTCGGCACCATATAATAAGGAACCTCTATTCCTAAGTCACCCCTGGCCACCATGATTCCATCACTTACTTCTAAAATCTCATCAATATTATCAACCGCGTCAAACTTTTCTATTTTTGCAATAAGGTCTTGGGTTCCACCATTTTCATCTAAGATAGTTCTGGCTTCTTGCATATCTGCTGCATTTTGAACAAAGGAAATGGCCATAAAGTCCACCTTGTTTTTAATTCCCCAAAGCATATCTTCCTTATCTTTGTCCGTAATTACATTTATATTGATTTTGGTGTTGGGAAAGTTCACACCCTTATTTGAGGCGAGTACCCCATCATTTTCAACCACACACATAACAGCTTCAGGTGTTACCTCACTTACCTTAACACGGATGCGACCATCATAAAGATATATATGTTCGTCTTTTTTCATTAGTTTTAAGATAGAAGGTTGGTTAATCGAGAGTACGTACCTGTCTTCAGATTCTTGATGACCAAGGGTTTCTTCTTTCATAAAAACAAGTTTATTTCCCTTTTTTAGCTTAAATTCTTTTTCTAACTTCCCCACTCTCACCTTAGGACCACAAATATCTTGTAAAACACCCACAATCCAACCTGTATTTTTCATGGCTTGACGAATGTTTTTCAAGACCGCAAAGTGGTCTTCATGAGTACCATGTGAAAAATTCATTCTAAAAACATTAACACCCGCACGAATAAGTTTTTCTAAGCTTTCAAGATCACTACTAGCGGGTCCAATGGTGGCTAAAATTTTAGTTCTTCGTTTCATGAAAATCCTTATTTTGTTTCGTAAATATTTAATTATGATTATATTATCACAAAATCATTTCCTTTTAAGTCTTTTTATAGAAAAAGAGCACCTCTCATAACCCTAAGGTATTATCATGTATAATAAAGTATAAAAATTTCAGGGATATTTGTGGCAAAAAAACCAGCTCGTGACTATAATACAGATATTGTCTTAGTTGATATCATTAGTTTTACGAAGTTAACCTCAGCTCAACAACTTGAGCTAATTGAGTATATGACCCAAAGTTTCACTCGCATGCTTGAGAAACTACTGTCAAATTCAGATATGAAACTTTCACAAATGGTTTTAGGATTTATTTCCACGGGTGATGGGTTTTATTGTATTTTAAATCCTAAGATGAAGGGTTTTGGCACTATCTTAGGTTTATCTTTTAATCATTTTTCTGAACTCATTTCCCAGAAACTTCCTTATTTTAAAGGGATTAGAATTGCAGTACACACGGGAAGGATATATGAATTTATAGATATCTTAGGTCATACCAACTATATTGGGGATGGTTTAAACCATTGTGCACGTTATTTAGAACATAAGGACTATACAATTAGTACTGTTTTTGCTTCAAAGGCGGCATATGCCTCTTTTAAAAAGTTTTTAGACTTATTTCCTGATTTTGAAGCCTTGCTTCTTGAACAAGAATTTAAAAGGTCTGGGCTTCAAAAGTTTAAAGATAAACATGATAATGTTTGGTCTGGTTATATGGTGTGGTTGCGTAAGGGAAGTGTTATTAACCCCCCTAACTTAAAATTCAACTCCCTCTCTATGAAATAAAGATTAAGGACAAAAATGCGTTTTACAATTGATGAATATGCACAGGCTTATAGTATCTCACCTGAAATGGTACATTCAAGACTTCGTCGAAATCGTTTAAATTATATTCTTGAAGATGAAACAACCTATATTGTTGTACCCAAGCATCAAGTCCCTTATCATGTAGATGAACCTTCTTTACAAGAAACATCTCCTGCTCTTGAGCAAAAAAAGACAACGGTTGCTACGGTTATTAGCTTGTACCAAAAAGAAAATCGTTACTTGAAATTAAAGATTGAGGAACTAGAAGCTAAGGTTGACAAACTTATAGAAGATAAGGAACAGCTCTTAAAAGATGAGTGTATACGTATTGAAAAAGTATACTCTGATAAAGACGCTCAACTTAAAAGCATCCTTGAGTTAATAAATACAAAGCTTATCCAAGAAGCCAAAAATCCACATGAACCCACACCTCTTATACTTGAAGAAGTTTCTACCCCAAGCCTACAAAACAAGCCACCAGTTGAGCTCAAWCAATACCTAAGATCTTTAAATATCAAATCAGCCATGAGAAAGACTATCAAACGCCGTTTTTCTGAGGCCTTTGGTGCAGACTCTCGTATCTTATTAAACAATGGTCTTTTTTATCTTGACCTAAATCGCTATGATTACAGCGATTTACTTAAACTAGGGTAGGTAATTTTTTGGCAAAAGATACAATTTTAAATACTAAAAATATATTAGCTACCTTAAAAGAATATGCTACTACACATAATTATGACTTGAAAAGTCTCGACTTTTCACTTCTTGGTTTACAAACCTATATCAAGACCTGCCATATGGAAACCTTCGTAAAGTTTCATGAAGATTATAAAAAAAAATATTCACAAGCTTCTGCACTCATAAATGACCATGTTCGTTTTATACAAATTTATAAGATTAAACTGCATAAAAAGAAAAAAAGTAATTTTGAACTTATTTATAGACTAGAACTTGGTGAATTTTCCACCCACCCTATTCTTCTTATCGCAACAGACTCTACTTTTCCACTAAATGAAGTCACTGCAAGTGAAATGCTAAAACTTCTTTATACTGAGTGTAATAAGATAAAAGCTCAAAACAAGATGCTTGTTAATCAATTTTCTTCTTGTTTAATCAAGGACTTGAAAGCCTTTGTCAGTAAAATTTATAAAAATGGTTTTACAAATGAAGAATCTATCTTACTTTTTGAAGGTATAGATCCTCTTATATCTGAACCCTCAAAGGTTATCAACCATTATAAAAAGAAGGGTCAAAAAGTTTCAGAAGTAGAAGCTTCTGACCTTATCATCACCTATGTTAAGCCTGTATATGGTGATGCTGGTCTCAATGCTATGGGTCAAATAATATCACATGGAACCACTAACAACTTAGCAAAGATTGAGTATCAAATAGATACAAAGAACATTAATGTGCAAGACAGTAAGATGCAAATCAAGTACTATTCAAAGAGTAAGGGCTTTGTGAGTACCTTAAAAAACACCTTAAGCATCTCAAATAAGATTATCGTTGAAGACATAAAAAGAGTAGAAGCTAAGTTAACTAAAAAAGAAGAAAACCAAGTATCTATAGTAATCTCCCAATCTGATGTCACACGAGATGGCATAGGTGAAGGGGTTGAACTTGTTTCTGAGTCTGTACATATCACGGGGCATATGGGGGCAAAGGCCAGTATAGAAGCCAAAGAAGTAGTTATAGATGGAGCAACACATCATACTTCTTTTGTTACCTCTAAAAGCGCGAAGATAAACCGCCATAAAGGAACCCTTCGCTGTCATAAGGCAGAGATAAACTCACTTGAGGGGGGAACAGTATACGCAACCTATGTCACAATCAATGCTGCCTTGGGTGGTCAAGTTTGCGCGGAACACGTCACCATAAAAACTATCAAACATAATTTAAAGGTTTTCGCCTCCAAGAGTATCACTATTGAGCGTATCTTAGGTGAGGACAACCACTTTGTTATTGATTATAGAAAACTTCCTGTTATTCAAAGTAAACTTCAATACTTAAACCAAGAGCTTGAAGATGCACGATGGAAGTATGAAGATGCAAAAAAACATTCTCAAGACAAACTACCTGAACTTAAAAAGATTGTAGATACAAAAGAAGCTTCTATAAAAGAGATAAAGTTGTCTCATTATGACGCAGTTATAACCATAATGGCCCCCGTAGATGGTTTAAACACTATTGAGTTTGCTATCCCTGAAAAACAAACTTCTCTAATCTACCGAACCAAAGAGCCAAAAAGCTTTGAGCCTTTTTCTGTTAAACAAAAAGATGACAAGATTACCCTAGAACCCGTAGGCATTTCAATAGAACGTTAAGACCCCTCCCCTTTTTTCCCTGAGTATTAATTTTTCCAGCTTGAAGATAACTCTACTTTTCTATAATTTTTATACGATAAACCGTATATTATAAACAATATATAGTTTATTTGACCTAGTAAACTTTGTATAAAATAATATAATATGTACTATATACACAATAAAATAGATATTAATACATAAATTACAGATAAAACATACTTATTAATGTATACTTTAAGCTTAGTTCCTATAAACTCTATTTCATGGATTTAGCAGATGTGTTCAATATACTTCATAATGCTGTCGAGTCTGAGTACATGGGTAAAAAGATCTCTCAAAAGGAGATGGCCAAAAAAATGGGTGTCTCAATGAGAACTTATCAGGACTGGAAGATTGGGACTTCCGCTCCCCAGGCCGCCCGTGTTGTACTTAAGATGTTAGGCGAGCTAGAAGATGAAGATATTGTAAGAGTAGTACGTAAAATAAATAGATTAAAGGACTTATAGTGAGTAGTTTAAGTGAACATGAACGAGTTGGTTTAGATGATGTATTTTTATGTTTAGGGGAAAAACCTGCTATAAGTGACACCTTAAGTGAACACAGAAAACGTCTTCTTACAAGCATAGGGCAGCTTGTAAGAAAAGGCATTCCTATAACTTTAAACTATATAAAATTCAAAAGTAAAACAGACTTTAGGAAAAAATTTATGTTTCAAGAGCGCTCAAAAAGGGATAATTTCAAGCTTTTTAATCATTTTCGCCCTAAAAATAGGGATTCAAAGTAATTTTTAAGCTAAAAGGCTATAAAGTATTCGCAGTTGATTAATTTTGAAGCTTACTTTTTAGCTTTAAGTTAAGACAAAAAAACAGATAGAGGGTTTATAAATGAATAAAGCACAATTCGTTGAACTAGTTCAAAAAACTGGTGAGTACAAAACTAAAGTTGAAGCAGAAACTGCTATTAAAGCATTTACAGAAGCGGTTACAGAAGCGCTTGTTACTAAAGATGATGTTTCTTTAGTTGGATTTGGCTCATTTGCAGCTGCACTTCAAAAAGGTAAAAGTGGTAAGGTTCCAGGAACTGATAAGACTTATACAACATCTGATAAGATGGTTCCAAAGTTCAAAGCAGGTAAGGGTCTTAAAGATCGCGTTGCTGCTGGTAAATAATTTTACCTTGTTCGGCCTCGGCCGAATGTCTTCTTTTAATTAAACTTCAATTCTAGTATTTTTTAAGTTTTTATTTTTTAAGATTTAAAAAAGTCTATATGCACTATGAGGCAGAGCTTGAACATTTTTTCTAAACTCTTTTCTACTGCCACTCCCCTTAACCAGAGCCCAGATAAGTCTAAACACATAAGCCATCTACAAGGCCTGTTTTCACCTCAGGCTGAAATTTTTACTCAGGTACCTATCTTTAATCAAAACAAAAAACATATGATTGATTATATGATGATTCACCCTCACGCGGGCCTTATTCTTTTTAACTACTTTATGTATGATGCAAGTGAGCTAAAAGGTATAACGGCTTCCCCTGCTTCCTCAGACACGACTAATGCAGATATTAAAACTACTGATGCTAAAAGCTTTTTAAAACAGCGTTTTGATGAAATATTTCACACCCAGTTATCGCCTATACGTTCGGTACTTATTTGTCCAAATTTAAGTGAACAAGACTTTGATGAACTAGACTCAAGTTTTCATGAACTTATTCCAAAAGACTCTGCTCTTTTTAATGATACAAGCAATGCACGGTATAAAAAGGTCTTAATCCAACAAGACAAGACGGTATATGATTTAAAAAAAATCAAGCGGGCCTTGTTTGCAGAACTCGTCATCCCAAAAACCCGTTCATTAATGAACAAAGAACAAGAAAATTTTGTGCACTTTGATTTTGATGAAAATATCTTGTTGCATGGATTACCAGGTTCGGGGAAAAGTTCAAGCCTTATTTCTAAGGCCTTATATGAAAAGATGAAAAGACCTGAGTTAAATCTTATGATATTTGCAAAACGCTCATGCAGTGTACACAAGTTGCAAGCTCTTGTTTTTGCTTTTATAGAAAACTCACATTGGGGTTTAAACCCAGCAGATATAATAGTAAGTAGCTTTGACAGTATAAAAAGAAGGGTCAGTGAAAAAGAAAAATATGATTTAGTTATATGCGATGACCTAAATCAAGAAGACCTAAGTGCCTTGCTAAAACTCTTAAGGAAGGAAGGTCAGCTTATGGCCTCTTCTCATAATAAAATTGACTCCCTTAAAACAATGGAGATTCCAAATAGTTACAGACTTCCACCTAGTGTTTGTGCAGCTTGTGAAGGTCTACGTGTGGATAATTTAAAAAAATCTTTAAGCTTTTTAAGTGGAAATATTTTTATGAACGTTATTTTGAGTGTAGCAAACTTACTTAAAGAGGTTGATGCAAAAGATATTTGCATCGTCAATACTTCTAAGGAAGATCTCCTTTCTTTACAAGGTGAAATTGATTCTTATTTTTCGCCTATCACCTATCTTTTTGATGATAATGAGAAAAAAGAAGGGATAGGTCTTTATCCTTTTAGTCATTTAAGCTGTTTAAGCTGTAAGTATATGATTATTATTATAGATGAAAAGAGTCTATATGACCCAATCGAGTTAATCTCTCGTGCACAGATAAAGACTTTTATCTTATCACAAAGTGAAGATGCTTATAATATCATCAACACTATAAAAGAGGGTCTATTAGACTAAAACCTCTTAAACTAAAACAAGGATTTTCAATGAAATTATTAAAAGGTCTCGTCTTATTACTAACATTTTCACTTATCTCTCATGCAGGTTTGAGCGAGCAATTATCAAAGAAAAGCAAGGCCAATAACAACCCAATTGTTATCTTAGAAACAACACAGGGAAACATTACTCTTGAGCTTTTTCCTAGTATTGCACCAAAGGCTGTTGAGAACTTTTTAGGTCATGTTAAATCGGGATATTATGATGGTATTATTTTTCACCGTATTATCAAAGGTTTTATGATTCAAGGGGGAGACCCAACAGGAACAGGTCGTGGAGGTGAGTCTATTTGGAACAAGCCTTTTGAAGACGAGTTTTCGCCTAATGTAACCTTTAATAAAAAAGGAATACTGGCTATGGCAAATGCAGGTCCACGTACTAATGGAAGTCAATTTTTCATTACTACTGTTCCTACCCCACACCTAAATGGTAGACATACTATCTTTGGTGAGGTTAAATCAGGATATAACAATGTAAGAAAACTAGAGATGGTGGACGTAAGCACTAGAGGAAATAAACCTATTCAAGAACAACGTATTTTCAAGGCTTATATTAAAAAATAAATTATCTTCTAAGACCTAGGTCTTAGAACCCCCCTTAAACTTCTTTATCTTCTAAAACTAGCCATAAAAATTTTCATACCCTCAAAAAGTTTTTATTGCTAAAATGTAACCTTACTGTAATCAAATTGTAATATACTTTCATAATTTATTTTATAGGGGCCATTGATGGACATCCACACGATAACAAAACTCGAAGAAAAAGCAGGAAAAAGCTCACAATCTGACTTTTTAAAAATGGGAATTGCCCTAGCATTTATGCTAGCTGTTCTATGGTATGCCTTTGGCGCAGAAAACGTAACAAACAATGTTTTCTTAGCAATCGCGGCAGTATTTGGTGCTTATATGGCACTAAACATTGGAGCCAATGATGTTGCAAACAATGTAGGTCCTGCGGTTGGTTCAAAGGCACTTACTATGGGTGGGGCAATTTTAATTGCTGTTATCTTTGAAACAGGTGGGGCCCTTATCGCTGGTGGGGATGTTGTTTCAACCATTAAAAAAGGTATTATTGATCCTGCTCTTTTTGTGAATACTCAAGAGTTTATCTGGGCAATGACAGCGGCACTCCTTGCGGGTGGTGTTTGGTTAAATATAGCCACTAAGGTTGGCGCACCTGTTTCAACAACACACTCAATTGTTGGTGGTGTTATGGGTGGTGGTATCGCTGCTGCTGGTTTTAGCATTGTATCTTGGGGAACTATGGGTAAGATTGCTGCTTCATGGGTAATCTCTCCTGTTTTAGGTGCTATCATTGCAGCCGGTTTTTTATATACCATTAAAAAGTCTATCCTTTATAAAGAAGACCGAATAGCTGCTATGCGTAAAATGGTTCCAATTTATGTTTCTATCATGGCCTTTGCCTTTGCTACTTACCTAACACTTAAGGGTCTTAAAAAGATTTGGCCAAGTATTTTAGAAACAGTAAATGCTATCACACCATTTACCTTAGAAATTGTAAAAAAACCTAGCTTAATGGCTGGTCTAAGTATCGGTCTAGTAACAGCTATCATCACTTACCTAGTGGTAAAGCCTATGGTTGCAAAGGCTTCTAAGTCTTTAAGTAACACGGCTAAGGATGCAAACTCACTTTTCACCGTACCTCTTATCTTTGCCGCGGCGCTTCTTTCTTTTGCTCATGGTGCAAATGATGTTGCCAATGCAATTGGTCCCTTAGCTGCCGTTGCTGACGCAATTCAGCATTCAGAGATTGCGACCAAGGCAGCTATCCCATTATGGGTAATGCTTATTGGTGCTATTGGTATTGCATTAGGTCTTGCTCTATATGGTCCTAAGCTTATTAAAACCGTTGGTTCAGAGATTACTGAGTTAAATCAGATTCGCGCCTTTTCAGTGGCAATGGCTGCGGCTATCACTGTTATCATCGCATCTCAACTTGGTCTTCCTGTATCTTCTACTCATATCGCTATTGGTGGTATCTTTGGTGTTGGTTTCTTAAGAGAATTTCTTTCAACAACAACCGCTCAAGAAAAAATTGAAGCCGAAGAAGCACAAATCGCTGAAGATAAAAAAGCTAAGTCTGAACATAAGACTGAACTTAAAGAGCTTAGATCACATGATGAAAAATCTGAAAATGAACGAACTCGTATCAAAGAACTTAAGGCTACCATTAAAGAAGAAAAAGAAGTTATTAAGTCTGAAAAGAAGCACCTAAAACGTGCTAAAAAAGCGAAATATGTTCAACGCTCTGCTGTAATGAAAATCATCGCAGCATGGGTAATCACTGTCCCAGCAGCAGCAATGCTTTCAGCATTTTTCTTTTATGTTATTAAAAACATAATGGTATAAACAAGACCTTACACTAAACAAAATAAGAAAACTATATAAGTAGTTTTCTTATAAAATGTCCGTTTATTGAAAAATTAATACAATAAACAGACATTTTTCTCTCAATAATAACCACATAATTAAATATAGTATGCTAATAATATGTCAATAAACTAAGTTTTTACATATATTGAATAATATTTTGTTATATTATGTTATATTTATGTATAAAACACCTGCTATAATATTCCTTAAATAAAGAGTTAGCATACAAAAGGATAACCTTGAATTTTATAAAGACACTGTTAAAGAACATAGGTCACGGAATGTCCATTGGGATAGGTGCTGGATTGACAGCAGGAGTCATTGTTACTTTTTTAACTTTATACTTACAAGATATAATATTTGATACAAGAGAAGAAAAAGTTTTAATGGCCAAAATAACTGAAGATAGAGAAGTTATTCGTAATGGGACAACAGTTATATTAGGGAAAGTGACGAATACTTCAGATGAAGCATTTCGATCGCTAAGCATCGATGCTGATTTATTTGATGAAAATGGAACATTTGTTGAAAAATGTCATACATATGTTGCAGACTTGTATCCAGAGAAGTCAGAAAATTTTAAAATAACTTGTAAGAAAAATTGCGATAGCAATAAAACAGTAGAACATTCTTCCTATAAATTAATGCCAAGTGGGTTCTAAATACTAACAAATACGAGGAGCGAATAGTTTACCGCAAGCGGAAACTATTCGCTCACGACGAACGTTATACCTCACACTATAGAATCTATTATTCTCTCTTGTTTTAATATACTCTGTACGATATAATGTACTAAATAAAGGATGTGCAATGCAAAGAATTAAAATTAGTCAAGATATCCGTTCTATGTCAGAATTTAGAAGCGGAATAGCTTCATTTATGAAACAAGTTCATGATACAAAAAGACCTTTAATTATCACCCAACATGGAAAAGGTGCCGCTGTACTACTTGATGTAAATGAATATGAATTAATGCAAGAAAAGATTGAGTTACTTCAAGATCTTCAATTGTCAATGAGCCAAATTAACAATGGCGAGGGTATCTCTCATCAAAATGCAAAAGATATGGTTTTAAAGAAATTAGCTAAATGACAATCACTTGGTCACCTCTATCAGTAGAAAGAGTAATTGAATATTCAGAATATATTGCACTTGATAGCCCTAATGCATCAATAAGGTGGGTAAATGAAATATTTGAAAAAGTAGAAATATTACAAGTGTCTCCCGAAATTGGCAGAAGTATAACTGAAATAAAAGACAAAAAATTTAGAGAATTAATCTTTGGTAACTATAGAATAATATATTATTTAGAGAAAATAAATATTTCTATTTTAACAGTAAGATTGCATAGACAAATACTACCAATAGACGAGCTGAAAGTATAACAAGGTCTAGCAGTGAACACTCGCGTCACTGGAGTCAAACATTAGAACTTAGCTTTAAACTTTTTCGTCCATAATTGAGAAACCACCCTCAATTAAGGCCTTATCAATCATCTCAACAGCCTTAGCAATCGTTTCATAAGCGATATCAGGTAATTTCCCACCCCACATCTTTTCAGCCTGATCAAAGCCTTGTAATATCCCTTTTCTTCCTTCTCTAAGCATCTCTTCATCTCCACCTGAACCCATAATTACAAAGTTAGCAATACGCTCAGAGGTTTGTTTTACCCCAAAAAAGCCATCCTCACTTATAAGCTCAGCCGCTTCGTCTTGGGATAAAGAAGCGATAGGCTTACCTTCATATCCAATGCCTGATAAGAATTCTTTAAAGTCTTGAACGGATGTGTCTCCTTCAGTAGCCCTAAGACCTAAAGAGGACTGCACTTGAGTCATTATTTGAACGAACTGCTTTTCTTTTGTGTTTTCATGAACTTTTTTTAGTTCTTCAACTCGTTCTTCTCTCTCACTTTTTTGTGTAGGAGTATGTAAAGAAGCTAGGTTGTTAATTGGGTTAATCATTATAATGCCTTTCTTATTAGTTTTTCATCTAATACTTGTACTATTATTTTTAATTGTCTTATAAGATAATATCGGTATATTTCCATCTTGCTTTAAAAATGATTATATTCCTCTTTTTAATAAAACTATATTAGGATATATATGTGTCTAAAGAGTGTTAGAGATAGCGCAATGGACTTTTAAGGCTTGTACATGTTCTTTAACATCATGTGTGCGGATAATACTTGCACCATTATCATAAGCCTTAAGATGTATTGCTAAAGTGCCGGGAAGTCTTTGTTCAGTAGATGAAGGCGAGATATCATTAATCATAGACTTTCTACTTGCCCCTATAAGAAGTTCTTTTCCTAAGGCTTTAAAACAACCAAGGTTTTTTATTAGACTTAAATTATGTTCCAATGTCTTACCAAAACCTATACCAACATCTAAGACTATATCTTTAATATTAAAACTTTCCGCTTTTTCAATGCGCTGCATAAAAAATGCTTCTACCTCTTGTAATAGATTGTCATATACAGGATTATCCTGCATACTTTGAGGAGATCCTTGCATATGCATGATAATAGCCCTTGCCTTATACTCACCCACAAGTTTACATACGGCGTCATTTTGTAGGCCTGTAATGTCATTTACAATGTGGAAACCTCTTTCAAGGGCATAAGAAATAGGAAGTGGGGCATAAGAATCTAAGGAAAATTTCACCTTATCATAAAGCTTTTGAGTATAAATAATATCAAGTATAGGTTTGAGTCTAAGAAGTTCATCCTTTTCATCAACACTTTGTGAACCTGGTCTTGAAGAAACCGCGCCAATATCAATAATATCAGCACCCTCGTCTATCATCTCTTGTATTTTTTCTACTACCTGGGAAGCCTTAAAACGACTTCCACTGTAAAAGCTATCTTCATTAAGATTTAATACGCCCATTATTTCATAAGGTTTAGGCATTTTATCTCCGAATAAATTTCATAAGTAACATCGCTAAAATAGAATTCATTCTAGCATTTAGGCCAATAAGTTTATAGGCTATCTCGAAACTTTCTAGCTGGCTTTTAGATAACATTATCTCTTCTAGCATGGCCTTATTATAAAGTGCTTCAATTAATTCTTTTGCCTCATGTTTAGGGGTTCGTTCATGCTCTTTAATAAAGTCAAACAAAGAAGAGAGCTCAAGCTTTTTTAATGAAAGCTCAAGTTCTAAGACCTCTTTTTTCTTGGCTACTGAGATAAGAGGCAGTCTTGAACGCACCGTTGGAAGTAAGGAAGACTTTGACTCAGCAATAATAATAAATTCTATATTTCTGGGGGGTTCTTCTAAGACTTTTAAGAGGGCATTTTGAGAGGCTTCATTAAAGGTTTTTCCTGCAAGAATAATAGTTTTAACCTTTGCTTCTGCAATGTAAGCCTCACGAATAGCCTCTCTAGCATCATCAATTAAAAAATCATCTTTATAAAAAGGAACCACACGCTCAGGATAAAGTCTTTGCTTGATTTTTTCAACTTCTTCTTCTACTGTGTCAGTGATGATGATATGAGAAGATTGAAGGTAGTCCATTATTCTTCTATATCAACTTCGCCAAAAAGGACAGCATTAAGTGTTTTATCAAAAACGCGGTAAAGATGTAAAAGTTTAATATCTAAAAGTTTGTCATATGAACGTAAAGGAAAGGCATTTTGAAAGTCTTCATCCATAATCCATAAAAAAGAACTATCTTCACGTTTAGCAATATCCGCACGTCTGTTATCGCCCTTACCTATGTACCAAAAGAAGTATTCTTCCCCATAAGACATAGAAAGCATATCCGTAAGCATATCAATCTTTTCACCACCACTTATTTCATCATAATGAGGGTAAACCTGGTCTAAACACACTATGGGAATAATAGGTCTATCTTTGGAAGGGTTGTTCAGCGTTGTTGTAATGTAGTGAGAAAACCACTTTCGTTCTTGGTCTGTTATAAGAATAACCGTGCGACCTTCAACAATTTGTCCAATGGCCTGAGCCGCTGCGGCCGTCCATTCAAATCGCTGTTCTTCAAGCCATGACATCATCGCCTCATCAGAGCGAATAGTATCAAGCGTCCATTTTAAAAGTTGTTGCAAAGGCTTACTTATCTAACTCAAAAGCGCTGTGTAAAGAACGTACAGCTAACTCACTGTACTTTTCTTCAATCACCATTGATACTTTAATCTCAGAAGTGGAAATCATTCTAATGTTTATGTTTTCTTGCGCCATTGTAGAAAATGCCTTAGCGGCGACACCTGCGTGAGACTTCATCCCCACACCAACGATGGAAACTTTAGCAATATCTTCATTAAAGTCTGTGCTTGTAATCTCATCCTTATCAACAAAGACTTTTACGATGTTCTTAGCTGTTTCAAGCTCGTTTACAGGAACGGTAAAATCAATATTTGTCGTACCATCATGCGCAACAGTTTGTAAGATAACATCTACATTAATCTCTTCAACCGCTAGTGTGTTAAAAATATCAGCAGCGATTCCTGGTCTGTCAGCCACACCGATTAAACTTACTCTTGCTTGATTTCTATCTAAGGCGATACCGCTTACTAATGGTTGTTCCATAATATTTTCTTCCTTCGTGATTAATGTTCCTTCTGCATCTGAGAAGCTTGAACGTGTTACTAAGTTTACATTGAGTTTTTTTGCCATCTCAACAGAGCGGTTTTGTAAAACCTTCGCCCCTAAAGAAGAAAGTTCTAACATCTCTTCATAAGAGATCATATCTAGCTTTTTAGCATGGGGCTCAATTCTAGGGTCTGTGGTGTAAATACCTTCAACATCGGTRTAKATTTCACAAAGTTCTGCGCCAATAGCTCCCGCAATTGCCACAGCAGAAAGGTCTGARCCCCCTCTGCCTAAGGTAGTTACAATACCTTTTTCATTTACGCCTTGAAATCCTGCAACCACAACGATTTTACCCTCGGCAAGTGCATTTGTCATATTGATAGGATTAATCTCTTCTATACGYGCCTTTGTGTGCCTAGAGGTAGTAACAATACCTGCTTGTCTTCCTGTCATAGCAATGGTTGGATGACCCATCTCATTTAAAGCAATAGATAAAAGTGAAGCCGTTACACGTTCGCCTGAACTTAAAAGCATATCTACTTCTGCAGCTGATGGGTTTTTACTGAAATGCTCAGCATATCCTACAAGCTTATTTGTTTCTCCACTCATGGCTGAAACAACAACGATTACATCATTTCCTGCCTTAACTGTTTTTTGAACACGATTTGCTACATTTTGAATACGGTCTAAATCACCAACACTGGTGCCACCAAATTTTTGTACTATAAGCATTTTAAAAATACCCTTCTTCTTTAAAATATGAAAGAACTTTCTCATATACTGGACGTTTAAAATGCGCAATATATTTTGGAAGTTCTGAAAAATCAACAAACTTAAAATCTGAAAACTCTGGGATTTCAGTATCTATACTAACCTTAGCAGTAGGAAGAAGTTGAACAAGATAATATCTTTGTCTTTGACCAGCAAAGGGTTTCATCTTTTTAGCCACATGAGAAGGAAAGTCATAAGAAATCCATTCAGGATACTCAGCAATAATCTTTACCTCACGTGTTCCAATTTCTTCTTCTAGTTCTCTAAATAAGGCTTGTTCAGGTGTTTCACCCTCATCAATTCCACCTTGAGGAAACTGCCAGATATTATTTAAATCACTTCTTTCCGCAATAAAAACATCTTTTTTCACAGGATATTCTGCGCTTAGTACGACAATGGCGACATTTGGTCGATATATTTTTTCCATTTGTTCCCGTTTATATCTCTTCTATTACTACTAAAGAGAATTGTACTAAAGAAACATCGGGGATACCCCGACCGCCTTCAGCTTGTTTTGCTAGAATTCTACAAAAATAAGCATTAATAGCAATTGAAAAGGAAGACAAATTTTATTATATATTCATATCCCCTTTTGTGACAGTAAGTGTCATTATTGTTCTTTTAATTCTTATGTTGATAAGTTTGATCAAATCAAGGCTTATATGGACTCTTTATATCTCCAATTTGAGCATGAGTTAGAGCGTTTTAAGGCAAGTCCTAAATCTATATCTTCCGTCTTTATAGGAGGGGGTACACCTTCAACAGTTGAACCTGAACTTTATGAAAAATTCTTCACCCGTTTAAAACCTTTCTTACAAGATGATGTTGAAATCACAACAGAGGCCAATCCAAATTCTGCTTCAACTTCATGGCTTAAGGGCATGAAAGAGTTGGGATGTACGAGAGTTAGTTTTGGGGTGCAATCTTTTAATGATACTAAGCTCAAATTTTTAGGACGAGAGCATAGCTCAGAGCAAGCCTTAACCGCTATCCAATCCGCCCATGATATTGGTTTCAAGCATCTTTCTTTAGACCTTATATATGCAACAAAAATGGATACAAAAGAAATACTAGAAAAAGATATACAGACGGCCTTTACCCTGCCTATAGACCATATTTCTGCCTATGCCTTAACCATTGAAGAAAACACGCTTTTTGCTTCTCATCCTGAAGTGGCTAAAGAAAAACTAGAACTTACTGAGTTTTTTATCAATTCCATTAAAGAAAAAGGCTTTGAGCATTACGAAATTTCTAACTTTGGAAAATATCAATGCAAGCATAATATTGGGTATTGGGAATTAGATGATTATATGGGAGTTGGCTCAGGTGCCGTTGGTATGCTTAAAAATCAGCGTTTTTATCCAACAACAGACATAGATGAGTATATAAAAAATCCATTAGAGATTCGTGTTGAAGACTTGAGCTTGGAAGACATTAAAACAGAAAAGATATTTTTAGGTTTACGCTCAAACGTAGGTATAGATATGAATGAGTTATCATCATCTGAGAAAAAACAAGTCGAGCTTCTTTTAAGCGAATCTAAGGTGAGACAACTTAAAAACAAGATTTATAATAATGACTTTTTACTCAGTGATGAAATCGCTCTGTTTATACAATCGTAAATAACTTATGCCTTCCCTATAAAACGATAGGGAGCATAAGCCCCCTTTATCTATGCTAACGCTAAGTTTACTCTTCAGCAGTAGGCTCATTTTTAAGCAAGCTTGCTTAATACAGTAAGGGCTGAGGCAACAGAAATTGCAACGGCTAAAACAAAAACACCCACTTTGACTTGAGAAACCATTTAGATTCTCCCTTTTTCTATGAATATCATCGTCATCCTAGAATCTTTTTTGATTCCACATTCTGACCATATACATAAGATAACTAGCAAAGAGTATTCCTAATTCTAGGTGAATAGACCTTAGTCAAGAACTTTTAAACTGCTTTTGGATAAAATCACGTTTTACAATAATAATTTTTAGGATGTGAATATGTTTGGAATGGGCTTTATGGAAATCATGATTATTGCCGTGATTGCAGTAATCTTTTTAGGTCC
Source organism: Arcobacter sp. (assembly GCA_002733885.1). GTDB lineage: Bacteria > Campylobacterota > Campylobacteria > Campylobacterales > Sulfurimonadaceae. Next base: position 16,026 of record NVXJ01000023.1, on the reverse strand, counting down.
GGATAAACTCCCCGAAGCTATGATAAATATTGCTAAGTTTTTTAGGTCAATGAAGTCAACCGTAGCCGACGCAAAACAATCTCTTGAACAAGAGATGAGTATCTCAGAACTTAAGCAAGAAGCACTTTCATATAAAGAAGAATTGATGTCTGCAAGTCATGAACTTGACCGCGTAACTTCTATGGCTAATTTAGATGATAACTTCGATGATGTTAAAGAAACAATCGCAAGTATAGATAAGGTTAAGACACCTTCTATGTACGCTGAAGCAAAACACGACCCCGATCAGGTTCGTGTTTTGCCAGAGCAAGAAACAAATGAAAAAACGGTAACCTTTGAGAAGAAAAAGAAGAAGAAAAAAGTTACAAAACCTGAGAATACAGAAGATAAGCCTAAGAAGGCAGCTAAAAAAACAGAAAGTGAAGATAATTAATGTTTGATGATATCCGCCCACACCTAGTAGAACTAAGAAAACGCCTTATGGTGATTGTCGGAACACTTATTGTTTTCTTTGCAGTATGTTTTTACTTTCATGAAATTCTCATGGCTTGGGTAGATGCTCCCTTACGTGAAGTTTTATCAACATATCCAGAAAGTAAGTTAATCAGTACGCAGACAGGGGGAACCTTTTTTGTTGCTATTAAGGTTTCATTTTTTGCGGCCCTACTGTTTTCTATCCCTATTTTATTATGGCAGGTTTGGCTTTTTGTAGCCCCAGGTCTATATGCCAATGAAAAGAAAACACTTCTTCCTTTTATCTTTGGTGGAACAACTATGTTTACTATTGGTGTAATGTTCGCTTATTATATCGTTGTTCCTTATGGATTTGAATTTTTAATTGCCTTTGGTTACTCTGCAAACTATACGGCGCTTATTAATATTGAAGATTATGTAGGATTTTTTACAAAGATTATGTTTGGTTTCGGCCTTGCCTTTGAACTCCCCGTATTTTCATACTTCTTAGCACTTTTAGGTCTTATTGATGACAGAATGATGAAAGACTTTTTCAAATACGCTGTTATTATTATCTTTGTTGTTGCCGCACTTCTAACACCACCAGATATTTTAACCCAACTTCTTATGGCAGGTCCACTTATTATTCTTTATGGGTTTTCTATCTTAATTGTTCGTGTAGTAAATCCAGCTCCACCTGAAGAGGATGAAGATGAGGATGAGGAAGAAGAAGATGAAGACGAGTCCGAAGGACTTGACCAAGACTCAGAGAAGTAGGCCCTTAGCCTAATGGATCCTTTAAAAACTGAGTCTTATGATTACACGCTTCCCCAAGAGTTAATCGCGACAATCCCCGCTTCTCCCCGAGACTCTTGTAAGCTCCTTGTTTTTAACAGGGTAGATCAAAGTATCACCCACACTGTATTTTCAAAAATTGACTCCTACCTACCTAAGGATTGTGCTATTCTTTGTAATGATACAAAGGTTATTAAGGCGCGTATCTTTGGCAAAAAGCCAACAGGTGGAAAGGTAGAACTTCTTATTAATAAACCTTTGAATTTTACTGAGGTTTCATGTTTAATCAGAGGTAAGATTCATGTGGGAATGGAACTTACATTTGATGAAAGCCTTCTAGCAGAAGTTAAGGAGCTTAAAGAAGACGGTTCACGTATCGTTGTTTTTTCTCAAGATGAAAAAACCTTATCTTTTGAAGAACTTATCTTAGTCCTTGATAAGATAGGGCATATTCCCCTTCCTCCTTATATAGACAGAGAAGATAATAAAGATGACGAAGATGAATATCAAAGTGTCTTTTCTCAAAATGCAGGCGCGGTTGCTGCCCCTACGGCTTCCTTACATTTCACACCTGAACTTTTTGAAGATATCAAAAGCAAACACCAAACAGAATTTTTAACCCTTCATGTAGGTGCGGGAACCTTTAAGCCTGTAGAAGCTGATATTATTACAGACCATCCTATGCACTCTGAGTATTATCATATTCCTGCCTCAGCCCTTGAGCTTATAGCCTCTAAAAAACCTCTTCTTGCCATTGGAACAACGGTGACACGTACCGTAGAATTTTTTGCAAGAACACAAAAGTCTGAGGGAGAGGCAAATCTCTTTTTGCATCCAAACAACCCCCCTGTACGTATAAACCATTTACTAACGAACTTTCATCTTCCTAAGTCCACCCTTCTTATGTTAGTAGCCTCTTTTGTAGGCTTAGAACAGTCTCAAAAAATCTACCAAGAAGCCATTGAAAAAAAATACCGCTTTTTTTCTTATGGTGATGCAATGTTAATTATTTAATTCAAAAACTTTTTAAGCATCTTCGCGTTATATTTACATATAAATATGATATAAAGTGAATCAATGGCCAGAAGTCTCTATTTTGCTCGTCAACCCATCTTAGAYKTTAACGGACAAACCTATGCTTATGAACTTCTTTTTAGAAGCTCATCAAGCCAAGGTTTTTCGCCCATAAATGATGATAGAGAAGCTACCGCTCAAGTTCTTGTTAACACACTTAATTGCGTTGATTTAAAAAGTATCATAGGAGATGCTTATGCTTTTATAAATATTGATGAAAGTCTATTGCTTGATGATATGGTCTTTTCAATTCCTAAAGAGCAGTTTGTATTAGAGATACTTGAAACCGTAGTTATCTCAGATAAAATTATTGACAGAGTAATTGAGCTTAAAGAATTAGGTTACAGATTTGCCTTGGATGATATCGACTGTTCAAAAGAATATATCAAAAACTTCCAACCCATCTTTAAATATATTGATATATTAAAGCTAGATATCACCTTAATGGATGAAGAGGCATTACCTAGATACTTAGCTCTATTTAAACAATTTGACCTTAAAATCTTAGCCGAAAAAGTTGAAACTCAAGAAGAATTTGATAGATACAAGGCCTTAGGTTGTGATCTTTTTCAAGGCTTCTTTTTTGCCAAACCCGATATCATTAAAAATAAAAGGCTTGACCCCGAACAAATCTTAATTTTAAACCTTATATCTCAACTTCAAACCCAAGAAGACATTGATAATATTTGTCATAGTTTTGAGCAAAATGTAGCCCTAACCTTACAGCTTCTTCGATTTATAAACTCTGCTAGTTTTAGCTTTAGAAGCTCAATTAAGTCCATACGCCAAGCCGTTATGCTTATTGGCCCCAATCAACTCAAATCTTGGTTACTACTCATCTCTTATGCAAACCCAAGTCGAGGTCCTAAGGGTCTGGAAAACCCTCTTCTACATCTTGCTCAGACACGTTCAAACATGATGCAAACGCTTACACAAGTCTTTTATAAACAAAGATGTAATGGTGTTCTTTTGGATAAGGCAGCCTTTATTGGTTTACTTTCCTTAGTTGAAGCACTTTTTCAAACACCCATAGAAACTATCTTACATGAACTTAATATAGACGAAGAAATTACGCGTACCTTAGTCGAGCATGAGGGAAGCTTTGGTAGTATTTTTCAATTAATATGTGCCGTTGAGCGTTTTGATACAGACGCGGTTGATACATATTTAGCTGAGTTATCACTTTCTCATGAAGAGTTTTCAAAGGCAGTAGAAGATGCTTATGAGATTACAGAAGAGTTTGTTGCAAGTATGAATGCTACTGCATAGACTTCTTACATATCCCAATATAACTCTATATTACAAGAATCTTTCCATTTTGAACTTTTATCTTTGCACAAAGTTCATATTCAAAAAGTTTAGCTGAATCAAAGGCAAGAGCTTCTTCATAAGAAACACCATTTGAACAAAAGTTTAAAAAGGGGTCTAGCTCTGCATTTATACTTCCAAACATATCAGCAAAGGCTTTTATATCTGTGATTAGTTCAGCCTTATTTTCATGTAAAAGTTGCATGGTTGCTGCACTTTCACCAAGTCTATGGGGCAAGACAAATATCTTTTTTCCCATATCTAAGGCAAACTCAACACTTCTCATACTTCCACTGTTTAAATCAGCCTGCGCCACTACTAAGACCTCGCCTAGAGCAACAACTAAACGGTTTCTATGTACAAAGGTATAAGAACGGGCTTCTTCATTATCTTCATATTCACTAAGGATTAAAGATTTTTCTGCCATTTTTTGTAGAAGTTTTTTATTGACCTTAGGATAAACAATATTTAAGCCATTGGCTAAAACGGCTATGGTATTAGGGAAGGCACCCTCATGTGCGAGGGCATCTATACCCATAGCCCCACCGCTAACCACACAAACACCTCGCTTTGAAAGTTCAGATGCTAAGTTTTGTGTAATATTTCTCGAATAAGGATAGGCTTTTCTGGCGCCTACTATGGAAACTTTGGGACAGGTCAATAAGGAAGTATCACCTCTGTAAAATATTTTAGAAGGGGGCTCTTTCAGGGCTTTAAATTCAAAAGGCAGAGGGTTTAAAAGCTCTGAGCCTTTCACTTAAATAACCTTATTAACTAAAACGAGTTGAACACTACGAAGGGCTTTTCTTGAATTTTTCAAGGCCTGCAATGTTTCCTTACGAGGATGGCAAATAGCAATGGCAGAACCATGTTTTTTAGCCTTTGCAATAGCCTTTTTAATCTGTCCTTCTATATAAGCAACATTTGCCTCATGATCAAGAAACAAATCTCTCGCAATATAAGGTTTCCCTAAAGAAGCCATTACCTCAGGCACCTTTGTTTGCGCCGTTGTCCTAGAGTCTAAAAAACCCATACCTTCTTTATTTAAGGCAAGAATCAAGTCTTTAATGGCTCTTTTATTAGAGGTAAAACGACTTCCCGTATGATTGTTCACATAATAAGCTCTAGGAAAAAGAGATTTAAGCTCTTTTACACGTTTATAAATTATTTCTTTAGAATCTGAAACATGAAGCGTAATAGGTTCTTCTGCCGAAAAGGTCATGGCCTCAAGAGGTAAATGAACCATATATAAAGGTTCTCGCGAAGCCAGTTTTGCAGAATTAGGATGAATAGGACTTGGTGGTAAAAAAGACATCGTTATAGGCATATTTAAAGCCTTAATTGAGCGAACATCGTGGGCAAAAGAAACATCATCCATGATAATGGCTAATTTTGGCTTCTTAAAATTTGAATATATTTGTTTCTTTTTAACCACACGTTTAGGTCCCTTAGGGGGACGACCAAGTGTATTGGCATCAAACTCATGTTTTGTATCTATTTGCGTCTTTTTTTGCTCTTTTGAAAGTACATCTTGAAGTCTTCCAACAAGATCATTTTTAGGCGCAACAATATTGGTGATTTTTGCTAAAAGTTTTTTTTGTTTTTCTTGAACTTTTTCTTGTTTTTGTTCAGCAAAAACTTCAGCATCAGAATAACCTTTTTTATAGGAGAAAATCCCCACTAAACCTACAAAAAGTATCAGTAAAGAGGCAATAACGACCTTAATAGCCCAGGTAGATTTAGAAGCTCGTTTTTTAATTTTTCTTGTCATTTAAGGATAATTTCCATCTCCAAAATATCTATATTTTGATTTGACTGAGAACTAATATGAATATCTTTTACCTTTGTATACTTTTTTATTACTTCCATAATCTCACGCTTCATATCTTCCATATACGGAAGAGCATTAGAGGCACGTTCATGAGCAAGCACAAGCTTCAATCTATCTCTAGCAACAGAGGCCGAGCTTTCTTTTTTACCAAAAAGAGAGGTAAATATACTCATGTAAACATCCTTTTGAAAAAGCCTTTTTTAACGCTTAGGTCAAGATATTCAACCTCTTCACCCAATATTCGCTTCGCTATTCGTCTGTAGGCTTCACCTGATTGAGCCTTAGGATCACGGATGATAGGCTCTCCCAAGTTTGTTGAAGAAATTACCTTATCACAATCAGGAACAACCCCTATAAGAGGCAAGGCCAAGATATTTAAAACATCATCTGTGTTTAACATATCCCCACGCTCTACAAGTTCAGGCTTAAGTCTGTTAATAATAATATGCTTCTCGACCTCTTCACCTCTTTGTGCTTTTTCACTTTTCGCGTCAATAATACCAATCACTCTGTCCGCATCACGAACCGAAGAAACATCAGGAGTAGAAATAATCAAGGCTCTGTCTGCAAAAGCAATAGCATGTTCAAACCCACCCTCAATACCAGCAGGAGAATCAAGTAAAATAATATCAAACTCTTTCTTTAAGGTTTCAAGAAGCTCTTTGACCTTGGCCTTGTCTAAAACATTTTTATCATTATTTTGTGAAGCTGGTAAAAAATATAAGTTTTTACTATGCTTATCGTGAATTAGGGCTTGAGAAAGATTACACTTTCCCTCCATCACATCAATCACATTATAAACAATACGATTTTCAAGACCCAAAAGCATATCAAGATTACGAAGACCAATATCAAAGTCAATCGCCACAACTTTTTTGCCCTCATCTGCCATACCAACAGCAAGATTTGCCAAAGTAGTAGATTTACCAACCCCACCCTTACCTGATGTTACTGTAATAACTATACCCATAAAAAATTCCTAAATTATATTTTTCTAATTGTATCTAAAGAGCAATAACAGTTCCATAATAATGGCTAAATGAAATACTTTTCTTCAGACAATTGAAATAGACATACTGAAAATATACTAATTAATTCATGTCCAATAAGTGAATAAAGTTTTGAAAAAACTAAAAGAGTGGTGTAGGTTCAAGGAGTCCAGCGAGGAAGCGTACATAGGTACGCGACGAACGTAACGACGCAGAAAATGCGTCGCTATTTTAGTTTTTAGAAGTGTCTACTATTTTGCCTTTGGCAATCCAAGGCATCATTTCACGAAGAGAATCACCTGTTTTAGTGATTAACTTTTCTTTATCGTTTGAACGCTCAGCGTTCATACGAGGGTAACCTGACTGACCTTCAAGGATGAAGTCTTTTGCAAAACGGCCATCTTGGATTTCTGTTAGGATTTCTCTCATAGCTGCTTTTGACTCGTCATTGATAACACGTTTACCAGAAACATAGTCACCATATTCAGCTGTATTAGAGATTGAATAACGCATATCTGCAATTCCACCTGTAAACATTAAATCAACAATTAACTTAAGTTCGTGTAGACATTCGAAGTATGCAAGTTCAGGAGCGTATCCTGCTTCTACTAAAGTATCAAAACCTGCTTGAACTAAAGAAGTTACACCACCACAAAGAACTGCTTGCTCTCCGAAAAGATCTGTTTCAGTTTCGTCTTTGAAAGTTGTTTCGATAATAGCCGTACGACCACCACCAATAGCAGATGCATAAGAAAGAGCTAACTCTTTAGTAGATCCACTAGGGTTATTACCAATAGCGATAAGATCGGGAATACCACCACCACTTACAAACTCAGAACGTACAGTATGACCTGGAGCCTTAGGAGCAATCATCGTTACATTGATGCCTGCTGCTGGAATAACACGTCCGTAGTGAATGTTAAAACCGTGACCAAATGCGATAGTATCACCATCACTTAGGTTTGGAGCGATTTCATTGTCATAAATCTCTTTCTGATTTTCATCTGGAAGAAGAATCATGATAACACTTGCTTCTTTAGAAGCTTCAGCAACTGTCATTACCTTAAAGTTTTTAGCCTCGGCCTTAGCCCAGCTTGCTCCGCTTTTACGAAGACCAACGATAACCTCAACACCTGAATCTCTTAAGTTTTCAGCGTGAGCGTGTCCTTGAGAACCGAAACCAATCATTGCAACTTTTTTGCTTTTGATTAGGTCTAAATTACAATCTTTATCATAGTATACATTTAATGCCATAGGATATGTCCTTTTGTTGGGTTTCAAGTCTAATATTGACTTAAAATTTTCGGGATTATACTTAAAAACTTATCAATACCTGCTGAAAGTTATTAAGCTCTTAATTATTTTAAAATAGTTTTATTCTTCATTGTCTTTTTCAACTTAAGACTATGCCTTAGCAAGCATCATATAAGAAATGTAATGCACGTGCTTTTTCTTCTTCTATTTCATGCTTTTTGAGCTGTTTCTTATAGGATTGAAGTTCATCTGCGCTTGCGCCATTTTGTATCATGTACTTAATTGCCTCTTCATCATTTTGCGCGGCCGCAGCCTTTATATAGGCAAGCCCTTTTACCCTATCTTGTTGAATATTATCAGGCCCTATGGTTTGTRCTCTGCTATAAAGTAAACCCATATAGTACTTGGCCTTAGCATTTCCCCTATTAACTGCCTTAGTAAGTATTTGGTGTCCTTTTTCAGGATTTCTTGTCCATTTAACACCTGTGTAATATATCCATGCTGCATTCACTTTAGCATCTACATTACCTAAACTAGCAGCTTCTTCGAAATATTTCAGGGCATTTGCTTCATCAGAAGGGCCACGTCTTTTGTATAACATTTCACCTAAAAGATTCATCGCCTTCACATCTCCCTTATCTGCAGCAAGCTCCAAATAATAAATGGCTTTATTAACAGAGCCGTATTTTTTGGGTGAAGTGTAAAACTTACCTATTAGGTATAAGTCATTAAGCACATTTCCTTGGCATAAACTTACATATTTATTGTCTAATGCCTCTTGTTTATTAACAAGAAGGACGCATAAATGCGACCTGGCAAAGGCACTTCCTTCTTTTGCGGCTAAGGCAAAGTATTCTTTTGCCTTGCTAAGATTTGTATTGATATATAAAAAGCCCAAGGCCGCCTTAGCCTGTGTTAGGGGTTTTGCCTTATTCATCCATTTTAGAGCTTCCCTTTCATTTCCTAATTCATAATAAAATATTGCTAAATTATAGGATGCCTTGTCATATTTTTTCATCCCTGCATTTTGGAACCATTTTTTCGCCGCTGAATTATTACCTAATTTTAAATTTATTAGACCCAAGAGGTTTTGTGCTTTGACATCTCCTTTAAAGGCTAAGGGATCTGCTAATTCTTTAGCCTTTGCAAGTTCACCTGCATCAAAGGCAGTATAAGCCTCACAATAAACATCTGAAAAAACTAAACTTTGAAGCATTGCAATCATTATTAACAAGTATTTAAACATAACCATTCCTACAATTTTTCTTTTTATTTCACTCTAGCTATTGTTTTCAGTAAAAGCTAAACCTAACTCAACTAAAATAGTATAATAACAATGTTATCTAAGGATAACTTCTATAAAAATGAATTTTACTCATAATGTATAGAAATAAATTACAGCAGAAGGATTCTACAAAATGAATCAAGTTTTAAAAGAAAAAATTCAACAATTACCTGCCTTACCTGAATCAGCTATTAAGCTAGAAGCAATTTACCATGACCCAAACTCTACCTTTGATGATATGGTTAAGGTTTTAGAGATTGATCCCTTACTTACTGCTGATATATTAAAGGCTGCAAACTCACCTCTTTATGGTTTCACACGCGAAATCAATTCCATTAGCCAAGCCGTTGGTCTTTTTGGAATGGGCACGATTCGTGGATTTGCTCTAGCAATGATCGTTAAAAAGAGTTTTAAGTTAGATCTTTCGCCTTATGGCATCTCTAACTCACAATTTTCAGACCTTTCTAAAATGCAAAATGCCTTAGCCATTACTTGGTACCTACGTCAAAAGCCTAGGCTAATGGAATTATTATCACCCGCCTCATTTTTAATCGAAATAGGTAAGGTTCTAATTTCTCAGTATTTATTAGAAGAGGGAAAAGACAGCATCTTTAAAGAAAAACTCAAGGCAGGTGAAGGCGTTAAAGATCTGGAGCTAGAAATGTGTGATACTTATACAGCTGCTATCTCAGCCGATATCTTTAATCATTGGAAGTTTGATGAAAACCTTATTAGCCTTATTCGCCTTGCTAGTACTCCTGAAGACTGCTTAGATGAGTCTCTTTGTGAAGCGGCTAAGGCCTTGCATGTTATTCGTATAGCAACAGGACTTAATGGTGTTTTCACAGATGAGACCTTAGCAAGTGCAAAAGAATTAATTGCCAAATATGAACTTGACTTACCAAGCTTTGAAGCTGCCATAGAAAAAATGTCTGCGTGAAAATATTTTTAATAAAACTTACACATGGTGTTATACAAAAAGATTTACCTCCCAAAGAGAAAGAACTTCTTCAAGAATTAAACAGAATGGGCTTTCTAAACCTTGAGGATGAAAAATATACCCTCAACTCAAAATACAGAGCGGGACTAATAGACCTAACTCAAACCGGTGATGCTTACTTAAAAGTCATTGGAACCTCTATGAAAGACCTTTTTATAGAAGAAAAGAACTTAAAAGGCGCGGATAAGGATGATTTAGTCATTGTTCAAAGACTTATAGGAAAACGTGGTAAACCTGCTGCTGTTGTTGCTCATGTTGTTGGGAAGGCAGAGCATTTTGGTGTGGCAGTTATTTCTATGTTTAATGACAGGCTAACCTTAATGGATCTAAAAACAAACACTCCCGTAGCCATTAAACTTGATGATGACTTCTTAGATACCCATAAAGAAAATGATGTCTTTCAAATAGACTATCAAAAAAGCCTTATTAACAAACACCTTGGTTCTTTAGATAATCCTCATATAGATGAAGATATAGCCTTAGCTTTGTTTAACCGTCATAAAGAGTTTGAACCTGATATCTTAGTTCAAGCAAAGGACTTTGGCGTAGCTGTTGATGCATCACAGTACCCTGAAAGAAAAGACTTAAGACATCTTCCTTTTTGTACTATTGACCCCGTCACCGCGAAAGATTTTGATGACGCTATTTATTTTGATGAAAAAGAACACGCACTTTATGTAGCCATTGCGGACGTTTCATCTTATGTTGAACCCTTTGGTCCTATAGATACAGAAGCAATGTACAGAGGTTTTACGGTTTATTTTCCCCATAAGTCTGTACCTATGCTTCCACGTGAGTTAAGTGAAAACCTTTGTTCTTTGCGTCCTAATGAAGATAGACTTGCCTTTACCTTTAAAATCTTTATAGACACTAACTCATTAGAAGTTACTAATACTGAATTATATGAAACCCTTATCCATTCTCGTCGTCGTTATACTTACGCCGAAGTTGATGCTTTTTTTGATGGTACACTTGAAGCAAAAAACGAGCATGATAAGGTTACTATGGCTTATCTACCTGCTCTTAAGAAAATGACAGAAGGTTTAAAAAGACAAAGAATGATTAGAGGATATGACTTTCGCTCCCGTGAATTTGATATCCATTTAAATGAAGAAGGTCTTATTGAAAGTGTAGATTCAGAAGATGAAACCCCTTCTCATGGGCTTATTGAAGACTGTATGTTACTTGCCAATAAGGCGGGTGCTGAGATGTTTGAACGTGGTGTGTATAGGGTTCATGAGTCCCCAAGTCCCCTTAAACTTCAGTCCTTGTACTCTCAGCTTTCAGGCATTGGAATAGATGTTGAAATCAAAGGTTCTATACGTCAAACTATTTCTGATATTCAAAAAAAGGCAGAAGAATTAAACATAAGAGAAGAGGTAGATACACTTATCATTCAGTCACAGATGCAAGCACGTTACGCACCTGACAACCAAGGGCATTTTGGTTTAGGCTTTGATTCTTATACCCACTTTACCTCTCCTATCAGACGTTATTCTGACTTAATGGTACACAGGCTTTTAAAGTCTATCTTGGCCCAGGATAATGAGCAAGGTGCGTATTTAATGCGAAATATTGACGCCCTTTGTGAGCAAATTTCTATTCTTGAGAGAGAGGCTGATTACACCGCTAAAGACCTTGAAAATAGAAAATATGCTAGATGGGCAAACGAGCGAATTGGCACTATTGTAAAAGCTAGAATTATTTCATTAGAGCCTGCTCCTGTGGCTATACTTTTTGATGAGATTATAGGGGCTAGAATCTTTTTGACTGGAGATGAAGGCCTTCAACTTTTTGGAAATGTGGAGATTGAACTCACAGAGGCAAGTATAGCTTCTACTAAAATTCGTGGTCGTTTTATCAAACATATAGACGACCTAGATAATGATATTTTAAAGATAAAGATCCCATGATTAAAAAGCAAGACTTTGATAGGCTCCTTCAACAAGGAAAAATTCCTCGGGCCATGATGTTTTTTGGTGAGTCTGACTTTATGATTGACTATCATGCTAAAAAACTTTGTGATCTTTGGGCAGCGGAAGATGATGTATATGCCCTTTACCATCAAGAATATAATTTTAATGACGCCAAGGCCCATATCTCTCAAGGTTCTCTTTTTGGTGGAAATAATGTGCTGCTTATTAAAAATGATAAAAAAGTACCTAAAAAAGAACTAGATGAACTTATTTCTTATGTCCAAAAAAGCCCCAGCAATTTTTTAATTTATTGTTATTATGGAAGTGATTATAAGACTTCAAACAAGGCTTTTACTCCTAAAACAGGCGGAGACAGCATACGTTTTTTTAACCCTTATTTTTCTGAGGCAAAAAACATCATTAGAAGTGAAGCGAAGCTCCTAAATCTTCAAATCAATGATGATGCTATTACCCATCTACTTCTGTCTCAAAATTCTAATCTGTCATTAGCGTGTAACGAGTTAGAAAAACTTTCCATCTTACAAGCACCCATTCATGCAAAAGAGATAAACGAACATGTGTTCCCCCTTGCAGAGGTAAAACTAGATGAGATGATACTTGCAATTTTAGAGAAAAAAGACTTTAAATCTAACTTGCACAGACTTTTAGAAACGGGTGAAAATGAGGTTCAGATTATCACGGCCTTATCTAATTTCATCACTCAACTCTTTCTTTTTCATACCTACATCAAGATACATGGGGCTATCTCCTCTGCCGCAGTCTTAGGATATAAGCTTCCGGCCTTTATAGAAAAGCAAAGAGCTGATTTGTCTATACGTTTTAAGCTCTCTACCTATGAGAAACTTCTTGATCACCTTTTACAAACAGAACTAGACCTCAAAAGCGCAGGAAGTAAAGATAATAGTGCTATTTTACTAGCAGCTCTTTTAAAACTTCAAAATCTTCTTTGATGCAAGATTCATTCTTCTTCTCCCCTTAGGCAAAGCTTGCCCTTCCTTCTTAACTAAGACAGCTCTTTCCTTGAAGCAAGGGCTCAGCATTTCCTACTTAAAAATATACAGCCATTTTTAAGTCCCTTTTGTGTATAATTCGCGCGTTCCTTGCTCTTTGTATTTCAATGGAAGCCCGTATATCATTTCTGCAAAGTCTTGATAGGCCCTATTATGAGATGCATACTAGATGATTTCAATGAAATTATCTTAATCCAGAAGGCGCTATAAATCCAAAAGGAGATCTCTATGAGACATTACGAAAACCTCGTGATCCTAAAGCCAACACTAACTGCAGAAGAAATGCAAGCAGCTGTTGCACAAATTGAAGAAAACATCACTAAAGATGGTGGTGAAATTGTTGTTCGTGACGTTAAAGGTATGAAACGTTTAGCTTACGAAATTAACAAAAATGCACGTGGTTACTTCCACATTATGTATTTCAGAATTGAGCCTACAGCCATTGCTGAAATTGAGCGTCTTTACCGTATTAACGAAGATGTACTTCGTTTTGTTACTGTTAAGTATCAAAGTAAACGCGAAATTAAAGCGTGGAGTGAATTAGTTAACAAAACTGAAAAAGCTACAGAAGCTAGAGCAGCAGCGGCAGCTAGAGCAGCAGCTCCTAAAGTAGAAGCAGCAGCTCCAGTTAAAACTGAAACTCCAGCAGAAACTCCTGCGGCAACAGAAGCTCCAGCAGCAACTGAAACTCCAGCGACAGACGCGTAAGTTTAAAGGAAAACCATGTTTAATAAAGTAGTACTGGTCGGAAATCTTACTCGCGATATCGAGTTACGTTATGCACAAAGCGGAAGCGCTATTGCTAACACAGCTATCGCAACAAGTAGAAAGTTCACGCAAAATGGCGAACGTAAAGAAGAAGTATGTTTTATAGACATTACTTTTTTTGGTCGTTCTGCCGAAGTAGCAAACCAGTACCTTAGACGTGGTAGCAAGATTCTTGTAGAAGGTAGAATCAAATTTGATCAGTGGGTTGCCCAAGATGGTAGCAAACGTTCAAAGCATTCTGTAATTGTTGAAACAATGCAAATGTTAGACTCTAAGGCAGACGCACAGGCACAAGGTGCTGGTGATTCTGCTTATAGTGCACCTACAGGTGGTGGTTATGAAGCTCCAGCGCAACAAGCGCCTCAGACAAATAACTACAATAACAGTAGCTCTCAACAAGCTCCACAACAACAATATGGCCAGCAGCAACAGCAGCAGTCATACGGTTCAGGACAGAATAACTCTTATGGTAACTCTCAAAAAGCTCCGGCTCAACAAAGTTACCAAAAGCAAGAGATGCCTTCAGCCCAAGCAATCCCGGAAATTGACATCGATGAAGATGAAATTCCCTTTTAGACTAAAATACATAAAGTGAAGGTAAATCCTTCCTTTTTATAAAAAATAAAATTAAGGACCATAACATGGCTGAAAGAAGAAAATATAAAAAACGTTATTGTAAATACTGTGAAGCAAAGATTGACTTCATTGATTACAAAGACACTAACTCTCTTAAACATTCAATGTCAGAGCGTTACAAAATCATGCCACGTCGTTTAACAGGTAACTGTAAACGTCACCAAGAGATGATTTCAAATGCTATCAAGCGTGCACGTCAAGCGGCATTAGTACCATATACTGTTACTCGTAAAATAGTAGTTGCTAATCCATTCGAAAGTATCGTAAGCTAGATAAGATGCCTAGCGTCTTGTTAGGTATTAAAGTTTAGACATCAGGTCTGAATTTTAATTGGCAGATATAATTTTATATCTGTCCATTTCAAAACTCCCCAACTAAAACCTTTCCTCTAACTAAAAATTATAATTATTCTTTAACATTATTGTTGTTATCCTATATATAGTTGACCTTTAAAAAATTTAAATAAGGAAGATTTATATGTCATTTATGCAGCATTTACAAAGTAGTCTTATCTTAGGTACAAAGATGACTCATCCTGAAGAAGAACATTTTTTATACATTCAATGCAAAGAACTTTTCATTTATATAAATGCGAATAAAACGACTGAACTTCAAAATCTTATTGAATCAGGCATAGACCCAGATAAGTACGAACGTGAGCATTTACCTGCTCTTAGTTACGCTATTAAGCATAAAAAACATCCCATTATTCAAACTCTTCTTTCCTACGGTTCAGATATAAACCATACAGATTGTTTTGGACTTAAGCCTTTAGATTATGCTGTTGAAAACAAGGATGATGCTATTATTGAACTTCTACTTCGATATGGTGCCATTGATACAAAAAATAAATTTTCACACATTGAGCAGCACTTTAATGAAGTTGACATTTTTGAAGCAGCCTTTACGGGTAGCTTACATGCATTAACACATTATCATCAATTAGGAGCAAGTCTTCATGACTTGCGCGCCAATAAAACATCCTTATTACACTTATGTATAGATGGAAACAACCCTAAACTTTTAATCTACCTTTTAAACAAGGGCGTGAATATTGATCTAGTAGATAAAAGTGGAACCCCCCCTCTTATCTTAGCCACTATGGATAGTTCTCGCCATAAGATGCTCAATATACTTATCCGTAGAAATGCCACCTTAGACCAACGTAATAATAGACAAACCTCTGCTCTTACTATGGCTATTAAACGTTTTAATGTTCAAGCTGCCTTTATGCTTATAAATAAGGGTGCAAATGTAAATATAAGAGATGGTATAGACACGCCCTTAGTTTTAATACATAAGGCCTTAATGCAAACCTCACATAAGCCTCTTGTAGCTGAACTTAGAGGCTTACAAACCCTTCTTATTTCTAAGGGTGCAAATGTCAATGCGAGTGACGAAAACCTGCAGTGGAGTCCTCTAATGCTAACGGCTAGTCATTATCAAGATGACCAAAGTATAAAGCAACTAAAACTCCTTATCAAACTAGGCGCAAATCTTGACCAAAGAGATAAAAATGAACGAACAGCCATAATGATTGCCTCTTCTTTAGGACGCCTTGATGCCTTAGAGTATCTTATAAAGTTCAATGCGGCCCTTAACAGTTTTGATAAATTTGGGTGGACAGCATTAATGCTTGCTATTTATTATAATCAAAAAAATACCGTTAAAATACTCTTAGCAGCA
>NVXJ01000050.1 GCA_002733885.1 Arcobacter sp. | reverse complement strand
CAACAAGGCCCTTCGTACTAAGGCCTCTTCTATACCTTTACCACTTGTTCTGTCGTACATGTAAGGTGGTCGACCAAAACCAAAGGCACCTCGTAAACTCTTTTCCTTAGATGCACTTGAGTATTGCCCAAAGATCTTCTTTTTACGCTCTTGAGAAATTTGTTCTAAAGACTTAGAAATAATAGAAGCTAAAAGTGGATAATCCTCACGTACTGCCATAAATAGGTCTAAGGGGTCTCTATCTGGGATAATTATATTGGCTTTAACATTATGTATAAAATATTTCTCTTGCATATATAAACTAGAAGGGATATCGCCTATAAAACCAAAGACTTCACCACTTGAAAGTGCTTGTATACATTCAAAAAGACTCTTCTTCAGAACTACCTTAATTAAGGGATGTTTTTCTTTAAGCCATGAAACAAGAGCGTAACCGTCAACAACAGCAATACTTTTACCATAAACATCATCATAAGTTTTTATCTTTGCTACATCTTTTTGTGTAAAAATATATTCTGCTAGTTTAAGATAAGAGTTTGAATAATGAAGATATTTTCGTCTCTTTGAAGAATCATAAACGGCGGGAAGGAGATCAACTTTTTTAAGCCGTATATCCTTCATCACTTCTGACCAAAGTTTCTTAGCATATAGGCTAAATTTTAAACCACTTATACGAGATATCTCATTCAAATAATCTTGTGAGACACCTTGATGTTTGCCTTTTTTGTCTATATAATCAAAAGGAACCCAAGAAGGGTCTGCCCCATAAAAAATCTCTTGATGTTCTTGCATCCATACGTTTTCTTCTTGTGTAAAGATATCTTCTTTAGCCTCACAACTATAAACGACTATAAAAAGATAGAAAATTATACTTAAAAAACTTTTCAAAAAAAACCTTTTTTTACTATTACCTATAGTAGCATATTAAGGTCTAAATTGACGTTTATCAACTAAATTTCATCTCTTATGTTATATSATTGACATAAGGATATWAATACATGAATAATTTTTCTACAAACCCTCAAGAAAAACAAGAAAACTACTTTTTATCACAGCCMCACCAGCCTTTCTTTCTAGCSGGTGTCTTTTGGGCAATTGTTGTTATGCTTATTTTTATGGCCTCTTACAAAATGATGATGAAAGGTGATTCACATACCTTTTTAAGCCCTACCATGTTTCATGCCTATTCTTTGGTTTTTATCGTCTTTACTCAGTTYTTTATAGGTTTTYTATACACMACTTTTTCGAGGTTTTGTCAAAGTGAACCCGTAAAGAAGCCTTATTATATTCGTACCTTTTTTCTCTTTCAAGCCGGGTCTTTACTAACAAGTGTGGGGCTTTTTACTTCTGAAATACTTATGCTTGTTGGGATGGGTATTTTATTTCTAGGACAGGCTGTTTTTTTATACATGCTACAACGTATCTTTACCTCAGCCCAAGCCGAAATCAAAGATGACCCTTTTTGGATACTAACCTCTATCTACATAGGAACAGCAGCTCACGCAGTTTGGATAGCCGAGATTGTTTTAGGTTTAGATATCTTTGCGCTTCCCTTTGCCTTTAACATGTACCTCATCTTTATGACCTTTTCAATTGCGCAGAGAATGGTGCCTTTCTTTTCACACTCCCTTGTACAGAAGCGTTCTGGCTTTGTACTCACGGTTTTTATTGCCCTTATTATCAAAAGTGTGGCCGATGTGTTTAATGCTGAGATTATTGAAGCCGTTGTTTCTTTACTCTTAGGTCTTTATATATTTTTTGAAGTAATACGTTGGAAGCTCTCATTTTCACAAGCGCCAAACATCTTAAAAATCTTGCATATTGCTCTGTTTTGGATGCCCGCAGCCTTAATCCTTGGTTCATTTTTTCAACTGAGTGAAATCATCTTACAAACAGGCTTTGCCTTCGCGGATGTTCATATGTTAGCCCTTGGTTTTTTAACCACCATCATCATAGGCTTTGGAACCCGCGTAACCCTTGGACATTCAGGACAACCTCCACAGGCTGACAGCACTACTTTAAAGCTTTTTTATCTTACGCAAATCGTTGTGGTAGCTAGACTTATATACTCGTTAATCTTTGGCTTTGACCTACCTATGCTTTGGTTCTTTGACCTATCTTTAACTTTATGGATAGTCTTATTTGTATTTTGGGGCTGGAAGTTTGCACCCGTACTTATCGCAGGAAAAAAAGAAGTTTAGACCTCAGTTCCGCCAGAAACTTTTTACTTCGTAAAACCGCCACGGCTAGTTTTGGGGCTGGAAGTTTGCACCCGTACTTATACGTGGAAAAAAAGAAGCCTAAGAAATTACTTTTTGTCCACAGATTCAGCAGATTTAATTGATTTTAAAATCTGCTATATCCGTTTAATCTGTGGACGAAGAAAAGAAGCCAGCACGATTAAAAAGATTAGACATGATGAAAATTTCTTTTAATCCCTCTAATCATGCTGGCAATATAACATCTAATCTATTATAATTGAGATATAATTAGACATGATAAATGAACACTTAATACTTGGAAAAGTAAATACCCTTCGCGTAGATCGTCTTACTGAGCCTGGCCTATTTTTAATGGCTGATGATGGAAACGATGTCTTACTCCCTAATCAATACTGCACAGATGATATGTATGTTGAAGATGAGCTAGACGTTTTTGTTTATAATGACTCAGAAGATCGTATCGTTGCTACCACGGAAACACCACTCGCTACCCTTAATGAATACGGCTTTTTTAAAGTTGTTGACCTTACTCACTTTGGAGCCTTTGTAAATTGGGGACTCCAAAAAGACCTTTTTGTACCAAAGACCCATCAAAAGTCTGACTTCAAAGTAGGTGAACATCGTATTTTATATGTAAATTATGATGAAAAAACACACAGACTTATAGGTTCTGAACGATTAACCCAACACCTTCGTTTTCACAAAAATATACTAAAGCCAAATAATGAAGTTTCTATTCTTGTTATGGCAAAAACACCTATGGGCTTTAAATGTATTGTTAATAATATTTATGAAGGTATGATCTTTCATAATGAAATATTTGAAGATATCCAAACTGGTGATGTTAGAAAAGCCTACTTAAAAGTTGCTCGTCCTGATGGTAAGCTTGACCTTTCTTTACAACGTCTTGGTGATAAAAGCTCAGATGTCGGACAAGAAAAAATCTTAAAGATGTTAGATGAAAATAAAGGGAAACTTCCTTATAACTACAAGAGTGATGCAGAAGATATAAAAAATATCTTTGGTCTTAGTAAAAAAGCCTACAAACGTACGCTAACCGCCCTTATAGAAGCAGATAAGATAGAGGTAAAAGACTCAGGGATATATCTAAAGTAAAACATGATTAAAAAACAGTTTCGTTCCTTTTACTTCCGTCATATGATTCATGATATAGAAAAGCTTATCGAATACTTTTCTGTTTTTGGCGGATTGGGATGGAAGGTAGATATAGATGCTTCACTTGAAGACCTTATTCAAACCGAAATTTTAGACAACTTTGGCTCCCTTTATAATCAAATCACCGAACTTACTACAAACGAACCTCAGTACCTCAAACTCTTGACAAACCTAGCACGGGGAGACAGACGGATATTTTCTGCCTTTAATAAAAGTGGGCTAACTAATCTTTCGGGTGGTCTTAGTTTAAAACACCTTCAAGAAATGGGCGTCTTAGAAGCCGAATATTCACGAGAAGAACCTCCCATAAAAGATAACAATAAACTCAAACGTGAGGTTGCACGACACCGAATCTCTCATAAGATGCGTTTCACTTCTCCTTTTTTACGCTTTTGGTTTTATTTTATAGCCCCTATGAAAAAAGAGATTGAATTAGGCCATTACCAGAAGGTGATGGATAATTTCAGACAACATCATCAAGCCTTTATAGGATACACCTTTGAAGAGTTAAGCAATGTCTTACTAAAACATAAACTCTCATCCTCACAGCTTGTAGACAGTGGTTCTTACTGGGACAGGCATGTAGAAATAGATCTTATGGCAACTACCCTAGACAATAAACTCATCATTGGTGAGTGTAAATGGAAAAACCATAAACTCAATAAGAAAGAGCTCAATAAGATACATGAAAAATGTGAGAAAGTAGGCTTTGAACCTGATATTTTAATGCTTTTTTCTAAAAGGGGCTTTTCAAAAGAGTTACTGAGTATGCAAGATAAAGAACTAAGGCTTTATTCTTGTGAAGACTTTGAAGACTTACTTTCTAATATTTCGCAGGCTGATTTAATCCAAGGGTTTGAGCGCGAATGAACCTTTGATATCTGCTTGTGAATATTGCATTCTTTAGCATCTACCTCATCTTCCTTGTTCCAAAGTTCATACCTTCTGTATTGACTCTTAGTTAGATTAACCTTATAGATTTTGCTCATATAAAGATAGACTCTTGCAATATTCCCACGTATATGTAAGGGGGGTATGATTCCTACATAAGATGTGTCTTTTTCAATGCCCATCACATTAAAAATATCTCTTTCATATTGTTTATAAAGCTTGTCTGTTTTTTTACAGCACTTAAGGCCATGATATAATTTTCCACTCATGTTTGTACACAAGTCCTGGGTATAACATGCTAAGTTTTCAGCTACTAATTCTTCAGGTACTATACGCACAAAAACCACTTCTTTGTTATGGTCTTCTTTTAAATATAACTTTCGCATACATGTTGCTGGGTCATATTCATATTCTTTTTGAGAAAATGCGGTGTACTTATAATCAAGGTCTATCTCCTTAAAAATCTTAATCGCATGTGAAAAGCTCTTAGGCTGAGGATACTCCCCTGCTAAGATAATTAGAGGTAAGACTAAAAAAAGTAGTTTACGAAACAATGCGTAGTGCTTGATAAGCTTCTTGAAGTAATTGAAACTTTTGTGTGTAATGGTTTACGGTGTCTGTATTTTCACAATGCACCTTATCAGGATGGTACACTTTAACAAGCTTTTTATAAGAGCGTTTAAGTGCGTCTTGAGAAGACCCCACAGGACATTCAAGCACTGTATAATAATGCAACATCTCATCTATCTCATCATCTGTGTGGTCTTCATATTCAAACTGACCAAACTCAGAATAAAGGTTTTGCATAAAATAAGCATCATAGCTATACTGAATTTCATAATGCAAGATATGACGCTTGTTCAAGGCTCTTTCTAGCCTGCTTTTCGCCTTATTATCAGGAAGTTCTAAAAAGAGGTTCATAAGCCCTTCTTGAACCACATATAAATCAAGCTGAGACTTTAAATAAGACATAACCCATCTGTTAGGATGGTTGAACTTTATATGTACTTCTGAGCTACTACGGGCTTGAAGRCGAACTTCAATAACCTCTTGRTCCTCTTTTTCAAGAAGTTCAATCTTAATAGGATGCTTCATATATCTAAGTACAGARCGAAGATAAAARTCCTGACCACTTTCTTGGTCTTTAGTATAGTAGGYACATAATGAATGTAAAAAATCTTCTTTATAATCAAAAAGGCTTGAGTTTGAAAARACTAAGACAGACTTTGGTAAAAAAAGCATGTCTTGGGAATGGCTGTTTAAAAATTCGTCCATCCAAGACGATTGAAGTATATCAAATCCTGTGCGAACAACAATCATATTGTTCTGTAGAATAATTTCCATAGTTCTTCCTTATTTTCCTTGTAAAAGCAAATAAGGTTCCATTAGGTGGTTTCTAGTTTTTTGTTTCTAGTTTTTAGTAAAAAAACATCCTAAACTACAAACTGACAACTAAACTCCCATAACATTCAGGACGTCTATCTTTAAAAAGTGCCCAGTACTCTCTTAACTTAGCATTTTCTTTTAAATCATACTGAGCATATAATATTTCTTCTTTATCTCTTGAAGCCTCGCAAATCTTTTCCCCCGTATGGTCTGTCATAAAAGAAGACCCGAAAAAAGTCAAAGAGCAAGACGCACCCTCTTCTACCCCGGTGCGATTTGCTGCAATCACAGGTATGATATTTGCCGCGGCATGTCCCATTTGAACTCTTTGCCAATGGTCTTTTGAATCAATTTTTATCTCAGGTTCTGAGCCTATAGCTGTGGGGAAAAAGATAAGTTCTGCTCCCATTAAGGCTAAAGAACGCGCTGTTTCACTAAACCATTGGTCCCAACAAATACCCGCGCCAATTTTTCCGTAATAAGTATCATAAACCTTAAAGCCTGTGTTCCCCGGTGAAAAATAGAACTTTTCTTCATATCCAGGGCCATCAGGAATATGTGTTTTACGGTAGTTTTCTAAGATACCACCATCTACATCCATAACTACCAAAGAGTTATAATATTTATCCTCAGCTTTTTCAAAATAACTAACAAGAAGCACTACATGGAGTTGTTTTGCTAGAGTTGAGAACTCTTTTAATAGGGGGTGTTCTTCTCTTGGCAAGGCCCATGAAAAATACTTATTATCCATGTCCTTACAAAAATATACACCTTCAAAAAGTTCAGGAAGCAAGATAATATTTGCACCCTTAGATGCCGCCTCACTCACCATTTTTACAGCCTTAGAAATATTGGCCTTATGATCTGTACTCATTTTCATTTGTATGGCAGCAACATTTAGCATCTTTTTCCTTTGTGAAATTATATAGCTGTACTATACCAAAACCTTCTCGTTCATAAGCACTTGCAGTTTTCCAGACACTGCATGCAAAATATCTCTTGGTGTGGATTCATTTAGTTTAGCAATTTGTATAACAAAGCTTGCTAAAATATCATGCACTTCTAAGGATCCATCAACATTGAGAAAGTGTACGTCTTCCTTATCTTGTATATAACAAAATATTTCTTGTTTCATAAAATCTCCTTTACTTTGCAGTAAGGATACTAAAAATTAATGTGGGGAAAATGTAATTAAAGAGCAATCACTAAAAGATAAAGATTGCCTTCTTTATCCTTGTACTTGTCTTTTATCTTAACCTTGTTATTTTCATGTAGTTCAGACTTAGATTTCGTGTTTTCTTGATCTTGTAAAATAACTTGGGGAAATAACTGGGCCTTAGCACGCATCAAAGCGACCTTGGTCTGAACATGAGAAGGAAAATGAGCTTGGGCTATACCAACAGCAGACTTATGACCATCCACTTCGTGTGTCCCATGTACCCATGTGGGTTCTGCAAAAAGAAAGTTCATTAAACTTAATAATAAAATAATATGTTTCATTCTCAACTCCATAAAATATCTAAGAGGTAATATATAAATAAAGGGTGGTGTCAGCACTGGGATTCTAACCCAGGACCTTCCGATTAGGAATCAGATGCTCTATACAGCTGAGCTATGCCGACATATAAACGTATTTTAGCAGATTAAATTCGTTCTTTAGCAGTTTATTTAAAGTTTTATCTGCTTCTGTCTACGTACCTTTTTAATAAATTCACAAATATGTAGACAAAGATTAGAATAGCCCTTGACAAATAAAATGATTTAGCCTATAATTTCGCCCTCTTAAGCATCTGTTTAAGTAGATATTGGGGTGTCGCCAAGTGGTAAGGCACCAGTTTTTGGTACTGGTATTCAGGGGTTCGAATCCCTTCACCCCATCCATCTGTTATTAAAATTGTTTGATT
>NVXJ01000049.1 GCA_002733885.1 Arcobacter sp. | reverse complement strand
GTAGCATTTGCATGTAGCACTGTATTAATAGTAGCGGCGAAGGTTAAATCTGGAATAATAACCTCATCATCTCTTCCTATTCCTAATACAATTAAAGACAAGTGAAGCGCAACTGTTCCATTAGAAACAGCTACCCCATGTTTACAGTCACTATATTTTGAAAATCCTTTTTCAAATCTTTCAATATACTCACCACTACTTGATATCCATGTACTCATAAAGGCATCAGTTAAATATTTAAATTCGTTACCATTAAGGTTAGGTATAGCAACTGGAAAATACACATCTTGCTTATACTCAAAAAAATCGACTATGTGATGTTCTTCATTAACAATAGGTATAATTTTTATTCTATTTGATATCTTTTGCATTAAAGAGTCATAACTTTCATCTTTTAAAGCGTATACATAGTTATCAGACAAAATGATTTTAACTTTTGTATCTAGGCTATAATCATTTAATAATGCTCTTCTAATATCTCCATCTGTAATAGTTCCACATAGTTTTTTATTTTCATCAATTATAAAAGCAATACCCATGGCATTTTTATTAATTATCTTCATAATAGAAATTAAACTATCATCTTTATTTGAAACCATGTTTTCAATCATTTAAAATATCCTGCAAAATACTATGAGTGTCTTTAATACTTTTCATTCCATCATAAATTTCTAATGTAAAATCTTTATTTTTTAACTCTTGATCTTTCAATAGTTCCACTAAACTCGAGTCATTTCGCAAACAATTATTTAAATCATGCAAAGCATCATTATCGCTAATATGAATATAGTTTGAGTCATTAATCATTCCTATCAACTCTTGCTCAAAATTCAAACCTAGAGTTTTTGAACTCACTTTTAAATGGGCTACATCCAAGAGTAGGTTAAAATCAATTTTATTTTTTAAGTTTTTATATTCTATATAATTGGTTAACATAAAAATATTTTCATGTTTATATGTTTTTGCATTTGTAGATGAGAACACATTGTTTTCAATATAAAGCTCAACATTATTTGAAAACTGTTGAAGGCTTTTGAATCCTTTGCAAAACCTATTAAAAGCTTCTTTTTTGTCAAATAAATTGTTTTTACTGATCTTCTTTCCTATTTCACTTACTTTAATATCTAAGAAAAAACCAGCATGAAAACCGAATTTTTTTCCACCAAGTCTTTCAGATAATACTATTGCTTTTTTTAAATGCTCAAATGTTTTTTGATAAATATCATCATTTAAAGAAGCTAAGTTTAGTACCAGATGTTCTTGTGGTGGAGGGAAGTAGTTGTGACATACATAATTTAAATTATATTTATCTTTTAATTCTAAAAGATCATTATCAAAACCTTCATAATATTCTGTTCCACCAGACAGTTCAATATTTTTAAATCCATTGTCTACTAAATCTTGTACTGAATCTTTTATTTTTTTATGTTTAACACAAGCACTAGATATATATATCATTTAATTTTCCTTGCAGGAGAGCCTACATATGTTCCAGCTTCTGTAATATTTTTTAGCACCACGCTCCCTGCACCAATAGTTACATTATCACAAATCTCTACTTTATCAATGATCGTACTACTTGCTCCTATAAAGCATCTATTCCCTATTACTACTCTTCCACATAAAACACTACCTATAGATATATGGTTATGACTACCGATTTTAACCTCGTGCTCAATTACAACAGCTGTGTTTATAATATTATTATCCTCAATTACAACAGATGAATTAATAAAAACATTCGCATAAACTTGATTACATACACCAAATTCAACTGAGTTCTCAATAAGGGAATGTTTATGAAACATATTTTTCTCTATAAGCTGTTGTCGAAATCTTTTAAATAGGATTTCTCTTTGCAAATTATCTCCAATAGATAAAAAGACAGGATTATCCAAAGGAACATCTTCAATTTTCCCATAGAGACATACCTCTAATATTATTTCATTATTATTTTGATATGATTCATCATAAATTTTAAAATTCGTGTTAGTAACATTACTTTTTAATAAAGGTAATGAGGACCTAGTATGTCCTCCTGCTCCAATAATTGCGATGTTATTCATTTATTAAAATCTCATCTGGTTTATATGGTTTTTTTGAAGCTTTTCCTATAAAATCACTATAATAATAGATAGGCGATATTCCTATCCCCCCTGTTCTTTTAGCAATGATATTTTCTTCAGTAAAGAGTTCTCCTTCTTTTATACTGCAACTTGCTACCAAACATTTTTGTAAAGATGCTCGCGTTTTTATTTCTGAAAGGTTTGGCTTTTTAACATCACTTCCCATGAAGGAATCAACTTTACGCACGATTCTTACAAACTCTTTTAGTTCAGCAGGAGATAAAGATGCTGTATGATCTGGTCCATCTAGAGTTTTATCAATAGTAAAATGCTTTTCAACGACCTTTGCACCCATAGGAATAGCAAAAGCAGCTGCCCCTGTTCCGACAGTATGGTCAGAATAGCCTACTAAAATATCAAAATGCCTTTTAAAAGTATTAATAACAGACAAGTTTGCTTCATTATCTTCAATTGGATAGTTTGCTGTACATTGAAGAAGTACAACGTCTTGATTATATTCATAAATCGTTTCTAAGGCCATTTGCACTTCTGCTAAATATGTCATACCCGTTGATAAAAATATTGGCTTGCCTTTTTTAGCTACTTTTTTAAGAAAAGGAAGGTTTGTTGTATCCGTAGAAGCTATTTTATATGCTGGTAAATTTAATTCATCAATCTCATCTAAGCTTATTTCATCAAAAGGGGTAGTTAAAAAAATAATCTTTTTCTCTTCACAATACCTTTTTAATTCAAGATTTTGTTCTCTAGAAACTTCAAGTTTTTTTAACATTTCCAATTGCGTCTCTGATTTACTCGTTGTTTTTTCTTGATAAGGAGCTTTTTTTACATCTTTTAAAATAAGATGTTCTGATTTAAATGTCTGAAACTTTACAGCATCTGCCCCTGCATCTGAAGCCAAATCTATAAGCTTCTTCGCTACAGCCATATCTCCACCATGATTAACGCCAGCTTCTGCTATAACAAATGTCCCTGACGATTCTGAAATTTCTGTATTTTGTATATTTAGTTTCTTATTAAATTTCATTTTTATACCACTCATACATCATTTTGATTCCCTCTTCAAGCTCAACTTTATGTTTCCAACCAAGTTCATGAAGTTTTGAAGGATCCGTTAATTTTATCATTGTTCCATCAGGTTTAGTAGCATTAAAATAAGGTCCACCTTCATAGCCAACCACTTCTTTAATTGTTTCGGCCAACTCTTTTATGCTTATATCAACACCTGGTCCTATGTTAATATGTGTATTTTTCACCTCTTTATCTTCAGAAAAGAAAAGGGTCAAAAGAAAAGGGTCAGGTATCAAATTTAAAGTCATTTTACTGTACCTCTTCAATATTAATCTCTAGAAGCTTACAAGCTTTTTCAAAGATCTCTTTAGCAAACGTATAAAATTCTTTAGCATCAGTAAGTGTTGGTTTTCCTTCTGGTAGAAGCCCCATATCACCTGGATATCTTGAATCTATATAAAGCTCATTTATAAGTTCTAGTTGATCATAGTCTATCGTTATTATATTTTCAATATTTTTATATAATTTTTCTAAGTTATGTGTTTTTATAAATGTAATATTTTTATACTCAATTAAAGACTTAAATGTTTTTTCAATGGCTTGTTGAGAGTGAAATGCAACAATGTTAGTCAAGTGTTCAGCATTAATAATATAGCCAATACTATCTAAGTCATCCCTAGCCGCTTTAAGCCATTCTCTAGCCTGACATTTTCTTTTATCCATAAATGACTTTACCCTTAGCTAATATTTCTCTAGAAAACATAGAATCTAAGTTAGCAAACTTTTCAGACATTTTTTTCGTGTGGGTTATTAAATCAATATCATAATTTTGTTTTAGATCTCTTAATGCTTTGGAAAATTTTAGTTTTATTTTCATTTTTTCTTTCCATGTTGCAGGTATAAAGTCATCATTTGTTACAACATACAAGTCTATATCACTATCTTCAGTCGGTGTTCCATAAGCATAAGAACCAAAAAGAATAATTTTCAATGGGTTTAAAGGTTTTAGTGACTTTACTATCTCTAGTTTAACTTTTTCTATATCTATCATTTAGATTATTCCTTTACTGAATTTATGGGATAAAATATCAAGTTTAAAACACATAAACTACTAATTTTTATATCTTGGCTATTAAACACAGCAAGCGCCTATTTTGGAAACACCAATGAACGCATTCTAATTAAAGTAAATTTTAGCACATATATTGTTTTAATCATCTAAAACTTCCCAAGAACCTGACTTTGTACTTCCAACTCTTTTTATTTTATTTTCTTCTTTTAACTTTGAAAGATGCTGTTTTATAGCATTGGCACTTACGCCAACTAACTTTCCTAAGTCTTCTCTTGTAAGTGAAGCATCTTTTTTAAGTTCTTTAAGTATCTTATCTTTTGTTGATACTTTTTTTGTTTCTTGGGTAGTTTCTTGGGTAGTTTCTTGGGTAGTTTCTTGGGTAGTTTCTTTTCCATTAAACAAGGTAACGCGAAACCCGTGAACAAACTCTTCAAACATTGGTTCTATAAGGCCATGTGTTTTACACTCATCTTTTATACGACTGATACCTGAACCATATCTTTCTATTATACCTGTTTCTTTAAAAGCTCTTGCAATAGCTCTGTTTCTTGTTTTGGATGAGTAGTCACCTCTTTGCAACTTTTCAATGGTTAAGTCATCATAAAGTTTCCCTGGATTAAAAAACTCTATTCTATCATCAAAAACTTTTATGATGGAGTTTCCTGTGTCTTGGTAGTTTCGGTGTACTATCATATTTACCACGATTTCTCTTATCGCTTCCAGAGGGTACTCATATCTTACTGTACGCTGAGCATCACCGGTGATGATAAACTCACTCATAAGATGCTTCTTGACACCTTCTATTGTTAGTTCTATTTGTTCAAAGAGATTTGTATCTATATCAATGTTGTCTAAGATAGTTATGGGGTCTTTAAATCTTCCAATTTGTAAAGAAGTTAAGGGCGACATGTTCGTTGTAAAAAGTAAGTACGAGCCAAAGGTTAGTTTGTCGTCCTTAATAAGTTCATACTTTCGTAAGATCATCATAGGATCCTCATTAAAATACTTTCCTAAGTTTTTTTCAACCCTATGTATGAATTTTTCAATGTTTTCTAGTGAGATATCACTAAAGTCATGTCTTGTGTCAATATAAAAGTCCCAACTTCCATTTAAAGTTTTAAGATGTTCATTAGAAATCTCATCCAAACTCATAAGATGGTTCGAGTTTTTAATCCTTTTGTAATATCTGTTTTTATAAGCAACAGGTTTTAAAGGGTATTCTTTTACATCTATTACTAATAGTTCTTTCTTATCTATCGTATAGGTATCAATATCGACAATGATACTAGGTTGCGTGTTTTGTTTTATGGTGTTAATGTAGTTTTGAACACTTTCCTTAGATAATAATAAGCCTACTATTTGTGCCTCATCATTTATGCCAATAATGATTTTGCCCCCGTGACTGTTAGTAAAAGCTACAACTGATTCAATTACTTCTTTCTGAAATGAAGTTTTAAATTCAAGGTTTTGATGTTCACCTGTTTTTATAAGGTTTTGTAACTCTTTTACCGTTAACATCATTGAGCTAAATACCACGCATACATATTTCTAGTTCCCTCTTCTAACTCAACCCTTCTTCTCTCAGGTTTAGTCTGCTTAAAGTACAAGCAGTAGCAATTAAAATTTAAAAAGCATATGCTACTGTTTAACACAATAACCTCCTGTTTTCTTGCTTCCTGTATATTCTATCTTTCCCTCATCTTTAAGTTGTTTTATCCATCGTTCTATTGTTCTCGTTGTTATGCTATCAAAATGCTCTTTAATGGAAGATACACGAACGGGCTGTTGTCTTGTAATGAAATTTTGCAACTCATTTATTCCGACATTTATTCCGACATTTATTCCGACATTTATTCCGACATCACTAGATACGTCTCTTTTTTTCTTATAAAGCGTAACTTTGAATCCTTTTTGAATCTCTTCAAATTTTGGATCTATAATCTTATGTTCAAAACAGAACTTTTTAATACGACTAATGCCAGAACCATATTTTTCAATGAGACCACATTCTTTAAACATAAGGGCAATTAACTTGTTTCGTGTCTTTGATTCATAAGAATTTGACTCTAACTGTTCAATGCTTAAACCATCATACAAACCACCCGGATTAAAAAACTCAATACGATCATCAAATATCTTAATCACACTGTCACTACTATCTCTGTAGTCACGATGCGTCACCATGTTAAGAATTATTTCTCTTATAGCATCTAGCGGATAATCATACCGTTCTTCGCGCTGTGGATTACCCGTAATGATATACTCAACCATTAGGTGCTTACGTACAAAAATCATAAGTTCATCAATTTCTGTTAACAGGTCTGTGTTGAGTGACAAGCTGTCTATAATATCCGTTGGCGTTTTAAAACGACCGACCTGAACACCTGAAATAAGACAAAAATCTTTTACAAAAAGCAAGTATGCTCCAAAAGTAATCTTGTCATCTTTAACCAAGCCGTACTTATGTAAAATCTGCATAGGAGTATCATCAAAAGACTTGTTAAAGTTTTTTTCTATCTTTTTAATAAATTTTTCAACTTTATCTAAACTAATATCATTAAAACTTTGCATCTCATCAAGATAATAATCCCAAGAGCTGTTTTTTGTTTTCAAGTATTCGTTAGCAATCTCTTCCATGCTCATGGTATGGTTAGAATTTGACTTTCGAATAAGATATCTGTTTTTAAAACTGATCGGCTTAATGGGATATTCTTTTACATCTATCAGTACTAAGTCTTTTTCATCAATCTTAATCACATCCATATCGGGGATAACAGAAGGAGAAGTGTTTTGCTTAACTTGGTTTATCCAGCTTTGTAGACTTTCAGCATTAAGTTCAACACCGATGATCTCACCAATGTCAGAAACGCCAATAAATATTTTTCCACCTTTAGCATTTGCAAAAGCAACAATTGAAGCTATCACCTCTTTTTGAAATGAAGTTTTAAATTCTACTGTTTGGTTTTCACCTGTTTTTATAAGCGTTAATATCTCTGATTCTGTCAACATCATTGGGCTAAATACCACTCATACATAGTTCTAATTCCTTCTTCTAACTCAACCCTGTGTTTCCAACCTAGGGCATGAAGCTTAGAAGGGTCTGTTAGTTTGACCATTGTGCCATCGGGTTTAGTGTCATTAAAGTAAAGTTCACCTTCGTAACCTACAATCTTTTTAATTGTTAGGGCTAACTCTTTTATGCTTATGTCTACGCCTGTTCCTATGTTTATATGTGTGTTACGTATCTCTTTGTCATTCTCATCATAAGTATCTTTAGCATCTCTATTTTCAAGTAAAAAGACACAAGCATCTGCCATGTCCTCACTGTATAAAAATTCTCTTCGTGGTTTTCCAGATCCCCAGATTTCTACTTCAGGAGTATTTATAAGTTTAGCTTCATGCATCTTTCTAAGTAAGGCAGGAAGCACATGTGAAGTTTCAAGGTCAAAGTTATCATTTGGTCCATAAAGGTTCGTTGGCATAACCGAAATAAAATTTGTACCATACTGCAAGTTGTATGACTCGCACATCTTTATGCCTGCTATCTTAGCAATAGCATA
>NVXJ01000048.1 GCA_002733885.1 Arcobacter sp. | reverse complement strand
GTCGCGGAATAGAGCAGTTCGGTAGCTCGTCGGGCTCATAACCCGAAGGTCACAGGTTCAAATCCTGTTTCCGCAACCAAAAACTTCCCTTAAAACAATCACATAACTTATTATAACTACTCAACTAAACAAACCTGTTTGTCACCAGCCATAATGATGCTTCACATATCATCATGTCGCGTCGAGCTAAAAACGTGAAGCAGTTCACATTTTTCTAACGCTCTTTGGCGGTTCAAATCCTATTTCCGCAACCAAAAACTTTCATTTAAACAATCACATTACTTACTTTATTAACTTATCAAACAAAGCTATTTTACTCATTTCATTTCTCTAACTCTCAAGAACACTGGGTATTTTGGATTTCCTAATCCTGTTAAACCATAATATTTAAACGTAACTACTGTTCCAATAGCTATACCGTCTTGTCTCTGCTTATCTGTAAAGCCAGAGCCAATTTTGATAAGCTTACCTTTAAAGTCACATTTAAGTGCACCCAACATACYTTTATAYTTTCCCTTACCTTCAAGTATATCAACTACACTACATTCAGCATCTATATAAGGCTTATGCTTCAAGGCATCTTTTTTTCGTCCAACATAATAAGGTAAWAAAGGATTTCGTATARCWATACCTTCTCCATNCCTTYTTWWWNATCTTSTCRWAATACAATTTTAGTTCTTTGGWRTTATTTATCTTTWCTTGTTTAATTATTTTRATGCGTGTRTGCTTCTSATCTTTTAGATAAACAYGYAARAYAKYTATTCGTTCATATAAAGAACCTTCTTGGCCTGGARCTTCAAASACCATATACTTYAAAGCCMTCCAACGAGARTYAGARTTTTTWGTATTWACAATWGAMACWATRTTTTCAAAGTCYCCTCTTTKACTCCATAGYTCACCATCTAATTCAAARGKAGGAAAATTCRAMGTGAACCATTGAGGTGARCTAAAAAYCTTCCCTGAACGAGATATAAGCYGYTTACCATCCCAATAWGCYCTYAYCCCATCATACTTCTCACTCATCACCCAGCCRCTAACATTCATATCGTCTTTATAGGTTTTTAAAAGAAAAAGTTGAGGAGATTGGGCGAATAAACTAAAGCACATCCATAAAACAAATATTCCAACCTTCATTTAATTCCTTCTTTCTATATCGCCAGCATGATTAAACAGATTCATCAGATTAAAGAACTAAAAAATCTCATCTAATCCTTTAATCACGCTGGCGAATATTTTCTTAAGTCTTAATCAATCATCCATACAAACTATTAAATATTCTTTTCTGCTGAAGAGATTTTTGCCCAAAGTTTATTAATAAGCCTATAGGTAATTCGGCAGCTTTTAAGTAGTTCACCACTTGTGCAACATGCACACTATCAAAACTATGAATAGCTTTAAGTTCTATAATGATTTCATCATAACAAATAAAATCAGCATAATAATTCTTAGCTAAGACATCACCTTTGTAGTTAATKMTAAWTCKWKWYTCTCTTRAAWAAKSAATWTTTYTYRWTWTRAATTCWWTTTCTAASGCWTCWYSRTARAYTRYTTCWMWAAATCCWYWSCCTARWYCTYTATGMACKTCCATACAAGCACCAATAATCTTATATGTCTCATCACTTAAAATCTTCTCATACACTTCTGTCATTTTCACTTCTTTAAAAAATAATGTCTAATCTATTTAATCACGCTGGCGATCTTTTCTTTCTAAAATAGACTCAAATCTACTTTAAAAAGAACTGGCCGAGGCCAGAGGCTTAAACACTTAATTCTTTTTTTATTGAGTTGTATTTTTTCTGACCAATTCCTTTGACCTTCATCAAGTCCTCAGTCTTATTAAACTTATGTTCTTTACGGTACTGAACAATCTTTTGTGCTGTGCTTGGACCAATACCCTTTAGCTCACTTAGTTCTTCTATACCCGCTGTGTTGATGTTACAAGCAAACAACTGCATACTCATCATTAAGCCAATAATTAACCCTAAAAGTACTTTTTTCATTTCTCTCTCCTGCAATTTTCTAAGGAAATACCTTTAAATATTTTCCTTGATATCTTTGAGCAAGAAGTATATATTCAAATCTATAAAAAACAAATATCATATTTTTATTATAAATTTAAATTAAGAAAATAAACCTAATTAAAATATTTTTTAATATTAAAACACTAACTATACGCAGAGGGATGGTGCTGAGAGAAAATAATGGCTAGTTTATATATTTAAGTTTTAATTCTTAAAATGATTAAACTCAGGAAGCATATATTTAAGTTGTACWAGTTTATCTTCACATTTYACTAAGGTATCAATATCTTGATTTAGTTTCTTAAGCTCATAAGCAGTAAGGGATGCAACCGTAATCGAGTCATACTGTGTATGCATGTCACTCTCATCCAAAAGAAGCTCTTCATAAAGCTTTTCACCTGTTCGTATACCTGTAAACCTTATCTTAATATCATCTCTTCCACTAAGACTAATCATCTTCTTAGCCAAGTCAACAATCTTAATAGGCTCACCCATATCCAGTATAAATATTTCSCCACCYTTWCCAATAGCACCCGCTTGAAGAACAAGTTCACAGGCCTCAGGAATGAGCATAAAGTATCTTGTCATATCAGGATGCGTAACCGTTATATCTTCACCCTTTTGTATCTGTGCCTTAAACTTTGGTATGACAGAGCCACTACTGCCTAAAACATTTCCAAATCGCACCGATACAATCTCTGTTTCACCTGTCTCACAGTTCTGCGCATAAAGCTCACCTATACGCTTCGTAGCCCCCATAACACTTGTAGGACGAACAGCCTTATCCGTACTAATAAAGATAAACTTTTCAACCTTATACTTGACAGAAGTATCTATACAATATTTTGTACCTAAAACATTGTTTCGTATACCTTCTTCTTTGTTTTTTTCCACCATTGGAACATGTTTATAAGCCGCTGCATGTATCACTATTTGAGGTTGGTAGATTTTAAAGCTTTTATCCAAGCCTTCTAAGTCAACAACACTTTGCATAAGAAGAACAATCTCAAGCTTATCTTTGGCCTCTTGTTCTATCTGGTATAAGTTGTATTCACTGTTATCAAGTAAGATTAACTTTTTTGCCTTAAACTCTATACACTTGCGAACAAGCTCACTTCCTATACTTCCACCTGCTCCTGTTATTAAGACAGTTTTATCTTCTATAAAAGACGAAATTTTATCCTTATCAAGATCTTTTGGATATCGCGCAAGAAGTTCCTCCACAGAAATATCTTTTAACTGAGCAGAAAAAGGTTCATGCCCAAAAATCTCTTCTAAACTTGGAAGTACTTGAATCTTTTCAAAGGCATCAAAAAGTTTATTATAAATCTCTTTTACATGACTCGCAGGAGCAGAAGGCATAGCGATAACTAGTAAGTCAAGTTTTTCGCCCTTAGCCTTTTTTCTAAATACCTCTTGCGAAATAATCTCTACATTATCAATACTACGCTTTTGAAGCTTCTCATTATCATCTATATAGTATTTCAATTTATATCTTGAATTCCTAAATTCCGAACCTAGTTTAACACCCGCCTCACCCGCTCCATAAACAACAAGTGTTTTAGACTTATCCACAAGTGTTTTATGACGTATATAGTAATAACTATAAACCAATAAGTTTATAATAAACAAATAAGAAAACAACTCACTAATAAAAAATGAGACAGGAAGTACCTTATAGAAAAAAGGCATATATGCAGTAAAGGCAAGAAGATATACAAAACTTTTAATCAAAAATGTTTTTTGAGAAGACTTACTCCAAGAAGAAGAATAATCCCTGTATATAAAGGTAGAAGCCAACAAACGAACAACGATAACAATACCAATAATGTCCCAACGTGGCTCTTGGTGCAATATCCAAAAGGTCCACTCAAAGGTAAGTATGCTTAAAATAATAATAACAAGATAATTTTGAAGCCGTTTATCAATACGCATCTAGTCTAAACATCCTTTTATCACCTTAGATATCATCTTCACATCATCATGACTCATAGTGGTACTACTTGCCAAACATAAGCCTCTTGAAAACAGGCCCTCACTTGTCCCATCTAAATAACCCTTAGAATCTTTAAATAAGGCCTGCATATGCATAGGCTTCCATAAAGGCCTAGACTCAACATTAATCCCTTCTAAGGCTTTTATAACCACATTATAATCGGTTTTAGCAAAGCTTAGTGTCGTAAGCCATCTATTTCCTAGACTGTCTTCAAGCTCAGGCATAAATACTATCTCTTCTACATCCGCTAAGAATTCTTTATACCAAGAATATATTTCTCTTTTCTTTTTAACTCTATCCCTAAGCACTTCCATCTGAGCCACACCAATAGCCGCTAAGACATTAGAAAGTCTATAGTTATAGCCAAACTCCTTATGCTCATAATGAAGCTCATCTTCTCTGGCTTGAGTGCTGTAAAACATAGCCTTTTGTATATAAKCCTCATTATCACTAACCAGCATACCYCCACCTGAAGTWGTAAGAATCTTATTTCCATTAAAAGAATACACACCAAGGTCMCCAAAGGTYCCAAGAGCCTTTCCMTTAAAACTGGCACCTAAGGCTTCCGCCGCATCTTCAATAAGAAAAACACCATGRAACTTACAAATATCAGCAATCTTTTCAATATCCGCACACTGACCATACAAATGCGTAAGAATTAARGCCTTTGGTTTTTTYTCRCARGYYAATAAATATTTRTTAAGAAGTTTAGGRGACARRTTCCAAGATTCATCACTATCAATAAAAACAGGCYTAGCMCCTTGATAAAGTATAGGAGAAACMGARCCCACAAAGGTAAAGGTAGAGCTTAAAACYTCATCACCTTCTTTAAC
Organism: Arcobacter sp.; assembly: GCA_002733885.1. Lineage (GTDB taxonomy): Bacteria > Campylobacterota > Campylobacteria > Campylobacterales > Sulfurimonadaceae. The sequence goes on along the minus strand of NVXJ01000048.1, from coordinate 3,333 downwards.
YCCAATAACTCTAAGTGCTAAATGAAGCGCCGCAGTTGCCGAAGAAAGAGCAAGTGCATAATTGGTCCCTGTGTAATCTTTAATCTTTTGTTCAAAAAGATCAACATACTCACCAAGAGGCGCAATATAGTTGCTTTTAAAAACATTTTCAATATAAGAAAGTTCATTTCCACTCATATGAGGAGAAGAGAGATAGATTCTATTTTTCATTTGTACCTAAGAATAGTTTATTTTTTAAACGCTTAAAAAGTCAATTTAACCTTTTGTGTAACATACTGATGAATCAAAGAAGAAAGAATTGTCTGATAGGGAATATTTAACTCAGCACTTTTTCTTTTCAACATAAGCATATCGAACTCTGGTATTCGTATATTTACATTCTTTGTCTTAGTCAAAAACATCTTTGCTGCATGCTTTGCTTCTTTAATCTCATCTTCTAAATTCTCAACTCTTTCAAACTCATTTGTATTCTCAATAGCATCAATAAGATCTAACTCATACTCATCAAACTTCATCTCTATCTCCTTTGTATAGTTTATGCATCTTTCTACTTGGCACAATTGTTTTAAGAAAAATTTCATTACTATCTCTCACAAATGGAACCATATGTACATAGCCATGCAGTAAAACAACGTATATTTTTTGTTCAGGATATTTTTTTTGATTTGGGTGTTTGATAATATCTAAAATATCACCTTCGTTAATAAGTGTCACCACGTCTTCAAAACAAACATCTCTTTCTGTTTTTAAAATATGATTCTTATCTTGGTTCCATAAAAAGTTCATACAAAATAATATCACAAAGCATATCAAATGTCAATTTAAAGATCCTAGGGAAGAGCGAGTTCTCAATATTCTAGAAAAATCATCTTACTTGAAAGTCCTTACTAATAGTCACGCTGGAAAGAAGCTCTTTATTACCCAATCAGAATATTGTCAATAATGAAATCTACAAGCTATAATAGTAACATTCACTTCATAAACTAGTCTATATTCATCCATAATACGCCTAGACCAACATCCTGCAATTTCATACTTATAGAGGTTTAGGTTTCCCTAGCCCTTCAAAAGCTTTGCGTTTAATATCTTTTATCAAAAGATGGACTCGTTTTAAAACCTTCTTATCATTAACTTGCCAATACAGATAATCATCCTATGCATTATCTGTCCAAGCTATCTTCATTCTAAAAGTTCTTTTTCAGAAGTTTTTCCATCACGAGCATCATTAAGTGAGCGTAACAATCTGTCATTGTTTTTTTGTGAACTAAATAAGTATTGCATCTCTTTCATTGAATTATACTCATCAAATGAGATAACAACAACATTTTCATTGCCTTTTCTATGTATAATAACATCTTCATGGTCATTATAAGCAGCATCAAAAACAGCTTTAAGGTTGTTTCTTGCTTCGGTTAAACTGACTACTTGCATAAGTTTCCTTTACATAATACTGTACATAATTATAACATAAAAAAATTACCACATTCGATTAGCTCGTTTTAAGACTACTCACACCATTAGAAATCATAAAATTCCATCTAATCATGCTGGCAAAAAGTTCTTGCTCTTAAAAACTATCATATCAAACAGAAATATCTGAATTTTTAATTTAAAAAAAAGTTTTCTATTCGTTTTAATTGAACAGAAGAATACTCTAACTCCGACTTCAAGAAACTTACAAGATCAAGGTATTTTTTTTCAGTAACAACATTTTTTAAAATATCATCATTAAAATTCATATAATCGTGTACCATTGCATTTCGTAGGCCAATAGCACTCTTCATCGTACTAAACATCTCATCATCAATAAGTCCCATTTCATACATAAACTCAAAAGCATCTGAACCTTTTTGAGGAACAATAGGACAGTTAAAGTTTTTTAATATACGTTTTGCCTTACCAATAGAGTTTTCAACAAGCACTTGCATAGAGTTTTTCACAGCTCTAATTTCAATGCTGTTCCAATCTTCCTTAACACTCATCATATCTAGAACTTTTTGCTCATCATCTGCAATAATCTTTGTTCTATCCAAGTATTCTTGAAATGTCATCATTCTCTCCTTTTAAAATCACATACCCTTTTTTAATACTTTTTTTCATCTCATCTGTAGCCTCTCTTAAATCAACTACATCATAATCAACCTCATCTAACTTTAAAGAAGAGCCTATATCATTCCAAATACTTGAGAGTGTCCCCCAAGAACGGTTCTCCCCTTCATCCGCTAAAACAGCAAAGTCATAGTCACTTCTTTCATGGTAACTACCCACCGCACGACTTCCAAATAAAAGGACAATATCAATATAGACAAACCTATCAGAGTTAAATACATTCTTTAACACTTCGATATCTATCTTTTTAGTTCTACCATAAAATCTAGTTTTTTCATTTAACATAAATTATTATATCTAGTTTTAAATAAGAGTCACTATTCAATTAAGCACACTAAAGCTCTTCTATAAGTAAAAGTATAATGAACTATAAAAAATTTAAAATATTTTATTCTTTAATCCTAAAAATCCTTCTAATCCGCTGACAACAAGCTCTTGCTCTTCCAAAAACTAAAAACCATTAAACACATCTCTTACAACACCTACCTAGGATCAGCGTCTATTATTTAAGTTCTTATAAATCTCATTATTTTCTCTTTTTCCTACAGCTAAAACTAAAACAACTATCTCTGCATCTTTGACTTCATAGGCAAGTCTAAAACCTTTTGTTCTTAATTTTATTTTATATATATTTTCAAATCCACTTAATTTATCTTTCAAAACTTCAGGATTTTCAAGTCGTTCTTTGAGTTTCTTTTGAAACTGAGTTTTAACACTTGAATCCAATTTATTCCACTCTTTATAAGAGAGCTTAGTAAATTTTAGTTTATAACTCATCTATCGAAACTTCTATAAGATCTTCTTCCTTATAATCTAGTCTCTCTTTAACAGTTTGTGATAAATAATAATCATCAATAGTTTCAGTCATTTTTTCAAACAAAGCACTTGGAACTAAATAAGCACTAGCTACATTATGATTCAAAATGGCAACTGCCTCATCACCTGCATCTTTAAGTAGCTGAGTAGGTGATCTTTTAAGCTCAGTAATACTGGCTGTATAGTTTGCTAATATAGGTTGCATCACAAATCCTTTTATTAAGTTTGATATATTATACTATATTTAGTACTTTTAATCAATTCTTATTTATATTAAGAATTAAAAAGTTCACCTACACCCTAAATTTTTTCAACCTTTTTCATCCCAAAAGTCTTCCTAATCACACGGGAAAAAGTTTTTGTCCTAAAATCCTTCTAATCTACGTAATCTGTTGACAAAAGTTTATG
>NVXJ01000022.1 GCA_002733885.1 Arcobacter sp. | reverse complement strand
CTTCTTTATGATTGATTTTATTCTTTAATATTTTTTGACTATTTTTTTCAGGTTTTTTACTTTTACATGTAGAGTTTTTATCAAAACATGCACATATATTATCATTATTGTAAGACAGTTTTTTCAGATCAAGTGTTGTATAACCTTTACATTGTAAAGAAGAGTATTTTTTACTAATAACGGCATAGTTGTCTCTTTTTGAATCCCATCTATAACCTATTTTTAGGATTACATGATTTTTAGTATCTAATATATCTGTTACATTGTCTTGAAAGTCTCCATGCTCTTCAGGATAAAAATAAATATCTTTCACATGGTTTAAAATTTTTGTATCATAGATACTTGTTCCCGTTTTACCATTTTCATAACGAGAAACATATATTTTATCATCGATGAAATATAATTTATCTATCGAACTCATGGTCATAGAAATTATTTGACTTGGGATATTTTGAACTCCAAATACTTGTTTTAAATCATTTTCATTTGCAGAGCATTCAGACATTAAATAACATGCTTTTAGTCGTGCTAAGTTAAGTGCCGTTTGAACTTCTTTGTTATTAAGATTTATTTTTGCCGTATCAAATACATATTTAGTTTTATTATACTTATCTAGCGTTTGACTTAACCATATTCCATACTGGCGGAAAATCACTTTTTCTTCTTCTAATATGCTGTTATTATCTGATAAATATTTTTCTATACCTGCCTTATCTAATATTCCTAAAGACACATAAAAATCTTTTGTTTGTTCAAAAGCTTTTTGTGCATGTTTATAGGACTCTCGTAATTGTGTAGTGATTACGTTATTACTTGCTAGACTACTTAGATCAACTTTATATAGTGTAAAAGTACTTTTACCTCGGTACTTATAATCATAAGTAAGCATCAACCCCTTATTATATGTTATTAATTGAGCAATTAGTGGTACTGTTGCTTGAACTCTTCCTGTACTTAAGTTATAGACTTGTGCATCCAACACTCCGCTACCGTCTTCTTGTGGTGCAACAATTAATAAGTTGTTCATAATGGTATAAGAGACGAACTTCCCCGGCTTTGATATAGACAACAGCTCTTTTTCTGTATTTAAGTCGAAAATTTTTACATCTTTATCAAAGGACACAACAGCTTTGTCATTGGATATAACCAAATTCCTTCTATTACTATTAGAACCTCCAAGAACTATTGTCTTAACTTCACGTAAATTTTTATCAAAAACTAAAAGATTCTTAGGCGTAAGAATTACAACTTTATTTTTCCATTTCGCAACGCTTAAAACATATGAACTATACCTATTATTCCTAACATAAGAATTCATTTCAAATTTATGTCTTTTTATTGTTCTTAAGCTTTTTAAATCAAATATGAATATCTCTGTTTTTTGTACAATTAAGACTTTGTTATTTCCAACAATTTCACCCCATTTAATTTTGTCAGAGAACCTTTTCTTAACTATTGTTTTATTGGTTTTGCGATTTTTTATTATTAATTCTTCTGTATTTGCTAAACCTCGGCGTTTATATACAATATATATTTTGTTATGAGCTATATATGTACTCTTGCCTTTAGTAGTTATTAATACTTTTAACCTAAAGTCTATTGGGTCAACTTCTATAATCTGGTACTTATCTCTTGTTCTAGAATCATAATTTGTAAATATAATTTTATTGTTTGAAGTTGTGTGTAGACCTCCATAATTCCGAAAAGAAATTTTATCAATCAGTTCAAATGTAAATTGTTTGGGGTCTTTCATTTTTTTTAAGTCTTGTATTCTTCCTTCATATGCTTCACGTATACATTTTGTTTTCCAATACTCATTTGAAACTTTTGTATTACATTTGTTTCGTTCCTTAAGCCATGCTAGTTGGCTCTGTTTACGTTGGTCTGCATATAGACTATTTGTTTTTATTTGATTATAAAGTGTATTTAATTCTTCATCAATTAAGGATAACTTACTATCTGCACAAATTGTTTTTTCAACAAAAGTGCTTGCTTTTGTACAATCGAAGCTTGCCGAATAAGTGACTATTGGGATTAGTAATGTACTGACTATCAAAAATAAGATGTTTAATTTCAAATGTATCCTTGTTGTGTATAACGTTCGTCGTGAGCGATATAATTTCCCCGCTCTTGGGGAAATTATTCGCTCCTCGTTCTTGTTAAACCTTTAGCATGGTGCCACGCTAAAGGCACTGCCTATTGCATTTAGAAATTGGTTTATTATTTCTGTTACAATTTTTGCTTCATTAAAAAGAATATCACATAATATAGCAAAGACTATTGTTAAGTAAGCTACATACCCAAAACCGGTATAACTGTTATAGACAATTGTGTAAAACCAATTTTGTTCAAAAAGATAAAAGTATGAACAAATAACAGTTGATATAAGAATTAGTACACTTGGCAAAAATAAGTGCTCTGTAGCTTTTGGCTTTAAAAATGATGCCAATAATAAGAATGCAAATATAAGGGCGTTAGCTCCTAAAAATATTCTTATATCTAATGTTAGCTTTTCTACAATTTCCATATATTTTGCTTGAGCAAAAAATGCTAATTTTTCTTTAGATTTTTCAAGTGAAGCTATTTTAAACTTCAAGGAAGAACGTAAGCGTTCTTCCCACTTATCTCTACATTTACAACTCACATCACTCATCTTTGTAATTTGAGCCATGATGATTTTTGGAGCATCATCTTTTAATTGTTTTTTGAAGACTTCTAATTTATGTTCAGTTTTTTCATGAAGCTTTTTTACTTTGTTTCCAAAAAGCTTTTCAAGTTTTTTTGATTCTGGTAGTTGAATAGAATCAATCTTTTTATTTGTTTCATTTTTTAACTTCCACTCAATAAAAGCTTTCCCTGACTTTTCAATTAAGTGTGGGTTAGAAAATGTAAATAAAAATAATGGTAAGAAAAGAAGAACTCCAATAAGTCCGAAGCTTCTTAGTAAAACTTTTTTCAATAATATTCCTTTGGTGTTTAACAATTTAATATATATCATTATATGTAATAGCAACTTAAGATAGCGATACTAAGTCATAAATTATGTGTGATTCTACCTTGAAAATATGTCAATATGACATATTTTTCTTATTATTGAGTAAAGAGAGTATATTTGTAACAATATATAGTGTTTGTTTTAATCGGAAATCTTCGATATATGCACACTTTGTTTTAATATCGACTTTTAAATCCGCTATCTCACATATATGTTCTTATATTGAGGAGGAGTTTGTTATGAAAAAGAAGTTATTAGACCTTACACGGGAGAAAATAAGACTTAAGCATTACAGTATTCATACTGAGAAAATCTATACCGAATGGATAAAGCGATATATATTATTTCATAATAAGAAACATCCTATTGACATGGGTAAAAGTGAGATAGAACAGTTTCTTAGCTATTTAGCTTCTACAAAAAATGTTGCACCTTCTACTCAAAACCAAGCCTTTAATGCTTTACTATTTTTATATACACAAGTTTTAGGCGTTGATTTAAGAGATCAAAATATTCAAGCCTTAAGGGCAAAGGAACGAATCCATATACCTATTGTTCTTAGTAAAGAAGAAGTTTTTTTAATAATTTCTATGATTTCTGGCATATACCAATTAATGGTTTCGTTAATGTATGGTTGTGGACTTCGTATGAAAGAGGTTTTAAGTATACGGATTAAGGATATTGACTTTTATTATGAGAAGATATACATTTATGATAGTAAATCTTTAAAAGATCGGGTGGTTCCTCTTCCTCAGAAGTTAAAAGTCTTACTGCAAGGACAAATTGTTTATGTTAATAACCTACATGAGACTGATTTAAAGAACGGATGTGGGAATGTTTATTTACCACATTCTATGTCAAAAAAGTTTCCTAATGCATATAAAGACACAAAATGGCAATACTTGTTTCCTATGAAAAGCCTTTCAAAAGACCCTAGAACTCAAATTACAAGACGACATCATATTCATGCTCAAACTTTAAGTAGAAATATTAAAGAWGCGGTGCTAAAGGCAGATGTACACAAGAAAGTAAGTGCTCATGTTTTTAGACACTCCTACGCAACGCATCTTTTACAAGCGGGAGTCGATTTACGGTCGATTCAAGAACTTCTTGGACATAAAAGTGTTGAGACGACAATGATTTATACGCATATTGTGAAGGAGTTAAATAAGGATAGTGTTAAAAGTCCATTAGACTTTTAACATAGAGTAGSGTAGTAAGGCAAAGCCTTACTAAAAAAAATTATACGAAGTTTACTTCAGAAACATGGTGCTGAAGACCAAGTTCTTTACCAGAAATACCAAAGGCAAGTCCAATCATTTGTTGCATGTGAAGCACTGGAAGCTTAACATCTCTACCAATAGCCTTAGAAGCGCTTTCATACTGAGTATCTAACTTAAGGTGACAAAGTGGACATGGAGTAACCATCCAGTCTGCATTGTTATCCATAGCGCCCATAATAGCGTTACCTGTTAGAACCGCTGCAGTATGAGGTGCTTGAAGTTCTGCGTGGAAACCACAACATTTATTCTTCTCATCATAATCAACCGTATTTCCACCACAAGCAAGGATAAGATCATCAAGTGAACGAGGAGCGTATGCATCTTCGTTACCGTTTGTATCTCCATGAGTTTCTGATGGACGGATGTTATGACAACCGTAAAATGGTGCGAWGTTAAACTCTGCTAGAGGCTTAACTACCATTTTCTTTAAGTTATCAAGACCAAAGTCATCAATGATAGCGTATAAGAAGTGTTTAATTTCAGAAACACCCTTATATTCTAAGCCTACTTCTGCAAGCTTTTCATTAACCTTAGCCTTCATTTCAGGATCAGAGTCTAAACGACGTTTTGTTAGCATCGTGTTAAGTTGACAAGTATTACAGATAGTAACCATCGTCATTCCACGTTGTTCTGCGTAACAGATATTACGTGCATTTAACACTAATGATAAAAACTCATCATAATCTTGAAGGTGAGAAGCTCCACAACAGGTTGCTTCTTCTAAGATTTCTAGCTCGATTCCCATTTTATCAGCGATTGCCATTGTTGACATCATCTGTTCTGGTGTACTTTGTCTTGCAGTACATCCAGTAAATAGTGCGTATTTTAATTTACTCATCTGTACTCCTAAAATTTCGCAGTAGAACAAGAGTCTACTAGCTTTTTAATTTCGTCCATCTTATCAGACTTAGGCACGTTAAAGATATTAACATGTGCCTTACCCTTGGCAATCATTTGCATACCAACTTTCATATGCTTGTACATACCGTAACCCTTTTCAGAGTAGATAACAAGACCGGCTTCATCCAGTTGACCATGTTTACGAACAGAGTCTTTGAAGTAAACCGCGTGACGTGTTGCGATATTGTTCTTAGCAAGACCTGCTTCAAAAACCATATTATGAAGTTTAGTAATCTTTTCAATTGGGTTAACGCCCTTAGGACATACTTCCGCACATTCCATACATTTAACACAATCCCAAACACCTGAACCTTCTTGGTTCACTGCATTAAGACGTTCATTGTCTTGGTTGTCACGAACATCAGCTTGAAATCTAAAACCAGCAGCAAAGGCAGCTGGCCCAATGAATTGTTCGTTGATTTCAAGAGAAGGACAAGAATAATGACAAGCACCACACTGAATACAGTAATCCGCTTCTAAAAGCTGATCTACTTGAGCAGGAGTTACAAAGTGCTCATTCTCAGGCTTGTCTTCAACATCCGCGTCAAGATAAGGCTTAACCATTGCATGTTTAACCCAGAAGTCTTCTTTATCAATGATAAGATCTTTCATAGCGCGTTTAATGCTTAATGGCTCGATAGTAAGTTCTGTTCCATATGTTTCAATTAACTGATCCACATTTTGCTTACAAGCTAAAATCGCTTTTCCGTTAACCTTAATTGAACAAATACCACAAATACCATGACGACAAGAACGACGGTACGATAAAGAACCATCCATCTCATTTTTGATATGAGTTAATATGTCAAGAACAACATTTTCGTGTGTAACATCAACATCATAGTTTATGTATGTTGGAAGGTAGTCCGTCTCAGCGTTGAAACGAAATACTTTAAAGGTAACTTTTCTACTTGGTCTTGCACTCATCTCTTCTCCTTAATACGTTCTAGCTTTAAGCTCATGCTTGCCAAGAATGACATCCATGTACTCTAGGTTGACGTTTCCGTCTTTGTCCATGTAACCCATAGTGTGTTGTAAGAAATTCACATCATCACGAGTAGGGAAGTCTTCACGATAGTGAGCACCACGGCTCTCTTTACGTGCAAGCGCTGATTGTACAATAAAGGTACAATAATCCAACATGTGACCAAATTCAATCGCTTCTTGAAGCTCTGTATTAAAGATTTTTGACTTATCTTCGATACGGATATTCTTGTACTTTTCTTTAAGTTCTTTCATGTGATTAAGTTGCTTAGCTAGAGTCGCCTCTGATCTAAATACACCTGCGTTATCTGTCATTGACTGTTGAAGATCATGTCTAAGATGAGGAACCTTTTCAGTTCCGTTATTTGTAATAACCCAGTCGAATTCTTTGCTCATAGCGTCCGCGTCAGACTGTGTAGCCTTGCGAAGTTCAATTGAATCAACATCTTTAGCCATACTTTGACCAACGTGACGTCCAAAAAGTAAGGCTTCAAGAACAGAATTTGCCCCAAGACGGTTAGCACCGTGAACAGATACACAAGCACATTCACCAGCCGCGTAGAAACCTTCTACGAATTCTGTGTTGTTTTTACGAACATGTCCGTCAACATCACAAGGAATACCACCCATAGAGTAGTGTGCCGTTGCAGAAATTAGGATTGGCTCTTTAATCATATCAAGACCTAAGAATGTGATAGCAAGATCACGAAGCTCAGGAAGTTTTTCCATGATTAAATCTTTTCCAAGATGAACAAGATTGATATAAACTGCATCTTTTCTTGGACCAACACCACGACCCTCACGAATTTCTTGGATAATTGCGCGAGCTACAACATCTCTAGAAGCTAGTTCCATTGCATTAGGCGCGTACTTCGTCATAAAACGTTCGCCTTCAGAGTTGATCAGTTGACCACCCTCGCCGCGAGCCGCTTCAGAAATAAGAACACCATTACCAGAAAGACCTGATGGGTGAAACTGTACAAACTCCATATCTTCTAAAGGAAGACCATGACGAGCAACCAATGAAAGGCCATCACCTGTATTAGCGTGTGCGTTTGAATTGATTTTAAATGAACGTGCATATCCACCTGTTGCAAACATTACTGCCTTAGCATTAAAGATTGCTCTTTCAGAGTTTTTGATGTCATAAGCCGCGATTCCGTGAACCTTACCATCTTTGTAAAGTAAGTCAGCTGCGTACCATTCGTCAAAAAATGTAACACCATAACGCAGTGCTTGTTCAAAAATTGTTTGAAGTAAGGTAAGACCTGTACGGTCTTTTGCGTAACAAGCTCTAGGAGAAGATTGACCACCAAAAGGTCTTTGTGCAATTTTTCCATCTTCTGTACGAGAGAAAACAGCACCCATTTGTTCAACCCAACGAACAGTTTCAGGCGCTTTTTTACACATAAACTCAACCGTATCTTGATCTGCTAAATAATCAGAACCCTTAACCGTGTCAAATTCATGTAGTTCAATGCTATCTGCATCAGAAAATGCAGCATTAATTCCACCCTGAGCCGCACCTGAGTGTGAACGCAATGGATGTAGTTTAGTAATAACAGCAACTTTCTTGCCTGCTTTTTGCAGTTCAAGTGCTGCTGCACAACCTGCAAGGCCAGCACCAACAATTACCGCGTCGTAAGTATGAATAGGAATACTCATTCGCAATCCTCCGAAAATAATTTTCCTGATTATAGCTTCAAGTTGCTTGTATAAGGTTAAAGTAAAGGGGTTTTTAAAGGAAGTTTTATAGTGTTACGGTTTGTTGCAGTTGAGACAAACAACTGATACCTAAGGTAACAGTTGTTTGAAGAGGAAGCCTATCTAAGGCCTTTTTCTGCGCGGTCGCGAAGTTGAGCGATTTTATTTCCACCTTGAGTGATAGCGGCATGTAAAATTTCTTTTGCGTGAGCTATGGTTTGGTCTAATGGTTTGTTTGGTGCCTTAACAACAAAACCCCCACTTACAGTGATGCGGATAACTTCACCCTTAGGTGCCTTGAATTTAGTCTCTTCTATAGTCTTGCGAATTTGTTCACAATCATGAAGGGCAGCGTCTTTAGTCTGTCGGTTTAAGATAAGAACAAACTGATCATAATCTATACGACCTAAAACATCTGTATGTTGTTCATATAAGGAAAATGTAAAACCTATTTTCTTAAGTATTTGATTTGCAAGGTCTTTTTTGTACTTTTTCTCTATATCTTTAAAATGATCAAGAGAAAAGACACATACAGACAATGAAACACCATTGTTTCCCTTGCGATTTGCAAAGCCGTGTAATAAACCCTTATAATTGTTAATCTCTGTAACAGGATCAATAAAGGCTGGATTTTCAGTAGCAGTTGGCTTACGACTCATGCGTTTTGTAATCATCTCAGCTTCTTCAGTATGATACATACGTCCCTTGCTTTCTAAGTCAACTGAATATAAGGTTTTTAAGTCTTTATAAATAAAAGCAAGTCTACGTGTAAACCAAAGTGTTGCTAGTAAAGAGATTAAAAAAGCCACATATATAATGACCTGCAAAAATTGAAACTTTTGTGATTCGTAAATTAGGTGTCGTTCTTCTAGTTCAAAAAGTTTTGCCTCGTATTCAACCTGAGCAAAGTCATAATCATCCAAACGCTCTTCAAGGTTCTCTAAACTTTGATCATAATAAGCATCAGCCGCTTCAAGATATAAAAGCTGCTTAATACTTAATTGTTCAAGATCATTAATATACTGAGTCTCATGGCCATATACATAATTTCCCAAGATATCAAAGGCAAAGGCTTCTCGCATTTGAACGATATCAAATTTAAGATTATTGATGATTCCTCTTAGTTGAATATTACTAAGCTGGATGTCTTCACGACCTAGGTTATAGGCTTCTGATATTAAAGCTTTTTGATGAAGCAATAAGTCTGTTTTTTCTACAGATGAGTTAAGCGTAAAGGTGATTATTGAAAGAGCCCCTAAGACAATAGATAGAAGCAATAGTGTCTTGGAAAGGTTATCAAAAATTCTTTTTATGGACCAGCGCATTAGTTTCCTTAATATATTTAGTTATTATTTGTGCTTAATTTTAGACTGAGGTGCATTAAATACGACTTAATAATAAAATCTAGGCAAGTATAATGCAAGTAAGTAAACAAAAAATGGGTAAAAAGGTCACCTATTAGGCATCAGGCTTAAGTCTATCGTCTTTATAAAAGAATAAGTTGCTATAATCACTCTATATATAAAATATGGATAGGTTTTGAATAAAGAAGACTTTTTTATCTCTTGTTTTAACTCCAAAAAAATTGGAGATGACGCAGCAATTGTTGAAGGTTGGATTATATCTAAGGATGCATTTTTTGAGAATGTACACTTCAAACGCGAGTGGTTTTGCTTAGAAGAAATAGCCTATAAGTCTATGATTATCAATATATCTGATTCTATTGCTATGAATGCTGACCCTAAGTACGCGCTTTTAGCCGTGGCCTTGCCTTCATCTTTAACAAGAGCAGATATTAAAAACCTGCATAAGGGTTTTGATAAGGCTGCTAAAGAGTTTGGTATAGAAATTATAGGTGGAGATACCGTTTCAAATATCAAAATTGATATTACGGTTACTATCTTGGCAAAGAGTAAAAAACCTTTAAAGAGGGTAGGGATGAAAGCAGGGCATTTAGTAGCTTATACAGGTCATTTAGGCAGTTCGAAAAAAGCCTTAGATTCCTTGCTGAAAAATGCTTATGCAAACAAAAAGTCACGTTTCTTTAGCCCTGTTTTAAGACAAGACTTTATTTCTAGAACAAGGAATTCCTTATCTAGTGGTATGGATATATCAGATGGTCTTTTTTCAGACTTACAAAAGCTTTCTAAGGCAAATCGCCTTGGGTATAACTTTGTTGAAAAGATTCCAAAAAGTATAGGCTGTAGCGGGGAAGAATATGAAATGCTTATCTCTTTTCCTGCTAGAGAGCGAAAAAAGATGCAAAGGTTAGCATCATCTCAAAGATTAGAATTAACAGTCTTTGCAAAGGCCAGTCGTAAAAATTATAAATCAACATGTAAGGCACATCACTTTTGAATAGAAATTATTATTTAAATCATTCTTCCATCCCTTTTCACTTTGCTCAAAGCCCTAGAGACTTTGTAGTGGATGAAATACCCCTGTATGAGTTTTCTGGAGAAGGTGAACATCTTATTCTTCATATCCGAAAGAAAAACCTTTCTACCTTTGAAATGGTAGATATCTTATGTAATACCATGGGTGTTCAAGCTAAAGAGATAGGTACGGCGGGGCTTAAAGATAAAAACGCCTTAACAACTCAGTATATCTCTGTACCTGCGCGCATAGAAGAGGCTATTGACAAGTTAGATCATCCTCAGATCAAGATACTTTCAAAGATACGTCATAATAATAAAATCCGTACAGGCCATTTAAAAGGAAACCGATTTTTTATCCGTATTAAAAAGGTTCTACCTGTGGCTGCTACTAAGTTAGACCAAGCCATGAAGTCTATTAAAAAAGATGGTATGCCAAACTACTTTGGGTATCAGCGTTTTGGTAATGATGGGGATAATTATATTATTGGTCAAGATATTGTTGAAGGCCGTAAAAAAGAAAAAAATAAACGAAAATCGCGATTATTTATTTCTGCTTATCAGTCCCATCTTTTTAATCTTTGGCTTTCACGTCGTATAGAAATATCTAAACTTATTTCAGGTCTTGAGGTTAAAGAAGCAGCAGAAGTCTTAAATTTTGATACGGCCTTAGTTAAACAAATGAAGGCACAGAAACATCCTTTTAAAATGCTTCCAGGGGATTTGTGTATGCATTATCCTTATGGGGCTATTTTTCACGTAGAAGACTTAGAAGCCGAAGCAAAACTTTTTAGCGAAAAAGACAGAGCTCCAACGGGCTTACTTGTTGGTAAAAAAGTTAAAAAGGCTGTAGATTTAGCACACACTATTGAAAAAGAGTTTGAAGCGCCTTGTGATGAGTCTGGTACAAGACGTTATGCCTTTGTCTTTCCTGAAGATATAGAAACAAAATACAGGGAAGAAAGTGCTTGGTATGAGATGCATTTTACCCTGCCTAAGGGTTCTTATGCAACGGTTCTTCTTGAAGAACTAGCCAAGCGAGAAATAAGAGAAGAAAAAATTACATCTAACAAAGAAATAAAAGGTAAATAGTGTCAAATAAAAAACATTTAACATCAGCATTTTCACAGGTGTTTGGAAAGTTTGCTTCTAAGCAGTTTCCTAAGCCTCTTCAAAATATTATTAATCATGGTTATGTAAGACTTATGGGCTTGGATATGAGTGATTTTTCAGACCCTTCATCATACCTGACATTAAACAAGCTTTTTACGCGTCACTTAAGAGAAGTACGCAGTTTTAACACAGACGGAGATATTATGATTTCTCCTTGTGATTCTCTTATTAGTGAGTGTGGAAAGGTTCATGATTTTGACTCTTTTCAAATTAAGGGGATGAAGTATAAGGCAGATGAACTTTTAGGTGAACATATAGACAGTAAAAATAAGCACAGGGTTAAAAATGGTCGCTTTATAAACTTTTATCTTTCTCCTAGTGATTATCATCGTTATCATATCCCTATTAATTGTCGTATCACCAAGGCCGTTCATATTCCGGGTAAGCTTTATCCTGTAAATTTTACCTATCTAAATAAGCAAAAAGACCTGTTTATAGAAAATGAACGTGTGGTTATAGAATGTTACACTCAAGAAGACAATCTTTTTTATATAGTACTTGTGGGTGCGCTTAATGTTGGTAAAATGGAAGTGTCTTTTGAGCCAAAAATTCAAACAAACTCTGAAGTACGTGAGCCTCAGGTTTATGAGTATAAGGACTTGCATATGAATAAGGGAGATGACTTTGGTTGTTTTCAAATGGGCTCAACTATTGTTATTATTTCTGAAAAAATGGATATCTTTGTTCAAAGTGGCGAAAAGGTCAACTTTACTCAAGATATAGCCTCTTTTAAAAAGTAGTTTGAATGCCATCTAAGTCACAGACCTATTTAGACCTTATCTTCTGCGATAAAATAAAATTTGAAGAAGAAGTGCTCAGAGTTAAGTGTGATGAAGATAGAAAAGAAGTGATGTCTTTAATCTGTAGTGAAATATGCTCAGATAAAAAGCTTGCAAAACATATCAATTTTTTAAAAATAAAGACGGTTAATGACTTAGACTTTGATGGGGTTAATATTGCCTTTGTTCAGCTCTTACTTGCGGAACTTTTATCTTTATTAAAAGAGAAAAATCTTACTTTCGTTGAAATAGAAAATGTCAAAAAAAATAAGCAGTACTTGAAGTTTATGTATGAACTTTCTCAAATATATATGCGTCGGTTTTCGGGTATTTTTTATAAAGAGGTTGTGAATACTTTTTTTGACCTTCTCAGCATTGCAGATAAGCCAGAAAAACTTAGCCCTGTTGTTAAAGAAGTGATTAATGGTACAGCTAAACGAAAGTCCTTACTGGAGCAGCACGGAAGTGGACAAATCTTATATAAAGAAGAACAAGCCTGGATGCGTGTTAAGCAAGCACGAGATGATAAAAAACATCAGGCACAGGTTTTTCAAGTAGAAATTGTGCGTTTAGTACGCCGTGTAGATCAGCTAAAGCTTCAAATATCTGCTATTGTTGCGGCAAGAGCCCTTAGTCTTGTAGATGTTAAAAAAGTAACCTCAAAACTTTTATTAGATATGTTTACAGATGAAGATGACATTCAACTGCATACTAAAAAAACAATGTTTTCTTATGTCCCCGCAGGAGATATGGCTAATACCCTTATATCCACAGCTCAAAAGGCGGCTGAAGAAAGTAAGGATCCCTCTAATAAGAATGATTATATACAAATAGCTGACTTTTTTAAAAAATGTAAGAGTATGAATACACCTGTTTTTATAGACGCGCGTTTTGAAGAATACAAACATGAACTCAGCTTAAAAAGCAAAGCTTATAGAGAACAAAGACTAAAGCTTAAAACCCTGAGGGCTAAACCACTTGATAGCTTCGATATAACCTTGAAGAAAGTCAAAGAAGCTATGGTGTATAACCTTCAACACTTATAAATTTTAGGAATTTTAAAGGGGGACAAAGGCATAAAAACCTTTGTTATAAGAGGCTTAAACGTTAAATCTAAAGTGCATAATATCGCCATCATTAACGATATACTCTTTTCCTTCTAAACGCATTTTACCTGCATCTTTTGCCTTGTTCTCTCCACCACATGTTATGTAGTCATCATATCCAATAACTTCTGCTCGGATAAAACCTTTTTCAAAGTCATTATGAATAACAGCAGCTGCCTTAGGTGCAGTAGTATTTTGACGAATGGTCCAAGCACGAACCTCTTTAACGCCTGCGGTAAAGTAAGACATAAGTCCTAGTTTCCCAAAACCTTTATGAATGATTTGTGCTAATCCTGACTCAGTCACACCCATTTCAGATAAAAATTCTTCTGCTTCATCATCATCCATACCGACTAAGTCTTCTTCAAACTTAGCACATAACTTAATCACTTCAGAATTATTTTTTGAAGCGTGGCTTTGAACGGCTTTAACGTAATCGTTGTCTTCACTCATACCATCTTCATCAACATTAGCGCCATACATAATTTCTTTTGCTGTTAATAAACGAAGTTCTTGATTTAATTGAATAAACAATTCGTCATCTTTTTTCTCAAAATTATAGGCCATATTTCCGCCTTCTAAGAAATCAATAAGCTCTTCCGCCATTTCCATAAGCGCAGAGGCACTTTTATCAACTCGAGCCTGCTTCTTAAGCTTTTCAGCTCGGTTACTTAGTGCTTCTAAGTCAGCAAAGATAAGTTCTGTTTCAATGATTTCAATATCACGAATAGGGTCAATACTACCTTCCGTGTGAACAATGTTATCATCTTCAAAACAACGAACAATATGTAAGATAACTTCTGTTTCACGAATATTTGAAAGAAACTTGTTACCAAGACCTTCTCCCTTACTCGCACCCTTAACTAAACCTGCAATATCAACAAAGTCTAGTGTTGAATGTTGAATCTTTTCAGGATTTACGATTTTAGCAAGTGCGTCAAGTCTCTTATCTGGAACAGGAACAATGGCCTTATTTGGCTCGATAGTACAAAAAGGGTAGTTTGCAGCTTCTGCATTTTGTGCTTTGGTAAGCGCATTAAAGGTTGTTGATTTTCCGACATTTGGTAAGCCTACTAGGCCGATACTTAATCCCATAAACACTCCGATATGTATTGATATGTTTTTATATTACTTTTATAGCGAGTTTGTGCTTTTGTGCACAGTAAAAACTTTCGAAATTATACTAAAATAAACTTTGATTTACTAATAGCGTGAAGATGTTTGGCTATGAGAGTAACCCCTTTTTACTAAATATTTTATAAGCTGATGTGACAGGTAAAGACTTTTGTGAAAGTATACTTATACTTGATTTTTATAGCTTTAAGTTAGGTAGATACTGCTTCAATCTTTTTAAAAAGTTCATTAATATCAATTGGCTTCTTTATATAATCTATAATACCTATACTCGTAGCTTCATCAAGATACCCTTTTTCATTAAAAGCGGTAGTCAAAATAATTTTTGCATTTTTATTTAATTCTAATATTTTTTTTGACATCGTGATGCCATCCATAAGGGGCATCTGAATATCAGAAATGATAATACTAGGATTATGTTCTTGATAAAGTTCTAAGCCTTCTTGACCATTTTTTGCTACATAAATAGTGTTAAAATCCAGTTCAAGTATCTCAATCATTTCTTCACGTATACTTTCTTCGTCTTCAACATATAATATTGTTACTTTTTTATTCATATTTCATCCCTGTTTAATTGGCAAGGTGATCTCAAATGATGCACCTAAAGGAGTGTTCTGCACCCTAAGTGTACCCATCATATGATTTTCAATGATAGTTTTTGACATATATAAGCCTATACCCGTGCCATTGTTTGCTTGTTTCGTTGTAAAGTAAGGTTCAAATATATTATCAATAATATTCACATCAATCCCACCGGCATTATCATTAATTTTAATAATAATTTCTTCTTTTTTACACTCAAGGCTTATAGAAATCTCAGGATCTTTAGTCTTGGTGTAAATCAAAGCATCTTTAGCATTAGACAAGATGTTTAATAGAACCTGAGAGAGTTCATTTTTAAGACAGTGTATAGATATTTCTTCCTTATAGTTAAGGTTTAAAATAATATTGTTTGCTTTTAAAGTAGAGTCAATTATATCAATGGTGTGTTTGATTACATCAGATATTTTACACCGCTCAAGTACCTTGTTTTCACTGAAAAAGTCTTTAAAATCATCAATGGTTCCTGACATCTGAGAAATAATGTGCATTGCTTTTTTAACTGATCTATCCATAAGTTCATTATTAAGCTTATTTTTTTTATAAGCATGATTTAATTTTTGAAATATCAATCCTAAGGAATTTAATGGCTGACGCCATTGATGCCCAATATTCCCAATCATTTCACCCATTGAAGCCATTTTAGACTGCTGTATAAGCAGTTTATTTTGCTCCCAATTCTTTTTTGACTCTAGGTCAACACGTTTTTGTAAATCAGCTTCTTTTTGTTGTAACAAAGAAACATCAAAGCCAATAACAAGAATTTCATCAATCTCATTATTGTGATCTTTTAAGGCAGTAAAGGTTAAACGAACATGGGCCAGTGAAAGCTGGTCTTTTTGAAAGACAAATATTTCCTGGTAAGACTTGCCTTGAATTAGACTTGTTTTTAATTTTTTAAGACTTGCAAGGCCATCTTTATTTAAGTACTCTTCAATACTAGTACCATTTTTAATTTCAAGTCCCTTGTTCAAAATATCGCACAAGGCACTATTTGCATAAGATATTGTATAATTTTTATCCAGCTTTAAAAAAATTGCAGCCTCATCCATAGCCCGATTATACATTGCAAATTTAGCTTCATGCACCTTGATAAGACGTTGCTGCTTCAGCTCATCCATCATCTTATCTACCTTAAGTAAAAACTCCTCGTTCACGTAAGGCTTTCTGATAAAGTCACTTACCCCATTTTTAATAACACGCGCGACTTTAATGGGATCGTTTGTTCCTGAAACCACCATGATAGGCATTAATAGCTTGGCCTTATCTCTTCGAATAGCACTTATCAAACGGTTTCCATCCATCACAGGCATCTCTAAGTCAATGATTGCTGCATCTACCTTATAATCTTTTATCACACTTAAAGCATCTTTTCCATTTGAAGCATCTAGTACTTTAAAACCACGCTTGGAAAGTAAAATACGCAAATGTGTGCGCATAAAATTTGAATCATCGACTAACAAGATACTGAGACTTTTGTTGGTGGAAATACGTTGTATTAGCTGTATTATTGATAGTTCCATCTCATCAAAATGACGTTCTTTGGTTATATAATCAATAACCACACCAAAGCTAAAGAGGTTTTTTCGTCGATCAGCGTCACGGTCAGATGTCATTACGATCACTCTAATAGCCTCATGTATTTGTAAAAAAGGAAGTAGGATCTCTCCATCACCATCAGGAAGAATAAGATCAAGAAGCGCATAATCAAAACTTCTTTCTAATAATATTTTTTTAGCTGTTTCAACATCAAATGCTTGTACGATTTCAAATCCGCGTTCTCGTAGAGAACTGCACAAACTGTTGTTAATAAGCTTTGAATCATCAATAATTAAAATAGATTGTTGCATTATGAAGACCTTTTCTTATATTTTTTTCAAGAATTTACTTCTATTTCTAAGGAAATTGAAAAGACAGCCCCTTTGTCTCCATTAACTACACTTAAACGTCCGCTCATATTTTCTTCAATAATCATTTTTGACATGTATAGTCCTATTCCTGTGCCTTTTCCTTCTTCTTTAGTGGTAAAGTAAGGTTCGAAAATTCTTTGTATTTGATCCTTAGGTATACCACCTGCATTGTCTTCAATAAATATATTTATTATCTTTTCTTCAAACTTTGTATAGATTTTAATTTCACTATTTTTCACTTTTTTCTGAATTAAAGCATCTTGTGCATTATTGATGATATTTAAAATAACCTGAGAAAATTCATTCTCATATCCATTAACGGTAATATTGTCTTGAATATTGAGTGTTAATTGAATGCTTTTATTATATAAAGATGCATCTATGAGTTTGCAAGTTCCTTCTATTGCATCTTTTACATCAAATGGCAACTTGGTTTTATTGGGTTTGAAAAAGTCTCTAAAATCATCAATAGTAGAAGACATTTTATTGATAAGCGTGGTTCCTTTGTCAATACCTTCTTTGAATTTTTCTGATGTAAGTAAATTTCTATCATATAAGATTTGTTGTTTCTGAAGTAGTAAAGACAGAGCATTAAGAGGTTGTCTCCACTGGTGAGCAATATTTCCTATCATCTCTCCCATGGAAGCTAATTTACTTTGATGAGACATGATTTGATCTTTTTCTTTACTCTGTGCAACCGCTTCTTCAATGCGCTTTTCTAACTCATCATTAAGAACTTGAAGCTGAGAAGATTTTAGCTTTAAGCTTTGATGCAAAGATTCAACTTTCTTTTCATGTGTAATGTCACGTCTTATGGCACTATAACCATTTACTTTTCCATACTCGTCATAATTAGGAGATATGGATGAATAAACCCAATATTCTTGCCCATCTTTGGTTCTGTTTTTCAACTCACCCTTCCACGTTTCTCCAGATTGAATGGTTGTCCATAAATCTATAAATGTTTCAACAGAGGTCTCTGGATGCCGAACAATATTTTGAGGCTTACCTATAAGTTCATCCACTCTATAACCGCTTATTTCACAAAAGGCCTTACTGACGTAAGTGATATTTCCTTTTAAATCGGTATTAGATGCAATGACATTATTGTCGAATTTTTCTAAGAGTTCTTTTAGTTCTTTGTTTTCTTTTGATGTTGTTTTCGCACGAGTAATAGAATCAATGTCTAAAATAGTACCAAACATAGAAATAGGCTGCGCCTTATCATCATATCGAATATATCCTGCTTCTCTTACAAATCGTAGACTCCCATCCTTTTGAAGGATCTGATGATCAAACTCATAAGGGGTGTGAGACTCTGTTGCCTTAGTAATAGCTCCTTCAAGTCCTTCATGAAACTCTTTTGGGATGTAGGACTTAAAGGCATCATAGCTTGCTGGAAAAGACTGAGGCACTTCTCCAAAGATACGATAAACTTCATCTGACCATACAAGCTTACCCGTAATCATATTCCATTCCCAACTTCCTAAATGTCCTACTTTCTGGGCAGACTCTAATTTTTTCATATAAAGAAAGTGCTTATTGTTTTTCTTTATCATTATAATTGTATGAATTAAAAAAGAAATTAAAAAAGTAATAAGAATACCAATAGTAATAAGAGATGTTGTATTAAAACTTGAGGGCTGTAAAATAGTCCATTTTTTTATTATTTCATTTTGCTCTTTAGCAGAGATAGACTTGATGGCTTTGTTTATTATATTAAATAAAACAGGTTCTCTTTTGTCAACAAATAGTGTTAGCTCCATAATTACAGTAGTCTTTCCAACTATCTTGATCTTGTCTAAGCCCATGTCTGAGATAATGTACCTGGCTAAAGCGTTTGAAGCTAAAAGCGCATCATATTTCCCATTTGAAACACCATTTAATCCATCTTGTATATTATTAACCTCAATGAATTTCATCTGAGGGTAGTGTGTATACACATCCGCTGTATACCCATAATCTTTAATGATGGCAATTTTTTTATCTTGAAGGGTATTTAGGTCATCAATATAATTTGTCTTTTCATTCAYTACAATCACAATGGGATTGATGAGATAGGGTTCAATCGCTTTGAAGTTTTGAGCCAATACCTTGTCTGCTGCATCACCTGAAATTACCGTAATTTTTCCTTGAGCGGCAATATCTAAGGATTCACTCCAAGTTTTTACAAGTTTAGGACTGAAATTTAAGCCGGTTCTTTTCTCAACATACTTTAAGTGCTCTGCCACTATACCAAGATAAGTCCCATCTCTATCAAAGGCTTCATAAGGCAGCCAATTTTGGCTCCCTATATAAGAAACTATATTGTTATTTTGTATCCAACTTTTTTCTTCTTTGCTTAGTTCAATATGATCTGCTGAGAGTACTGAAGAAAAACAAAGCAGTAGGAAAGGTAATATAAACCTATATTTAAAAGTCAAAAATATCCTCCATATCTTCAGACCCCTGATCATCACATACAAATACCGCGCGTATCATTTGTACACTACTACTCATAGAACTATCAAGGAAGTCAGTAGAAGGAGCGCCCGTGTTAAACATCATCTCTTTCCACATAATAAGATCATTTATAAAAGAAATCATCATGGCTGAAAGGTCACTGCTCATTGATAAAAAAGGTTCGCTGTATTCATCTAGAAGTATAGACAGATCATTTAAGGCAGTTGCAATAACATAGCTGTCATTTGAAATAGCTAATAATGATGAAAGTTGTTTAATATGCTCATTCATTATATCAATATCATCAAGAGTTAAAGATGAGGAGCCCATTAACATAATTTCTATTTGTAGTTTTGATATCACTAATTCAAATTCCTCTAAAGCGTCTTCGTCAAGAAAGTCATAGGTTTGAAGGGTGTCTTTGATAATTTCAGCCGAAGGAAGGGAGAGGGCAGGACTTGTTTCTTCTATAGAAAGGGTGTCAGTAACGGAGGTGTGACGTGTTTCAGTTGTGAGTCTAGGCAAAGTAAAAGAGAGGAAATCACCTTCGAGCTTGTGCAAAAAATTGAAAGGGCACTTCTGTATAGATTTACTGATTATGTCGGCTTGAAGAAGTTTCATATTGTCCATAGTGAAATAAAAATTATCTTCATTTTCTTCCATATATACATTACACTTGTATGACTTGTGAAGCTGCATATTTGCTAAACGAAAGATTAATCGTACAAAATCACTTAAGTCACTTATGTGCTTTTGAAAATTCAGCCTGACCAGTAGTGTTTCCCAAAATTGTGCAAGTTCATCATCATTACTTATAAAAAATTTAAGCTGATAACTGTAAACACTGTGGGTAAAGGTATTTATCGCCCTAGGTTGATAGGATATAGAGTTGCGTGAATTAATGAGTTTGCTGTAATTATTTAGACGGTTTAACATAATAACTGAACTAAAAGGCTTTAATACATAGTCTTCTGCGCCTGCTTGCAATATCTGCGACTTTATTTCTTCATCATTCTCAGAAGAGACAACAATAATCATAATTGAAGGGTGCTCTTTTTTTACAATCTTTGTTGCCTCCAGACCATCCATTACGGGCATAATAATATCCATGAAGATTAAGTCTATACTTCTTTCATTACATATATCAACACAATCTTTACCATGTTCTGCATAAAAAACTTCTGTTTCCACCTGATACTTGCGACTGTATTGTGTCATTAAGCGCCCCAACATCTCTCTATTATCGCTTATATCATCTACTATTAGTATTTTCACGATCTATCCTTTTTCTTATTAAATATCATACTAAACTCAGCACCAACACCATTGTTTTTTACGCTCATTAAACCATGCATATTTTCTTCTACAATCATCTTTGACATATAAAGGCCAATACCTGTCCCTTTGCCTTCTTCTTTAGTGGTGTAATAAGGTTCGAAAATACGATCAATAATATCTTCTGATATGCCCCCTGCATTGTCACTGAGCGAAAATTTTATTGTATCCTTGTTTCTTGTACCTTTAAGAAGTATTTTTTTTTCTTTAATCTCATTTTCAACCAAGGCATCTTTACTGTTGTTGACTAAATTGACGATAACCTGAGAAAATTCATTTTTAAATCCATATATTACGCAGCCAGGTTTTTGGATATTTATATCTATACTTATGTTGGCCTCAGTTAAGCCCGCTTCTAAAAGTGTCATAACATCATGTACAACAGTCTCTAAATCAAAGTTTTCTTTATGTTTATTGGGCTTGAAAAAATCTCTAAAATCATCTATTGTACTAGACATTTTTTGTATCAAGTCATCTGCTTTATTAGTATTTTCTTCAATGAGTTCAGGAGTAAGCTTTCCTCGTTTTGAATATAATTCAATTTTTTGAATAAGTAGACTCAAGGCATTAAGGGGTTGTCTCCATTGGTGAGCAATGTTTCCTATCATCTCTCCCATAGATGCGAGCCTACTTTGTTGTATAAGTATCTTTGTTTGTTCGCTACGCTCTTCAATAGCAGTGTCCACGCGCTCTTGCATACTCTCTTGATAGGCTTTCATCTCTCCTGCCATCGAGTTAAAGGTATGGATTACCTGTGTCAGTTCATCTTTTCCCTTGCTCTTTACATGAACATCAAAATTTCCCATTGAAAGCATCAAGCTTGCCTTATGTAAAGCACTAAGACGTTTAAAGACCAAAAAGTACATCAAAGCAGAAAAAAATGAGATCATGACCATTATAATTATGATATTCATCACAGCGGTGTATATAATGCTTTCTCTGGCTTGTTCATAAGCAGATACAACATCAAAAACAAGATACATAACCCCAGTGTTTCTAGCAAAAGCAGCCCCATCTTTTGGTGGTAAATCAATAGGAAAGTACCCGATAATATTATGATCATCTCTCAGGTATGAGATGTCTGAAAATTGATCTCTCATAACCTTTTGTGCAATACCGCTTTCTACATTTTCTTTGTGTGAATAATTATGAGATGGGATGTGTCTAGAGAAAATACGTTTAAAGTTTTCGTCAAATATTTCGACTTGATTTAAACTGTCTGCCATATAAGGTGCCGTCATACTAACAAGCTTTTCTTTCGAAAACCCTTGCCTTTTAACTTCATGTGTTATACGACTTGCCAGTCTGTTTCCAATGATTTTAGCTTGAGCAGAAGAACGTTTCTCCATCTTGGCATATTCATTGTTCATATTGATATAGGTCTGAAATATAATCAAAACAAAGCCTGTAATAAAAATCAACAGAGGCAATAAGTATTTTAAGGGGAGGTTCATTTGCTTACTCCTTTATTGTATTGATAATACGGTCGTCTAAAAGGGGCGTAACCTCTATTTTTGTTTCAAGGCTTCCTTTAACATACATCAAATGTGAAAGTCGCTTCATTGACTCCAAAAGTAAAGCCTCTTTTCCCAACATTTTTATATTTGAGTCTCGTGAGGGAATAATAAGGTCTTCATAACCTTTTTTAAACTCTTGCACGGTAGTGGCTTCTTGGCGTGACATTAAATCTAAGGCATCAGTGTAGTTTTCTTTGATAAAGTCCAAAGACTTAAACCAGCCCTTTGCAAGGTTGCTAAGATCATAAGCCCTTGTTTGTATGGTTCTGTCATTAGTGACTAATACATCAACTATTTCATTTGGAATCATAGAGCTGTCAAAAATTACGTGTGCACCTGCTTTTAATAATAATGATTTTGATGGCTCATAGGTAACAGCAGCATCAATCTCATCTGCTAGAAATGCTCTTTCTTGCTCATTGATTTCTACAGGTATAAGAATGATATCTGACACCTTAATATCAGTTTTTGCAAAGTCAAGGGATCTGTTAATAACATAGTCACCCATTGCACTGCCTTCAAGACCTAGGCGTTTTCCTTTAAGATCATCTAAGGTCTTAATCTCTTTCTTGGCTACGATTGCATCGGCTCCATTTGAGATATCTAGGATTAAAAATATTCTTGGCTTGTTTCGTACCTCTGCATAATGAAAAACTTCATCCGCCGTAAAAGCAGCCACATCAATAATACCATCCCTTAAGGCTCGGTAAGACTCTGTTGGTGTTGCAAAACGAATTATTCTTATATTTGAATCCCCATAAAACCCTTTTTCAGCAGCCAATGCCAATGGCTCATAACCAGGCCAAGGCGATATACCGACTTTTAATACCTGTTTTGAGTTTTTCTCACAGGCAGTAAGCAGCAAGCCTATTATTAGAATGGATATTATTCCTAGTTTATACATTTTTATTTCCTTCGTTTATATTAAATTCTAATTCAAACTGAGCACCTTCTTCTTGATTGCTCACAATGATTGAGCCCTTGAAACGCTCTTCTACAATTTTTTTAACTAAGTATAAACCAATGCCATTTCCGCCTTCTTTAGTTGTAAACTCAAGTTGAAAAATTTTACTGATATTTTCGTACTTTATACCACCCGCATTGTCTTTAATTGTTAATTTTCCTTTTTTTTCATCAATAGAAATAACAATAGTGATCTTAGCATCAATTCTTTTTTGTCCATCAAAGGCTTCTTTAGCATTGTTAATAAGGTTTAGAACAACTTGTTGAAACTCATTTTCAATCCCATACAAGGCATAATCATCTTTAATGATAATATCGATATGAATTCCTTGAGACTTATAACTCATTTCTAAAAACAGTGCAACTTCTTTAACAACATGGGAAATAAAAAAGTTCGTTTTGTTTTTGTTCGTCTTGTAAAAACTCAAAAAATTATCCATTGTATTTGCTAAGAACTGAATCCTGTTCGTCCCTTTTTGTATAAAATCTTTAATATACTCGGGAGTCAAGGGTTGATAATCATATTCCATACCAAGGTCTTCAATTAGCAAGTTAAGGTAATGCAAGGGTTGCTTCCATTGATGGGCTATCACGCTTACCATCTGTCCTATCTCGTAAGATTTGTTTTGTTCTATCAAGAGGGCTTCTTTTGCCTCACGTAATACCACTTCTTCTTCTACTCGGTCTTCTAAATAATGTTGGTAGGCTTCTAGTTCTCTTTGCTGAAAGAGGTAGGTTTTAATCTTATTAAGGCAATTTTCTAGTTTATTAACCATGATAGGTTTTAGTAAATAGTGCTCTACCCCTAAGTCAATAGCCTTTAAAAGATAATCTGTTTTATTAAAAGCAGAGGTGACAATAATTGGAATTGTTTTATTTTTCTTTCTGATTTCAGATATCATTTCTAAACCTGTCATTACGGGCATCTGAATATCTGTAATAATTAGGTCTGGATTTATTTTTTGAAATACTTCAAGCCCTTCCTTTCCGTTAGAAGCTATATGCACTTCATCAACAAACATAGATAAAATATCAGAAAGTTCTTCTTGTATATCTATTTGATCTTCAACATACAAAACAGAAATATGCTCATTTGTGTTGATTTTTTTAAAGGCTTTCAAGCACTTCCTTTTTATTGTCAAAATGATTTTTAATACTTAAAAAATCATCTAGATTATTAAGAAGAAGATCAATTAAATTAGGATCAAAATGTGTACCTTGTCCCTTTTTTAATAAATCTAAAATGTCTTCTAGGGGCCAGGCTTTTTTATAAACTCTGTCATGTCCTAAGGCGTCAAAAACATCAGCAATGGCTGTTATACGTCCATAAAGGTGTATCTCCTCAGCTTTTAATCCTCTTGGATAACCTGAACCATCCCACTTTTCATGATGTTCTCTAGCGATTGTTGCAGCAGTTTTAAGCAAAGACTGACTAGAACCTTTAAGCATTTCGTAACCAAGGCTAGCATGTGTTTTCATAATTTTAAATTCATCATCTGTAAGTTTCCCTGGCTTATTTAAAATATTATCAGGTATACCCACCTTTCCAATATCATGCATAGGCGAAGCCATTTTTAATTCTTCAGCTTCTTTCTCACCTAGTCCGCATTTTAGAGCTAAAAGCTTAGAGTACTCTGCTACGCGTYTAACATGATCCCCTGTTTCTTTTGAACGAGTTTCACCAATGGCTCCCATTGTTGAAATAACCTCTTTTTGTGTGTCTATAATTTCTTTATTTAAATGAATCTGTTCCGTCAAGTCTGTGTAAAAACAGAGCACCTCATAAGCAAAACCCTCTGTGTTTAATATAGGAATAAATGAAGATTCTAGGAAAAGCACTTCTCCTTTTGTACTTTTATGTGCGATAAGGCCTTGCCAACTCTTTTGTTGTAGCATGGCTTCACGTACTTCTATATCTAGTTTTTTTTGACTTTGACTCTCAACCAAGTTTAAATATAAAAGGCCTTCTATATCGCTGTCCTTTAGATTAAGTAATTTAATAAATGCCTTACTTGCAAGGATGATATGTCCATCTAAACTTGTTTTACAAAAGAGTGTATTTTGCTTCAGAGCATTTTCATATTCATGTATAAATTTTATTTGTTCATCTAAATTTTTTGAACTTACTTGTAAGGTCTGCTTTAAGTCTTCTTTATAAAGTTCTTCTCGGGTAATATCATGTCGAATAGAGATAAATTCTTCAATCTCATTAAGGGCATTTAAAATAGGGATGATAGTAGAATCAACAATATAAGAAGAACCATCCTTAGCACGGTTTTTAATTTTCCCATGCCATTCATTTTTGTCCAAGATTGTTCTCCAAAGGTCTTGAAAGACCTCCGTTAAAGTGTCTGGATGACGGATAATATTATGGGACCTTCCTATTAACTCTTCCTTACTGTAACCACTAATTTTACAAAAGGCCTCATTAACGTAAGTAATAAGGCCATTTTTATCTGCCTTAGAAACAAGGGCATATTTGTCTATCGCATCTTTATACTGATTAAGTAATTTTTCACTTTTACTAAGACGTTTTAAGCTAATGATATTATGTGATGCTTGTTCTAAGGTAGTAAAAAGTTCTTTTAGATCAATAGGCTTTATAAGATAATAATGAATACCTAACTTAATGGATTCTAATAAATATTGTGTATCATTAAAAGCAGATGTGACAATGATAGGTGTTTGTGCATTTATCTTTAAAATATTTCTACTCATCTCAAGACCATCCATTAAAGGCATGGAAATATCAGTGATTACAATATCAATCTTATATTTTTTGTATAAACGAAGACCTTCTTCACCATTAGTAGCCACATGTAAAGAGTGAAATTCATCTTGTAAAATTTCAACAAGTTCATTACGAATCATGCCTTCATCTTCAACATATAGTAGGTTAATAAATTTTAATGGATTCTTCAGCATATAACAAACCTTGTTTACTTTTATACATCATATTATAAAAGTAACAAATATGCAAAGATAGTCGATTTTGTAATAAAATTCTCTTTACTTTATCAGTTTTCTTTTATAAGTTTGGTGTTTTTCGTATGAAACAGATAAAAGAAAAACTTCACGGGTTCTAAAATATAAGAAGAGAGGCCTCTTTCCGTTTTATACCAGGTAGATTCATCAAAGATGTCATTACTAGCAGCCGACATTTCAAGCCTTATATCTGAAAATCCATTCATATCAAGTATCTTTTTAAATGCGTAATGAGCTCTTGCCGTGTGAAAGGAGTCAGTAACTAAGATAACATGCTTCATAGGGTGGGTTTTTAGAAAGATTGTAAAATCATGGGCTTCATCAAAGGTACTTGTGGCTCCCCCTTTAGTACTAGGGATAATATCAGCCTTTAATTTGTAAGTTTTTAAGATTTTTTGTGCTTTTTCAAAGGGCAAACCAAGAATGTCTTGATGCTTTTTATTATAAGAACGTTGATCAGTATAATATAACTTGGGTGCATAAGATTCTTGCATTAAGTAAGCGGCTTTATCGGGTCTTGTCTCAGCATTTCCACTTAGAATCAAAACACAGTCTGCTCCCTTTGTTGCATTATCAATACGAAATAAATGTGCATAGGCCTTTAAAGTTTCATTCGTAAAGAATGAAAAGCTAAAAATACCTATTAGTAAAAGTAGGGTGAGTATATAACTTGGTTTTATTTTATATTTGATAACCAGTCCACCGTCATTCTCACACCTGCGCCTGAACCGCCATAAGGGTTATATCCCCAAGCTGATTCAACATAAGCAGGTCCTGCTATATCAAAATGCATCCATTTTTCTTTGTTTTCATCTTCTATAAAGTGATCTAAAAACTGTGCGGCTGTAATTGCACCACCATAAGGCTTGTTAGAGATATTAGATATATCGGCTACCTCTGATTTTAGTTGCTTTTTCAAGTAACGGTTAAAAGGAAGACTTCCTACAAGCTCACCTGTATTAAACGCAGAACGGCTCATGGAATGCTTTAATTTTGTAGAATGACCCATAAGTCCTGTCGTGTAATGGCCAAGAGCAACTACACAAGCCCCTGTTAGGGTTGCATAATCAAAGATATAGTCGGCTTGGACCTTCTCTTGGGCGTAACATAAACAATCTGCAAGAACTAAACGTCCTTCTGCATCTGTATTTCTAACCTCGATGGTCTTGCCATTTTTAGCCGTTAAAACATCATCAGGCTTGTATGCATCTCCACCAATCATGTTTTCAACCGCGCCAATAATACCATGTACTTCAATAGGAAGATTAAGCTCAGAAATCGCCTTCATAATACCAAGAACCGCGCATCCGCCACTTTTATCTAGCTTCATACTAACCATAGAAGCCGCAGGCTTAAGACTAAGTCCACCACTATCATAGGTTAAACCCTTTCCAATAAGAGAAACAATGGCTCTTGGATTTTTAGGCTTATGAATAAGGTGAATAAGTTGTGACTCATGACGTGAAGCGCGACCAACATCTAGCATAGCGTTCATATTTTCATTTTTCAGTTCAGATTCATCCAGAATTTTACATTCTAAGTTGTTTTCTTTTGCTAAGTCTCTTGCAATATTAGCTAGCTTAAGAGGGAAAAGATCTTCGGGTGTTGCGTTGACAAGTTCACGTGTATAGTTTGTTGCAATGGCTAGGATTTGAGCTCTTACTAGGATTTCTTCTAGTATAGAAATTTCACTTGTTTTGTCTTCTAGTGTTTTAGAAGAAAAAATTATTTCTTTTAGATTAGATGGAGATTTTTCACTTTTATAGGTCTCAAATTTATACGAACCTAAGATGAAACCTTCCACTAAGGCGTTAAAAATTCCTTCCTTATTGTCAACATCACCTTGGGCCACTTTAAAAGAAGCATAATTGAACTTTGATAATGTTTTAATAGCCGTAGCCGCCGCACATCTGAAAAGATCATGTTCATTTGCTTCTACGCCAACATATAAGGTCTTAAATTCAGAAATATAACAGGTCTCATCTTGAGTTGCTTTGAAGCCTAACTCTTTAAGGACACCCTCGTGTAAAAGTTCATTTGTATCTAAGGTAAAGACTACCGTTACATCTGCATTAATATCATATAAGTGTTTTTCATCAATAGAAATTTTCATAATTTTTCCTTCTTCTAGGTTTATTTGTTAAAGTCTAATAAATCTTTTGCCTGCATCATGTCTTTATCGCCGCGACCCGAAAGGTTAACAATGATAGTCTGACCCTTAATATCTTTAATCTTTTTAAGATAAGCCACTGCGTGAGAGCTTTCAAAGGCAGGGATAATCCCTTCCTTACGTGAAAGCCACACAAAGGCATCAAGTGCTTCATCATCCGTAATATAGTCATAAGAAATCGTTCCATTATCTTTGTGAAAGGCATGTTCAGGCCCAATGCCAGGATAATCAAGACCCGCTGAGATAGAGTGGGCTTCAAGTACCTGTCCATCATCATCTTGAAGAAGGTAAGACATTTGACCATGAAGTACACCCGGACGTCCTTTTTCTAAAGAAGCCCCATGTTTGTCAGTATCAATTCCAAGACCACCGGCTTCAATACCAATACACTCAACCTCTTTATCTTCTAAGAAATGTTGAAAGGCGCCAATTGCGTTTGAACCACCACCAATACAAGCAATTACCTTGTCTGGAAGTTTTCCTTCAAGTTCTAAGATTTGAGCACGAGCTTCCCAGCCTATAATAGCTTGAAAATCTCTAACCATCATAGGGTAGGGATGTGGACCAGCAACAGTACCAATAATATAAAAGGTATCTCTTGCATGTGTTACCCAATGACGAATTGCTTCGTTCATTGCGTCTTTAAGAGTACGACTTCCACTCTCAACAGAATTAACCTTAGCTCCCAGAAGTTTCATTCTAAAAACATTAAGCTCTTGTCTTTCAACATCTTTTGCGCCCATAAAGATTTCACATTCTAAACCAAGTAAGGCACAGATAGTAGCAGTTGCCACACCATGTTGTCCTGCTCCTGTTTCTGCAATAATCTTTTTCTTGCCAAGACGTTGAGCCATTAATCCTTGAGCGATAACGTTGTTTACCTTATGTGCACCCGTATGATTTAGGTCTTCACGTTTAATATAAATTTTTGCACCGAGTTCATCTGAGATGTTTTGTGCAAAATATAAAGGGGAAGGACGACCTACATAATCGTTTAAATAATAATGAACTTCTTTCCAAAATTCTTCATCTTGGCGAAGTTCTTCATACTTATTCTTTAGCTCAAGAAGAGCTGGCATAAGGGTTTCAGGAACATATCGTCCACCAAAAATTCCGAAATGGCCATTTTCATCAGGGTCAAACTTACTTTTTGAAGGGATATACACTAGGCTTCTCCTAAAACAGAATAAACAGGCGTAAACTTAGAAAGTTTTTCGCTTCCACCTAAGAAAGCTAAGTCCATAATAAAACATGCTTCTATACACTTGCCACCGGATTTTTCTATTAAATTAGCCGCAGCGTAAGCCGTTCCACCTGTCGCAATCAAATCATCTATAAGTAAGACCCTAGCCTCTTTTACATCTCTAAAAGCATCTATATGGATTTCAACTTCATCTACACCATATTCAAGGGCGTACTTTTCAGAGATAGTTGTATAAGGAAGCTTTCCTTTTTTACGAATAGGGACAAAACCAATACCTAAGTCCCGTGCAAGAGCGGCTCCAAAGATAAAGCCACGTGCATCTATACCTGCAATAAAGTCTAGCTTCATATCCTTGTATCTATCGTGTATATGATCCATTAAAAGACCAAAGGCCTGGGCATCGTTTAAGATGGTTGAGATATCTTTAAAAACAATACCTGGTTTTGGAAAGTCAGGAATTTCACGAATAGCATCAACAATAATTTTTTTATCTTCTGGTTTTATCATTTTTTCTTCTTTAGTAAATTTTATAATAAGGCATCAATACGACCTTCTAGGTCATTGATTTTTGTTTTTAGCTTGTCTGTTTCTAAACGGTGTTGAGAGTTTCTTTGCTTTAAGACCTTAAGCTCATTTCTAAGTTTATTAAGCTCATCTGTTAATATATCTACATTTCCTAAAGAACGCTGAAGCTGAATTTGATACTTACGAATAAGTATTTCTGCTTCTTGAAGGGTAAGCTTCATTAGCTCATTGCTTTTTTGTTCTTTATAAGTGATGTTTTTAAAATAAAACATTTTTACAAATAAGAAAATACTAGTTAGGGTGACAGCACTTAATAATGACCATTCAAAAAACATATATACCCTTTTTTACTTTTTATCTCTTGTCTTAGGTTCTTAGCCTTTAATGGCTTCTATCTTTTCTACACGACCCGCGTGTCTACCACCTTCAAAGTCTGCATCAATCCAGGCGTCAATAATAGACTCAGCAACTCCAGCACCCACAACCCGCTCACCAAAGCATAAAACATTAGCATTATTATGAGCACGTCCCATCTTTGCGGTATAAGCATCATGACAAAGAGCTGCTCTGATACCCTGGTGCCTGTTTGCAGCCATAGAAATGCCGATGCCTGAACCACAAATTAAAACACCCATGCTTCCTTCATCGCTTAAGACTTTTTCACATACTTTAACTGCATAATCAGGATAGTCAACACGGTCTTTTGTAAATGGTCCCATATCTTCTACCTCAAAACCTTTTGATTTTAAGTACTCACATGTATGATTTTTTAAATCAATTCCTGCGTGGTCAGTTGCTACGTAATATTTCATATTATCTCCTAAAGTAAAAGTTGGCTCATTAGCCAGTTAAGTGGTTCAAAAATCAAGATTTTTTGTAAGGGCCCAATCATAAAAATAGCAAGCACAATAAACATCCCGTAAGGAGCTAGTTTAATATAGACTTTAGCAATTTTTTCAAAACCTAACTGTAAAGAAAGGTAGGTGATAAACTGAGCCCCATCAAAGGCAGGAATAGGCAAAATATTAAACACGGCTAAAAGGAGGTTTAAAATAAGACTTATACCCACAAAATATAAGAAAGGGTCTTGTTCTACCATCTTGGAGATGATGTAGTGCATAACGCCCAAGGTAGAAGCCTCTGGGTTAGATGCCATAATCTCATTCATAACTTCCATAGGGAAGTAGTTTACAAAGACAATAGAGGCAACAAGTGCTAAAACAAGGTTATAAAAAATTCCTGCAAGTGAAACGGCCATAGCAGCAAAATAACCACCCTTAGATAAAACAGTTTGTATACTGATAGGAACAGGCTTGGCCCATCCAAATAGAAAGCCTGAACCTGAGATATAAAGTAGGGCAGGTACAACAATAGTACCGATAGGGTCAATATGAACGATGGGGTTAATACTTAATCTTCCTGCATCTTTAGCCGTATGGTCTCCGTACTTGTATGCTACAAGACCATGCATAATCTCATGTCCAACAATGGCAATAATAAGGACAGCTATGGTTATAGCAATCTTGATTATTTCAGCATTTTCCAATTAGAAGATTCCCTTGTCTTTTTTCTTGTCTTCTTCTTGCGCCCGTTTAATAAAGTCTAGGCCTTCAAGGTCAGTAGGTGTTTTACCCATTCTTTCCCAGCGAATTTCATAATTATCATTAATTGAAAAGTAAATAAACCAAGGAGTACCTTCAATAAGTCCATAAGGAACCGTTCCCCAAAAACGACTGTCATTTGAGTGGTCTCGGTTATCTCCCATCATAAAATATTCGTTTTCAGGTACTTTAATAGGGGGAGTAAAGAAGATTTCCATATGGATATTTCCATTATTTATAACAGCACTATCATGTTGTATACCAGGATGTTCAGCCTGATAAGGATTTTTAACAAAAAGCTGTCCAAGCGCTTGTATATATTGTTCCTTCTTGTAATGACTTTTAATATATTCATCACCTTCACGCATATGTATATAAAGGTCTTTTTCATTAATGAAAAGAACATCGCCAGGTAAGCCTACACAGCGCTTTACAAAATGAATACTTGGATTTTTAGGGTATCTAAAAATAACAATATCACCACGCTCTGGTGTGTCTCCATCAATAATATGTCCATCTGTTCCAGGAATAAGAGGAATCTCTAAAAAAGGAAGATGCGGAGTTGAAATACCATAAGCAAATTTCTTTGCAAAAAGATGATCACCTATAAGTAAAGATGACTTCATTGAACCACTAGGGATTCTAAAGGCTTGAGCTACAAAAAAGATAACTAATAATACGATGATTACTGTACCTGTCCATGAATTTGAAAATTTATAGGCCTTATAGGCAAAATTTTTAACTTTTTGTTTCATTATTTCTGAGTTTCCTAATATGTAATTTATGATTGTCTTTGTTTCGCRGCGGCTAAWGTRTTTTGAAGTARCATTGCAATAGTCATTGGTCCTACTCCACCAGGRACAGGTGTAATATAAGAAGCCTTCTTAGAAACSTTAAGAAAGTCTACATCTCCMACAAGTTTTCCATTWTCWGCTCTATTWATACCAATATCAATAAYAATAGCACCATCTTTAACCATGTCTTCTTTAATAAGGTTAATAACACCAACACCTACAAGTAAGATATCTGCTTCTAGGGTACGTGCCTTTAAGTCTTTTGTGTAAATATGACAGATGTCAACCGTTGCGTTTGCATTTAAAAGCAGACTCGCCATAGGCTTTCCAACAATGTTAGAAGCACCAACGACACAGGCATTCATTCCCTTAACATCAATCTTGTACTCTTCTAAGAGTCTCATTACACCAAGGGGCGTACAAGGAACAAAACCATCTAGCCCTGTTGTCAAACGACCAACATTATAAGGATGAAAACCATCTACATCCTTATTTGGAGCAACGAGTTCTAAAAGACGGTTGGTGTTAATTTGTTCAGGCAGGGGAAGTTGAATCAAGATTCCATCTATGTTTGGGTTTTGATTCATCATTTCTATGGTTTTTTCAATAGCTTCTTGAGAAATATCTTTAGGCATCTCATGTGTCACTGAATAAAAACCAACCGCGTCACAGGCTTTTTTCTTCATACCAACATAAGCCGAACTTGCAGGGTCATTTCCTACAAGAATAACAGCTAAGCCTGGTACATTTCCTGTTGCCTTTCTAAGTTCTTTAACTTGAATGCTGATTTCATCTTTAATCTTGGATGAAAGTGCTGAACCGTCAAGAATTTGCATCTAAACCTCTTATATTTAGGTAGATATAGTCCTACCCTTTAGAATATTTTTGATATTATACCTCGTACTTCTTTTACCTGCCTTTATACACGATGAAAAAGGCAAGCAAAAGAAGGATAGAGGATATTTAGAAGGTGAATAAATGAAGTTTATCATGATAGTTTTTTTAAGTTTTTTAAGTCTTTATGCTAGAAATGATACTCAAAGTGTTATGGATAAAGATTCTTTTATAACAGAAAAAGAATATGCTCAACATTTGTATAAAAACCCCCGTGGTATTGGCTGTAATAAATGTCATGGAAAAAAAGGCGAGGGGATGGTTATCTCTAAGTATAAGCATAAGGGCGAAAATAGAGTATTAGAAACAAAAGAAATTAATACTATGAATTATGAAAAATTTTCAGCTGCCTTGAAAAATAAAGTCAGCATTATGCCAAAATATTTTTTAACAAAAAAAGAGATTCGAGCCCTTTATAATTATTTACATAAGAGTGAAAAAGGCAAATAGTCTCTAGCCTTTATATAAAAAATCTACAGGAGTTGATATGTTTATACCTCAATTGCAAAATTTAGAAAAGATGGTAAAAGAAAAGGATATATCTGGCTTGGACGCCTTACTTTCTAACTCAGGTCGCATTCAAAACAGAAAAAAAACTTTTAAATCTGCCTTAATGATATCTGCACATAAATTGAAACACCTTATGAAAATGGACACAACAAACAGCGATTGTATTATGCTAAACCTTGAAGATGGGGTTTCTTCAGAAGAAAAGCCAACCGCCCTTAGACTGAGTGCTTATTTCTTATCTAAGATACATCAAAGTCCTAAAAAAATAGTTGTAAGGGTTAATGCAATAAATGAAGGTGGCTTAAAAGAGATAGAATTTTTAAATAAATATAAACCTGACGCTATTCGTGTACCAAAGATTAAAGATATACAAGATGTAAAAAAAGTATTAGAAGTGCTTGATGAAAGTATTGAACTTCACTTAAGCATTGAAACAGCTGAGGCCTTTACAAATTTAAAAACTCTACAGTATAAGAACAAGGTTAAAACAGTCTATTTAGGTGTCTTAGACTTACTTGCAGACCTTGGTCTAAGTCAAGATATATTAGTACCTGAAAACCCTACCATTCATCATATCTTAGCTGAGTTTTTAATTAATGCTAAACTTATTGGAGCCCACCCTGTATCTTTTGTTTATCAAAATTATCAAAACATGGCAGAGTTTCAAAGATGGCTGGCCTTAGAAAAGATGATGGGGTTTACTTCTAAAGGCTGTGTTTCACCTGCTCAAGTTGATGAAGTACTGCAATGTTTTGAAGTAAAAGACACCGAGATTCAAAAAGCTAAATATATTATAGAGCTTTTTGAAAAGATGAGAGAAGAGGGTGTTACAGGTTTTGCGGATGAAAAGTATGGCTTTATAGATGAACCCATTTATAAGGGCGCGCTAAAGGTAGTGCAGGGAAGTTAACCCTACTATTTACCAACCGCATTATTAAGTAAGGCCATAGCGGTATAATAATTATAATAACTCTGCGTAAGGCGAGCTTTAGCATCAATATATGATTGTCTGGCTTGTTGCATCTCAATATAATCAGCCAAGCCGTATTCATATCTTTTTTCTACTTGGTGAAACTTTTCTTTAGAAGCAATGCTTAAACTCTCTGTGAGTTTTGTATTATCAAGTTGTTTATTAACTTGAATATAGGCATCATTTACTTCTTTTTGAATGCGAAGACGTGCATTTTCTAGGTCAGCTTCTGCTCTCATGATAAGGATTTTAGCCTCTTGATTTAAGGCTGAAGTAGTTGACCCTTCATAAAGGTTCCATTCTAAAGACACAGTTGCTTTCCATTGTTGTTCAGGAGCAAACCCATCTTCGTCTACATCTTGAATTAAGTAGTCTCCATTAGCAAAAAGGCTTGGATAATAATCACCCTCAACTTGTTTATGAACAGATTTTGCAGCATTTAAGAGTTGAACATATTGATCAAGTTCGGCTCTGTTTGTATACGCTTCTTCTTTATAGCTAGCAACAGAAAGTGTAAGTTTTGGTAAAGACTCATATACATTTCTTGTCTCAGGTTTTTGGATAAAAATCTCATCATTATAGTTTACTTTGTCATTATCAAAGCCCACTTCTTTTTTCAAATCAACTAAAGAAAGACGTACATCATAATTAGTATTTTGAAGGCCAAGTTGTGCTTCAATTAGATTAACTTGAGCATCTGTCACATCAACTTTTGTACGGATGCCCGCTTCAAAATAACGTTGGCTTCTATTTAATTGTTGTTCATTAAGTTTTACATTTTCTGTATCTACATCAATGATGGCGTTATTAAATAAAAGCGTGTAATAGGCTTTTTTAACGCTGTAAATCTTATCAGAAATACTTTGCTGCATAGAAGCTTTGAAAGCGTATGACTGGTTTTCAAAGTTTTCCATATTACCCGTTGTTTTTCCAAAATCATATAAGAGCTGCTTAGCTGTAATTTGTGCCCCAAGAAGAGTAGTCTCTGTATCTCCTGGTGCAAATTCAGTCGGAGAGACCCCAATGATTTGGTCTCCATAATCAACACCTTGTTTTCCAGCAAATCCTGCTAAATCAAGGGTAGGAAGATAACCTGCATCTGCTTGAATAACATTTTGTTTTGATGCTTCATAATCTGCCTTAGAGATTTTTAAGTCAGGACTGTTAACTAAGGCCGCTTTTACTAAATCATCAAGGGTTAAGACTTGAGCAAATAAGCTAGTGCTTAGAACTAGTGACAGTATAATTAGTTTGTTTTTTATCATCTTATAAACTCTCTCTCATTTTAACTTCTTCTTCTACATCCACGACAAGTTCTCTCATTGCCTCAAGTAAAACATAAACGACAGGCACAATAAACAAGGCAACAAAGGTTGCCATTGTCATACCACCCAAAAGAGCAACACCAATCGTTTTTTGTGTTACTGCCCCCGCTCCCGTTGCAAGAGCAAGGGGAATAATACCAAAGATAAAGGAGAAGATAGTCATTAAAATTGGTCTAAAACGTGAAACAGCGGCTTCTATGGCAGAGTCAGTAATACTCTTTCCACTTTCTCTTAACTCTTTAGCAAACTCAATAATCAAAATGGCATTCTTGGAGGACATGGCTATGAGCAAGACCAGTCCGATTTGTGCAAATACATTCATTGGTAAACCCACATATTTAAGTGCTGCAAGTGCCCCTAGCATTACTATAGGTACAGGTAAGATAATCATCAAAGGTAAGATCCATGATTCATACTGAGCAGCAAGAACCATAAATACAACAAGAATTACAAAGGCAAAGGTCATTGCGGTAGAAGAACCAGCCTGTTTTTCTTGCAAAGACATTCCTGACCACTCAAAACCATACTCTTTTGGCATAATTTTTTTCTGCAATTCTTCCATCGCGGCCATAGCCTCACCCGAAGAGTGTCCAGGTGCAGCCATACCATTTATTTGAATAGAACGGTAAAGATTATAATGCGTAATGTTTTGAGGCCCTGTAATCTCTTTTACATGAACCACGGCAGAAAGAGGAACCATCTGATCTTTAGCATTTTTAACATACAGCTTTGAAATATCTCCCCTTTCTGATCTAAACTCTTTTTTAGCCTGTATATAAACTCTATAAACTTTTCCATATTTTACAAAATCATTAATATAAAATGAACCAAGGTAGGCCTGCATCGTTGTAAAAATATCAGACAGGTCTACGCCTAAGGCATTGGCTTTTTCTCTTTGAAAGTCAATGTAATACATAGGGTAGTTAGCATTAAAGGTTGTGTATGCGACTGCAATACGAGGATCAGCATTAGCTGCGGCAATAAGTTCATTTACATAGGCTTGGAATTGATTGATTTCTGATGACATGAAATCTTGTACTCTAAAGTCAAATCCACCAACGCTACCTAGACCTGGAATACCAGGCATATTCAGGGCAAAGACCTTAGCATCTGTAATATGGGCAGTTCTTTGATAAACTTCTCTAATTATGGCGTCAGCACCTTCAGTTTCTGGATCTCTCTCATCCCAGTGTCTTAATGAAATAAACTTAACACCAGCGCTAGGGTCAAGTGAAGAGGTAATCATATTATAACCATCAACTGTTGTCATGTGTTCAATGGCGGATAAGTCTTTTAAAACTCTTTCTATTTCTCTATTAA
Organism: Arcobacter sp.; assembly: GCA_002733885.1. Classification (GTDB taxonomy): domain Bacteria; phylum Campylobacterota; class Campylobacteria; order Campylobacterales; family Sulfurimonadaceae. The sequence goes on along the minus strand of NVXJ01000022.1, from coordinate 23,047 downwards.
CGACTTCTGTCTGGTTAATAGAAGCACCAGGTTTAAGGTTGTAACCTACAATAATAACACCCTTATCTTCTTCAGGAACAAAGGCGGTAGGTGTAATACTAAACATCCATCCTGTTAAACCAAGAAGTCCAACAAAGGCAGCTGCTACTATCCACTTAAGGCGAACGAGCTGAGTAAGAGAAGCATGATATTTTTTTGTGGTGTAATCAAAGCCCTTATTAAAGAGTTCAAAWCCTAYAAATTTTTTCTTTCCTGGACCCATTCTCTTAATGAGGATGGCAGCAATTGCGGGAGAAAGGGTAAGTGCGTTAATTGAAGAGATAAATACCGCGAAAGAAATAGTCAGAGCAAACTGTTGGTATAAGGAACCAACAATACCTGGCATCATAGACACAGGTACAAAAACAGCAATAAGCACAAGKGTRGTTGCAATAATAGGCCCAGTAATTTCTGCCATAGCCTTTTTAACAACATGSGGCATAGGTAAGTCAGGCTCTTTTATCATAATRGTTTCAACRTTTTCAACAACAAGAATAACRTCATCCACRACAATACCAATRGCGAGAATGAGTCCAAAGAGGGTTAAAAARTTTATTGAAAARCCAGTGGCGTACATRGCTSCAAAGGCACCAATAAGTGAAACAGGAATAGCGACCATAGCAATAACTGTAGGTCTCCAATCTTGTAAAAAGATGTAAATMACTAAAACRACTAGAAAAATGGCAATWAKTAGGGTTKKRATWACATTAGCAATAGCTACTTCTACATAAAGSGTKGTGTCATAAGGAACGGAATAAGTWATTCCCTCAGGAAAACGRTGTTTTAACTCTTCCATTTTTTCAACAATAGCTTTTTTAATATTAAGGGAATTTGCTCCAGGAAGTTGATAAACRGCAACAAGCCCTGTTGGTTGCAAGTCTAAAAAAGCATTCCAATCATACTTTTCAGCGCCAAGTTCAACTTCTGAAATGTCTTTAAGATAAAGAAGGCTTCCATCTTTATTGTACTTAAGGACAATTTGACCAAATCCTTGAGCATCTTTTAAACGTCCATCAGCTGTTAAAGTATAGGTTATTTTTTGATTTTTAAAACCAGGAGCCGCACCGATCTTACCTAAGGCAGCTTGCTTATTTTGATTTTGTACAGCAGAAATAACATCCATAGGTGATATACCTAAGGATGCCATCTTGTTAGGGTCAAGCCAAATACGAATAGCGTATTTTTTCTCCCCCATGTTTTCAGCCTTACCAACACCAGGAACGCGTTTTAACTCATCAAGAATATTAATATTAATATAGTTAGATAAAAAAGGGCCATCATACTCAGCCGATCCAGAAAGGGCAATAAAGTTAACCATTGAAGGTGACTTTTTATCAACTTTAACACCCGTTTGTTGAACCTCAGCAGGAAGTACTGGCTTAGCGATCTCAACCTTGTTTTGAACATCAACAGCAGCAATATCAATATCATAACCCGGTTCAAAATAAATATTAATGTTTGACTCACCGGCAGAGGTAGAAGAAGACTCAATATAAATCATCCCTTTTACACCATTCAGTTGGTCTTCAAGAGGACGGGTTACAGTGTTTTCAACATCATAAGCATTAGCACCTGTATAAACTGCCGTGACAGAAACTGTTGGTGGCGTAACATTAGGATATTCTTCAATAGAAAGAACAGACAAAGAAACGGTACCTAAAATAATGGTTAAAATCGCAATAACCATCGCAAAGATAGGGCGTTTAATAAAAAATACTGGAGACATCTAGTTTTTCTTTTCTGGAAGTTCTGGAATTAGCTTGTTGTCTTTAATGACGGCGTCAATTCCTTTTGTTGCTGTCATGTCAGTAGCCTTTAAAGGCTGGTTTTCTCTAAGACGTAAAAGGCCTGTGATAACAACCTTATCACCATCGTCTAAAGAACCTTTTTTAAGAAGGGTAAAAAAACGGGAATCATAAACAGGCTTAATGTATTTTTTATGAGCGGTATTTTGCTCACTTACCACATAAACGAACTTACCTCTTTGGTCTTCAAAAATAACCTCAGGAGGAATACCAATAAGACTAAATCTTTGTGTAACAAAAATATTTACATGGACAAAGGTTCCTGGAAACACTGAATTGTCTTCATTAGGAATTTCTGCTCTCATACTGATAGTTGATGTACCTGGGTCAACCGTGTTATCAGAGAAGTCTACAAAACCAAGCTTACTCATGTCCTTTAGGAGTTCAGATTCATAATTAAAAGTAATGTAGGCTTCCATAACTTCTCTGTCTTTGAATTTTTTAATTTTTTGGAAGTCTTCTTCACTTGGTGAAAAATAAGCATACATAGGATTATTATTATTAATAGTTGTTAGTATTGTTGCTTCATTTTTACCAACAAGGTTTCCGATATCAACTAAACGACGACTTGCTTGACCATCAATAGGGGCTTTAATAACAGTATATGAAAGTTCTAGTTCAGCTTGTTTAATAGAAGCATTGTCTGAGGAAATGTCTGCTTCAACCGTTGCAACCTGAGCTTCATATTGTTCTAGTGTAACACGAGGTGCTAAACCATCTTTAACGAGAGGTTTATAACGGTTTACATCAGCTTGTGCTAGTCTAAGTGTTGCCAGGTTACGTCTCTTTTTTGCCTTAGCTGTATTAAGGTTTGCAATATAGTCTGCTTGTTCAATCTTAAAAAGTTTTTGTCCTTTTTTAACAAAGTCACCATCTTTATAATAAATCTCTTCGAGTATTCCTTGAACACGTGCGCGAACTTCTTGAGAAGAGCTTGCCTGCGTTTTTCCTGTATAAGGCATCCATATAGGAATATTTCTTTCTTTTATAATAACAATTTCTACGGGAAGCGCGGGTGCTTCTTTTTGTGTTTGTTCTTGCTTTTGATCACTACAAGCAATAAAAGTCAAGATGAGAACTGAGCTAAAAAGAACTTTTTTTAACATTTTTATATCCTATTAATTAATATTGTCACAATATACACAAGTTTATCTTAGGTCTGTGTAAATATATTTAGTTTTACTTGAAGTTTAATAGATTCTGTGATTAAAGGGTATAATCTAATTTATGGAAAAAAAGATGAAAGTACTTTGCTGTAGTGGCTGTGGATTGATGATAGAAAATGAGATACATGAGCGTGATATAAAATGCCCACGCTGTCTTACTATCGTGTGTAAAAAGCATAATAAAATATCTTATGACTTGAGTTTAGCCATTGCTTCTTTATTGCTTTTCTTTCCCGCAATGTACCTTCCTGTGCTTAGTTTTCAATTAGGCTCTAGCATACAAGAAGGAAATATGTTTTTTGCTTTAAAGTATTTTTATACAGGGGGATATCAGCCCTTAAGTGCTGTCGTCTTTTTTACAACAATCTTTGCTCCCCTAATATATATCGTTATTTCTATCTTAATGTATGCTCCCTTACATGAAAAAAGACGTCCTAAATATATGAATATTTATTATAAGATTTTATTTGAACTTAGGGAATGGGTAATGATTGATATTTATATCATTTCTGTTTTAGTTTCTATTGTAAAGTTGGAAGCAACTTCAGAAGTAATTTATGGTCCAGGCTTGCTAATGCTTACATTTTTAGCAGCTACTACTTTTTTATCTGTTAACGCTTTTACTCCAAAACAAGTTTGGAGGGCTTATCATAATGCGCACTGACCTTAGTGATTCTAAAGCCCTGTGCTTACATTGTGAACATATTTGCGAAGCAAATTTAAAAATTTGTCCTATTTGTGATGAAGAACTTCACCAAAGAAAGCCTGACTCTTTTAATCGAACCTTTTTTTTAACCCTTGCGGCATTAATTTTTTATATTCCCGCTAACTATTTTAATATCATGAAAACAGTGTCTTTAACCACATATGAAGACAATAATATAATAGGGGGAATATTGTACTTCTTTGTTCATGGTGAATACTTTGTAGGAACGGTTATCTTTATGGCCAGTGTTTTTGTGCCTATAGTAAAGCTTATTATATTAATGTTTTTATTATACTCAATCAAAACAAGTTCTTCTTGGAGGCTAATTGATAAAAATAAACTTTTTAGTATGATTAGTATTATTGGAAGATGGTCAATGCTAGATATATTTGTGATGGGGTTAATGATTTCAATGGTACATTTTGAAGGTCTCGCGGTAGTTACTTTAGGTTGGGCCGCCTTGTCTTTTGCTATAATGGTTGTTCTTACCATGTTTGCTACGACAAACTTTGATACGAGACTATTATGGGATGACTTAAATAACGACAACTGAACTTATACTTTTATACAGGAAAATATAAATGCAAAATGAAGGCACTAATCCTTACTCTAAGGGCTTAATTAGAGAAAAGAAAAGTTTTTCACTGGTGTGGATTGTACCAATAGTAGCAGTAATTATTACAGTGGGAATGATATACAAAAGCTATTTTGACCAGGGTACACGAATTTATATTACCATTGAAGACGGCGCAGGTATTATGGACGGTAAAACACCTCTTATGTATAAGGGTATTAAAATTGGCTCTGTTGAAGATGTGCGTATTAAAGAAGACGATGTTTCGAAATTACAATTAACCGTTGTTGTTGATAAGGCATCATCTGCTGCTGTTGCAAGAAAGGGAAATAAATTTTGGAAGGTAGAACCAAAAATTTCTATCACTGAAATTTCAGGCCTTGATACACTTATCAAAGGTGTGTATATCAGTGTAATGCCAGCTGCAACATCAAAAGAAGCCCTACTTGCCTTACCCTATGAAAGAAATTTCATAGCCTTAGATGGACCTCCTGTTGATATCTTCAAACCAGGTTTGGCTATTTTCGTAAATACTATTAACAAGGGTGACATATCTATTGGAGCACCTGTTTTATATAATAAACAAGTTATTGGAAAGATAGAGCATAAAGAGCTTTCTAAAGACAGAACAAGTATAAACTTGTCTTTACACATTCAAGAACAATATATAGACCTTATACATGAACAATCAATATTTTATAAGGTAGATGGAATAGAGGTAAAAGCCAGCCTAAGCGGTATAAAAGTCAACATGGGTTCTTTCGCCTCTTTTATTGCAGGTGGAATAGGTGTATATAATTCAAAAGAAGCTATTAAATCAAAGGTAGCACGAGAATATCAAGAATATACATTATTTGATAGCTATGATGATATTATGCTCAGTGATGATGAGATAACCTTATCTATGCATGAACAATATGATTTTGCAACTGATGTTTCAAAGGTTTTTTATAAGGGTGTTGAGGCCGGCTTAGTAAAAGATATTAGGTATGACCCAAAAAAGAATGAAACAAAAATAAAGATTAAAGTACATAAAGATTATAGAGGTTTTGCCAATGATAAAGCATACTTTTGGGTGGTTAATCCTCGTTTGAACTTTGACGGTATTGAAGGTCTTGACACTATTATACGTGGTAGTTATATAAACTTTAGTTCTAAAGACCTTAAGGCAATAAAAAAATCTAATTTTATTTTACATAATAAAAAGCCTCATAAAAAAGGTGTACAAATTAAGCTTATTACCCAAGATATACAAAGTCTTAAAGAAGGTGCAGGTGTTTTTTATCATAATATAAAGATTGGTCTCATTGATTCGTATAAATTAAATAAAGATAAAAAAACATTTACAGTGAAACTGATTATAGCGCCTAAATATATAGGGCTATTAAACAGTTCTTCTTCTTTTTATCATAATAGCGGCCTTTCTTTTGAAGCGTCATTAAGTAAGGTTTCTATTGAAACAGGTAGTTTAGAGACCATGCTAAGAGGGGGTATAGCTGTTATTACCTCTGACTTTAAACTTTCTAAAAAACTAAAGAAAAGCTATATCTTACATGAAAGCCATAAGTCCATGATACGCGCCCAATATTTAGCGGCAGATGGAATATTTCTTACCCTTCTGGCAAAAGAATTGGGTTCTTTAAAGGAAGGATCACCCTTGCTTTATAAGCAAATTAAAGTAGGTGAGGTGCTATCGAGTAAGTGGGATACTAAGACACAACTACTTTACCTTAAGGTTTTTGTTATTGAAGAATATGCAGCAGAAGTACATTCAAATACCTTGTTTTATAATGCCAGTGGTTTACGTGCAAAAATTGACTTAAATGGTTTAGAGATTGATACAGAATCTATAGAAACTATAGTATCAGGAGGTATAGCTTTTTTCACACCCTCAAAAGCTAATGTTAAACCTGCAAAAAAAGATGATGAATTTATCTTATATGAAACAAAAAAAGAAGCAATTAATACATATTTTTACATAAATATTTTAGCAAAGGATTCTTATGGCTTGAAGGTAGGAAGTGCTTTGAAATACAAAAATGTTCTTCTTGGTCAGGTTGAAACCATTGAGTTAAAAGATAAAAATGTTTTAATTGAAATTCAAATAGACTCAAAATATGCCTCTCTTATTAAAAAAGACACTATGTTTTGGCTTCAGTGTTTTGAATTTGGCCTAAGCGGTGTTAAAAACCCAAGCACAGTACTGACAGGTCCTATTCTTACCTTAGTGCCAGGGAAATCAAAAGAAGAGGCCTGTGTCTTTAAGTTAAGTAAGTCAAAACCCTTACCACACATTCACGAGGATGGGTTACGTATTGTTCTGCAAAGTGCAAGACTTGGAGGTCTTAAGGCAGATTCTCCTATATTTTTCCGTCAGGTGAAGATTGGTTCTGTTATTAAGTACAATTTGAACGAAGATGCTACGGGACTTGATATAGAAGTTTTTATTGAACCTCGATTTTCACATTTAGTGCGTAAAAATTCATACTTTTTTAATGCCAGTGGTATAGGTATGGAAGTGAGTTTATTTGGAGCGAAGGTTAAAACAGAAACAATAGAAAGTATTATAACGGGAGGGATTGGTGTTTTAACCCCAGATGATTATACAGACCAAGCCCAAGATAAAGACTTTTTCATCCTAAATAATACCTTTGATGAAGACGCTCTTGAGTGGGCTCCAAAACTACATTCTTTGAAGTAAGTCTTTCAAGTATAGAAGGCCCTAGTGTCTTCTTCCTAGATAATATCCAACCTTATATCGTATTAATGTTTTTTGTTTAGGAAGAGGGTACCTGTGATAAGAATATTCAATCGTTTGTAAAGAAGTGTCATCTAAGATCTCTGTACCCGATGCAGTGATAAGTTTTAAACCGGTAATATCTCCGTTTGGTAAAAGATAAAACTCTATAATATTGCTTGTATTAATATTTAAATTACGAGGAATATTAACAGGGGCTAATCGATTGAGCTGTTCTTGAGTGATACGGCGCATTACCTCTTGGTTATCAACTATATATTTTTTCTCACCCTCAGACAATCGGCCAAAGGCTTCACCATAAGCCTCTTTAAAGTCCTTGCCTATTTTCGTGCCTGCTTGATGTTTGCTCTTTCTCTTTGTCTTAGTTACTTGCTTTTTTGAAAGCATGGCATATAGGTGAGACTTCTTTTTTACAGGCTTAGTGGTATTAACATCTTTTTTCACAATAGTTTTTTTAACATTAATGGTAGGCTTTTGCACCTGCTTCTTTTGTTTAGAAGGCTTTTTCTTTAGAACTTTTTTTGGTTTTTCTTGGGCTTTTTTGGGAACTTTTTTAGTCTTTTGAGCTTTTTTTGGTGCCTGAACCAATTCTTTAAGTTGTTTTCCCTTAGGCATAGGAGGTGCTTTTTCAATAGGCTTAATCTTATTTTTAACAGCAGCAGATTTTTTAGATGTTTTTGGCTTTTCTTTTAGAGAAACCTTTATTCGATGTTCTTGAGGCTTTACCCTGTGTTCACTAGGTTTTAAATTCATGAAAAAAATAAACAGTAGAATAAGTAGTATGTGAAACATAATGGCTATTAGTAAGGCGGCTGTACTTCTACTCATTTTCAGTCTTTAAAGATTTTATTATCCACTTAAATGAGTAAAACTCATTTAAGTGGAGGGACTTTTGTCCTGATAACCCCTTAAGATATGAAAAGAGGATTACACTAAAATTGTTAATTTATATTTATAGTATTATAGCTTGTTAGGATAAATTGCATTTAAAACTCTTTAGATATACTTCTAATAATTATTTAAAGGGTGTAAAAGTAGCAAGGATTTATGGTGTCAATCATACCTTACTGGCTATTGCATCCCTATTAGGAAAAATATGAACACTCAATTAAGTCAGACTGCCTTCAGTGAAGCCCAAGACCTTATCCCTGGAGGTGTTAACTCTCCAGTACGTGCATTTAGTAGCGTTGGTGGTACACCAATCTTTATCGATAAGGGTGAGGGTGGCTACCTTATTGATATAGATAATAATAAGTATATTGATTATGTCCAATCATGGGGACCCCTTATTTTTGGACACGCAGATGAAAGCATACAAAAGGCTGTTATTGATGCGGTTAAAAAAGGTCTTAGTTTTGGCGCTCCAACATTAGCTGAAACACGGTTGGCAAAACTCATAATAGACCTGCTTCCTTCCATGGAAAAAATTCGATTTGTAAGTTCAGGAACAGAAGCTGTTATGTCTGCTATTCGTCTTGCACGTGGTTTTACAGGTCGTGATGATATCATAAAGTTTGAGGGCTGTTATCATGGACACTCTGACTGTCTATTAGTGCAAGCAGGTTCAGGAATGATTACCTTTGGAACGCCTAGCTCACCAGGTGTTCCTGCTGATTTTACGAAGCATACATTATTGGCAAAATATAATGATATCCAAAGTGTCAAAAAATGTTTTGCAGATTCTAAAGACATAGCCTGTATTATCATWGAACCAATAGCAGGGAATATGGGTCTTGTTCCGGCGGATAAGGACTTTTTAGCTGAGTTAAGACAGCTTTGTGATGAAAATGGAACCCTTCTAATCTTTGATGAAGTGATGAGCGGTTTTAGAGCAACACTTAGAGGGGCTGAAGATATTACAGGAACCTCTCCTGACCTTATTACTATGGGTAAGGTTATTGGTGGTGGTATGCCTGTAGGTGCCTTTGGTGGTAAAAAAGAGATTATGGCAATGCTTTCACCTGAAGGTCCTGTTTATCAAGCAGGAACGCTAAGTGGAAACCCTGTTGCTATGGCAGCAGGTCTTGCAGCTATTACTAAGCTAAAAGACAAGTCTATTTTATATGGGATCTTAGAAAATCGTGCGATTCGTCTTTTAGAAGGGATGAGTGAGGCTGCGACTAAAAATGGCCTTGCCTTTCAAACGGATGTAAGAGGCTCAATGTTTGGTTTCTTCTTTAATGATAAGCCTGTTAAGAATTTTGAAGATGCTTGTAACTCAGATTCACAACGTTTTGCGGCCTTTCATAAGGGTATGTTAGAAGAAGGAATTTATTTTGCTTGTTCAATGTACGAAACAGGCTTTATCTCTACGGCGACGACAGATGAGATGATAGAAAACACAATTGTAGCAGCTAAGAAAGTGATGGCAAAAATATAATGGCAGAGATAAAAGATAAAGCTCCACGTATAAAACCAATAGTTGAAGGCGTAAATAGCCTTTCATTGGGTGTTTCTATTGTTGTGGCTATTTTAATGGGTGTGGGTATAGGTATAGGACTTCAAAAACTCTTTGATGTTAAATGGGTACTTTGGATTGGTGTTTTTATAGGTGTTGCGGCTGCGGGTCTTAATATCTTTAAGGCATATAAAAAACAAATGAAAGAGTTTGAAGACCTTAAAAGAGATAATCCACGATATCAAGACCAAACAGCACTTTATGGTGATGACGATAATGATTAATATTATTCTTAGACTTGCTCTTATAAATTTATTATTTGCTGGTGTGCTTTTTATTCAAGGATATTGGTATTGGTTGCTTAATTTTGAACTTGCCTTTATCTCTTCTGTTTTTATCATTTTAGGTTCTTTTCATGGTTATAAGAAAATGATTAACAGACGTCTTGAAGTAGGTGAGGGGATGAATAATGAGCTTATGGACAAGCTTGAAGACCCTTATAACTTGTATGATGATGAAAGTGAAAACCTTGATATAGAAAATGATCAAAAGAATGAAGTGGATTTAGTCACCGTTGTTAAAGAAGAGAAGAAACGTCTTAAGCAAGACAAGCAAACGATTAAAAAGACAATTCAATCTACACCTGGTATCTTTTCACCTCTGCGTTTTATCCCTTATGCCGTTTTAATTATGAGTTTTATTGCCTTAAACAACAACCATATATTAGATGTTGTAGCCTTTTTAGTTGGACTAGGCGTTGGTATAGCAATAGCAATTTTTCTTGGGAAGAAGTGGATTTCACTTTCTGAGTAAGCTAAGTACCTTAGCTCGTAATTAATGGAATGTTGAGTATGGTTTTGTTGCTTTTAAAGTCAACAAATATATTCATATCTTCTGACATCTTGCGAATTTCAGAATTTTTACTTGTATTTAGGTCCTCACTTTGTATCTCTATGGAAAAAAGCGTGTATTTTTTATCTTCCGTACGAATATACTCTCCCACACGAAAATATAATTTTGTAATTATCTCTTTTGATAAAATATGTGTTGTAAAAATTTTATTAAGCAGTTTAATAAACTTCTCTGTTTGAAGACGAATATCGGGGATAGTAGGGTCAAGTTCTTTAATAAAGTTTATATCTGCACCAATAGAATTCGAACTAATACATAAGTCAATAAGGGTATATACATTGACTAAATCACCTTCTGTAGCTGGCTTGGAATAATGAAAAGCAGGGGATTGGTACAAACGTAAGCCTATCTCATTTTCATTATCATAACCAACCATAAGCGCAAAAAAACGAAAACGTCCAAACTCTAAGTCTATAAAACTTGTTTTAAAGCCTGTGTTTGCATTGGCGTAGGTGATAGCAAGTTCAAAAAGACTAGCAGGGTTTGTGTAGCCCAATAAGTACTGAGCTTCATTATTTAAAGAAAGAATTTTTCCATTTTTGTCAAAAAGAAGGTATGGATTGTAGTCAAACTCAATCCATTTTTCACAATACTCCACCTAAGAAATCTTTATTCTTCGATGTAGTTTTTAAGTTTACGCCCAACCTTAGGGTGTTTAAGTTTCTTGATTGCAGAAGATTCAATTTGACGAACTCTTTCACGTGTTACGTTAAGTTCTTTACCTATTTCTTCTAATGTTCTATCACTTTCATCATCCATAATTCCAAAACGCATTTTGATAACAGCTTTTTCTCTTTCATTTAGCTGTTCTAAAACACCTTCAATTTGAAGTTTAAGGTCGTCTTTTAAGATAGCTTCAGCAGGAGAAACAGAGTTTTTATCTTCAATAAAGTCACCAAAACGGCCGTCTTCTTCATTTCCAATTGGTGCTTCAAGTGAAATAGGCTCTTTAGTAATCTTAATTACATTTTTAACCTTTTCAATAGTTAAGCCAACTTCTTTAGCAATAACATCAACACCTGGCTCTTTTCCTTCTTCTTGAAGGTGCTTACGCATGATTTTATTGATTCTATTAATGGTTTCAATCATATGAATAGGGATACGAATAGTACGGGCCTGATCCGCAATTGCACGTGAAATAGCCTGACGAATCCACCAAGTAGCGTAAGTAGAGAACTTATACCCTTTTTTGTATTCAAACTTATCCACCGCTTTCATAAGACCAATGTTTCCTTCTTGAATTAAATCAAGAAAAGGAAGACCACGGTTGGTATAACGCTTAGCAATTGAAACAACAAGACGAAGATTCGATTTCGCCATTCTTGTTTTTCCTATCTCAGAAATTTCTTTACCACGTTTAATCTGTTCTAAAATATCCATTAGCTTATCAGGGTCCATATCAAAACTATCTTTTGATGCTTCATTTGTTTGAATAAGCTTTTTTATTTCCATATAAGTACTAACCATAGTTGCTTCAGGAACGCGTCCTGTCACATCTTCTTTTGTTAGATTGATAATATCTTCAAGAAGTAATATATGATTATTCTTAAGCATATCGTTAAAAAGAGGAAGCTTGTATTCAAGACGCTTTAACTCTTTGTCAAATCCATCTTCACTATGAAGGGCTGTTTCCATAGACTTAACAAGCTCATTAATAAGCTTAGAAGTTGGTCCTAGGTCTAAAAGTCTTTCTTTTAAGACCTTCTTCTTAAAACTAACTGATAAATGATATGTGATATGTTCAATATCTTTTTTATCGCTTGGACACTCTTTTTCCATAGCCTTAAGCCATTCTTTTTTAGCCTTTTCTAGGGCCTTAAAACTTGCCATAACTTTTTCTACACGTTTTTTGTCTTTAGCTGTTAACTTAATCTCTTTTTCTTCACCTGTTTCTTCTACAACGGGAGCAGCATCATCTGCATTACTGTCAGTAGACTCAGCCTCATCTTCAAAGTTCTTAAACAGTTCTTTTACACGACGTTCTCTGTTTATAAGAGGATCTTTATAATCTAAAATAAAGTCAATAAGGTAAGGAACAGAACATATAGCATCAATGATGATGTTTTCTCCACTTTCAATGCGCTTAGAAATAGAAACTTCTTCTTCTTTAGTAAGAAGAGGAATCTGTCCCATTTCTCTAAGGTACATTCTAACAGGTGAGTCTGAGCGTGACCACTCAAGAAGCTCACGCTCTTTCATTATGTCAAATTCTTCGCCACTGGCTTCTTCTAACATTTTCTTTTGAGCTGCACGACGTTCTTCAGACTCTTTTTGATTTAATACTTTTGCATGTTCTGATGATGTAAATAAACATTTTTTATATTTTTGCGCATGCTTAATAATATTTTTTATTTGAGCACCAGTAGGTGATTTATCGAAAATATCAACTATGCCTTCGTATGTAATACATGTGTCTTCTGTGTGTTTAGAAAACAGTTCTTCTAAAGTTTTGTTTAACTCTTTTGCTGACAAAGAGGGCTCCTTGGAGGTTTATGGGCGCTTAGTAGCACCATTTTAATAAGTAAATTTAAAGGTTGGATTATACCGAAACTTTTATTAATTTAAACCATATCGACTGTTTTTTCCTTTAATTAAGGGAAAACAAGCCTTTTGTAAATTTAAAACTTTCTAGTATTTATTATAGGTTTTTAGAGATGTCCTATAGTTTTTACTTTTTTTAAGTTCATTCCACTTTTCTGAAGTCCATTTCATTTCTGGAACACCATTTGCTTCTTTATTCTTATAAATATAAGGAGCACAGATGCAAAATGGATTTTATTCTGCTGCTGGTGGGATGGTTATGCAGTTTTCGCGACTGGACAACATAACTAATAATCTTGCCAATTTGAATACTAATGGTTATAAACGTCAAGACTTAGTGGTTGGAGACTTTTTACGTATGTACCAAAATGAAAGAGATAAGCTACCTCTTGAGAATCAAACAAAAGATGGAGCACAGTTCATTCACCGCTCAGTAGCTAGAGTACCTCAAATTGTCGATTCATATAGAGATATGAGTGTGGGCGCTTTTGCGGCAACGGGCAACACCTTTGATGTAGCCATTAAAGAAGAGAACCTTTTCTTTTCTGTTTTAACGCCTGATGGGGTTAAGTTGACACGTGATGGTTCTTTTGTTCTTAATGACGAAGGTGTTTTAACAACCAAGCAAGGTCATAAGGTTTTACCTGCTGATTATTTTAAAAATGGAAATTTTATAACATTTACCTCTGATGCAACCACGATTGAATTAGATAAAAATGGCAAGTTTTCTTATTTGGTTGCTGGGAATGAAAAATTTATTCCAGGGAGTGCCTTATTACTAGTAGAACCAGAAAGTGTTAGAAAGCTTAAACCCTCAGGTGACAACCTTTTTACACCTGACAAGGCAGATAGTCTTGAAGCCATTAAAGGCTCAGGCGCTATTTCTCAAGGCTTCGTAGAAAAGAGTAATGTAAATGCGATAAAGTCTATGGTTGGAATGATAGAAGCTCATCGTTTGGTGGGTATGTATCAAAAAGTTATGGATACACAAATGAATGACATGAACCGTGAAGCAATTGATAAAATTGCAAATACTAAAGGATAAGCCATGATGAGATCACTTTATACAGCCTCCACAGGGATGCTGGCACAACAACTACAAATTGATACAACCTCAAATAATATTGCCAATGTAAACACCATTGGTTTTAAGGCTTCGCGTGCTGAATTTGCAGACTTAATGTATCAAACCTTAGAATACGCAGGAACAGGTACTTCACAAATTACGAAGTCTCCTACGGGGATTGAAGTAGGACTTGGTGTTCGTCCTACCGCAACGACGAAGATCTTTACAGAAGGAAATCTAAAGCAAACGTCTAATAACTTAGATGTTGCTATTACAGGTAAGGGCTTTTTTAAGATTGAACTCCCTGATGGAACAGAGTCTTATACAAGAGCCGGTGCCTTTAAGTTAGATGAAAATGGGACTATGGTTAACTCTGATGGATATAAGCTTATTCCTGAAATCGTTGTGCCTGATGATGCAACAGATATATCTATAGGTACAGATGGTATTGTGACGGTTATTCAACCAGGTCAAACCCAGGGTACACAAATCGGACAAATAACAACTATTAACTTTATAAACCCAGCGGGTCTTCACTCCTTAGGTGACTCTCTTTATCTTGAAACAGAAGCCTCAGGTGTTCCTATTGAAGACACCCCTGGTTTAAATGGTCTAGGGCCATTACGTCAGGGCTTTTTAGAACTTTCAAATGTTCAACTTGTTGTTGAACTCACCGACCTTATTACAGGTCAAAGAGCTTATGAAGCGGATTCTAAAGCAATCACAACCTCAGATGAAATGCTTCAAACCGTAGTGAATCTTAAACGTTAATAGTACCTATTAGTAGGTTCTATTAATTAATATTAGCTACTTCTTATATGTTTTTAAACTATATTAAACCTCTTCTTTGCTAAAATCACGAAAATTTAATAGGGAACTTTAACTACAAGGTTCTCTTATGCAGGATATATTAATGCAAACTATTGAAGGTAAAGTCTGGAACTTTGGCAAGGATATAGATACTGATCTTATCATTGCGGCTAGATACTTAAGCACTTCAGTTCCTGAAGAACTGGCTAAGCACGTTATGGAAGACGCTGATCCAGAATTTGTTAATAAGATGAATACGGGTGACATAATTGTTGCAGGTGAGAACTTTGGCTGTGGTTCATCAAGAGAGCACGCACCTATCGCACTAAAAGCAGCTGGTATTGCTGCCATTATCGCACCAACCTTTGCACGTATTTTTTATAGAAATGCTTTTAATATGGGGCTTCCTATCTTTGAGTTAAGCGAAAGTGCTGAAATCACTGAGGGTCAAAGTGTAAAGATCAATATGGACGAGGGTACTATCACAAATCTTACAACGAATAAAACATATAAATTCACACCTATTCCTCCTTTCATGCAAGAACTTATTGCAGCAGGTGGACTAATGAATTTTGCACAAAATGAAATAAAAGGGACTAAATAAATGGCTACATATAAAATCGCACTCATAAAAGGTGATGGAATTGGTCCTGAAATAATTGACGAAGCTGTTAAGGTTTTAGACGCAGTAGCGGCTACTGAAGGTTTTCAAATTAAGTATAAAGAAGTACTTATGGGAGGAATTGCCTATGATGTTCATGGAGATCCTCTTCCTCAAGAAACAATTACAACGGCTATGGAAAGTGATGCTGTCTTGTTTGGCGCTATTGGTGGCGAAAAATGGGATAAGCTTCCAAGAGAAAAACGCCCCGAATCAGGTCTTCTTCGTTTTAGAAAAGAGTTAGGTGTATTTGCTAACTTACGTCCTGCTACCGTTTTTGATGAGTTAATTAATGCAAGTTCTTTAAAGCCCGAAATCATCAAGGGCGTTGACCTTATGGTTGTACGTGAACTTATTGGTGGTATCTATTTTGGTGAACCTAAGGGACGTGATGAAAACAAGGGCTGGAATACTATGGTATATACACGCTCAGAAGTCAACCGTATTGCTCATGTTGCCTTTAAATTAGCTATGGAAAGAGATAAGCGTGTTTGTTCTATTGACAAGGCAAATGTACTTGATGTTTCTCAGTTATGGAGAGACGAGGTAGAAGAAGTTGCTAAAGAGTATCCTGAAATTCAACTAACGCATATGTATGTAGATAATGCTGCTATGCAACTTATTCGTGATCCTAAGCAGTTTGATGTAATGCTTACGGGAAATATCTTTGGAGATATCTTATCTGATGAGGCTTCTATGCTTTCAGGTTCAATCGGCCTTCTTCCATCAGCTTCTGTTGGAAACAAGGTAGGCGTGTTCGAGCCAATTCATGGTTCAGCTCCTGATATCGCGGGTCAAGGTATCGCGAACCCTATTGCTACTATCTCATCAGCTTCAATGATGCTTCGTTACGCACTTAATGAAAATGCAGCAGCAGATAAAATTGACGCAGCTATTGCTAAAACACTTAGTGAGGGTTACCGCACAAAAGATATTAGTATGTATGACGCGAAAGAAGTATGTTCTACTTCTGAGATGGGTTCCATCATCGCTAATTACGCGGCGCAATGCAAACACTAACTCTCGCAAATATTTACGAGCTCCAAGGCCTTAAAGAAGAGGCCTTGGAAATTTACCAAGAGATCTTAAAAAAAGATCCTCGAAATGCAGATGCAAAAATTGCTGTGCGCCGTTTAAGCGGTATGCGCAAAAAGTTTTTAGGCTGTAATGAACAAATGAAAGACTTTTTTATCAAGATGGAAGACCCTATAGAGTTTAATGAATTTGAAAGGTGGTTGCTAAAGCTATGGAATTAAAAGACGTAATCTTATCTACTTTAGAAGAATTAGAACATACAAAAGAAGACTCGATTTCTCCAGCACAAGAAAAATCTTCTGTGCCTGAAACAAGTAATGAAAGTAGTGGAGCAGCTTCATTAAGTCCTTCACATAATGAAGAACTTTATTTAAAAAACATGAGAGAACGTATTCATGTCTTATTTGAGGGCTTTCAATCTCCTAATAATGCCAATATAGAGGCCAAGGTAGACTTAACATTAAATTTTTTAGAATACCTTTTATCTACTATTGAAACCCGTTTAAAAGAGATTAAATGAATCAGTATCGCATCTTAATTGATTGTGCTGATAAAAAAGGTCTTGTCTTTAAAATATCTAAACTTCTTTTTGAACTTGAGCTAAATATTTTATCTAATCATGAATTTGTTGATAGTGAAAATCAAAAATTCTTCATGCGTTCTGTTGTTGAAGGAAATATTGAAGAAGTAAGCCTAAGGGAAAAATTATTAGAAGTCCTTGATGATAAGGTTAACCTTCATCTTGTTTCCCCTATTAAGAAAAACATAGTTTTAATGGTAACTAAGGAGTCTCATTGTTTGGGCGACATCCTTATCCGATATGAAGCAGGTGAACTTGATGCAAATATAGTTGGCGTTGTTTCTAATTATGACATATTAGGCCCCCTTGTTCAAAAATTCAATATTCCTTTCTTTTGCGTTTCTCATCTTGAGCTAAGTAGAGATGAACATGAGGCAAAGGTTTTAGAATGTTTAGCCCAATTTAAAGACATTGATTATATTGTCTTAGCAAAATATATGCGCATCTTAACGCCTACCTTTGTTGAGGCTTATAAGACAAAGATTGTTAATATCCACCATTCTTTTCTACCTTCATTTATAGGGGCAAACCCTTATAAACAAGCCCATGAGAGAGGTGTGAAAATTATTGGGGCAACAGCGCATTTCGTCACAAACGACTTAGATGAAGGTCCTATTATCTCTCAAGATGTTATTAATGTGAAGCATGACCATTCTTGGAAAGATATGCAACGCTCAGGAAGAGATGTAGAAAAAATCACTCTGTCTCGGGCTCTTAAACTTGTACTTGAAGATAGAATCTTTGTACACAAAAATAAAACGGTGATATTTTAATGCTAAACATTGTTCTTGTTCATCCCCAAATTCCCAACAATACAGGTGCCATTGGTAGACTCTGTGTAAATGCAGGTTCTAGCCTTCATCTTATTAAGCCTATAGGCTTTGATATAGACGAAAAAGCAGTACGAAGGGCAGGTCTTGATTATTGGGATAAGCTTGACTTGCATGTATGGGAAAACTTAGATGAGTTTTTTGAAGCAAATCCAAGTGCAAAAGAAGGTTTTTTTGCAACCACTAAAACAGATAAACTATATTTTGAAGCTGAATTTCAAGAAGACAGTTATATCTTCTTTGGAAGTGAGACAAAGGGTATTCCTTCTGAGGTACTAGAAGCTTATCCCAAGCAATGTATCACTATCCCAATGACTAAAGAGGGTAGAAGTTTAAACCTAGCAATAAGTACAGGTATCATTCTTTATGAAGCCATTAAACAAAACTACGCCTCTTTTAAAGAAGGGCAGTGAAAGAGTTCTTTGATATAGTTATTCCTATAGCTTTTATAGGTTTCTTAGTCTTTATCTTCGCAGGTTATCATGCCTCTAAACGAGATAAGGATAAAAAGAACTAAAGAACCTTATCTGCTAATTTTTCTAATGATCTTTCAAATCTTGAAAACATTGATTCTGCTCTTTTAATTATCTTTGCCATCTTAAATCCCTTGTCAGATTAACTTCTGCCTATATGACAGTTACTTGTGATAATTTTATATAAATATTTCATTTTTATTGATTTATATTACAAAATGTCATATAATTGAATAAATTCATGACATTGTTTTATTATTAGAGTATCTAAAACAAAGGATATACAATGATGAAGAGCTTTAACGATATAGTTGAACAGATAAAAGATGTTGTATCTGAAGATTTTCCGGGTAAAAAAATTTTTGATAAAGATATTGCAGGTTTATTAAGTATAACTCAAATGAATTTTGCCACGATGAAAAAAAGAGACAAAATGCCTTATCAGGAACTCTTAGAGTTTTGCGCCAAACGTCGTATTGCAATAAACTGGCTTTTATTTGGGCAATCTCCTGAAAGCTTAATTGAAGCAACAAATAAGTTTTACATGATTCGATATTTTTCTGATGTGAGTGCCTCCGCTGGAGGTGGAGGTGTTGGAGATGTTGAAGACAGCGTCGAATTAATGCTTGAGGGCAACTTTGTAGCTTCACTAGGCGGAGAAAAAGAACTTAAAAATATAGAGGCCCTAAATGTTTCAGGTGATTCAATGGAACCTACCTTTTCTTATGGTGATATGATTTTTATAAATAGAAACAAGGTAGATATCGGACGTGGAGGTATTTTTACCATAAATACTGAAGCTGGTTTGTTTATTAAAAGATTACAAAAGCGTCTTGATGGTAAAATTGATGTTATATCAGATAATAAAGAATACGAAAGACAAACACTAAATGCACATGAACTTACGGTAGTAGGACGTGTTGTTGGAAGATTTGGTGCTGTTGATTAACTGAGCTTATGTACTTTTCTCATGATTGTGCCTAAGATAAGTTATAAAAAGGAAATAAATGAAACAACTTTATCTTATTGTGGGAATGCTAATACTTTTAGTATTAGCAGGATGTGTGAAAAATCCTGTAGATAAACAACTTAGCTTGGATGAGGCTCTTCTAAATCCACCCATTGAAGACCTACGCGTCTTTCCACAAGACGTTGGTCCTTACTTACCTAATCTTCAAGCAAGAACAAAGCACTTTTCTTTACAAGAAGAGTATGATGAAAAATATTTTGAGCCTTGGCATTATGAAAAACCTCCTATGCAGAGGTCTTCTATCATGTGGCCTTTTTCAAGTTATACTTATGGAAAAAGTTTTGGAGAAAACTTAAAGCTCTTAAACAAACAATGGTTCATAGACATGGAACATAATGGAAATTATGAGGCCTATGGAAGTCTTAATGCCAAAGCTATTTCATTATCTTATTTAGATTTACGAAACTTTCCTACAAGTAAACCTTTATTTAAAAATCCCTATCAGGCAGGAGAAGGCTTTCCTTTTGATTATATGCAAAACTCTGGAGTCCATGCGAATGAGCCTTTGTTTGTTTCTCATCTCTCAGTTGATGGAAATTGGGCCTATGTTTTTACGGCTTACGCCACAGGCTGGGTTGATAAACGAGGGATTTCATTTTTAGATACTAAGGTAGTTAAAAACTGGCAAGAGGCACGCCAAATTGAACTTATAGATGAATATTATCCTATTAAAGATTTAGAAGGCAACTTTGTTTACAGAAGTAGAGTGGGGATGCGTTTAGCCCTTATTTCTATTGAAGAAGACCATTATATTGCCTTAGCTATTACTGCGGGTAAAGACAACACTGCTACTTACAAGAAGGTAAAAATCCCCTTAGGCATTGCAAAAGAGGGCAAGCTTATATTAAATACTAAAAATGTAGAACAAATTACAAACCTCATGTTAAAAGGTCATTATGGCTGGGGTGGTTTATATGAAGAAAGAGACTGCTCTTCAACCTTGCGCGATTTTTATGCACCCTTTGGTATTTGGCTTCCAAGAAATTCATCTCAACAATCCAAGGTAGGAAAGGTAATTTCTTTAAAAGACTTATCTATAGAAGAAAAGAAGAAAGCTATTATAGAACAAGCTGTTCCTTTTGAAACCTTATTATATAAAAGAGGGCATATATTATTGTACTTAGGCTTATACAAGGGTAAGATCTCTGTCTTGCATAATGTTTGGGGTATTAAAACTATTCATAATGGGGTAGAAGGTAGAAATATTATTGGCAGAACCATTATATCTTCTTTGGAACCAGGCAAAGAAAGTGAGGGTTATAACTCAGATAAAGCGATACTTGCTAGACTAAGCAGTATGAATATTGTTACTCAAAAATAAAAAGAGTTTAAGATAAGATATCTAGAAGTGAGCCTAGCATCTCATCTTTTGTTTTAATAGCAGTTGATTGAACTGCGTGGCCATTTTCAATAATAATTTGATCAGGTATTTCTTTGCTTAAGTCTGTTTGACTTAATAGTGAACCATTATCATCCGCCTTTTGGAAACTTGCTTTTACACTTCCCGCTTCATTCGTCAGATTTGTTTGTGTAGGTATAAACTTATTTGTATTTACATTGGCTATGTTATTAGCATTGGCATTGGCAAAGTTTTGATGCGCAATTAATGAAGATACATTTGCAGAAAAATTCAACATAATAATTCCTTCTTAATAACTATTCTAAGTGCGTAAGGTCAGTTGAAACATAATACAATAGTTTTATTAAAGAGCTAATAAGGAAATTAAGTTAGATTAGGGTTTTAAAAAGAGCTTGTTTATCAAGCGAAGAACGCGCTTGATAAAAGGTTTAGTGAAGATCTGCGTTAAGCTTTATTTCACGAGTGCTACGACGAACACTCATAATACCGGTTAACGAATCTTGACGGAAGTGAAGACCATTTAAAGAAGACAGGTCTTTACCCTTGAAAATATTTCCACTAATGCTATGACCAGGATTAACTTCATTAATCTTAGAAAGCTCATCAGAAGAGATGTTGAATTTTGTTCCTTCTAAAACAGCAAGACCCGCATCAATAATACAAGCATCTCCTAAAGGAATACCACAGGTAGAGTTAGCACCAAGAAGGGTGTTTTCACCTACAGAAATAGGATTTCCATCCGTTCCACTTAGAACACCAAGGATAGAAGCGCCTCCACCTACATCAGAACCAGCTCCAACAATTGCTGAACTTGAAATTCGTCCTTCAACCATTACTGAACCTGTAGTTCCTGCATTGAAGTTAATGTATGAAGCACCTGGCATAACCGTTGTCCCAGCGTGGATTTGAGCACCAAAACGAACCTTGCTAGCATCAAGAATACGTGTATTGTCTGCAGGAATAACATGTTGTAAGAAACGTGGGAACTTATCAACAAAGTCAATCTCAGGGTATTCATTACGAAGTTTAAGCTCAATCTCATTAACACGTAAGTAGTCTAAATCAATAGGTGTGTTTCCATGCCAAGCAACATTAGGAAGGGCGCCAAAGGCACCGTTTAAGTTAAGACTTCTAAGTTCTGCCTTAGCAAGAGAAAGTGCATATAGCTTAAGGTAAGTCGCTTCAACTGAAACACAAGCCGCATCTTCAAATAAGAAAACAAGACGGAATTCACCTTCTTTCATACCATCATCTAATAGAAGTTGGAAAAGTTGAATGATAACTTGAACATTTCTATGTGCGTCTCCCATAGCTTCTGGCAAGTATGGATTAAAACTATCCATTGCATGTTTAACAAAATCATAAGTAATATTTACACTTACTTCACTTTGTGCATTGTCAATTTCAACACCACATTTACTTAGTGCATCAATAAAAACAGCAGCAGAACCAAAGTTTTCTTTCCAGTTAATAACAGGGTAGGTTGCTTGTAAAACCTTATCATTATCTAATTGGCTTACATCAACACGACAAATACCAAAGGCAATAGGGTCTTTATACCCAGATGTAGCCTTCACAGTTTCAACTAATGTTTTAAATTCTTCAACAGTTTGGATCATAAAAACTCACTTATAATTTTTTTTGAATAATAGCACAAGAGAGCTTATATAGCTATCCTTCAAAAAACTAGTCAAAATCAGTAAGCCCTAAAGGGGAAGAGGGTGGACACCCTAGTTTCTCAACTCAATTTCTATTTAATAATTAAGCTTATTTGCGACCGTCACGACTTGTTATTAAAAGAAACTACCCTGATTCTCTAAAGAAACCAGTCGAACTAGGCATCGTGCTTTACGCTTTAAAAAAAGCTACCCTGGTTTTCATTTTCAAGGGGACGACGCTTTTCTTTAATAAGCCATTCTTGGAGAAGTTGGTCCACAACCTTACTAAGGCTCATCTTATAACGCGTCCGAGCATACTTCATTGATTCATCCCATACTTGTCTGTCTACTATTAGTGAGCGTGTCACTTCATCTTTTGGCTTCATAAGTTGTATGCCTTTTCATTACTATATAATTTACTATATAGTAATGAAAAGCAGCTTAGATATAGCTATTACAACAGTAAGCTTAATAATTTTATTGGAGACTATCATAGTGTAAGATAAGGTTGAGTATGTGTAAATAGTGCATAAATAAGCTCTATACGGTTTACCGTGTATTAGCTTCATTTAGCTCAAAGATAGAGTAAGATGATTCTTGGTTAACATAATGTAAATTCTCTTGAAAATATTATCTAGCTTTGAG
>NVXJ01000047.1 GCA_002733885.1 Arcobacter sp. | reverse complement strand
CAGCGCCTAAGAACCTATCTTTATCAACTTGTAAAACAAAATGGAAGTGACTTACATATCAAAAGTGATTCTCCTGTTCGTGCTAGAATTAATGAGGAGATTGTTTCCTTAAGTAATGAGTCCTTCGAAGCAGAAAATGTTGAAGAGATTGCAAGAGACTTAGCGGGTAAGAATTTCGTGAACTTTATGAAAGATAAGGAGCTAGATACTATTTATATCTTAGATGAAGAGCATAGATTCAGAGTGAACTTATTTGTTCATCTACATGGACTGGCCCTTGTCTTTAGACTTATTCCAAAGGTTATTAAAACCATTGAAGAACTAAACCTTCCTTCTGCTTTACATAAGCTTTGTCAATTAAAACGTGGACTTGTATTAGTAACGGGTACAACAGGAAGTGGTAAGTCTACTACTTTAGCCTCTATATTAGAAGAGATAAATATTAACCAACGCCGCCATATAATTACTATAGAAGACCCCATTGAGTATGTTTATAAAGATAAAAAATGTATTATTGAACAACGTAGTATTGGGCATCATACTCACAGTTTTTCTTCTGCCTTACGTTCTAGTATGAGAGAAGACCCTGATATTATTGTTGTAGGTGAACTTAGAGACATCGAAACTGCTGAAAGTGTTTTACAAGCAGTTAATACAGGTCAACTTGTCTTCACAACCTTGCACACAACAGATGCACGAGAAACCGTAGATAGGCTCATTGCAATTTTTCCTAACAGAGAACAAAACCGTGTTAGGATGAATCTCGCTGCAAATATCCAAGCCATTGTTTCTCAAAGACTTATTAAAAGTTTAGATAATACACTTGTACCTGCTGTTGAGATCATGTTCACAAGTCCACGCATAGAGCATCTCATCCAAACACAGGCAGACTCAGATATACCTGAAACTATGGCTGAAGAAGAAACAAGCTTTGGCTCAATCACCTTTAATAAGGCACTTTTCAATCTTGTTTTACAAAAACATATAGATGAAGAAACAGCTTTTAATTATGCCACAAGTGCTTCTGATTTAAAACTACTCTTTACTACTAGCAGTGAGTATCAGAAAATGAAAGAGGGAAAGACAACAGAAGAGATTCACCTAAAAGGTGAAGATGAACAAAAAATCCTTGAAGAAGAACTACGCCTTAAAGAGACTGAGAAACAAGAAGCCAAGAACAGATTGAATGAGGACTTCTAAGTAAAGCCTTAGTGAGAATATTTAAGCATATTAAAAGCGACTAAGATAGATAATGAAGTGTAGGAGGATGTTATGCAACTTGACCTATACTTACTTATGCATTATGTACCTATCTTATTTGTTGGTATGTACCTATTAAGTCTTTTTTGGGGAGACTCAGAAACAAAATAATTAGCACTACTCAGTATTTTCATAACCTTCCTAGTCTTTTTAGGTTCAAAATTTTCTCTTTGACAAAGTCAAATTATTTAATCTGCAATATCTTATAGGTTCAAATATATTCACAAATAAAGTATTGATTTAACTTAGCTATAATATCTGTATGAACTACCAAAGTGAACTGCAAGCCAAACTTGATGCTGTACGATTTTTAGACAATGTTGAGCATGGTAAAAAACTCGATACTAACTCTTTAGAAGAGCAACTTATAAGTGAACTTGAAGAAGAATTCGAGTTTTCTCAATATGACTTAGATGAAAGTGACCTTATCCGCTCCATCAAGGTCTTAGATATTCTGCAATCTTATCAAGAAGTCTTTTCTCAAACCAATGCACTAAGAGTTTTTTATGCCCTTTCAAAAGCAGATATCATTCAGGCTAAAAATCTTTATAAACTTTCAAACTTAAACACTAAAGACTTCAAACACCTTATCAATACTATGGCTAAATATAAACTTTTACACATCACCCCCGATAAAGAACTCGAACTCACAATGGATGGACAAAGTTTGTCTGAACGAATAGGATTCGATGTTTTTATATAAGGAATATCATGATTATAGAACTTAATGATGAAAACTACAGCCAATTTATGCAAGACAGTGCTAAGGCTGTTTTTATAGACTTCTACTCCCCCTCTTGCGGACCCTGTCAAGAGTTAATGAGCCAGCTTCCTCATATTGACAAGTATTTTAAAGGTAAGGCCATTGTTGCCAAGGTTAATGTCACACAAAACCCTAAGCTTGCGCAAAAGTATGAAATCTCTTCTGTTCCCTTTTGTGTAAGCATCAGCCCTAAAGATAAGATGGTAAAAGATTTTGAATTAGGGGCTGCTAGTGTGGATAGATATATACGAATGATACAAAAGGCCCAAGGAAAAGGCTTCTTTTCTAGGCTTTTTTCTTAAAAGTACATAGCCTGAGATAAAAAAATAATAATAACAACTAAGGAAAAAGGAAATAAATGGTGTTTAAACACCCAAGGTTGTATCCCAAAAAACTTTTGATTAATCCCTCTAAAGCCTAACCATATTCCTAAAAAAGCCTTTAGAGATAAGATAATTTGAAAACGACTTAGGCCATCTTCGCTTATCTCTGCAAAAACTTGTGTAAACATATACATACCTGAAGCAACCGCCACTAAAAGGGCGTAAGGAACCACACGACGCACATGTTTCATAATAGCTTCTCTTGCTAGCTTGTGTTCTTCTTCACTTAGGCTCTGCTTCATTTTAGACAGAAAAAAAATATCAACAAATAAAAAACCACCATATATAAAAACTGAATAAAGATGAATGATATGGACTATATTGTAAAGCATGGGCTGACCTTAAGTTTTTTAATATTATACTAGGTATTAACATTTTTTCATGTTGATGTACATCAACAATCCTTTTTCAATAAATAGGTTACCTTTATGAAAGCAAGTACTTATCTTTATGCCCTCTTAGCCATAGTCCTTTTATCCATAGCCTTATATATTCCTGCTTATCTTTTTCTAAATCAACAAAAACAAGAAAAGACTCAGCTCCACTTTTCTAACCAAATTTCTCAAACTGATATTGAATTTGAGGCAATTAAAAACTCTTATGAGCTTGTTTCAAAAAGTATTTTTGATAATGTTATCAATAAAGAAGATGTTGTTTCTCTTGTTAAAAAAGCGAATGCACAAGATGATGAAGGAAAGGCTGTTTTAAGACAAAAACTTTACACGATGCTTCTTCCCTTATATAAAAACTTAAATGCTCAAGGCATAAGGCAATTGCACTTTCACCTTAAAAATTCTGTGAGTTTTTTACGTTTTCATCGTCCTAAAAAATTTGGAGACTCTTTAGAAGGGGTAAGGTACTCTATAAATAAGGTCAATCGAACCTTTAAACCTGAGCATGGTTTTGAAGAAGGACGTGTGTTTAATGGATTTAGGCATGTTTATCCTTTAATTTATAAAAATAAGTTTGCAGGAACCGTAGAAATCTCTTATTCATTTAATGCCTTAAGACATGAACAAATGAAACTCTCTACTGCCTCTTATAATTTTATTATGCTTAAAGAAATAATCTCTGAAAAAGCATGGAAAAGTGAATTAACAAATTACGAAAATTGTTTACTTTCGCCCCTTTACTTGCAAGATAAAAGTTCTTTAGTACAAGCCAAAAAAAGTGATTTTACCCAAGATGAACTAAAAATTATTAATGTTAGCCTTGCAGTACAAGCTCAAAAGAAACTACCATCTGAGGTTTCATTTCTCTTGCACACCAAGCTAAAAAACAAGAATGTTCTTGTTATATTTATCCCTGTCTTAAATGTTGAAAACAAGCAAGTGGCTTATTTTATCTCTTATGCTTATGACAAGATTATTTCTAATATAGAAAAAACCTATGAGGTAGAACTGTATGTGGCAACTTTCACAGCTATTATTTTATCTATTTTATTTGTTTTATATATCTTGTCACAAAAACGTACCGCGAAGGCCTTAGAACGCCTTGCAACCACTGACCCACTAACAGGTATTGCCAATCGTAATAAGCTCAATATTATCTTAGAAAAGTCTATGCACTTGTCTTTACGTTATAAGCTCCCACTGAGTGTTATCTTTTTTGATATAGACCATTTTAAAAAGATTAATGATGAACATGGGCATGACGCGGGAGATACCGTTCTTACAACTATAGCCACACTGATTAATCATCATATACGTTCTTCTGATGTCTTTGCTAGATGGGGTGGAGAAGAGTTTATTATCGTTTTACCTGAAACAGAACATGATAAGGCCCATATGCTTGCTGAAAAGTTTAGAAAGATTATTAATGATTATAAGTTCTTACCTGATGTAACAGTAACCTGTAGCTTTGGTGTAACTCAACTTCACGAAAATGATGATGAAAGTTCTTTACTTAAGCGTGTTGATAATGCCCTTTATTCTGCAAAAGAACATGGACGGAACAAGGTAGTTGAGCTAGCCTAAGCTAGTGGACTAAACCTTCCTTATACTCATCCTTAAAGCTGTCTCTTACCTTCTTAAACTCATCCAGATTCTCAAAAAATAACTCAATAAGCCTTGGATCAAAATGACTTCCACTTTCTTCTTTAAAAAGTTTAAAAATACCTTCATCATCCCAAGCTTTTTTATAAACTCTGTCTGAACCAAGCGCGTCAAATACATCAGCAACAGCTGTTATGCGACCATAAATATGAATATCTTCACCCTTTAAACCTCTTGGATAACCTGAACCATCCCATTTTTCATGATGTTCATAGGATACATGGGCTGCTGCTTGATATATAGCTCCTGAAAGCTTGATAAACATGTCATAACCCATTTTTGCATGGGCATTCATAATCTCACGCTCTTCCTCATTAAAACGTCCAGGCTTGTTTAAAACTGCGTCAGGGATACCAACCTTTCCAATATCATGTAAGGGAGAGGCCTGTCTTAAAATATCTGACTCTTTTGCATCTAAACCGTAAGCCTTAGCCAAGATATAAGAATACTCTGCCACACGTATTACATGGTTCGCTGTTTCCTTAGAACGAGTTTCTCCAATAACGCCCATTTGAAAAACCGCTTCTCTTTGGTTGTCTTCTATCTCTTTATTCAAGTCTTTAACTTCTTCAAGTTTATCTTGAAGTTCATCATATTCTTTTCTTTGACGTTTATCACTGCGTTCCATAATCTTATCTTTGCGCTTGATATCTTTTTCAATCTTTTCAATGGTTGTACTAAAAGAGGTCTTGAGTTTATCAAGTTCACCAATAAGCTTATCTTCGTGTGCCATAACGAGCCTTTAAGGTTTTACTACTAAATTAAAGTTAAGACTTTCAAAATCCTCTTTAAAATCTTCACCTGCTTCAAGAGCTGATTCATTTTCTTCATCATAAATCCAGTTGATTTCAATATTATTATCTTCATCCGCCTCCTCAACTAAGTCAAAAAAATCAAAAAATAGTTTGGATGAACTTGAGTTGAAGTAAATGATTTCCATATTAATAATAGTCTTAGCTTGAGTATTATCTTTAAAATATTCTTCCATCCATTGCATTACAGGCTTATAAAATTCAAAGGTATTTTCAGGATAAGATTTACCTTCCATGCTCAAGATACCCGAATTTGCGTCAAGAGATATTTCAGGTGTATATTTTGTTATTTCAATCTTTAAGTTTTTCATCTTTAGCCTTTTTTAAAATAGCTTTTATTGTAAAGCTATAGGTGTCTTCTACTTTCTCAAAAGAGTATATCATTTTTTCACATTTACGAGCAATCTCTATAAAACCAATGCCTGCCCCTTTTTTGTGGGCATCACAACCTTCTTTGCGCATTTTTCTATAATACTTTCGCAGTTCATCTGTGTCCAAAGAGACTATCTTTTCTAACTTCTTTGTTATGATTTTTTTATCATTTTCATCAACAAGGTTACGACTAAGAACATAATACTGACCTTTTTTATCATGCCCCACTAAAATCATGCCCCTACTGTCATCTTGCATATGAAGGTCTTTCTTATATTTTGAATAGTTCATCATATTTTGACAGAGCTCTATAAAAATTGTTAAAATATTGGTACTTGTTGTCATACCAATATTTCCCGTACCTGACTCATTTTCTAAGGCTTCCGTCATCGCAACAATTAAGGCCTGTGTTAAGAAACCATCATAGGCTAAAAACACAATACCATCGCCCTTTAATTCAGCATCTAATTCATTTATATTCATAAACTCACTCCTACTACTGTAATATCATCATTGGCTTCGTATGAACCTTGATATAAAGCCAGCTCTTTTAAAAGCTCAGCTTCAAGGTCTTGCATACTATTATTTTGATTTTTTTGTAAAATTTCATTAAACTTTTTTCGTCCAAAAGGAAAGCCTTTAGCCCCACCATTTTGATCTAAATAACCATCCGTTGAAAGATAAAACTGCATACCTTCCACTAAGTCTATCTCATAATCTTTATAAAGGTAATCCAACTTTGAGGTTCGATATCCCACCGACTGTCTATTTCCTTTTAGTCTTTTTATTTGGCTGCTTGAAGTATAATAAAGAGCAATCTCTGCACCGGCGTAACGGGCTATCTTCTCTTTTTTATTAATATATAAAATACCCRCATCAAAGCCAGCATTAGACTCKGCACTCTTATCATGCTGTTTTAAAAGATGCTTCATACTACGATTGAGTAYGCCYAAGAGATTTGCTGGACTAACCACCTCATCWGATTTTTTTATATAACCCGTTATRTTACGYTCAATAGCCTTAACTAACATCGTCACAAATGCACCAGGMACACCATGCCCCGTGCAGTCAATCACCATTAAAATAGCCTCGTCTTCATGACGTAGRGTTTCAAAAAAGTAAATATCWCCACCCACTGTATCACGTGGYTTCCAGATAGTAAAATRTTGTGWRAAAAAGYTTTCAAAGGYTTGGGTATCTGGAATTAAAGCACGTTGAATCATRGATGAAAATTCTATAGACTTRTGAAYCTGATCATTCACCTCTTGTAGCTCTTCTTCYGCYTGTTTTCTTCTTCCTATYTCYTTTTKCATCTGTCTRTTCCAATAYAAAAATAGTCCCAAAAGAACAAGAGATGCTCCTATAATTTGCCAGACTAGGGTGTAATCAATTTTTTCTATATATTCTTGAGCTATCCATTTTTTTAGTATCTCTTGTTTTCTTCCTTCATCTAAGGCGATGATTGCCTTATTTAAAATTCCTATTAAAGGTTTAAGTTCTTTTTGAACACCATACCCTAGGCCTGTAGAGAATTCTGTTTTACCCACTATTCTTAAATTTATAAAACCGTCCTTAGAGATGTGATAAGAACCTAAGGCCATGGTACATAAAAGAGCGTCTGCTCTACCAGAAGAAACAATTTTTAGTGCCTGTGAAATATTGGTTGCTTCTATATAGTTTATATCAGGATATGCTTTTTTTATCTTTGGTACATATCCATACCCTTTTACAACAACGATCTTTTTGTCTTGTATTTGGGATAATTTATCTACATACTTAGCCTTTGTGTTCATAACAATTACAATATGGTTTTCAAAATAAGCATTTGTAAAATTCAAATAAGACGACATATCTGAATCCGTAGTTTCTGATATAAGATCYGCTTTTTTMTTTTTCATTAAAGAAATTGATTCTTCCCAAGAAGAAGTRTRTATTCTTGTAAACTTTATACCTGTTATATTTTCTATCTCTGCTAGGTATTCTGCAACTATACCTACGTATTTTCCATCTTTAGTAAAGCCCTCAAATGGTAACCAGTCAGGATCTCCCACAAAACGAATCACCTTATGTTTTTGTATCCATTTTTGCTCATCCACACTAAGCTTTGTTTCCTCAGAACTTAATCCAAGCCTCTTATAAACACYAGATATATAAGAATATTCTTCTTGTTCTAGGTCTTGAAATTCATTAAGGCTTGGGATGTAAGAGATATCAATTTCTTTCATATCTTTTACCCTAAAATAGACCTTCACCTTTCCAACATGCTGAGTATTTCCTNCTTCTTCAAAGTAACTAAGTTTCTCAATCATACTCAATTGAGAATCTCCCCAAGAAAACGCATCAACCTTTATATATCTTTCTTYATRTTTTTCATAYTTTGTMAYACTAYTTYTATCACTTTTTGAAAAGACYTCTATCCCTTTAACAATTTCAACCTTGCTAAATTTGTTAAGCACCTTTTCCAAGACCTCAAAGTTATTTTCATATATRTACATTGAACTTACKGARGMAATTAGCTTAGATAAGTCTAACTGTTTTTGAAGATCSACTTCTAAAAAGTCCTCAAGAAGTTTATTATATTCTCCACTTTSAATTAGTTTTTCCAAKCCTAAATCAAAGCTATCTCTTAAGGMCTTATCCCTAAAAGCAACTTTMACCCAGCTTKGTTTTGTAAAAAYCTTATGGAAGTYATATTTTTGATTGGCYTCATATTTAYTTTTATATTGATTTASATACCAATGGAAAATRTTTTTATCYACTAAAATYACATCTGCTTCTTTCTTAAAAAACTTCTTATGTTGAAGCCCTTGCTCAAAAATYTCTTTGTAATTSTTTGAGCGTTCTTGAGGATTAAAAAGCTSRTKAAATTCATTTCCAAGCATAKTRTAAGCATTAWCCCARGCTAAGACCTTATAATCTAACAAGTCCTTAATATCATTAATTTCAATATTATCAAGCTTACGAGAAATTGCAAAATTTTCATATTTAACAAAGTTTTTTGAATAAAATAGACCATCCTTTTTCTTCTCAATGACCCCCACAGAAAAATCTATCTCTAGGTTATCAAGTAAAACTCTCTGCCCTCTTTCTATTGGCATTTGACGTACTTCTGAAATTTTAAAACCTTCTAACAACAAGGCCCTTCGTACTAAGGCCTCTTCTATACCTTTACCACTTGTTCTGTCGTACATGTAAGGTGGTCGACCAAAACCAAAGGCACCTCGTAAACTCTTTTCCTTAGATGCACTTGAGTATTGCCCAAAGATCTTCTTTTTACGCTCTTGAGAAATTTGTTCTAAAGACTTAGAAATAATAGAAGCTAAAAGTGGATAATCCTCACGTACTGCCATAAATAGGTCTAAGGGGTCTCTATCTGGGATAATTATATTGGCTTTAACATTATGTATAAAATTTACCAAAATTACTGAGCTACTAAAGATCTACTTATACGATAATTTGCTTTTGCCGTCCTCTTTACCCTATTTCTTTATTTTGTTACAATCAACATTACTATACTCTTTCAACATTC
>NVXJ01000021.1 GCA_002733885.1 Arcobacter sp. | reverse complement strand
GAATATGCTACATGAAGAAGAGATAGAAATTATTAACTCGTTTCATGACGCGGTATTGGCCAAGGATATAGAAAAAATTTCTGAACTTTTTGAAGTTGTTGAATTTGATGTTGAAGATCACTTTTCTACTGAAGAGCAGATGATGGAAGAAAGTAAGTTTTTTGCAATGCAAATCCACAAGTCGGAACATGATACGATGCGCGGTAAGTTGAAAAAACTTAGAGAACAATGGGACGCACACAAAGACCCCGAAGCTATCAAGGTGTTTTTAGAAGATGAGTTTAAACATTGGATTATCTTACATGTTGCTAGATGGGACAGCGAAACTGCCATGGCTCTTGGTGATAACGCTTAGTTGAACTGTATATAAGTAACTTAATGTAAAATTCTATGAAAAATATATTAAGGAATTATTATGGCATTTTATATTACTAAACTTCTTATTACAACAATTTTAATTGTTTTAATCTCTGAAATTGCTAAGCGAAGTAGTTTAATGGGTGCCTTATTAGCAGCCATTCCTCTTGTTTCAATACTCGCAATGACATGGATGTATGTTGACACAAACAACAGCACCACGGCCGTAGAATTTTCAAATAGAATTGTATGGTTAATTGCGCCTTCAATGACTTTATTTATTGTCTTTCCTCTCTTGATAAAAAAAGGCTTGAGTTTTTATCCTAGTATGTTTATCTCGATTTCTTTGACTATTCTTGCTTATTATAGTGTTATCTTTATCCTTGAAAAGTTTGGGGTTGAACTCTAGTGTTTTATGACACTTACAGCCTATTAAATTTATTTTCTAAACTTAAATACTAAGAATATTTATAACTATCTTGATGTAAGATGAAGTAATAGCACTTTTAAAGGGGTTATTATGCTTGGATTTTGGTATTTATATATTGTTTACGCCTTTGTTTTAACGTATCTTATCTTAGGTCTTATCATCTCTTTTGAAACAACAGCGGCTATGAGTGGTGGAAAGTTTGCGGTTAAATGGATTAAAGAGCATTTTTCGTACAAAGAATTTTACTTTAGTATTATCCTCTTTTACCCCTTGTTGTTACTTTCATACTTCTTTTTAGAATATCTACCTTCTTTTTTGACTTGTGAGATACGCTGTGTTTTTAGTCTAGATTCTCTTTTTGAGGAATTGTTTAATAGTAAATAATATTTTGTGTTATAATTTATCTAATTTAGGAAAAGTAGGAGTACATTATAGAAACTGTAAAAGATATAGAAATAGCTTGGCCAAGTGAAGATGCAATTCGTTTAGCTAATGCCATTTTACATACTTATCAAGTCAGTGAATATGATGATACTGAGTTTGAGATTCCTATCGAAACTATTTGCAGGCTTTTTTCCCAACCTTATACACTGGAATCTTCAAAACGTATTTCTGCACTTGTTAATGAAATTTTAGATGAACCTGTCGCGGTTATCAATAAGGTGATAGACAGAAAGGTTATAGAATGGAAAACCTATGACTTTTTTACTCTTTTAGAGCCAATTGAAATGAGTGGTGGGCTGATTAAACTCGATATTAATCTTGATTATCTTAAAATAACAAAAGAATTTGTTGTTAACCCTTACCTCGAATTTTAATTCCACTTTATAAGCGAAACATTATGGCAAAATATATTATTTTAGATACAGAAACAACAGGTATTAGTGAGCTGGATAAGATTATTCAACTTGGCTATATTGTACTAGGAAGACCTAGTGAAAAAATAGAAGTACATAATGAGTTTTGCTCTTGTGATAAAGACATAGGCCTAGGGGCCATGGAAACACATCATATTACACCTGAGCTGATTGCGGGTAAGCCCTTATGTGTTGAAACACAGGCTTATAAACGTTTGGTAGAACTTAATTCAGATGATAATTATATGATTATTCATAATGCTCCTTTTGATCTCGGCATGCTAGAAAAAGAGGGCTTTAAAAATCAGATGAAACTTATTGATACCCTTCGGTGTGCTAAGCATATTTTTCCTGATTCTGACTTTCATAGACTTCAGTACTTTCGTTATTCTTTAGAACTTTACAAAGATGAAGAAGCAGAAGCGGCTAAGATTGGTGTTGTTATTAAGGCACATGACGCGATAGGTGATGTTTTGATTTTAAAACTTTTCATGTCGGCATTAACAAAAAAAGTTAAAGAACAATTTCCTGATATTAATCCAATGGATAAGTTAGTGGAACTTAGCTCAGAACCTGTATTCATGACGAAACCTCTTCGCTTTGGAAAGAACAAGGGCAAGACCATTGAAGAGCTTGTCATTTCAGATAGAGGCTATATAGACTGGATGCGTAAAAACATGGATTTAGATGAAGATATGCAGTACACTATTAAACGTGCACTTGGTGAGATTTAGACTTAAGGGTGCAAGAATTAGTTGACTTAAAAGACCTCATTTCTGAGGGTAAGAATGTATTTGTTACGGGTGGAGCAGGGGTAGGTAAAAGTTTTTTGCTTCGAGCACTTATTGCCTCGTGTGAGATAGAAGGTAAGAAGGTTGCTAAGCTGGCTTCAACAGGGATGGCGGCTTCTTTAATTTCGGGACAAACTCTTCATAGCTTTTTTTCTTTGGGTATTTGTAATCATTCTTTTGACCTTGAGCGTGTGGGAAAGATAAACATAGATAAAAAACTCTCTAAGCTCCTTAAAAAGATAGATATTATCATTATTGATGAAATCTCTATGGTGAGTTCGGGGGTGATGGATATGATACGTTTGCGCCTCTTACAAGCTGACTCTAGTGCTCAACTTATTATCTCTGGTGACTTCTTACAACTTCCTCCTGTTATTCGTGATAGTGATAAAAATCGTTTTGCTTATGAAAATCCTGAAACACCTGTTCAAAGAGTATATGGCTTTGCCTTTGAGTCTGAGGCTTGGCAAAGGTTTGACTTTGTTAATTATAATCTTTTTGAAGTAAAACGAAGCAGTGATGTAGAATTTATCCATATCCTTGATAAGATAAGGCATGGGGCAAAAGACTTGGACGTTTTAAAGTATATAAAATCACTTATGAGACCTATGCCCTCAGATATGCAAAACCATACGCTTTTATTTGGTAAAAATGCCTCGGTTGATAAGCATAATATAAAAGAATTATCAGAGCTTGAAGGTGAACAATATTGTTTTGAAACCAGTGTTGAGAAATATGAAAAAAATGTTAGAGAGAATGAGATAGAACGTTTTATGAATGACTCTAGACTTCCTTTTTCACTTGCACTTAAAATTGGTGCCCCTGTMCTKTTTATGCGTAATTCATGGAATTACTTTAATGGAGAAAAGGGTGTTGTTGTCCGKATAAATGAAGAAGAAAACTTTATTCATGTGATGAAAGATGATGGAAAACTTGTWMGMGTWGARAAAGAAAARTATTCTAARAARCAATGGAAAGAAAAACTGCTAGAAGGKAAGAARCAAGAAGTTGAGGTTAGCCGTTTTGATTTGTTYCAATAYCCWCTTTCWYTWGCCTAYGCCATTACTATYCATAAGTCTCAAGGKATGAGTCTTTTAGACTTAGTG
Source organism: Arcobacter sp. (assembly GCA_002733885.1). GTDB lineage: Bacteria > Campylobacterota > Campylobacteria > Campylobacterales > Sulfurimonadaceae. Next base: position 57,588 of record NVXJ01000021.1, on the reverse strand, counting down.
ATAAAYYTAGACGAAATTTTTGCACCTTCWCAGTTTTATGTKGGGCTTTCAAGAGCTATYTCACCCCATAGRYTAACGCTTCTTYCAACACGAAGACCCATAGAATCTTTTATTTTCGCTTCAAACAGTGCYATAGACTTTTACTCTCGTMATTAAGKKCTACRCTTAGATGARAATTATNAAGNGSWTATRYRYKTTTTTTAAAGCKGTATGAAAATATRGGASTATGAARRAATTACACCCTTGGCAGAGGGTGTAAGGAGAATGTATGTTTTTATAAGTCTGTCTAAGTAGGAGGTCTTATCCAGACTAAGTRTGTACTTNMRAAAGNKTTTAGCAAGAATGTCCTGTAAAATCATTCATCTGATCTTTRCTAAAGAGATTTTCCASATGTRRAACTGAKTTCGYTAGTCTTACTTGYATGTATTCTAGATCTTGTAACATTTTGTATCCTTTATTGATATTGGATATCAAAATTATAGAGTAATAAATATTAAACAATACTTAAAATGATAATCATTATTATAATATTCTTTTCCTCACATAATCCACACAAATAATTTTTATAATTATGATTCAAGAAAATGGTAATACTTTTCTAAATTAAATATAATAAGGAAGTCAAATGAAAAAAATTATATTAGCAATTTTTTTAGTTTTAGGTTTAATCGTAAGTTCAAATGCAACTTGTGTAGAGGAGATTGAGTATTCGTCTTTAGAAACAAATAAAATTCAGCCTACATCACAAACTGAAGTAATCACTGTTTTTGATGATGCATCAGTCGAAGAAGAATCTATAGTTATATCTCATGTTACTACTTTTAAGGGTAGTGCATCTAAGGTAGAAGTAAGTTTTGATGAAGAAGAAGTTGGCATTTTATACTAATCTTTTATATTTTTCTTCACATTCTTTCCACTTAGAACTATTATAATTATAATATAAGAGATATCTTCTAATAGGTACTCTTAAAGGAGGAAAAGATGAAAAAGTTTCTTATCTTAATGTTTATTACATTGTCATTGGCAGTAGGTGCATTTGCTTCAAGTGAAGAGTTGTTAGATCCAATACTTTTTACAGGAACACCAATTAATCCTATTTCTGTTGTGGAAAAAGATGTGTATTATACTGATTCATTGGAAGAAGAAAACCCTATAGAGATTAAGTTTATATCAACATTTAAAGGTTGGACAGCTAAGACAGAGTTTGATGTTGGTTTAGAACTTGGGGTTGATTATTAAAAGCTTGTRMRAGATAGGCTTTACACAAGCTAGGMAAAYAGTTGGTGGCCTAAAAGGAGAATGAATGAATATTTTAGACCACGCAGCGTCACTTTAAAAGTGAACGGCTGCAATAAGACGAACTAAATCAAAACTATCGTGACCTGATGATGTTTCATCATATTCTCTGTGCATAAAGATACCCTTTAAACTAACATGTTTTCCAATCTTTGTACTTGCAACGATATCGTACTCAGTTGAATCCCTAAATGGACTTGCTGCACTAGCAGAATCTTGTTGTACATTTTGAGCAAAGGCTACAAGCTTCCATGCATCAAACTTGTAACTTCCTCCAACCTTCCATGCTTTTGTATCTGCTGCGCCAACAATYCCACCATCTTGAACGATTGCAGARGTATAAATCTTWGATTTACGGTTTGTTGCAAGGTTAGTAATTACWGATGAGCCAGCTTCATCATCTGTGAATGAGTAAGCACCATAGAAGTTCAGTTTATCAATGGTATAACCAACTTTCATAGCTGTTATCATATTGTCATTACTAGCTTGAGCATCTCCATTTCCATAAGTCCCTGTTTTGCCAAATACACTACTGTTTTGAAGGCCAASAAATAAACCGCCAATTTTATAGCTAGCATCTACCCAGTAAGCATCTTTGATAGAAGAAATGTTGTAGTACCATAAGTTAATAGCAAGATTATCTACGGGAGTAATCTCTGCTCCTACAGAATAAAGAGACTTCTTCCCATCATGGACAATTACATCCGTATGCAATGCCCCTGTTTGCCCTAAGTGATCAATACTCGTACCAAAACCATAGAAATTACCATTATACGTTACCGTACTTGGAATTTTAATACCATTACCTGGTGATCCAGCATCTTGAATACCTGTACCATTTTGCCCTGTAATATACATGGCGGTAAGTTTTAGACCTGAGATATCTGTGTTAGTTAAAACAGCACCTTCAAAAGTATTGTAACCTGCGTTCCATTTCTCAGTGAAAAGAAGAGGTGTATTTAGTGTCATACGACCAATTTGAGCATTTGTCTTCCCTGTTGTATATTTTAAATTTGCTACAGATACCCACCATTGAGTTTTAAGGATATCTTCATCCCCTTTTTGATGTCCTGTAGTCGCATTTGAAAGATTATCTACAATATCATTTTCTAGGCCTAGACTATCTAGAACGAGAGTATTGACCTCACCTTTAAGCCCCTCAAAAAGGTCAGCTTTAACACCAAGGTCAATTTCTGCTAAACCAACAGCTGTTGATTGTTCAAAAACATTATCTGCTCCTGATTTGTTTGTTGCATTTGTTTGGTACCATAACTTAGCACTTCCACTTAATTCAATATTCTCAACTGCAAGAGCGGAGGTTGCAAGTGTTGTTATTAATAAACTCGCGGTTAATGTAGAAATCTTCATGTATCATCCTTTAGGTTTTTAAGCTGTTATAGCTTGATGAAAGAAGTTTAAGCTAATTGCTCTTATAAAGCAATAAACATAAGAAAAACTAATGTTTGTGTGATAATTCTGTGATAAGTAAAACTAATATAATGATGTAGCAAATAGATAACTAAATATTATATTATGATGGAAGATGTATGGGCTTAAGACACTTTATATAGGTACTATTTAGTGTTTTATATTATAAAATTTATTGATAGTTATGTGATATATTTATGCTTAGTTTTTAGAAAAAAAGGCATAAAAAAAGGAAAAATATAATTAATATTTTTCCTTAAGAATTGAAAGTAGTTCTAAATTGAGTGTTAAGCGAATAAATCACCCATAACACCACGGTACCACTCACGTGTAGCCTTCGCAGTAGCCTTAGATCTAAATTTACCATCTTTACCCTTAGGCACGTGTCCTTTACCTTTGATAACAGTACCATTCCATGAGAAATCATGTGTAACCATGATCCCTTCTTCAGGACCATCACCAACCATTGAGTAACATACATTTCCTGCTTTAATCGTCTTAGATTGAACTTCAAGTGTATAAGACTTACCATGAAGTTTGTGTCCAATCTCTTTTGCACATTGTCCACCAGCCCATACTGCTGTTGCACCTGATGGTGGAATACCGTGACCCACAACATCACCAACAGCATACACATTAGCATCTGTTTTAGTAGCAAACGAACAGCCATTCATTACAATGTTACCAAAGTTGTCTTTTACGGTTTCAAGATCTGCCATTTCAACAACAGGGTTTGCCTTATTATAAGCGATAAGGTTAAGTACCTCATATTTWACCGTTTCATCAAARCCTTCTTTAGTRTAAGWMACTGTTTTYTTATCWGTATCTACATCAGTGATTTTAGCACCGGCGATATGCTSRATATARTCACCATGWARTTCAGACCATGCTTCTTTAAARGCWGCRCCTTTAGCAATCTTACCYGTTTCATTTAAKATAATTACCTTACCTYGKATATCTTCTTTTTTCATATAMGCTGCAATCATACAAGCTCGCTCGAAAGGAGCAGGAGGACATCTRAATTTACCAGCAGGWACRGTRATRATTACATTTCCATCTTCCATATTTTCAAGTTCACGYGCAAGAACTAAATGCTCACGYCCMGGAATAAGTGCWGGTGGTGCTACACGACGGATATGAGMRATCTTARCTGCATCCCAAGTTGGAAACTGTGCCTTATAGTTRTACTCAATACCKGGAGAAAGAACTAAATAGTCATAAGCAATAGTTCCYTTAGCGGTTGTAACAGTTTTAGCCTTACGGTCAATACTTGTTACTTCAGAAGTAAGCATCGAATACCCATTTTTTTCAATGGCTTGGTCATAATCATAAATAAAGGTCCCCAGATTAACACCCTTTAGTTTTCCAAGGTTAGCATTAGAAAAAGGACAAGACATAAAGGAGTCATTCTTTTCTATAATAAGAACATCAAAACTTTTATCAATTTTCTTTAGTTGTTTTGCAACAGTTAAACCACCAAATCCACCACCAATAACAACTACTTGATGTTTACCTAATAAGTTTGTATTAGATATAGCTGAACTAGTTTGTGGACCCTCTGTTGCTGAACAACCTGTTAATGCTGCTGCAGCTGCTGCAACACCTGTAATTTTAAATATGCTTCTTCTTGAAATAGCCATATGAGACTCCTTTTGGTTTTTAATTGCTACAATCCTACATAAATAAATCTTATTTTACTAGTGCGAGATAAATAAAGATATGTTATGTGATAGCTATGTGATTAAAAATTAAAACTATAGATTAGTAGTAATTAATTTGTAATTTATAGAGTCATGTGATAAAAATATATAGCCTCATAATTTTATGCATATACCCCTTAATATAGGGGGTTTAGCAGTAGTTTATGTGATAAGAATGTGAGAATTATATTTTACGAATAATTCATATAAGTTAACATTAAATAATATTTAAATCTCCTTAAGCTAGTGCCTGATATTATTTTTCATCTTAAAGTTTTAAAGGTTTATTGATGGCAATCTCAAGGAGAAGTGCATTAAAATTTTCAGGTGTTGCGGCAGCAGCTATGGCAATGGCAGGCACTACAGCTCAAGCAGCTGACCAGACATCTACCTCAAATGTTGGTATCGGTACAAAGGCTCCTATTTCAGATGCAAAAGGACCGCGTGTTGTAGTAGTTGGTGGTGGATGGTCTGGATTAGCTGTTGCAAAATACACTAAGAAGTATGCGCCTAATGCGGATGTTGTTTTGATTGAACAAAGAAAAAGTTTTACTTCAGGTCCGATAAGTAATCTTTATATTGTTGGAGCAACAGATTTAGAGTTTATTAGCCATGATTATTTAAAAGCAGCGCGTGAGAACAACTATACATACTTTAATGCTACGGTTGTTGGAGTAGATAAGAAAAATAAGGTGGTGAAAACATCTGATGGTGATATGGCCTATGATTACCTTGTTCTAGCTCCTGGTATTGATTATGATTATTCAGCTTGGACAAAAGACCCAGCAGAAGAACAACGTTTAAAGACTGAGTATCCTGCAGGCTTCATTCCTGGGTCTGAAACGATGACACTTAAGTCTAAGTTAGAAGACTTTGAAGGTGGTGTTTTCTTACAAACAGTACCGGGTGGAAATTATCGTTGTCTTCCTGCTCCGTATGAGCGTGCGTGTTTAATAGCCGATTATTTCAAACGTGAGGGCATTGATGGAAAGGTTCTTTTATTAGATGAAAACTCTGGTATTACTATCAAGGCAGAAGGTTTTGGTTCGGCCTTTAAAGAGATGTATGGAAAGTACATTGACTACCGTCCATCAACAACAATTGAAAAGATTGATTTAGATAAAAAAGTAGTTATCACAGAATTTGATGAAGAGATTGCCTTTGATGATGCTTCATTTTACCCCCATGTAAGAGGTGGTAAGTTACTTGAAATTGTGGGTGTTGCAAAAGACAGTCCCTTTAATAAGATGGAAGCTAATATTGATCCTTTTACTTATGAATGTATTGGTGAGAAAGATATCTTTTGTTCAGGTGATGTTCGTCCTATGGGCTTTTCAAAATCAGGTAATACCTCAAATTCAGAAGGTCATTATGTAGCTAAAGTTGTGGCTGGACGTATCCATGGTAAGAAAACAAAATGGGAATCTCCACTAACCGTTTGTTACTCAGCGGTATCATTTGATCCATTGCAAGCGATTTCTGTAAATGCAGGTTATCTTTATAATGAAAAAACAAAATCATTTGCTTTTGCAAATGCAGCTACAAGTGAAATATGGGCGGGTAAGGCTGGTAAAAATAATGGTAAAGCATTATTTGAGTGGGCTAAGGGAATGTACAGAGATATGTTTTCCTAGGTCTAAGGTTTACAGCCTTGGCTGTAAATATATAAATCTACATAAGAACTTATGTAGATTTATATATTTATAAGGAGTTTTTATGCAAAGACGTGATTTTTTAAAAGTAGTAGGAGCAGGAGCAACAGTTGTCGCGGTTTATCCTTCAATGATAGGAGGCACCTTATATGCAGATAATGGTCAGCTTTATAAGGCTTATGAAAAAGTGCAATTAGTAGATGCTGAGGGTAATCCTATAAAAGCTTCTTCCTTAGAATCAGAAAAAACTTATGTCTTTAATTATCCTCAAGTCGCGGTGCCTTGTTTTTTAATCAACCTAGGTGAAAAAGCAAATAATGAGGTCAGCTTAAAAAGTGAGGACGGTACGGAGTATATTTGGTCAGGCGCGGTAGGTGAAAACAAGAGTATCGTTGCATATACGGCCATTTGCCCCCATCAGTTAACCCATACGAATAAGGAAGACAGTTTTATGTCTTATGTCCCTAGAAAGGCAAAGACAATGGCTTATACTGAGGGTGGTGTCTTCATTTGTGCTTCTCATCTTTCTGCCTTTGATCCTAAAAATGGGGCCAAAAACCTAAGTGGACCTGCGCCTCAGCCCTTAGCTTCTATTGTTCTTGAACATGATAAAAACGATCATTTATGGGCAGTCGCAGTTCTTGGTCCTGATATGTTTCATGACTACTTTAAAAGTTTTAAGTCTGAATTTAAAGAACAATTTGGTGGAAGACGTAAGGCAAAGAAGCTTGTTAGCTTAAGTGTTCCCACCGTCGCAATTTCAGAATATACAAAAGATATTATTGCTTATTAGAGCTCACTAAAATACTATAAGGATAGAAAATGAAAAAACTACTAACAATAACACTAATGATAATAGCATTCTCAAGTACTGCCTTTGCAGAACAACAAAAAGAGCGTATTTCGGACATGAAACATATGGCAGATGGTATGGGACTGATTATGAATGGTCTTTTATACAACTACTTAGATAATGTAAGTGCGGGTGTAAAGTACATTCAAGAAGGTGTGAATAGCATTAATAAAAAGGGTGATTTGAAAACTTATTTACCTGCAGATACAGCCTATGCGCATAAGTTTGGTGAAAAAAGTTTACGCCGTATTATGGAATACTCAAATGAACTAGAAGAGGCTATGCAAGCAAAGGATTATGACGGGGCTCTTGAGAGTGCTTCTCTTTTAATGCGTCAGTGTAACTCTTGTCATTCTCGCGTTCGTGGTTGGTAATAAGCTTTAGAGGCATCTATCCCTTCGCCTCTTAGTTTAAGTAATACCACCAATATAACTTCATAGATAACGGTATTTAAAAGGCTTATATCCAAGGCGAATTTTGCTTGGCGATACGAGTATCGTTAAGTGAAGTTCAACGAAGGAAATGAGTCTTTTAAATGCCGCCCTTCGGGTGCAAAAATAAGACATAACCTACTTCGTTGCGAACCCTTGAAGCTACTTGTAGCTCCTTCGGATTCACGCCTCGTATCTTACCCCTTCTCTTTTCATTAGCTATGAAGTTATATTGGTGGTATTACTTAATGACTGCAAAATAAATTTAAATATATAAACTTCTTCCGAAACACTTAGTTTTATAAAAAGTGTTCCTTCTTCAAATGTATCTTCTAATCTTGGTATCTTTAGTCTCCAAACAAATCCCCTTGTTTCATTAGGTTCTATATCCATATCTTTTAAATATATACGAACATCTTTAAAAGGATATTCTAGATGCTTATTCCAAACCCACTTTTGTGAAGGTGTGAAGTTTGACTTTTTAACATTATCCTTTGTACTAGAACCTGCACATCCATAAGCCTATATTTTTGGAGTTAATGCCTGATATCCCTTAGGTTTTTCATAAGAGAGGGAACGAGCATAGTCTTTTTGGAAGTATTGCTAAGGGCAAAGGTAAAATCAATATAGCCACCGTTTTGTACAGGATTTGAAAGGACAACGACAGAAGCAGGTGAAACTAAACTACTTGACAAGAACCTATACCCATCTAAGCGTAAAACTTCTTGTTTACTTGCTTCAATAGGATAAAGAAGATGATAAGTTTTTGGCTTATTTGAACAAGCCAAGAAGAATAGGAGTAAGGGTAGAAGTAAGAGCTTTTTCAAAGTGATAATCCTTTAAGTAGTAGGACACAATTAAGAACCTTATCCTAAATACTCTTATACAAGAAATTTGTTTACATAGATAAGGATTCAATAGAAGCCTGAGCGGTTTGAATAATAAGATTTGCCCCCGGTAAAAAGGAAACCAAACCAGTACCAATCCCGCCCCACAAAACTGCGAGGGCTACAATACCTATAACAAAGGGTGTAAATGAAAAACTAAGCTTATAGTCTTGGGTCTGATCATAAAAGTACATCATCGCAATCACTTTAAAATAATAATAGATAGAGACAAAGGCCGCGAGTACACCAAGAAAAGCAAGCCCCATAAGACCTGATTCTATAGCAGAGGTAAAGATATAAAACTTTCCTAAAAAGCCAATGGTAGAAGGAAAACCTGCAAAGGAGAGCATAAAGACAGACATCATAGCCGCGAGTAAGGGATGCGAATGTGAGAAGCCCTTTAGGTCTTCATAGGTGGTTCTTTCCGTATCCCAATGTGAGATATAAGAGAGTATCCCAAAGGCACCAATAGCGGATAAAAAGTAGGCCACAAGATAAAAGATAATAGATGGGGCGGCAGAAGCACTTTGAGATGTTGTTGTAGCGCTAAGGGCAATAAGAAGATAACCACTGTGAACAATAGAAGAAGCCGCTAACATTCTTTTGATGTTTTGCTGGGCTAGGGTAAGAAGTGAGCCTCCAATAATGGTAATAACCGCAATAAAAACCAGTAGAGGTTTGAAAAATTCTGCCAAGATTTGGTAATCGACTAATAAGATGCGAAGGGCTATTGAAAAGATAGCAATCTTAAAGGTTCCCGCCATAAAGGCTGTAATAGGTAAAGAAGCCCCATCATAAACATCTAGCGTCCAGGCTTGAAAAGGTACGGCGGAGATTTTAAAGAGGATGGTAATCATCATTAAAATACCACCAATAAGAACGAGTTCATGTTCTTGATGTGTACTTAAATAGATATGTATATCACCTAAATGAGTAGAACCTACCTGAGCATAAACAAAGGCCAGTCCTAATAAGAAAAAGGCTCCTGAAAATGAACCTAATAAGAGGTACTTAAACAAGGCCTCTGAAGCGCGAACATTATAACGGTTGATACCGACTAAGATATAGATGGCAACAGAGGCCGCTTCAAGGGCTATAAAGGCCGTTAAAAGCTCATTTGCCATAGATAAGAGCATCATAGAAAAGATTGCAAATAAAATGAGGGAAAAGGTTTCGGCTATAAAAAACTTAGTTGCTTGCATAAAAGCACGTCCAGCTGCAATCATTAAAAAAGCACCCACTAAAAATATCATATTAAATAAGGAAGCAAAGCTATCAAAACGAAGCATATGATTGAAGAGCTCTCCTTGAATTTCAAAGGCAAAGAGCTCTCCTAAATAAGGGAGCTGAAAATAAATGGAAAGAGAGATAATAAAGAGTGTGATGTATGAAAGCACAAAGTTACTTAGTTTTGTAAAGGCTGCAACAAGCATCATAATCACCGCGCCTAGACCAATAATGAGTAAGGAAATTATAATATCATTATCTAACATGAGTTATCTCCGTATAAGTGTATTGTGCGGCTGTTGGTTTAATCTTTTGCATGAAGTATGAAGGGAAAATACCCATGGCAAGTATAAGCAAGGCTAAGGGAATGATAGATAAAAGTTCGTACAAACGTAACTCTGCAAACTCTTTTAGTTTTATCTTCCCATATAAAACCTTTTGCATTACTCTAAACACAAATAAAATAGCAATAAGTAAGGTACTCGCGGCCACAAAGCCCAAGCCTATATTATATTTAAAGGCTCCAATGATAAGTAAAAGCTCAGAAACAAATCCTCCTGTAAGGGGAATACCAACTATGCTTAGGGCAAAAAAGGCAAAAAAACTGGAAAAAATAGGGGCTTGATGGACAATGCCTCCCAGTGTGTGGATGTGCAAGGACTGGGTACGTTTATATATCATACCCAACATCATAAAAAGCGCAGCGGATGAAAGGGCGTGAGAGGCTATCATATAAAAGGCTCCTAGGTGGGCATAATAATTAAAGCTAAAGATTCCCATTACTACTAAGGAAAGGTGAGAGGCAGAAGAATAAGCAAAAAGTTTTTTAAGTTCTCTTTGCTTCATCGCCGCAATTCCAAAATAAATCATCCCAAAGAGACCAAGCACCACAAAGAAATAAGAACTCTTAAATGCTAGGTCTTCAAAGAGGGTGAAAACAAATCGCCAAATCGCGTAAACTCCAAGCTTAGCCATAAGTGCAGACATAATAACAATAGCGCCAATAGGTGCAGCTCTATAGGTCTGAGGTAACCACGTGTGAAAAGGAAAAAGAGGTATCTTAATGGAAAAGGCAAAGATAAAGGCTCCAAATAAAAGTAAGCTAGTTTGAGTATCAAAGATAAGTACCTGCAAGTCAGTGATAGAAAAACTCCATAACCCTTGTTGTATATGATGTGAATGCCCGAGATATAAAATAGCAAGTAACATCATAAGGGAGCCAAAAATAGTATAAAGGGTAAATTTCATAGACATAAAGTTTTTGTTTTCTCTTCCAAAAAGACCAATTAAAAAGAAGATTGGAAGTAGCATCGTTTCCCAAAATAAATAAAATAAAATCAGATCAAGAGCAAGAGCTGCCCCGGTAAGTCCACCATGAACGATAAGAAGGTTTAACCAATATCCCTTTCTATTTAAGTGCCAAAAAGAAAGGTACAAAAGCGGCATGATGAGGTTAGTCATCATTACAATAATAAGTGAAATTCCGTCTATACCTATATGATAAGAGATACCATATTCTTTAATCCAAGGATATTGTTCAACAAACTGCATAGAGGCTGTTGCCTGAAAATGGGTGTACATCCACATACTAAGAGAAGTCGTAAGTAAGGTGGCCCCAAAGCTTACATAACGGGTAGCCTTCACAGAAAAAGGAAGTAGAAATAAAACAATAGCTGTTATTATAGGAATGAAAATAAGAAGTGATAATATATTTTGCATTTATGATACTCCCAAATAAACAAAGATACAGACGATGCCAACAGACATATATAAGGCGTAATAACGTACGTTTCCATTTTGAACAGAGTCACTGTAATACGAAAGCCTTTGGTATCCTGAACTTAGCTTATGAATAAAGGCATCAATAATCTTTTCATCTATCACTTTAACAAAAAATACAGACAACCAAGCCAGAGGTTTTACAAAGATGAAGTAATAAATCTCATCTATATAAAATTTATTTTTAATGGGCTTATCTAAAAAGCCTAAGATGGGGTCCTTAGAAGAGAGCTTATAATGTGAAAAGGCAAAAAATATACCAGTTAGAGAAACGGATATATTAACAAAAAGTAAGATGAGTTCAGAACTGTGAGAAAGATGAAAACGTATGTCAGGAAGATTTAGCCATATTGAGTAAGACTCATTTCCTCCAAAAAAGGCAGGAAGGTTAACAAAGCCTAAAAAAATAGCACCAATACTTAAGATAAAAATGGTGATATTTATAAGCTTTGAGGGCTCTAATAAAGGGTGTTTTTTAGATGAGGGTGAAATGAAAACGAGAATTAAAAGCCTGAACATATAATAAGAGGTAAGACCTGCTGTTAAAAGGGCCATGCCAAAGATAAGATAATTACCTGAGGCAAAAAGATGATTTAAAATGGCGTCTTTTGAAAAGAAGCCAGAAAAAGGGGGAAGGCCTGAGATAGATAGGGTCGCGATAAGCATCATGGCAAAGATAAAAGGCATCTTCTCTTTAAGTCTACCCATTTTTTTAATATCTTGTTCATGATGAAGAAGTAAGATAATCGCGCCTGCACCCATAAATAAAAGTGCCTTGAAAAAGGCGTGGGTAAAAACATGAAAGATACCATAAGAGTAAGCCCCTAAGCCAACAGCCATAAACATATATCCTAATTGGGACATGGTGGAATAAGCCAAAATCTTTTTAATATCATCTTGACGCATAGCAATAAGAGCGGCAAGTAAGGCGGTAAAAGCACCAACATAGGCAATAAAAAGACCAATTTCAGGTGTCATAATATATAAGAAGTTAAAGCGCGCGACCATGTATACGCCAGCCGTGACCATAGTTGCCGCGTGAATAAGTGCAGATACAGGAGTAGGCCCTGCCATCGCGTCAGGAAGCCAAATATACAAGGGAATTTGTGCAGATTTACCCATGGCCCCAACAAAGAGTAAGAAGGCAATAAGGTTTAAGCTAGCTTGGGGAATAAGATGAATGTTTTCCTCTAGAGCAAAAAAGCTTAAACCTGTATGTCCAAGGTATAAAAAGAGTATGGATAAGCCTGATAAAAAACCAAAGTCACCAATGCGATTTAAGATAAAGGCCTTGTTTCCTGCCTCAACATTTTCTTGACTTTCAAAATAGAAACTAATAAGAAGATAAGAACATAAACCAACGCCTTCCCATCCAATAAACATCATAATAGGATTATCTGCAAGAATAAGTAAGAACATAGAGGTCATAAAGAGATTAAACCAGGCAAAAAATCGTGCATAAGACCTGTCGTCTTTCATATAAGCATGGGCATATAAATGGATGATAAAACCAACAAAGCTCACAAAGATAAGCATGGCCGCAGATAAGGCGTCAAGCATTAAAGATGCATTAACGATAAGACCTTCTATATTGAGCCAGGTAAAGACATGGTAATGAAAACCTATACCTGTTTGTAAAAAATCATAAATAAGTATAAATGAAAAGATAAGACTAAGAGCAGGTCCTCCAAGTCCTAAGAGAGTGTAAATTTCTTTGGGTATATCTTCATTATATTTTGCATATAAGTTTATGAGCATAATGAAAACAGATGAAATGAAAACAGAACCCACAATCCATCCTAAAAGACTAGAACTAATCATTATGTTTTTCCTGTTTAAGCAAGTCAAAGAAGTTTGCATCAAGGCTATGGGCATTTTTAAATAACATCACAAAAAGTGCTAAAAAGATAGAAGCCTCAGCCGCCGCAATAGCAATAATCATAATAGCCATAACCTGACCATCTAAGTCCTCATAATGATGTGAAAGTGCCACTAATATAAGGTTAATGGCATTAAGCATTAGCTCCACTGACATATACATCACAAAGATATTTCGCCTGCTTATCATGCCCACTATTCCTATAGAAAAAAGTAAGATGCCTAAGATGAAAAAACTTCCTACATCAATCATGACTTTTCTCCCTTTTAGCAAGAACTACCACACCAATAAGCGCAATAAGTAAGAGTATGGATACCATCTCAAATGGGAGAACCCATTGGGTGAAAAGCGCCATCCCTACATCCTTGATAGAGCCAAAGTTTTCTAAGTGTAAGGGTGAGAATTTCATTGAATTTACGGCTGAAATTAAAATGGCAGTAAAGGGGGAAATAAGAAGTGACATAAACAAAATCCATCTTGCCTTATAGGGTTCATGGGGGAGGTGCTCTTCTTTGATATTTAAAAACATAATGATAAATAAGATAAGGGTAACTACCGCGCCTGCGTAGATAATAATCTGTACTAAGAACAAGAAACTACCCCCTAAGAGGGCAAAAAGCCCCGCTATGCTTAAAAGGGTTATTATAAAAGAAAGGGCTGAATTTATTGGCTGTTTAAAGTAAATCATTGCTGAGGCAGAAATCAAGGATGTAAGCCCAAGTATGCCAAATAAAATAGTACTAAGCAATAGAATTTTCCTGCCCAAAGGCACCACGGTTTTTAAGCAGTTGTTCTTTATTGACTACAAATTCTTCTCTCGTTCTTGCGATTATAGAAAAGATACCCGTGTCCATCCGTATAGCATCACAAGGACAGGCCTCAACACAGTATCCACAAAAGATACACTCCAAAAGGTCAATATCAAAACGGCTGGGTTGTTTTTCATCCACTCCATCCGTCCGTTCTTCTGCTTCTATAAAGATACACTCAGCAGGGCAGGCGGTTGCGCACATAAAACAAGCAACACAACGCACAGAATCATCATCTCTATGGGTTAGCCTGTGCATTCCTCTGTATCTGTCTGTAATATCATCAGGTTGAGCTTCTGGATATTCACAGGTGGGAATACAGTTTGTGTCAGCAAGGTTCTTACTGAACTTTTTAAAGGTGGTTTTCATTCCTGAAAAGATAGCCCAAATATAGGTCTTGTCTTTAAACGAACTACCATGTCTAGGTACTATTTTTATACCCATTATAGGCCTCCTACAACAACGACTATTGCCGTGATAAAGATATTAAATAAGGACAGAGGAAGTAAGATATTCCATCCTAAATGCTGGGTTTGATCGTATCTAAAGCGTGGAAATGTCCATCTAACCCAAACAAAAACAAAGTTCATAAGCATCACCTTAACCGCGAAGCTTGTAATTTGTAAGATCATTATAAATACAGAAGATCCCTCATAACTCATACCCGAAGTAAGAAGGTAAAAGAAAAAGCTTTCTAAGATAATGATAAAAACCGTAATAAAAACCGTGAAAAATCGAGTTTCCCTTTGGTGCTCATGTGAACAGCTATTGTTAAAGGTCATCCAAGAGATAAAGCCAAGGGCCATTAAGGGAATAAGAACCATTAATAATAAGATAAGTAAAGTCATATGTTCTTGCATGGTTTGTGTGTTTAGCCAAGGAATCTGGTACCCCCCAAAAAAGATGGTGACAATGAGAGCTGAAGCCGCCGACATTGCGATATATTCACCCATGAAAAATAGGGCGAATTTCATAGCAGAGTACTCCGTATGATAGCCCGCTACAATCTCACTTTCTCCTTCAGCCGCGTCAAAAGGAGCACGATTTGTTTCTGCAAAGGCCGTAACAATAAAGATAAGACCTGCCAGAGGTTGAAGGACAATTCCCCAAGCTGGGATAAAGCCAAAGATGAGCTGACCTTGAAACTGAACCATATCATTTAGAGAGATTGAATTGTAGGTGATAAGCATAGAAACGATGGACAAACCCATAGCAATTTCATAAGAGATAACCTGTGAAGATGCTCTTAAGGCTCCTAACATAGAGTACTTATTATTACTAGCCCACCCTGCGATAATAATTCCGTATACCCCAAGTCCAGCAAAGGCAAAGACCCAAAGTACACCAAGTTCTATAGGTAAGGCTTGTATATGATAGGTAAATCCATTTAGGGTAATATCATCTGCGTAAGGAATAACCATAAAGGATAAAAAAGAGGAGGCAAAAACGATACCGGGAGCTAAGATATAGTAAAACTTATGTTTGACATTTTTGGGATAAAACTCTTCTTTAAACAAGAGTTTTAACATATCCGCAATAGGTTGAATAAGCCCCCCTAAACGAATGCCCTTGATATTACAACGATTAGGCCCTAATCTATCTTGAATAAGTGCGGCCACACGTCTTTCCATCCATACAAGCATAGGGATAGTAACAAGGGTAAAAAGTATAGTGACTATAATAGGAAAGACAATCATAAAATAATGCATTATACTTGTACTCCCAGAGGTCCGATATCTTCATAGCCAAATCCAAAGACCTCTTCTAAATGCTCATCCCAAACCTCTTTAGGTGTGGCAGGTGTAGATAAAATATTATGTAAAAGTTCAAGTAAGCTTTTCTTTTCATTGCATAAGCCTGCTTCAAATCTTTGTAAGATGCCATCTTCATTAATAAGACAGCCTTCATTTTCACTATACGATGAGATAGGAAGTAAAAGTTCATTATGCCTACAATTATCAAAGCTATGGGAGGCAAAATGAATCTCTTTTTTATGCACGAGTAGGGCTTGGTCTATGGGGTTTGTATTTAAAAAAGAATGATGATTAAAGTTGATAACAAGACCCGTACATTCTAAGGCCCGAACTAACTTATCCTTAGAATTTTTTATATCTAACTTCTTTACACTTGCGAGGTTAGCTGACTTATCAGACGAGCGTAACCAGTCATCACCAAAGCTCTTATCTTCATATCCTTGCGCGTAGGCAAAGACTTCTAAGTCAAAGCGTTTTGAGATAACTTGAATAACGGTAAGCTCCTCAAGACTAAGAGAAGGTGACACAATTAAAAGGGGGTGTAAGCGAGTTAAGCAATGAAGAAGATGGGCTAAGGCGACTTCTTCAGTAATTAGCTTATTTTGTTGATAAAAATCACTAAGGCGTTCTTTATTCTCATCCTTATATGAAAGTCTTCCCTCATCGCAAATAAAGTGTCCATTGACTTCTAGATTAATACGTGGTCTAAACCTATAAATAGTATCAGACTTATACTTTTCCTGATTATGGTCTATATATATATTACAACCCTTAGCACACCCATGACAGATACTCTTGGCTGTATTCATAAACCAGACCCGTTGTTTAAAACGAAAGTCCTTAGAGGTAAGTGCGCCAACAGGACATAGGTCAATGATATTCATGGCGTAAGGCGTATGCATCTCTTGCCCAGGAACAGTAGAAATTCTTGCGTCATCTCCCCTACCTATAATAACAAGTTCATTTGTATGGGTAATTTCTTGAGTGAAGCGGGTACATCTTGCACATAAAACACAGCGTTCTTGGTCTAAGATGATATTTTTACCAATATCAAGTTTTTTATTTTTAAGCTTTTTCTCTTCCTTCGGTCGTCTAGCCTCGTTTAGACCAAACTCCATATAATAATCTTGCAAGGAACATTCACCCGCTTGATCACATATAGGACAATCTACTGGGTGCGATAAGAGTTCTAGTTCTAAAATCTTTCTTTTAACATCATTAATATTCTCATCTTTAGTATTAACTATCATGTCTTTTTTAACAAAGGTGTCACAGGCAATTTGTGGACGTTTTTGCCCTTCAATCCCTACCATACACATACGACAATTTCCATCAGGACCAAGGGCGTCATGGTAGCAAAAGTGCGGAACCATAATCCCATTTTTAAGTAGCATTGGAAGAAGCAAGGCCCCTTCTTCGGCTTGGAGTCTTTGTCCATCAACAATAATGTTTACCATCTTAGACATTAATAGCCTCCTTGGAACTTGTTATATAAGCCTCAAACTCATCTCTAAACCTTAGGATAAAGCCATCAATAACCATAGCAACTGCAGGAGCAAAAACACAAATAGTCTTGCCATTCATGGTCTTAGATATATCACTAAGAAGTTCAATGTCATCTTCTTTGGCCTTGTTGTTTAACATGTTTTCAATAATTCCATCTACCCAGGCGGTTCCTTCTCTACAGGGGGTGCATTGACCGCAAGATTCATGATGATAAAAAGAGAGCAGGTTTTTCAAAGCACCTACCATACAGGTGTCTTCATCCATAATAATCATACCCCCCGTACCAAGAGCAGAACCTATCTCTTTCATGGACTCATAATCAAGCTTAGCGGTCTTTACCTCTTTAGCACTTAGCACAGGAGTAGACGCACCTCCAGGGATAACAGCCTTGAGTCTTTTACCATTTTTTATACCCCCACCAATCTTATCAATAAAGTCTTGCATAGACTCTCCAAAGGCCATCTCATATATACCGGGATTATTGATATGTCCACTCATTCCAAAAAGCAGGGTACCAGGACTTTTATCTGTTCCAAAAGCCTTATAAGCATCGGCTCCTTCATTAATGATAAAAGGTACGGTGGCTATGGTTTCAACATTATTAACAAGGGTAGGTTTGCCAAAAAAATACTCAGGTGAAGGCTCCTGTGGTTTAAGACGAGGATTCCCACGATTTCCCTCAAGAGACTCAATTAAGGCAGATTTTTCTCCACAGATATAAGCACCTGCACCTCTGTGCACCGTGATATCTATTCTGTAGCCAAAGTCTTTAACATTTTGACCCAGTATTCCATCTTCATAAGCCTCTTTGAGGGCTTCATTTAATCTATCTGCTAAAAATTTATATTCTCCACGTATATATATATAGGCATCATGGGCGTTAATAGCGTAGCAGGTAAGTATCATCCCTTCTATTAAAAGATGAGGGTCGTATTGCATGATTTGCCTGTCTTTAAAGGTTCCAGGTTCACTCTCATCAGCATTAACGACAAGATAGGACTTATCTGCTGAGGTAGAAACTAAACACCATTTAGCACCAGCGGGAGCACCTCCACCACCTTTTCCCCTAAGACCAGATTTAGAGATTTCTATTTCAAGGTCTGTGGGCTTTTTCTTAAAGGCCTTATCAATACTTTTATAGGCTCCATTTTTTTTAGCCACTTCAAGGGTATGTGAATCTTTAATATCAAAGTTTTTACTTACAATCTTTGTAATCATTGAGCTAAGCCTTGAAGAAGCTCTTTCGTAGATGCGGGTGAAAGATGTTCATGAAAGTCTTCATTAAGTTGTAACATAGGGGCACCACCACAGGCCCCTAAACATTCCACCTGAGATAGTTTAAAAAGTTCATTTGACTCATTTACCCTAAGTCCTGTTTCTTCTTCTATGGCCTTAAGTATCTCATCTTTTCCACAAAGCTCACAAGAAAGTGTTTTACACACTTGTATATGATACTTTGGCATGGCTTCAAGGTTGAACATGGTGTAAAATGTAGCCACTCCATATATATGGGCTACGGGGACATCAAGCCTTTTAGAAATAAACTCCATGGACCTTGTAGAAATAAACCCTTCTTGGTACTGCATCATCCATAAACATGGGAGGACAAGGGCCTTAGGATGAGGGTATCGTGGAAGTAGGGCTTCATAAGCTTTTTCATTTTCTTCATTAAAAACAAAACTCATCTGTCCATCTCCCCTGCAATGATATTTATACTTCCAAGATTAAGTACCGCGTCCGCGAGCATAGAACCCTCAACCATAGAAGTATAAGCCGCCATAGCGGTAAAAGATGGGGGCTTGACCTTGACCTTATGAGGCCGTCCTGAACCATCTGAAATAATGTAAAAGCCAAGCTCTCCATTAGTGGCTTCTATGGAACTATAGTACTCTTGTGCAGGAACCTTTACGCCCTCATATATAAGTTTAAAGTGATTCATAGTCCCTTCAATACTTCCAAAAACCTCTTGCTTAGGAGGTAAAATGATAGAAGGATTGTCCACACAGATTTTTCCATCAGGGATATTTCCTATAAGTTGTTTCATAATACGCAGACTTTGATTTATCTCTTCAAAACGCACCATTATCCTGTCATATATATCACCAACTGAACCTAAAACCACATCAAAATCAAGTTGGTCATATAAGTAATAAGGGTTTTTTTCTCTCATATCATAGTTCACACCACTGGCTCTTAAATTAGGCCCTGATAAACCATAACTAATGGCGTCAGCCGCTGAGATAGGACAAACATTTTGGGTTCTGTCTTGAAAGATTCTATTATGCTCCACCAAAGAAAAAGCAGTACCGACCCCATCTTCTATCTCTTTAATAATAATTTTTAAATCTTCTTCATACCCCTCATATAAGTCATAAGACATACCGCCAATGCGCATATAAGAGTTGGTCAGTCTTGCACCTGTAAGTTTTGAGAAGAACTTATAAGAAGACTCTCTTGGGTTATAAAGGTACCAGTAATTTGTAAGGGCCCCCATGTCCACAAGTTGAGCGGCTAAACAAACAAGGTGATTAATGATACGAGAAAGCTCCATCACTAAGACCCTAATAGCAATGGCTCGCGGTGGAAGTTCAACCCCTAGCATCTCTTCAACGGTTTTAGCAAAGGCAACATTGTTTGTAGTGGCTGAACAATAATCTAGTCTGTCTGTATAAGGGATGATTTGATTATAAGTATGGTTTTCACAAGACTTTTCAAAGCCTCTGTGTAAATAGCCTATCTCAGAGATATTGGCGATAACGGTTTCCCCGTCCATAGCGCAGAAGTTTCTTATGGTTCCATGTGTAGCAGGATGTGAAGGGCCTATATTTATAAACATTAGGTCCTTAGAAGGTTCGCTAAAGTTTCCTTTGTCATCCTTAGTAACTAAGCCCATTTTTAAAAGTTTTTCATTCATCTTAGGCATTAAATCTACAGCCTCAGTACAATACTGCCCCTTGGTAATAGGATAATCTTTTCTAAGGGGGTAACCCTCAAACTGCCAATGATTTAAAATACGTGTGAGATCAGGGTGGTTTTCAAAGATAATTCCATATTGATCATAGGCTTCTCTCTCAAGCCAATCTGCTGACTTATATATATGAGAGATGCTCTTACATTTTGGCTCGGATAAAAAACTTTTTAAGATGATAAAGTCTTGAAAATTCTTATGTCGTATAATATACACTAAAGCAAAACGAGAAACTTGAGGAATGACATAATCAAGATAATCCGTAATGGTAAGGTCTAAAAGAAGATGACCACCTTCTTCATACGTCAGTTCAAGTGCGGCAAAAATATCTTCTTCATTTAGGCTAAGGGTACGAGATTTTTCATCAAAATCAAATTTTGCATAGGTCTTTAAAACTTTTTCAAACATCATCAAGCTTACCTACGAAGTCTTTTTTTAGTTCACTCGATAAAGACTCTTTTTTTAAATCTTTTTGAATCATCATCAGCGCGTCTAAAACAGACTCAGGTCTAGGAGGACATCCTGCAACATAAACATCCACAGGGATAATCTCATCTATACCTTGTAAGGTGGTATAGTTATCATAAAAACCACCGGAACAGGCACAAGCACCCATAGATATTACCCATTTTGGGTAGGGCATCTGGTCATAAATCTGTTTTAAAATGGGGGCTTGTTTATAAGAAATGGTTCCTGCTACTAAGAGTAAGTCGGCTTGACGGGGAGAAAATCGTACTACCTCCGCGCCAAAGCGTGAGATATCATGCTTAGATGCAGCCGTAGACATAAACTCAATGGCGCAGCACGCCGTCCCAAAAACAAAGGGCCATAAAGAAGATTCTCTTGCCCAATTTACGGCCTCATCTAAACGTGTTGTGATAACCGCGTCCCCTAAAAGTTCTACTCCCATTTAAGCGCTCCTTTTTTATAAACATAAATCAAACCCGCAAGTAAAAGCCCCATAAAGGTAAACATCTCAAATAAGCCAAAATAACCAAGTTCTCGTAAGTTAACTGCCCAAGGAAACATAAAAAGGGTTTCAACATCAAAAAGGATAAATAAAATGGCTACCAGATAATATTTCACATTAAAACGCTCAAAACTATCCTTATGTATAAAGGATATTCCTGATTCATAAGCCTCATTTTTTGCCTTACCTTCACTTTCTTGTTTTCCAAGCCTGTGACTTAGATGAATAAGAAAGGGTATAAATAAAACTAAAAATAAAACAATCCCCGAAGATAACGCTAATTCAGTTGACATAAATGCTTCTTTACAGTACGAAATTTAATTAGTATTTGATATATAGTAATAGGCAAAGTGTTAATTTCAGTTTAAAATGATTCATTAGCTCTTGGATTGTAGTTAAATTGAAATCTTTAGGCTCACATTTACTTAACACTTTTTCTTTTTATACTTCACTTAACAAAGTGAGACAAGGATAAAAAATGAATACAGGAACTTATCAAACTCAAACAACTTTTTTAAGACCCATTACCCTTCCTGTTGAAGATATCTTAAGTCCTCAAGAAGAAGCTGAGGCAAGAGAAGCAAGGTTAGACAGTGTTATTGTATTTGAAGAAGAGTCTCAAGCTCAAGCAGACCAACAACGTCAGCTTTTAGTTGCGGGTGTAGCCTACCAATCAAGACAAACTCAAGCAGAAATATATTTAGCTGTAGCCTTAGATAAAGATGTGAATTTAAGTAATAACAACGCAATTATGCTTGAGTCACTTAAAAGAACGCAAGAACAAAATAATGTAGTGAAAGCGTACGCGGCGTATCAAGAAGCAAATGAAGTTGTAAACCCTAGGTTTTAAGGAAGATAGATTTTGTCTAACATTTCTTGATATTCATCCTTGGCATTACTGTCCAAGGTGATGCCCCCACCACTTTTATACACTAAGGCATTTTTTTTCTGCTCTACAAAGCGTATCATAACAGCAGAATCAAACACTTCCCCATCAAAATAACCAAAAACACCCGTAAAGAAATCTCTCTCATAACTTTCAGTTTCTTTTATAATCTCAGTTGTTCGTTTTTTTGGTGTTCCTGTTATGCTTCCTGCGGGCAGAAGTTTTTGGAGTATCTCCCCTAGATTGTTTTTCCAGTCATTTTCAAGCTTTCCTTGTATCTCAGAACTAACCTGCAGTAGTTCTTTTTCCCCTGCTCTAATCTTATCAATGTAGCGAAACTTAGAAACGCGAACTTCCTTGCTAACCATGGATAAATCATTTCGTAAAAGATCAACCACCATGATATGTTCTGCTGTTTCTTTTGCATTGGCTAATATCTTTGCCTCAGCATTATCTATTGAAGCGTCAATGGTACCTTTCATGGGATAAGTAAAGATAGTATTGTCTTGTATTTTGATAAAACGCTCAGGGGAAAAACAAAGAAAGGCATCTTTAACACGGAGTTTAAAAGCAGCATTAGCACAGGCAAAAATCTCTTTTAATGAAAGCTTGGTTTGTATGGGTGTTTCACAGGTATAGTTAAGAAGATAGGTTTCACCAGACTTTATTTTTTCAATGATAAGATTAAAGCCTTTTTCATAAGTATTAAAGTCTTGAGGGTATTTAACTAAAAAATGAGAATGTTTCGTATAAGATTTTTGCTCAAAGGAAAACTCTATATCTTCATCTTTTAATGCATCTAAGGTGTACACATAGGTCTGACTTGCATCAAAGTTTGTGTAAAACAGAAAGGGAGTATTAGAAGATGCTAGTTTAGAAAGCCGTTTCATTAGTCAAGGATGAGCTTTTTAAGAACTGCCATACGGATAAATACACCATTTTCCACCTGTTTTAGTACTTTACATCTATCATCAGCTAACATCTCATCATCTATATCTATGTTTCTATGAACAGGACCCGGATGAAGAAGAACAATATCTCTATCTCCTACAAGCTCTTTCGTAATACAAAAGTCAGATGCATAATCTTTTAAAGAAGCATAGGTCGGGTGTTCATGTCTTTCTGTTTGTGTTCTTAGGCTCATAATAGCGTCAACTTCATCAATAACTTCTTCAAGTTTATGGGTATATCGTAAAGAAGTAGGAGGAAGAAAATGGGGAGGACAAACTAAGATAACTTCCATGCCTAAACGCGTAAGAAGTTCTATATTTGAATTAGCCACACGTGAGTTTTTAATATCGCCTACAATAGCAATCTTTTTACCTTTTAAGTCTCCAAAATGCTCTTGAAGCGTAAAAAAGTCTAAAAGTGCCTGTGTAGGATGAGAATGTGCCCCATCTCCTGCATTAATGATAGAAGCCTTAGAATACTGTGAAATAATTTGAGGAACCCCTGAATTAGCATGCCTAACGATGATGGCATTTGGCCCCATTGCGTCTAGGTTTGCGGCTGTATCGGTAAGGGTTTCACCTTTTTTAGTAGAACTTTTTGCAACGTCTAAGTGAACCATTTGTGCGCCTAAACGTTTAGCCGCCACTTCAAAAGAAGAACGTGTACGGGTAGAGTTTTCAAAAAAGAGGGTGATAATAATCTTATCTTGTAAAAGAGGAACAATATGTCCTGCCTTAAACCGAGCGGCGTCATTATAAAGTTCTTGAATCTCTTCAAGGCTGAAGTCTTTAGTTCTAATGAGATGGCGCATGCTTACCCTTATATATTATCGGCTTCACCTGAAACATTGTTTCACGACCGCCACGTCTTGTTTATGTAATTATAGCTTATTTGTGATTTCTTTGATATCGTCTTGTAAGGTGAGGTACTTGCCCTTGTAAAAAGGTGCACTGACTTCATGAAAGGTGTCCTTATCTAGAAAAATATTTATTGCCCATGTGTAGCTTATATTTTTACTATCAAGAAGGTATCTACTTAAGAGTGTGTCATTAATTGCGCCCAGTTTACTTGGGGCTACAAGCAAGACAGATGTTTTAAAGAAAGAGATGAAGTCCACCATAAACAGCTCTTCTTCAACTGGAACCATAAGCCCACCAGCCCCTTCGATTAAAACTACGTCACAAAGTGCTTCTATTTTTTCTAGTTTTTTGCTGAGGTAGTCTAAGTCAATTTTAGTATCTCCCTTAGCAACAATAGGAGCGGCTGGGAGCTTAAATTGATAAGGAACGATATCATTTAAGTCTAAGGCTTTGAGTGCGGGGTTTAATGTTAGGGCTAAATCAAAAAGCTTTTTACCATCTAGAGGGTGGGTCTGCACACCTGTTTCAATGGGTTTAAAAACACCTACTTTTAAGCCTTGTGAAGTTAGTTCTTTTAACATAAGCATGGTTGCATAGGTCTTACCCACATCGGTGTTTGTTGCAGTAATAAATATTCGTTTAGTCATAATGTATTCTTTAAGATATAATTTCAACATTATATCCTTATAGGAAAAGAAAATATGGAAAATTTTGAAGAATACTCAACATTYWWWRTNCARKYWTTWKGTTCAAAAGAAGGACCTGTTTCCCCTGTTATTACTCAGTCCGCATCATTTGGTTATGGAGACTCTGCGACAGGAGAAGGCATCTTTGATGGTTCAGTTAAAAAGCCTCTTTATTCTCGTGTGGGGAATCCAACAGGTGCTAAATTAGAAGGCATCTTAGCAAAGATGGATGATGGTATAGGCGCAATTTGTACTAGTTCAGGAATGGCTGCAACGACTTTAGCGGTAATGTCAATTGTTTCTGCTGGTGATGAGATTATCAGTATTGGTGGTCTTTTTGGTGGAACTTACGCTTTTTTTACAGAAACACTTTCTCGTTTTGGTATATCAACGACATTTTTTGATGTAGATGAACTCAAAGAAATAGAAGCTGCCATTACAGATAAAACAAAAATTGTTTTTCTAGAGTCCGTTGGTAATCCAAATATGCGCCTTCCTGATATTAAGGCTATTGCTGAAATTTGTACTAAACATGGTGTTGTTTTAATCGTTGATAATACGATTACTCCTATGAGTGTTAAGCCTCTTCTTTTGGGCGCAGATATTTCTGTTTATTCAACCACAAAAATAATTTCAGGAAATGCCTCTGTTCTTGGTGGAGCAGCTGTTTTTCGCGCGATTAATGTAGATGGCGAGGATAAGTTTAAGACTGAGCGTTATAAAGATATACATAAGTTTATTAAGAAGATGGGGGCAATGGCACTTATTCCTAATGCGAAAAAACGTGCGATGC
The DNA here is from genome assembly GCA_002733885.1 of Arcobacter sp. Taxonomy (GTDB): domain Bacteria; phylum Campylobacterota; class Campylobacteria; order Campylobacterales; family Sulfurimonadaceae. The sequence goes on along the minus strand of NVXJ01000021.1, from coordinate 32,273 downwards.
GTGACTTTGGCATGAGCTCTTCAGCCTTCTCGTCTTACCTCACTATGCTAGGTCTCGAAACCCTTCCTTTGCGTATGGATAGAATTGTTAATAGTGTTGACAAGATAGCAAAGGCCTTAGACAAAGAAGGTTTTAATATTAATCATCCCTGTTTACCCGCGCACCCTCATCATGAACGTTATCTAGAAGACTTTAAAGCAGGGTGTGGGACAATTTTCACCATAGATATGGGTTCAAAAGAAGCAGCCTTTGCCTTTTTAGATAAGACTAAACTGCCTATTATTACAGCAAATATTGGTGATAGTAGAACCTTGTGTCTTCATATGGCCTCCACTATATATAGTGATTTTACAGATGAAGAGAAGGACTTTTTAGGCATTACTGATGGTCTTATCCGTGTTTCTATAGGTCTGGAAAATCCACAAGATATTATAAATGATTTTGTGCAAGCTAGGTAGATTATTCTGAGGCATTAGATAGCCTTGTGAATTAATCCTTAGGTTTAAGCAAATTCACACGACTTACTTGATAGATTACACTATATTAAATAAGGAAAGTACCCTTGGCGACTAAAAAATCATTAGAACTTGATGATGAACTGGCTCTATCAGAGCCACAGAAATATAAAGTATTATTGTTAAATGACGATTACTCCTCTATGGACTTTGTGATAGATATCTTAATGACCATCTTTCATAAGTCATATGCGGAGTCTGAAGAGATTATGATAGAAGTGCATAAAACGGAAAAAGGCATATGTGGGGTTTACACCTACGAGATAGCCGAAACAAAAATTTCACAAGTAACAAAAATTGCAAGAGAGCAGGGTTTCCCGCTTAAAGCAGTTATGGAAGAGGAGTAAATTATGATATCAAGTGAATTAAATGCAGTTTTTCAAAAGGCATTAACCTACGCAAAAGACCAGCATCATGAATATTTAACTATTGAACATGTATTTTTTGCACTTTTAAGTGCCGATGAGGGTGTTCGTATTTTAAAAGAATGTGGAGGAGATGTGCCAATTATGCGCGAGGCAGTGGCCACATTCTTAATGCAAAATATGGAACCTCTTCCTGAAGATGTAGATCAAGAGCCATTCGAAACAGTGGCTCTTTCTCGTATGATAGATCAGATGATTCGTCATATTCAGTCTGCTCAAAAAGAAAATGCTAGTATTGGCGACTTGTTAGCAGCTATATTTGAAGAAGAACATTCTTATGCTTATTCTATTTTAGAGCAACAAGAGATTTCTAGGGTAGATATATTAGAAACTATTTCACATGAAGATGTTGACGCCCAGGGCGAAGGTAAAACTGATGATTCTTTCTTAGGAAAATATACAGTTGATCTTTTACAAGAAGCAAGAGATGGGAAAATCGATCCTGTTATTGGTAGAAAAGACGAGATTGAAAGAGTGGTTCAGACCTTATGTAGACGTAAGAAAAACAACCCTCTTTTTGTAGGTGAACCAGGTGTTGGTAAAACAGCGATTGCTGAAGGACTCGCCCTTAGAATAGTAGACCAAGATGTTCCAGACATTATTAAAAACTCTTCATTATACGCTCTTGACTTAGGCGCTATGCTCGCAGGAACTAAGTACAGAGGGGACTTTGAAAAACGCTTAAAAGGTGTTATGGACGAGATTAAAAAAGAGCCTAATGCTATTTTATTTATAGATGAAATTCATACCCTTATTGGCGCAGGTGCGGTAAATGGCGGAAGTATGGATGCCTCTAATCAACTTAAACCCGCTCTTGCTTCAGGGGCTATCAAATGTATGGGTGCAACTACCTATGCAGAATACAGAAATGTGTTTGAAAAAGACAAGGCTCTGTCTCGCCGTTTTGCAAAGATTGATATTGAAGAACCTTCTATGGATGATTCGTATTTAATTTTAAAAGGAATACGTTCTAAGTATGAAGAACATCATAAAATTAAGTACACGGATAAGTCTTTACGCTCTGCCGTAGAGCTTTCAAAAAAATATATTACGGATAGATTTTTACCTGATGTTGCTATTGACTTGATTGATGAGGCAGGGGCTTCTTTTCATCTTCAAAAGAAAAAACGCTCAACGGTTACGCCTCATGATGTTGAAAGAATTATTTCTAAGATGACAGGTATTCCTACCTCTCGCATGAGTGAAAATGACACGACTAAACTTAAGACCTTAGAAGCGGATATTAAAGCTCAAGTTATTGGACAAGATAAGGCTGTGAAACTTGTTTCTCAAGCTGTTAAACGCTCACGTGCAGGTCTTAATCCACCGGATAGACCTATTGCTTCATTTTTATTCTCAGGTCCAACGGGTGTGGGTAAAACTGAATTGGCAAAGAGTTTAGCAGAAATACTTGGTGTGCATTTTGAGCGTTTTGACATGAGTGAATATATGGAGAAACATGCTCTGTCTCGCTTAGTAGGTGCACCTCCTGGATATGTTGGATATGAACAAGGGGGTCTTTTAACGGAAGCCGTTAGAAAACACCCTTATATGGTTCTTCTTTTAGATGAGATTGAAAAAGCACATCCTGATTTAATTAATATCTTACTGCAGGTAATGGACCATGCTAGTCTTACGGATAATAATGGCTATAAGGCAGGTTTTAAAAATGTGATTGTAATTATGACCTCTAATGTAGGAGCGTCTGAACGTTCTGTGATGGGCTTTAACTCAGATTCTTCTCTTTCAAGAAATGAGGCCTTAAAAGACTTCTTTACACCAGAATTTAGAAACCGTCTTGATGCAGTAGTTGAGTTTGATGCCTTAAGTCCTAAGGTGGTTGAAGGCATTGTTGACAAGTTTGTAGCTGAGTTAAATCTTCAGTTGAAGCCTAAGAAAATATCTGTTATATTAACAGCTAAGGCCAAAAAATACTTTGCTGAAAAAGGTTACGATAAAGAGATGGGTGCTAGACCATTAAACCGTCTTATCCAAGATGAACTCAAAAACCCACTTACGGATAAGCTTCTTTTTGATGAGATACATGGTCAAATAGAGGTTGATATTTCTAAAGGCAAGGTTGTTTTAAATGAGATGATGCCTGCTTGATACAAATACCTTATTTAGGACGTGACCTCTCTTTCCCCCCTATTGAATCTGCCTGCGAAAATGGGCTTTTAGCCTATGGAGGGGATTTAGACCCTAATAGACTTCTTCTAGCTTATAAATCAGGGATTTTCCCCTGGTATAATATTGATGACCCCATTCTTTGGTGGGCACCTGACCCTCGCTTAGTTCTTTTTACAGATGAATTTATTCTTAGAAAATCTCTCAAAAAACGGATGAAACATTTTGAGGTTAAATATGACACGGCCTTTACTCAAGTTATGCAAGAATGTGGAAATATCCCTAGAAAAAAACAGGCGGGCACATGGATTATCCCTGAGGTGATTGAAGCCTATAGTACACTTAATGATATGGGTTACGCCCATAGTGTAGAGGCCTGGCAAGATGGAACACTTGTGGGTGGCTTATATGGTGTGGTTATAGGAAAGGTGTTTTTTGGAGAGTCTATGTTTTCAAAGGTAAGTGACGCTTCTAAGGTTGCCTTTGCTACCTTAATAATGAAGTTAAAAGAAAATGGCTTTAAAATGATTGATTGTCAGATTCCATCACCTCATTTAAAATCCTTAGGGGCTAGAGAAATTAGCCGAGAAAAGTTTATGAATATTCTAAAAGAAGAAATTTATAAAGATTTTACACCTGTGATGTGGAAAAATGTATCACAAGACTGTGTCACTAGTGTGTAAGCCTGATATATATTGTTTAAAAAGATGTAAAATTAGCAAACTTTAAGTTTAATCACTTTAAACTAGGTGCATCTTAATTTTACGGAGAAATATATGAAAAAGTTAATTGTAAGTTTTGCAGCAGCAGCTGTATTAAGTTCAGGTCTTATTGCAGGTATTCTTGATGATCAATCAGCAGGTAGAAATTCTCAAACAGGTTGTGGCCTTGGTTCTGTAATTATTGCAAATGGTGATACAGCTTTAATGCTAGCATTCCAAGCAACGACTAATGGTACTTCAGGTAACCAGACTTTTGGTATTACTTCAGGAACTTCTGGATGTAAAAAAACTAAATTTGTTATGAATGAAAGAGCTGAAGAGTTCGTTGCATCTAACATGGATCAACTTGCAAAAGAAATTTCTGTAGGTCAAGGTGAGTCTCTTGATACACTTGCTGAACTTCTTCAAGTAGAAGATAAAGAAATTTTCGCTTCTGCTTTACAAGCAAACTACAACAGTATTTATACATCTCAAAATGTTCAAATGGCTGATGTTTTAGATAACATTGCTGCTATCTAGTTTCACCTTCTAAGCGCTAAAGCGCTTAGTCTTTTTACACCACTTACTAAGGCCCCCTTATTTTACGATTCCTTTTTATACTTTTATTAATGTTTAGCACCGCATCTGCCAATGTTGACTTTTATTTAAAGATGGCAAAAGACAAAGACCTTTCACAATCAAGATACTGGCATATTCTTTTACACATGCCTCAAGACCAATCAGAGATTGATGATAAAGCTTTTTTTCTTTCACCAAATGGACAAACAAATGCCAAAGAAGAATTAGAGGCAACGATTACGGCCTTATATAATGAAACTAAATTTGATGATAATGCAACCGCATGTAAATTTCCTGCAAGAAAATGGTGGCTAAGTAAAGAGCTGAACTTGCAAGACTTACCTTCAGTTAAATGTAAGGGCTTTGATACCTTAATGAAAAAGGTAGACCCTCAATCAGCAAGTCTTATTTTTCCTTCTGCCTATATTAACTCGCCTGCTTCTATGTTTGGACATACCTTCATTCGAATAGATTCATCATATAAGTCAAAGATGCTTTCTTACGCCATTAATTATGCAGCAAATGCAAATACAGAAACTGAAAATGGTTTAGTATTTGCAATAAAAGGGCTTATTGGTGGATATTATGGGACCTATTCCCTTTTGCCTTATTATGAGAAGATAAAAGAATACAGAGACTCTGAGGAACGCGATATTTGGGAATATGACCTTGATTTAAATCCGCAAGAGTTACAACAAATGATGCGCCACACTTGGGAAATTCATGATACCTATTCTTGGTATTATTTTTTCACGGAAAATTGTTCTTATAATATGTTGTGGCTTATTGAATCAGCAAAACCGAGTGTACATTTAAGAGAATATTTTAATTTTCAAGTTATTCCACCTGAAACGATACATGTAGCAGTTAAAGAAGGATTGATTACTACTCGACATTATAGACCAGCACGAAGGTCTAAGCTCTTAGCCTATGAAAAACATTTATCACAAGATGAGATACAAAAAGTTTTTGACCTAACAAATAATAAAGAAAATATACAAGTTTTTTTAGATGATGAAAGATATGATATTCAAAGTAAACGCTTTATCTTAGAAGCAACAGCAGAATTTATTGAATATGATTTTTTAGCGGGTGATATAAGCCCCGACACTTATAGACAAAGATTACACCATATATTAGGCGCGCGCTCAAGTCTTGGAAAAGGTGAACGTATTGTCATTTCCCAACCTGATGATCCAATGTTAGGACATAGAGCCTTACGTACTCGATTTCAAGGGGGTGTTAGAGATGGAAAAGGTATTGGTTTTATAGGTATTAGACCTGCTAATCATGATATTACAGATTCTGATGTTGGGTTTTTAAGAGGGACTCAAATTGAATTTTTTAATTTCCTGTTTTCGTATGGTGATGAAGCGTTTAATGTAGAAGAAGCAGGGCTAATTAATATTGTTTCTTTATCACCTAGAACAAAATTTTTCAAACCCATTTCATGGCGTTTAAATACGGGATGGGATAGAAAGTATTTAACTGAGAGTACAAAATTTACTTCAAATATGTCAGGTGGACTCACTTGGGCAAATGAACTTGGATACGCTTATATTTTAGTTGATGCCTTGTTTTATACAGATAAGGACTTAACTGCGGGTATTGGCGGGGTAGGTGGATTAGTTGCTTATGAAGGCAGAAATTTTAAAACGAACATGGAAGTGACCCAACGAATTTATGACACGGGAAATGATCAACTTCTTTTTTCTGTCTCACAACATTATAGATCCTCGCAAAATATTTCCTTTTCTTTGTCTTATGATTATATAGAAAAATATGAGGAAGACTGGGACACCATAAAATTTACATTTGATTACTTTTTTTGAGTTACAATATAAAGAATTTGAGTTATAATGAAGTTTAACTAATATTTTCAAGGCTATATATGTATATAAAATCAATCAACTTTTCACTCTGGGCTGACTTTATTGAAAGAGATTATCTTGATGGTGAGTTCAAAGAACTTATTGCCAAAAAGATTATCAATGGCGCTACTTCAAACCCTGCTATCTTTAAAAATGCTATCTTAACCTCACCTGCTTATAAAGAACAACTTGCAGGTTTAAGTGGATCTGCTAAAGAAAAGTATGAGGCTCTAGCGATTACAGATATTCAAAAAGCTGCAGATATTTTAAAACCCTTATATGATAATGATGATGATGGTTTTGTTAGTATAGAAGTTGATCCAAACCTTTGTGATGACGCAAAGGCCACTATTGCTGAGGGTGAACGCCTGTACGCGACTATTGGCAGAGAAAATGTCATGATTAAGGTACCTGCGACACCTGCCGGGTTTGAGGCGATGGAAGCATTAAGTGCTCAGGGTATACATGTAAATGCAACCTTGATTTTTTCACTTTCGGATGCGATGTCTTGCGCTAAAGCCTTTGCTAAAGGGGTTGAACGTGCACCTAAACGAACCTATACGGTTATTTCTGTATTTGTTTCACGGGTAGACAGACTTTTAGATGAAAAAATGAAGGCAGCAGGTTTAGCTCCGGGTAAGTTAGGTATTTATAATGCTGCACGCATTTATAATATTATTTCAACCATGAAAGTTCCTTTTTGCCGTGTGCTCTTTGCGAGTACGGGTGTTAAAGGAGATGCTTATATCCCTTCATATTATGTGGACCAACTTATTGGTACGGGGTGTATAAATACTGCGCCTATTGAAACCATAGAAGCCTTTGTGTCTCATGGGGATATAAGTGAAAAACTTCCCTTAAACGAAGAAGAAATAAATACACATTTATCAGGTTTAGAACAAGCCGGTATAGACTTTGATAAGGTTCTAAATGAACTAAAAGAAGATGGCTTAAATCAGTTTAAAGACGCATTCTCACAAATATTAAAAGAATTGGAGTAAGTTATGGCAGAACCTACAATAGATAGAAGAACACTTTCTGTAAACCCAAATGTCCAACAATTAACCTTTGAAACATTAAAAAAGATACGTGCTTATTTACAAAGAATGATTGACGCGGGTGGGTCAGATTTACATATTAAATCTAATGCTGTTGTTAGAGCTCGTATTAACGGCGATATTATTCCTCTTTCAGGTGAAATTCTTTCAAAAGAAGACGCGCTAACCTTTGCAAAAGAGTTACTTCGTGGTCGATTTAATGAGTTTGTTAAAAACAAAGAACTGGATTTGGTTTATCCGTATGATGATAAAACACGTTTTCGTGTAAATATATTTTTCCAAATGGATGGTGTTTCGGCAGTTTTTCGTGTCATTCCTGTAAAAATTCTTTCTATTGATGATCTTGATCTTCCTCCTGTTGTTAGAAAGTTTACCGATGTTGAACGTGGTCTTGTTCTTGTTACCGGCGTAACGGGTTCTGGTAAATCAACAACGCTTGCGGCCATTATTAATGAGATAAATTGGAAAAAACGTAAACATATTATTACCATTGAAGATCCTATTGAATTTGTACATAAGGATAGAAAATGTATTGTGAACCAAAGAAGTATTGGACAAGATACACATAATTTCTCTTCCGCACTTAGAGCCGCACTTCGTCAAGATCCAGATATTATACTTGTTGGGGAAATGCGTGACCTTGAGACGATTGAAATTGCCCTTCATGCAGCCGATACGGGTCACTTAGTTTTCTCAACTCTTCACACCCTTGATGCTAAAGAAACTATTAACCGTATTATCTCAATGTTCCCGGGTGAAGAGCAAAACCGTGTTCGTTTGACTATGTCTTCAGTACTTCAAGGTATTATCTCTCAGCGTCTTATTCCTACTCTTGATGGTAAACGTACAGCGGCGGTAGAAGTACTTGTTAGAACCCCTCGTATAGAACAGCTTATTATGGAAGGTCGTGATGTTGAGATCAAAGATGCGATTGAAGAAGGTAAAGAGATTTACGGTTCTCAAAGTTTTGATCAAGGTATCTTAGACTTGTACTTAGACAAAAGAATTTCACAAGAAGAAGCCTTTGCTTACGCAACATCAAAATCTGACCTTAAACTAAAAATGGAAGGTCTTGCTTCTACCATGACTAAAGAAGTGGTTCAAGAGGGTGAAGAAGAGAAAGAAAAAGAAGAAAGAGTCTTTGAAGAAGATGAAATCTTTGCAATTAAAGAATAAACCTTAGGCTTATTCTTGATAAACGGGTCCTTTTCTTCGCTCTCTTTTGGACAATGTTAAATGCAAAGAGTTTTAGTTGAAAAACTGCATTTAGCTTAGGCTCCTTCTCTCATCCAAGGGAGGCGTTTCCCCGCTTCCCAAAAGGAAGCAAAGCGACCGATCCTCTCTTTCCTTCAAGATTTATCTTATTTTAATCATAATTACACTATCATTCGCCACATTTTTTATAAAAGGATTCAATATGCTAGAAGGCATTATTAGAGAGAGTATTGGTAAGAAGGGTACAAAAGCACTTCGCCGAGATGGTTATCTTATTGCAAATATCTACGGTAAGGGTTTAGACAACGTATGTGCTGCATTCAAATCAAATGATTACATTCGTTCTGTTAAAAACAAAGATACTGTTAATTTTGACGTAAAAGTTGATGGTAAAGTACTTAACGTAGTTGTTCAAGCATACCAAGTTCAGCCATTAACAGGTGATCTTGTACACGTAGATCTTATGGTTGCTCAACCCGGTGTTGTTGCAAAGTATTCTGTTCCTGTTGTTACTGTAGGTGAGCCTATTGGTCTTAAGAACAAGGGCCTTTTATCAGTTGCTAAGAAGCGTTTAGCACTTAAGGCTAAGGTTGAAGATCTTCCTCTTAACATTACTATTGATGTTGCACCTCTTGACCTTGGTAATTCAGTTCTTATTCGTGACTTACAAGCGCCTGCTAACACTACGTTCATGGACGCAGATCGTGTTGCAGTAATTAGTATCATTAAAGCTAAGTAATTATAAAAGCTTTACCTTCAAAGGGTGCACTTCGCACCCTTTTCCCCTTCTTATATTCTAAGGAAAACTCAAATATGAAACTTATTGTTGGTTTAGGTAATCCTGGAAACGAATATGAAACCACCCGTCACAATATTGGCTTTATGGTTATAGATGAACTCTTAAGACGTAGTAGTGCTCAAGATGTTACTAAGAACTCTTTTAATGGAAACACTTATAAAACAAAAACAGCTATTTTTTTAAAACCCCTAACCTTTATGAATTTATCTGGTAAAAGTATTTCAAAAGTGAAAAATTTTTACCAGACAAATCAAACGATAGTGATACATGATGACTTAGACCTGCCTTTTGGAAGCCTTCGTTTTAAAGAAGCAGGTGGACATGGTGGGCATAATGGCCTGAAGTCAACAGATGGCTCTATTACCAAAAACTACATTCGCGTAAGAATGGGTATAGGAAGACCTGAAAATAAGGGTGAAGTCTCTTCTTTTGTGCTATCATCATTCTCAAATGATGAACAGGCATGTTTAGATGAATGGATTAGTAAGGCTGCTGACGCAGTTGAAGAGATACAAGTTGGTGATTGGGAAAAGGTTGCTTCCTTACATTCAATTAAAAAGTCTAAATGTAAAAAAAACTAAGGTAAAATCGTGTTAGCATTCAAAACAATTTCTTTTTTGTATTTAAAATACATCAGTATTATTGTTATGGCACTGGTACTATTTTTCGTTGGTTTTGATGTTATGGATAACCTAAGTGGTTTACCTGATTCGGCTAACTTGAAGTTATTATACGCTCTTTTTCGTTCTTATTACGCCCTTGATATCCTTTTCCCAATCTCTTTAGTTTTTGCGATGATAGCAACAAAGATCTCTTTAATCCGTTCAAACTCCTTAGTAGCTTATTATTCCCTAGGCTATTCAAAGGCAGATGTTCTTCGTCCCTTTACCCTTCTTTCAACACTTCTGATTGTTATTTATATACTGCTTCATATGTATGCTCCTTTTGCAAAAGGTCAAGAATACTCAGATAATATTTATTCAAATAAGGTAAATGGGGCGCCTACACAAAACCTATTTTTTACTTATGAAGATTATTATGTCTATTTTAAAGAGTTACACCCTCTTCAACAAACAGCAAAAGAAGTGCGCATTTTTAAAATTGACAAAAATGATTTAAGAGAGGTTATTGTTGCAAAAGACGCAGTATATATAGATGATTACTGGATAGTAAAAAATGCAAAAAAACTTACAAAACCTCAAAATATTGGCCTTGAAAGTGAAGGTATACGCGTGTCAGATGAAGAAGACTTAAAGCTTTTAAAAGGTTTTAGACCTGATATATTAGACCAAGTTTATGAGGGCTCTGTAAACTATACAATCTTTGATGCCTTTGACGCAATAAAGTTGTTAGACTCGCAAAACGTAAATACGGATAAAATTCGAAGTGTCTTATATAAGATTATTATTTATCCATTCTTTGTCCCTTTTGTCGTTATTATTATCTTCTTTTTTGTTCCTATTAGTCCTAGGTTTTTAAATGTAACGCTTTTTTCTTTTGGAGCCTTATTGTCTTCTCTTTTAATTTGGGGCCTTTTTTATACGCTTATTCAATTGTCCAATGCACAAACCGTTTCGGGTGAAGTTGGTATTGTCTTGCCTGTAGTTCTATTAGGACTTACCAGCCTTTTTGTGTGGTATAAAAAAGGCAGCTCCTAAACTTACGAAGTTATAAGCTCTTTTTAGATAAAATCGCGATAATAATATAGATAGAACTTAGGCTATCTTCGATTAAGGGCTAAAATGATTAACTTTTCACAACTTGCACAAAAATACCAAACACCACTTTATATATATGATTTTAATAAAATTACTGAACAATATGAATCTTTAAAAGTTGCTTTTAAAGCGCGTAAGGCAATTCTTGCTTACGCGGTTAAGTCGAACTCAAACCTTTCTGTTGTAAAACATCTTGCAAAACTTGGAGCAGGGGCAGACTGTGTTTCTATTGGAGAGGTAAGACGTGCATTTATGGCAGGTATCCCAAAATATAAAATCATTTTTTCGGGTGTTGGCAAGCAAGACGATGAGATTAAAGAAGCCTTAGAATCAGATATCTTATTTATAAACCTTGAGAGTGAAGCTGAACTTGGAAGAGTTGAGATGATTGCTAAAGACCTTGGAATTAAAGCGCGTATATCTGTACGTGTTAATCCAAACATAGATCCTAAAACACACCCTTATATCTCCACAGGCCTTCATGGAAATAAGTTTGGTGTTGATTTAAATATGGCTAAAAGAATGTACCTTAAGGCAAAGAATTCTGAGAACCTAGACCCCGTTGGAATTCATTTTCATATAGGCTCTCAACTAACTGAATTAGAGCCAATTCGTGAGGCAGCGGTTATTGTTGCTGACCTTGTGCGTACCCTTCAAGCCGTTGATATTGAACTGAAGTTTTTTGATGTGGGTGGTGGATTAGGGGTTACTTACAAAGATGAAGTAACCATTGACCCTAAAGAATATGCCCAAGCAATCTTAGGCACTTTAAATGGCTTAGATATGACCATTATGTGCGAACCAGGTCGTTTTATCACCGCTAATGCAGGGCACTTTTTAACACGTGTTATGTATGAAAAACAAAATGATGAAAAACGTTTTGTAATTGTAGATGGCGGAATGAATGATCTTTTACGACCTGCTCTTTATTCGGCGTATCATCGTATTGAAGCCCTTGATAATGATGGTGAAACAAGCCTAGCAGATATTGTGGGCCCTGTATGTGAAAGTGGTGACTTTTTTGCAAAAGACACCCAGCTTCCATCGTTTAAGCATAATGACTTAATTGTAGTTCATAGCGCGGGTGCTTATGGTTTTGGTATGGGTTCAAACTATAACACACGTGGACGTTCTGCAGAGGTTGCCATAGAAGATGGAAAAGATAGACTGATTCGTAGAAGAGAAACCTTTGAAGATTTAATTGCACTAGAAGAAGAATTTATAAAATAAGTTTGAAGGGTATAGATGAAAACTTTAGCTGATTGTCGCGTAGCCATTGATAGTATAGATGATGAAGTATTAGAACTTATTAATAAGCGTATGCAAGTTGTTGAACGTGTTGGTGAGATAAAGCAAATAAGTGGTGGGGCTATTTACAGACCTGAACGCGAACAAGAGATTATTAATCGTTTGGCTCTCAAAAGCAAGGCAGATGGTGGTATTTTAAATAAAGAAGCCATCGAAGCTCTTTTTCTTGAGATTTTTGCAATATCTCGTAATCTTGAGTTACCTGAAAAAATTGCTTATCTTGGACCAGAGGGAAGCTTTACTCATCAAGCAGCGGAGTCTCGTTTTGGGGCAATGAGTGATTATCTTGCACTAAATTCTATTCATGCTGTTTTCAATGCACTTGAATGCAAACGTGCTAAATTTGGTGTTGTACCTATAGAAAACTCTAGAGATGGAGCGGTTGGAGAGACCTTAGATCTTTTAGCAAAGAGCTCTTATAAGATTGTGGCTGAATTATATATGCCTATTCATCTGTCTTTTGTAACCTCGGCTCGCACGCTTCATGATGTAAAACGTATTTATTCAAAAGATAAGGGTTTTGGTCAGTGTAGAGACTTCTTACTTGAGCATGAGCTTCAAGATATAGAACAAATTCCTGTTGAATCTACGGCAAAGGCCGCAAAACTTGCAGCAGCAGATCCTGAAGCCGCTGCTATTTGTTCGCATATAGCAGCAAAGCTTTATAATGTCCCCAATATGTTTGAAAACATTGAAGATGTAGATACAAATACAACACGTTTTATCATTCTTTCTAACTTTGAAAATGCACCTCATGAGTCTTCAAAAACATCTATTTTAGTACGTTTAAAAGATGGGAATGAAGCAGGCGCTCTATCTCATTTCTTAGATGACTTTGATAAGGCTGAGATAAATTTATCAAAAATAGAATCACGTCCTTCAAAAGAATCAGATGGCTTTGGTTATTGGTTCTTTATAGATTTTTACGGACATATTAAAGATGCAAAACTTGCAAAAGTGTTAGAAAAAAGAAAAAGTGAAATAACATGGCTAGGCTCATATGTGAAAGGTGATAAATGAATTTCAATAAAACCTTAGATGGGATAAAAACCTATGAAGCGGGGAAGCCAATTGAACTTGTTGTTCGTGAATACGGCGTTGATGCAAAAAATATTGTAAAACTAGCCTCAAATGAAAACCCTTATGGAACATCACCAAAGGTTGTTCAAGCTATAAAAGATATAGCGCATAAGATGTTTTTATATCCTGATGATTCAATGTATGTTTTAAAAGAAGGGCTTGCTAAGAAGTTTAATGTAGATGAAGATGAAATTATTATTGGAGCGGGGTCTGACCAAGTAATTGAGTTTGCGGTTCACGCAAAACTACATTCAAAGGCGAAGGTCTTAATGAATTCTATTACCTTTGCGATGTATGAGATTTATGCGCGTCATGTCGGAACTGAAATTATACGTACTAAAAGTAGAGAACATGACTTAGAAGAGTTTTATTCTTTGTATCTTGAACATAAACCTGAGATGATTTTTATTTGTACACCTAATAATCCAACAGGTGATGCTATTGATACGGCAAAGTTAAAAGAGTTTCTTCGCCGTATTGATAATGATACCTTGGTTGTCGTTGATGGTGCTTATATGGAATATGCAGCCTTTAAAGACAAGTCTAAGTCTGTATCAGCCGAAGAACTTATTAGAGAATTTTCTAATGTCCTCTACCTAGGAACCTTTTCTAAGGCTTATGGTCTTGGTGGAATGCGAACAGGCTATGGGATAGGGAACAAAGATCTTATTAAGGCCTTTTATAAGTTACGCCCCCCTTTTAACATTACGACTCTTTCTCTTGAAGCAGCAACCGTTGCTCTTAAGGATGAAGCATTTGTTCAAGCTTGTATTGCCAAAAGTTTTGAGCAGATGAAAGAGTATGAAATCTTTGCAAAAGAGATGGGAATTGAAATTATAGATTCTTATACCAATTTTGTAACGCTTTGTCTTAATGACGATCAAAGTTCTAGTGATATTTCATTATCTTTGTTAAAAAAAGGTATGATAGTTAGAGATTTAAAAGGGTACAAGTTGAACGCTATTCGTGTTACAGTAGGTACTGCTAAAGAAAATATTCGCTTCTTTGAATTATTCAAAGAAATTATAGGTAAATAGGGTATAAATGGATTTGAAAGTACTTGTATCACAACTTGTTGGACTTTTTGAAAAACTAAATAAAAGTCAAAAGATTATTGTTGGTGCTACTATTGTTGGGGTGGTTGCTTTTTTACTATTTTTAGTAGTATATACAAGTAAAACAAGCTCAAGAGGAGACTACAAGGTCCTTTTTGATTCTTTATCTGCCGCTGATGCTTCCTTAGTTATACAACAACTTGAAAAAGATAATATCCCTTATAGAATCCCAAGAGATAATGTAATAGAAGTACCCAAAGATGTGGTATATAAAGAAAGAATTTCTATAGCGGCACTAGGACTTCCTAGAGAAAGTAGTGTAGGTTTTGAACTTTTTGACTCTCAAGAATTTGGAGCAACAAGTTTTGATCAAAATGTAAAATTTTTACGCGCATTAGAAGGTGAACTTTCTAGAACCGTACAAAGTCTTTCTCCTGTTGAAATTGCAAATGTTAACTTAGCTCTTCCAAAAGAGTCATTATTTGTATCTAAGCAGGTTTCTCCAACTGCTTCTATTGTTGTTTCTTTGTATGAAGGCCGTATGCTTTCTTCTAAACAAATACGAGGGATTAAGAACTTAGTTTCTGCTGCTGTTCCAAGAATGAAACCTGAGAATGTTGCCCTTATCAATGCTGAAGGCGAAGAACTTGGTGGTGATGGTGATACTTCAGTTTTAAATGAAATGTCAGCCATGCAAATGAAATATAAAAATAAAGAAGAAAGAAAAAGAGAACAAAAAATTATAAATGTTCTTTCGCCTTTTATAGGGGGAGATGAACGAGTGGTTGCTAAGGTTACCATTGAATATGATTTTTCTCAACGTTCTTCAACCTCAGAAGTTTATGACCCTGAGTCAGTAGTAAGATCAGAACAAACCATAGAAGAAAAACGTGAAGGTTCAAGCCCCAAAGAGATAGGCGGCGTTCCTGGAGCGGTGAGTAATATTGGCCCGGTTCAAGGTCTTGAATCACAGTCAAGTGGTGAAAAGTACGAAAAATCTAATGTTTCAACAAATTATGAAATTTCAAAAACTGTATCCAGTACAAAAGGCGAATTTGCAACGATTAAACGTGTAACGGCAGCGGTTGTTGTAGATGGTAAGTATAAAAATAAGATAGATGAAGATGGTAACCCAACAGATGAACTTGAATATATTGATAGAGGTGAAAGCGACTTAGAAGCTATCTCATCCTTAGTAGAACAAGCTATTGGTATTAACATTCAAAGAGGCGACCTTGTAACCGTTAGAAATTTTCAGTTTGAAGTTTTAAAAGTACCAAGAGAACAAATGTCATCTAAGATTAATGGTTTTGTTAGTGTATACTTATCTCCCTTTTCAGAAATCTTCAAACTACTGCTTGTTGGTGTCATTCTTTTCATTGTTTACAAAAAACTTATTACTCCCTTTGCAGAACGTATGCTTGAGTTTTCCAAAGAAGAAGATGAGATGGAACGTCCCGTTCTTGAACTTGCGGAAGAGGAAGAAGATGACCTTATTGAACGTGTTCAAAAGATGCGTAAGAAGGTTGAAGATCAACTTGGAGTGGGTGAAAACTTTAATGAAGAGGAACTTAAATATGATGTTCTTCTTGAAAAAGTGCGTTCTCTTGCAGAAGAGAAACCTGAAGAACTTGCTTCTCTCGTACAGGCCTTACTTGATGAAGAATTAGGTGGACCAGATCCTATGAGTGATCTAGCTAGGAAAATGTCAGAAGCAACAGAGAAGGGTTAAAAATGGCACAATTATCACCAACACAACAGGCACAATTTGATGAAATGAGTATGTCTGAAAAAACGGCTATATTATTATTACAGTTAGGCGAAGAAACAACAGCTGCTGTCTTTTCTAACCTTAGCGTTGAAGCCATTACCGAGGTTTCTAAATTTATTGCTGCTTCAAAATCTATTGAAAGAGGTCTTGCAACAGCGGTACTTGAAGAATTTTACGCCATATTCCAATCAAATCAATACATTACCTCGGGTGGTTTAGAATACGCAAGAGAGATTCTTTATAAGGCTCTTGGCCCAGATGAAGCGAAAAAAATTCTTGATCGACTGTCTAAGAGTATGCAGTCAACGCAAAACTTTGCTTATCTTTCTAAGATTAAGCCCACTCAACTTGCTGACTTTATTGTAAACGAGCATCCTCAGACTATTGCCCTTATTTTAGCCCACATGGACGCAACTGCGGCGGCTGAAACCTTAGGTTTCTTTTCAGATGACCTAAGAGCAGAAGTGGCTATGCGTATGGCTAAACTTGGTGATATTTCACCTTCTGTTATCAAACGTGTGTCTGCCGTACTTGAGTCTAAACTCGAGTCACTTGCTTCATACAAGGTTGAAGTTGGTGGTCCAAGAGCTGTTGCTGATATCTTTAACAGACTTGGTGCGAAGGCTTCAAAAGGAACACTTTCTCATATTGAACAAATTGATGAGCAATTAGCTTCTTCTATTAAAGAGATGATGTTTACCTTTGAAGATATTGTTTCACTTGATAATAATGGTGTTCGAGAAATTCTAAAAACAGTAGATAAAAAAGAACTTATGCTAGCGCTTAAATCTTCTCCTGAAGAACTTAAAGAAAAGTTCTTTTCAAATATGTCAGAGCGTGCAAGACTTGCCTTTGAAGAAGAGATGCAGTTCCTTGGAGCCGTTAAGGTTAAAGATGTTGAAGGGTCTCAACGTAAGATTGTTGAAGCAGTTCAGCAACTTGCTGAACAAGGTGTTCTACAAGTCGGTGAATCTGAAGAGATGATTGAGTAATTATGAGAACAGTTATTTCAGAAGAAAATACACATGGACATATCATCAACAAGTACAATTTCAAGGTGCTTTCAACAGACAGTACTCAAGAAAGTACTAGTTCTTCGAAGTTTGAAAGTGATGATGAGTTTGTTGTTGGTGCTAGTGCAAAACTTTCGGAAAGCCCAAAAACTGAAGGCTTAAATAAAGCACCTCCTATTCAAAGTGAAAATACTTTGTCTAAGTCTTCTAAGGATGAACTGATAGAATCGCTTTTAGAAAAGACAGATGCGATGTCTTCTAATTTTATAAAAATGCAGATGAAACTTGAATCTAAGGAAGAAGAATATAAAGTAGCTCTAGAAGAAGCTAAAAAGCTAGCCTTTGAAGAGGGTAAAAATGATGGTATTAAAGAAGCGCAAGCCTTAATTGAAGAAGAACATAAAAATCTTATGACGCAGTTTGCAAGCTCGGTAGAAACACTGGAAAAAAGTACAGAAGAATTTTCTTCTTCAATAGAAGGTATAAAAGAAGAATTGATACATGCGGCTATAGATATTGCGAAAGAAGTTGTTTTAGTTGAAATATCTGAGAATTCAAATCTTATGGCAAGCACACTGGCACAAGATTTAATAAAGCAGATTCAATCATCTTCACAGGTCACCATTAAAGTAAATCCACATGATAAAGTTGCCTTAGAAAAAAGTTTAGGCAGCTTAGAAAATGTAAAAATCATCTCAGATAACGCCGTTAGTAATGGTGGTGTTGTTATTTTAAGTGACGCTGGAAATATAGACGGCGATATAATGAAAAGATTCGAGCGCGTAAAAAGTGCAGCACTTGGAAAATAGTAAAGAAAGTAAATTATAAATTATGATAAATGTAAAAACAATGAGCTCAGAAGAACGCGAAATACTTTGCCAAGATATTCGTGAACGAATTTTAGAAGTAGTCAGTAAAAATGGTGGACATTTAAGTTCAACACTTGGGGCAACAGAACTTATTGTTGCTATGCATGTTGTATTTGATGTACAAAAAGATCCTTTTATCTTTGATGTATCTCACCAAGCTTACGCACATAAACTTATTACAGGACGCTGGGACTCCTTTGAAACACTTCGTCAATTTGATGGAATGTGTGGTTACACCAAACCATCTGAATCAGACGCAGATTATTACGTAGCAGGTCATTCATCTACTTCTATATCATTAGGCGTTGGTGCAGCAAAGGCAATAGCCCTAAAGGGTGAAGATAGAGTCCCTGTTATGATGATTGGCGATGGTTCTATGACTGCGGGAATGGTGTATGAAGCCCTTAATGAACTTGGCGAGAGAAAATATCCTATGGTTATTATCCTAAATGATAATGAAATGAGTATTGCAAAGCCAATTGGTGCTATTTCAAAAATATTGTCTCAAACTATGGCCAGCCCCTTTTACCAAAAGATTAAAGCAGGCACCGAAAAAATACTAGAGCATTTTCCAGAAAGTGCTACCTATATGGCAAAACGGTTCGAAGAGAGCCTCAAGCTAATTACGCCTGGCTTACTTTTTGAAGAACTTGGTGTTGAGTATATTGGCCCTGTTAAGGGACATGATTTAGAAGGGTTAATTGAGACACTACTAATCGCTAAGAACCTAGGTAAACCAGTAATCGTACATGCGCAAACCTTAAAAGGTAAGGGATATGACTTAGCTGAAGGGCATCATGAACATTGGCATGGGGTTTCACCTTTTGATATTTCAGATGGAAAAGCATCAAAAAACTCAGGTGGTGCAAAGGCAGCTACAAAGATTTATACAGAAAAACTTTTAGAATTAGCCCATGCAGATGATAAAGTTGTTGGGGTTACGGCCGCTATGCCAAGTGGAACAGGTCTAAGCCCTTTAATAGAACAGTTTCCCACACGTTTTTGGGATGTGGCAATTGCTGAACAACACGCAGTAACGTCTATGGGCCCATTAGCAAAAGAAGGTTTTAAACCCTTTTGTACTATTTACTCAACCTTCTTACAAAGAGGATATGATCAGGTTATTCATGATATTTGTTTAATGAATTTACCGGTTGTTTTTGCCCTTGATAGAGCAGGAATAGTAGGCGAAGATGGAGAGACCCATCAGGGTGTTTTTGATATCTCATTTTTAAGAGCTATCCCGAACATGACAATTTTCGCACCAAGAAATGAAAATGACATGCACGCAGCAATGGACTTTGCTTACAACTTTGAAACACCATGTTCCCTTCGTTATCCTCGCGGTGCTTTCTTAGATACAAGCACAGATGAGGCAAAGCCTTTTGTTCTAGGAAAGTCAGAATTCATTCAAAAAAGTAAGAAAAATATTCTTTTCATAGGTTATGGAAATGGAGTAGGGCGAGCTAAATTAACGGCTGAATGCATGGATGAAGATGTGGCAATACTAGACTTGCGATTTGTGAAACCCCTTGATAAAGAGACCTTACGTAAATGTGCTTCAGAGTATTCACATTGGTATGTTTTTTCTGACTCGGCTAAGATGGGTGGGGTTGGTTCAGCTATCTTAGAATTTCTTGCAGAAGATGGAATTACAGGTATTAATGTTAAGTCTTTTGAATTTGAAGATGAATTTATTACTCATGGTGATACTAAGCTTGTTGAAGAGTCTCTTGGGCTTCTTCCTGAGCAGTTAGCTGAGAAAGTTAAGGCTAGCTTTTCTAAGTAATCTTTTTTAGAGAGTTGATGTATATTGACTATTTAACTTTTTATTTAACGTGTCTCTCCTTTTTCTAAAGAAACATCGCTCTGCGACCGCCACGGCTTGTGTTCTGTCGAGAGAAGCGAAGCGGAGTTTACAAAAAGAAGGAAAAAGCTCGCTCTGCTGGCTTCGAGCTTGACAGCTGTCAAGTTCCCTCACTCCGAAAGAATTTTATCTAAAAACCTGAAACTCGCTACGCTCAAACAGTCAGGTTTTGTAAACTTCGCTTCGCTACTCTTAACGATGAAATTTATTCTACGTTCGGCTCTGCAGATGCTCTGCCACATTTAAAGCGGTGACGCATCATTTTATTCAGAAGCTAAGGCTTCTGTGCAACTCTTTCGACAAAAAATTATGTATGTATTTAAATAGCTTGCTAGGGATAAAACAAGCCGTTGTGGTCGAGCAGCGATGTTTCTTTAGAAAAGCCTTAGCTTTTACATTTATGGTGCGTTCCTTTATGAGCTCTTTCGAAGCCTCTGCAAAACCGAGAGGAAGATATATTTCTCCGTTAAGAGTAGCGAAGCGAAGTTTACAAAACCTGACTGTCTGAGCAAAGCGAGTTTGGCGTTTTTAGGATAAATATATCTGTAGCGAGGGCACCTGGTAGCGATCAGGTTTGAAGCCCGCTTCGGGAGCTTTTTTCTAAACTCCACTTCGTTTCTACTTACTATTTTCGCGGTCGAAAAAAGTGAGGGAGCATCATAAATATATAGCTACTTAAGTGAATAGTTCAGATGATAAATAAAATAACAAATTTCTAAAAAATAGAAACCATTCAGTTTGTGATATACTTACACCATGAAAAACGACCTAAGAGAAAAACTTATCAATGCCATGTTTGAAGCCATTTATACTAAAGGCTATCACGCATCAAATCTAAATGAAATACTCAAAAATGCAGAAATATCAAAGGGTGGTTTATATCATCATTTTGCCTCTAAAAAAGAATTAACCATTGCGGCCATTGAAGAAGTTTTAGGAAAGGCTATTTTTGAACTTTGGGAAAAACCACTTGATGTAAAAGAAAATTATATAAAAACCATTGTGGCTTGTATTCGTAACTTTTCTCATATGAATGAAAATGAGGCAACGTCTTTTAATGTAAAATATGGATGTCCATTAAACAACATGATTCAAGAACTTTCTGTGATAGATGATGACTTTGCACAAGCCTTACAAAATGTTCATAAAAAATGGCATGCAGTTTTACAAAGGGCCTTGGAAAGTGCAAAAGACTCAGATGAGTGTCGTAGTAATTTTAATGCAGCGGATGTGTCTTTATTTATCATTGCTTCCATTGAAGGGGCTATCTCTTCAGCTAAAGTCTTTCAAGACATATCTTATTATAACCGATCTTCTCAAGAGCTTATCGCCTATATAAAGGGATTATAGGGAATTTGCAAACTGTTTGGTTTGTGGTATGATTAAATATAACAAACCATATAGTTTGTATAGGAGATATTATGATCCTAAAGATTAATTCGCTTGCACCCCCAAATAAAAATGGTAGACACCTTAGGTCATAACTTTGACTTAGAGTCTTACAAGGGCCAGAAGATTATGGTTTCTTTTTTTAGGTTTTATACCTGTCCTTTTTGTAATTTACGTATTCATACCTTAAGTGCTCAGTATGAAAAGCTAGGGATTAAAATAGTTGCTATCTTTGAATCCTCAAATGAAAATCTTAATAAACATCTTTCACATTATGAACTTCCTTTTCCTGTTCTTTCAGATGCAGAAGGTGTCTTCTATGAGTCATAGGGTTTAACCAAATCATTTTTTGGAATGATAAAGGGTATGATTACTAGACCTAAGAAATGCTAAGAGGAATGTCAATGGGAAGTTTGCCTTTTGTTATTGATGGCTCACCTCTAAGAATGATACCTCGAAATAGGGTGAGTTACCTCACGCTCTTTTGAGTAAAATAACATATAATATAAAATGGTATCATTAAAGAATTGATGTATGCAAAGGATGAAGGTGAACATATGGATTTAAATATAATCAAAAAATTTATAAAAAGTACAGAAGGATAATTATGAGAATGATATTACTTATTTGTTTTGGCCTGATATCCTTGAGTTTTGCTGGAACACCATTTACAGTGACAGAAATAAATGAACTTTATGTTGTGGTAGAAAATGACACTAAAATGGTGAATAAAAAAACAGAAATTCTTTTAAAGAAGATGATGCTTGATAAGCTCAAATCTTTAGGCGTAAAAACGGACACCTATGCTCCTGAATCTTTTATCTTAATAATAGGTCAAAATGAGTTTGGGGATATGAAGTTTTTAAATGCAAGACTGATGATAGTTTCGCAGGTAAAAAGAGCAAAGGCAAAAGAAACTTCTTTAGGCATAACGTATATGATGGATGACCTTTTTGATACAACTGAGGCAAATATTGACATGATAGAATCTTTAGAATATATGCTAAGTGAGTTTGGTGACCAATTTATTGAAGAAAGAGACTTATAAATGAAAAAGTTATTATTAATACTATTAGTAACACTATCTCTAAGTGCTTCAGATATAGCTGAGTTTGCTCAGAAGATGTCTTATGAGACAGATTATAAGGTAGCCATACAAAAGGCCAAAGAAAGTAATAAACAAGTTATGTTTGTGATGGTAACTAACTATTGCCCTTGGTGTAGAAAGTTTGAAAAACGAACCCTTGTTAAAGATGAAGTAAATAGCATTGTTCAAAAAAAGTATATACCTTTAATTTTAAACAGAGAAAAAGGTGAGTACCCAAAAAAGTTTTATACTAAAAGAATTCCTGTTGTTATTTTCATTGATGCAAATAAAGAAGAAATAATTAGAGAAAGTTTAGGTTATAAAAAAGTGAAAGCGTTTATAGAAGAATTAAATAAATAATAAAAGGGAAAGTCCCTTTTATTAAAAGGTGTCTGTAGTTAAAACTACAGGTCACCCTCGTGTTTACCAAGATACTCAGCAACACCTTCAGTTGTAGCTTTCATACCTTCGTCACCTTTGTTCCAACCCGCAGCACATACTTCGCCATGTTCGTTAGTGAAAAGCATAGCATCTACCATACGGATCATTTCGTCAATGTTACGTCCAAGTGGAAGGTCATTGATTACGGCGTGACGGATAGTACCATCTTTGTCAATTAAAAATGAACCACGTAGTGCAACACCACCATCAAGAAGAACATCATAGGCCTTAGCAATTTCTTTTGTAAGGTCAGCAACTAATGGGTATTTAACTTGGCCAATACCACCTTCGTTTACTGGAGTGTTTTTCCATGCAAAGTGAGAAAACTGAGAATCAACAGAAACACCAATTACATTAATACCACGGTCTTTGAATTCTTGAAGTCTGTGATCAAATGCGATGATTTCAGAAGGACATACAAATGTGAAGTCTAGTGGGTAGAAGTATAAAACTGTACCATTTTCACCGAAGTTGTCGTAAAGGTTGAAGTCTTCAACGATTTCGTTGTTGCCAAGAACTGTTGTTGCTGTAAAGTCTGGAGCTTTTTTTGTTACTAACATAGATAATACCTTTGATTTTTTATTTCGGAATTCTAGCACAATTTTATAAAGTTTTGATGACGCATATATGTAAGTAATAAAATTTAGATTGTATTAAGGGCATGTCTTAAAGTAAAGTATATTTATTTAGCCTCCCTTACTTAGGATAATTCATTGCGCTATAATGCCAAAACAAGAGAATCGTTCTGAAAATCAGATGTTTCTTTAGAAAATATTAAATGAAAAGGACTTATCGATGACGAGAGAATATTTATTTACTTCTGAATCTGTAACGGAGGGACACCCGGATAAGATGGCAGATCAGATTTCTGATGCGATTTTAGACTATATTATTGAAAGAGATCCAAGTGCTAGAGTAGCATGTGAAACTATGGTTTCAAATGGTTTTTGTATGATCTCTGGTGAGATGAAAACAACAGCGTATGCGCCTATTCAAGATATTGTAAGAAATGTAATTCGAGAAATTGGCTATACAGATGCGACATATGGTTTTGATTATAGAGCTGCGGCTGTACTGAATGGTTTAGGAGAACAGTCTCCTGATATTAATCAAGGTGTTGATTTAGCTGATGGTGAGATTGGAGCAGGGGATCAAGGTCTGATGTTTGGTTATGCTTGTAATGAAACGAAGACATTGATGCCTCTTCCTATAGACTTAGCGCATAAGTTAACGATGCGTTTAGCTCAGGTGCGAAAAGATGGGATTATTTCTTATCTTAGACCTGATGGAAAAGCACAAGTGACGGTTCGGTATGTTGATGGAAAACCCGTTGGCGTTGATACTATTGTTGTTTCTACTCAACATGCACCGGATATTTCTCAAGAACAATTAAAAAAAGATGTGATTGAAGAAGTGATTAAGGCGGTAATACCTAAGTCCTTACTTGGAGATGATGTTAAGTATTTTATTAATCCTACTGGTAAGTTTGTTATTGGTGGGCCTCAAGGTGACGCGGGTTTAACAGGACGAAAAATTATTGTTGATACTTATGGTGGTTCATGTCCTCATGGAGGTGGCGCATTTTCAGGAAAAGRCCCAACAAAGGTTGACCGTTCGGCGGCTTACGCGGCGCGTCATATAGCAAA
Source organism: Arcobacter sp. (assembly GCA_002733885.1). Classification (GTDB taxonomy): domain Bacteria; phylum Campylobacterota; class Campylobacteria; order Campylobacterales; family Sulfurimonadaceae. Next base: position 7,739 of record NVXJ01000021.1, on the reverse strand, counting down.
AAACTTTGTAGCTGCTGGTGTATGCGACAAGATTACCATACAAATATCTTACGCAATTGGTGTCATTCAGCCTGTTTCAATTATGGTAAATAGCCACGATACAGCTATTGTAGATGAAGAAAAGATAGAAATGTGTATAAAAGAACTTTTTGATTTAAGCCCCAAAGGAATTATACAAAAGTTAGATTTATTACGTCCAATTTACCGAAGAACTGCGGCATATGGACATTTTGGAAGGGAAGAAGACCTTTTCACCTGGGAAAAAACTGACCGAGTAGATGAGATAAAAAGTTACTTAGGGCTTAATAACTAAAAGTTAAGCACAAATTTTTGCAGAATTTAAAAATAATTCGATATAGTAACGCAAACAATTTAAAATAGGAGAATTAATATGGCAGTAATTATTGGAGATACTTGTATCAACTGTGCAGCATGTATTGACGAATGTCCAGTAGAGGCAATTGTTGATGAAGACGATAACCCAACAGGTGAGGAACTTTACTATGTTTATCCAGATAAATGTGTAGAGTGTGTTGATCACCATGATGAGCCAGCTTGTGCTACAGCTTGTCCAACTGAAGGTTGTATTACTTGGGATGTTAAATTCGCAGGTGATGATAAAGAACATTTCAACGGTGGAAACTACATTGATGGTTTAGACTATGTAATGAATGACGCTGATGCTGAGATGCCATTTCGTGACGATATCTCAAATGAAGATCGTTTAGCACGTAAGAATGTTGTTGACTAGTCAACAATTTTAGTTACCTGAAACCCCATCTTCGGGGTTTCTTTTTATTCCCCTTTTTAAAACTTTCAAACTTAAACAAAAATCAATCTTTATTACGGTATAATTGCGGTTCTATTTTTACTTTAGGAGTCATCACGATGGAACAAACACTATCAATTATTAAACCTGACGCAGTAGCTAAGGGTGTTATCGGTAAAATCATGGATCGTTTCGAAACTAACGGTCTTCGTATTGCAGCAGCAAAGAAACTTCAACTGTCTCAAGCAGAAGCTGAATCATTTTACGCAGTTCATTCAGAGCGTCCTTTCTTCAAAGACCTTGTTGAATTCATGATCTCTGGTCCTGTTTTTGCAATGGTATTAGAAGGTGAAGGTGCAATGGCTAAGAACCGTGACCTTATGGGTGCTACTAACCCTCAAGAAGCTGAACCAGGTACTATTCGTGCTGACTTCGCTGATAGCATTGATGCTAATGCAGTTCACGGATCTGATTCTGTTGAAAACGCTAAAAATGAAATTAAATTCTTTTTCTGCGATAGAGAAATCGTTTAATTTATGGAAATCGGCTTTGCTAAGGTCGGTACACCAGCCATTGCTTTTGAAATTTCAAAGGGAAATCTAAAATTTTCAGGAACGCTGCGTAAATTCAGCCGTTATTTGATAGAATTAGAGGCTAAAATCACAGGAGACTTAGACGTTCCCTGTGATGTTTGCGCTGAAGCGTTTACACACGCGGTAAATGAAAGCGTAAAATTTCATCTTTCAGATGGACTTTCTAAGGTTGAAAACGAGTCTTTAGAAGATATCGTTGAGATTGAAGATTCAATGATAGACTTAAAAGAACTTTTTGAGTCTGAACTTGAACTATATAAGAGCAACTATTTTACATGCTCTGAATGTAAAAACAGCGATTAAGGCTAAGTGATCTCAGCACAGTTCTAAACTGTAGCAAATGAGAGTACGGTTCACTTTACGTGAACCCTCTGCTGAAGAGAACTCAGCGTTAGCGAAGTGAAATGGGCTTCTGCTCATTTTGCGTATAAAAAAACATAAAGGACCATATTATGGCAGTACCTAAAAGAAGAGTCTCTAAGACTCGTGGCGCAAAACGTCGTACACACTACAAAATTTCATTAGCTCGTCCAGTTAAAGATAAAGATGGTACGTGGAAGCTTCCACATCACATCAACCCTACAACAGGTGAGTACAAATAGTTAATGATTAAAATTGCTATTGACGCAATGGGAGGGGACTTTGGTCCCGAACCAATTGTAAAAGGAACTATTGAAGCACTAAAAGAGAAGCAGTTTGAAGCTATTCTTGTCGGAAAAAAAGATGAAATTTTATCTTTATTACCTAAAGGCTATAAAGATAAGATTTCTATTGTAGAAGCTTCTGATGTTATTTCTATGTCAGACGCTGCAACAGATGCCCTCAAGCGTAAAGAAAGTTCTATTTTCAAAGCAGTGAATCTTGTTAAGAATAAAGAGGCAGATGGTGTTGTGTCAGCAGGACACTCAGGCGCGACAATGACGCTTGCAACACTTAGACTAGGAAGACTTAAGGGTGTTTCTCGTCCGGCTCTTGTTACCTTAATGCCTTCTAAAAATGATACACGTACTGTTCTTTTAGATGTTGGAGCCAATGTTGATTCTAAGGCTGAACATTTACGAGAATTCGCTATTATGGGTCACTACTACGCTCAAGATATGTTAGGAATTAAAAACCCAAGCATTGGTCTTCTTGCTAATGGTGAGGAAGAGTCTAAGGGTAACGAAGTAACTAAAGAAGCTTTCAAGTTATTAAAAGGCTATGAAGGCTTTAAGGGTAATGTTGAAGGTGGAGATATCTTCAATGGCTCTGTAGATGTAGTTGTATGTGATGGTTTCATTGGAAATCTTGTACTAAAGACATCTGAAGGTGTTGCTTCTACTATATCATTTTTCATTAAAGACTATATTCGCAAGTCACCTATAGCAATTACAGGGGCTCTTTTAATGAAGAAGGTATTTAGACTTCTTAAAAAAGAGATTGATTATGCTGAAATCGGTGGAGCTCCACTGATTGGGATTAAGGGCTGTGCCATTGTTTCTCATGGTAAGTCAAATCCTAAGGCCATCAAAAATGCAATTTTCCAAGCTATCCGTTATGTGGATACAGGTGTAAATGAACATATAGAAGCACGTTTAACAACTATTAAAGACACCTGAGAATAAACAGATTAAAGTAAGAAACTTCAAGTGAAAAGCTAACTATCTTGCTTTTACTTAAGTAAAGCAATTTAAAAAGGATACCTTATGTACGCAGCCTTCCGTTCAATTGGAGCTTATGTTCCTGAAAAAATATTAACCAATGCTGAGCTATCAAAAATGGTTGATACAACGGATGAATGGATTACTAAACGTACAGGTATTAAAGAACGTCGTATAGCAGCTGCTAATGAAACAACTTCTGATATGGCTGTACAAGCAGCTGAAAAAGCAATTGAACGTTCTGGTATATCTAAAGAAGACATTGATATGATTGTTGTAGCAACCATTTCTCCTGATTATTTTAATATGCCTTCAACTGCAACGGTTGTTGCACATAAAATGGGACTAGATAAGGTGACTGCCTTTGATATCTCTGCTGCTTGTACGGGTTTTATTTATGTTCTTTCTATAGCTAAGGCCTTTATTGAGTCCGGTATGAAGAAAAATGTTTTAATTATTGGTGCTGAAAAAATGTCGGCTATTACAGATTATACAGATCGTGGAACTTGTATACTTTTTGGAGATGGAGCAGGGGCAGCAATGATTTGTGCAACTGATAATAAAGAAGAAGCAATTACGGATATTCATACCGCAGCTGATGGTTCTTTAGGTGACTTTTTAATGACTCCAGATGGTGGAACAGGTAACCCTCACCAAGCTGAATTAAAAGCAGAAGCTTCATTTATTCAAATGAAGGGAAATGAAACCTTTAAAATTGCAGTGCGTACCTTAACCAATGATGTTGTTGAGATTCTTGCTGAAAATAATACTAAAGCAAGTCAAATTAAGCACTTTATTCCACACCAAGCTAACTACCGTATTATCAAAGCAGTAGGTGATGCCCTTAAGCTTGAAAAAGAACAGGTTGTTTTAACAGTTCACAAGTATGGAAATACTTCAGGTGCTTCTATCCCTATGGCAATGAATGACTTGTACGAAGAAGGAAACCTAAAAACAGGTGAACTTATGTTACTTGATGCCTTTGGTGGTGGTCTTACTTGGGGTTCTGCACTTCTTCCTTTTGCCGGAAAGTAATCCCAAGGTAATTTAAATACCTTATACTAGAAGTCATGAAAAACATGGCTTCATCTTTCTTATTTAACTCCAATCCTAAATCTATTAAAATAATGATAATATACGCTCATGAAAATCAATAAAGCTTTAGTATTCCTATTGTTAACGCTTGTAAATTTGCTCCAAGCAAATGAACCTCTCATCCAAAAGAAAAAGGTTCCTTTAGTTATTGCACTCCCTTTACTTAAAAGTATAGACCAGTATTCTATTAGTATTGGGACAGGTCCAACACAGATGTATGCTTTTATAGATCCAGTGTGTCCACGCTCTCGTGATTTTGTTGAAATGATTTTTGAAAACACTAAGATGCAAAAACTATATACCTACCATTTCTTCTTTTATGAACTTGAACGTTTCCATACTAAGGCTTTAATTGCAGATATTTATAATTCAGCCAATGCTATAGATGAGATTAAAAAGATAATGGTAAAAAAAGAAGAAGTTCAAGGCTTAAAAATGATTCCTAAGAATATACAAGAAGAGATGGATGCAATTTCAGATATTGCCAAACAACTTGATATCTATAAGCGACCTTATCTCTTTGTCGTCAAACCTAAAAAAGAAGAATTCTAATGTACTACGATACACCTAACCTTAGCCCTTATGTGACATTTTTGAGAAAAAATCGAATTTTTATTATCTTACTCGTTTTTTCTATTGGTATTTTGGCCTTTCTTTCAATTAATCCAAAGCTTTTTAGCACGGACGAAAGAATATGGTTACAAGACTCAATAGAATTACAAAGAACAGAAAGTAAAAATCTTGAGTCCCAGCATGTAACTAAGATTAGTTTACAGACCAAGGGTTTTAATGCAATAAGTATTAAAGATCTAAAGGGACTCGAATCAAGACTAATAGCCCTACAAGAGGTTTCTTATGTTTCTTCTTTACTTTCACAAAAACACTTTTACAATCATAAGGACTCAGAAGATTCTTCCTTAGTTAAGGTTATAGAAACAGCTTCTTTAAGTAATGATGAATTAGTAGCTTTTATTAAAGACTTTCCTCAGCTTTATAATGCTTATATTGATTCACAAAGCAAAAAGCTTATTTTGTATGTATTCACCAAAGAAAGTTTTCATATAGGTTCTCTTAGTGAAGAATACCTTATAGAGATAGAACAAATAAGTAGTAGTGATGATAAATGGGAGTACCTACTCTTTGTTGGCTTATCTACATTAATGATTATGTTATTATTTAAACTTGCTTTTAAATCATCTGCTGCTCCAATAACAGCCGTTAGTATTATTGGTTTAACACTACTTTTCTCTGTTGCACTCGTTCAAGTTCTTTTACCTTCAGTGGTCATACATATTGCTATGTCCTTAGTCATTGTGAGTATCTCTTTGTTAGATTATTTATATTTTTATTATAGATGGCATGTATCTCAATATAATGCAGACCCTTATAATGCCCTTATCAAGTCTATAGATAGAAATATAAAACCAGCTTTTTGGACAACAACAATTACGGTAGTTGGCCTAGCTCCTTTGCTGCTTATTGACTCTGATGTTATTAAGGTTCTTTGTTTAAGTGCTATCTTTGCGTCTACCATCGCTTATCTTTTAAACATTACCTTACTTCCAGCAATGCTTTCATTTTTTAAAATAGAACATCCAAAAGTTCCTTATGGAAAATATTGCTACTACTTTGCAAACAAAGAGTTGAATTTTAAGCGCATTTATTTATACAGCTTCATAGGTATATCTCTTGGGGTAATTGCCTTTGTTGCTTTTTCCTTTTTAACTGAGCCAACACGTTATATTTCAAATAAAAATTCACATAATGTTATTACTTTTGAAGTGGCCTATAATGAACTTGATACAAAGAGCATAGAAGATTTATACAGGTTAGAGCATGTATTAAAAAGAAAGTTTGATAGTATAGAGAATATAGAATCAATTGCAACAACAGTGGATAAGCTTTTAGATATTAAAAAGTCTCATCTTCCTATTAATGATGAGTCCTTAGCGGAAGCCTTGTTTTTTATTCAAATGTACGATCTGGACAGTACTTTGATTAAGAGTGAGTCATTACCTATTACTATTATCTTAGCCAAAGACTCAAAAGAAAAGTCAAGTATAGTAAAATACCTCAGTACTTATAAGAAAATGGATGTATATTTTAATGATGTAGATACCCTAGTGTCTATTGTAAAAATGAAAAATTCCAAGGTCTTACTTCTTACCGTTGCAACAGCTGTTTTAATAATTGCTTTTTTTATGGGTCTTATATTTAGAAATATTTATATGGTTATTGTTGCCTTTTTAGCCAGTACCATCCCAATGGCTTGGTTTGCCTTTGGTATGTATATGTTTCATCTTCCTTTAACGCTTGAAGTTTTGATAGCAATGACTATTTCACTTGGTCTTGCTTCTGACGCCACCATACACTTTGCCTATAAGTATTGGAGAGCTAGGTTTTATGGAAGAAGTAAGAAACATGCCTTAGAGATTGTATTCTTTTATGCCTCTGTCCCTGTTATTATCGGAAGTATGATTTTAGCGGTAACATTTTTTGGACTTTCTTTTTCATCTGCCTTAACCCTTCAACTCATAGGAAAATATTCTTCTATCTTAATTCTCATGTCTTTAGCTGTTGACCTTTTTATCCTTCCTATCTTACTTTTAATTACAGATAAGTATCTACATAAGGAAGAGGAAGTAAAAAAATAGATTATTTTTAGTTATACTTAGTTATATATAAGTATTAAGGCTATTTCATGGGATTTAAATCTTTAGTAAAATATATTGAAGACCTTCCTCCTTTACCCCAATCCGTACAGCGTATTGAAGCTCTTTATGCCCAAGGAATCCCCGACACAAAAGAACTTGTGGCATTAATTGAATCTGACCCAATTTTAATGACAGATATTTTAGCAAAGGTAAACGCTCCTTGTTATGTCTTTTCTAAACAAGTTGTATCTATCATGCAAGCTGTTACGCTTATGGGAGCAGCCACCATACGTGGCTTTGTCCTTTCTTCAGCAATGAATAAAAGCTTTGTAATAGATATGCAGCCTTACAATATAACAAATGAAACATTTTCAAAGGTGTGTAACCTCCAATCTTCTTTAATGTTTCAATGGTATATGTCTGTAGACATAGAACATGTTAAATTTTTAGCACCAGTAGCCTTTTTAATGGAAATGGGAAAGGTAGTGATTTCAATGGAAGTAAATAGTAGTGATTATATAAACCTTTTTCAAGAAGAAGTAAAAAAACAAGAAACAGCCATAAAAGCTGAAATGATTTTTACAGACATGACATCGACTCAGGTTGCTGGACTCTTATTTGAGCATTGGCACTTTGAAGCCTCTTTTATATTAGTTATGAAATATATGGATGATATAAATAATGCACCCCAAGATGTAAAGACATATATTAATGCCTTAAATGTTGTAAGAAAGGCTGTAAATATAAATTATCAATTAACAGATGCATCAATTAAAGATGCAGCAGTCTTAGTAGATAAATTAGGATTAAACAAAGAACGTTTTATTAAAACTGCTTTTCGTTTACAGAGAAGCTAGAAACAGTGAGTTTTAGGTAGATTTGCATGAAATTTACAATTCCTTCACAAACCCCTTGACATTGATTCCCTAATGTCCTATAATTCCCGTCCACAAACACAGAGACTTAATGTTTAAGCTCACTAACCGCG
>NVXJ01000020.1 GCA_002733885.1 Arcobacter sp. | reverse complement strand
AGCTTAAACATTAAGTCTCTGTGTTTGTGGACGGGAATTATAGGACATTAGGGAATCAATGTCAAGGGGTTTGTGAAGGAATTGTAAAAGTTGTACTTTTTGCTTATTTTTATCGCGCTATTAGCCCTAGTTTAGGACTAATATCTATGCTCACTTTGGCGTTTCAATACTCTTAATAGTTTTGATACTGTATATCCCACCCAAATGAAACTGAGTACATATGAGATAAGACTCCAAGCGAATACATTCAAACTACCTTCGACAATACCAAAGACAACCCATATTAATATCAGTTCTAAACCCTCAAATAAAAAGGGCGTTGTTATACTAGGATGTTTACTTCTTCTTTCATCAGCTACATGCATAACATACTCCTTTTTAATGTTTATGTACTATCTGTCTATTTAGCACTCTTTTTAATTTATAAAAGGTATATATAAACCAAACACTTGAACCTGAATAAGAGAGTAAGCCCCATTGAGTTATATTTGTAGTACCTTCTATTAAACTAAAAAAAATCCAGATTAATGCTAATTCTAATATTTCGTATAAGAAGGGAATTGTATAAGAGGGTTCTTTTCGTCGTTTTTCATGAGTAGCCAACATAATCAACTCCTTAGTCTATATGTATAAGCATAGAACAAAAGGACTTAGAAAACCATATTTTTTTTAGTTAGTGATTTTCTTTAAGTACACGTTTGAGGACTTTACCTGTGGCTGTCTTAGGAAGTTCTTCTAAAAAATAAACATTTTTTGGAATCTTGAAGTTTGCTAGGTGCTGTTTCAAGTATATTTTTACGGCTGATTCTGTTAATGTCGCCTTATCTAAATCTAATTCTATATAGGCAATAGGAATCTCACCATTATTTTCATCTTTAATACCAATAACCGCTGCCGCCTTAATTGAATCATGTAGATATAGGACCTCTTCTATCTCACGGGGATAAATGTTAATACCCTTAGAGATAATAAGGTCTTTCTTTCTATCGACTATATAAATATATCCTTCTTCATCTACCTTACCTAAGTCGCCTGTTCTTACCCAACCGTTTATTATAGTTTCATCTGTAGCGGTTGGTCGCTTCCAATATCCAAGCATTACGCAGTCCCCCTTAACAATAAGTTCACCCACCTGACCCGTTGGAACTTCAAGCATCTCTTCATCTACTATCTTCACTTCATATCCATATAAGGGAAGACCTATAGAAAGAGGCTTTTGCTTAGACATAGGGTTAATAGCAACCGCAGGGGAACATTCACTTAAACCATATCCTTCAAGCATTTTTGCTCGTTTAAAAATCTTGTTGAACTTTGTTAAAGTATCTTCACTCAGAGCCGCTCCCCCTGAAACAAAGGCACGCACTGAATTAAACCATAAGAAGTACCAAGGCAGCTTAGCTCTTACTAAGGCATTATAAACATCTGGGATACCTAAGAAAACAGTAACACGTTTAAGAAGTGTCTGCTTAATAATATTTGAAAAAGGAAGAACGGAAGGGATAATCACCATTGAGCCCCCTACAAAAATAGGAAGCAGTACAGAAATAGAAAGGGTAAAAGAATGAAACATTGGAAGATACACAATAAATCTATCTTTTTTATTAAGATTAAATCGTTCTTGCCCCCCATATACATTAGAAAAGATATTTTTAAAAGAAAGCATAGCCCCTTTTGGATGACCTGTTGTACCAGAGGTATATATTAGCAAGGCTAAGTCATTAAGCTCTTTATTGGCATTAACCTCATCATTTACAGGGGGTAAAGACATTGCATCTGAGAAAAGAAAATGTTCGCCTTTTGTCTCGGGAAGGCTATCTATCCATACTGTCTTTTCCAGACATGTTTTTTCTTGAAGATTAGCTGTTTCTTTTAGGAACTTATTAGATGTGACAAGCATTTTCACTTCTGCATCATTTAGTATATAGGTATACTCATCTTCTTTTAACATATTGTTTATAGGAACAATAACAGCACCTATCTTAGAAATTGCAAAAAATGCAATAAGAAATTCCGCAGAATTAGGTGTGACAATGGCAATCTTATCATCTTCTTTCATTCCACTATGAGATAAAAATCTTGCAAAACTATCTACACGTTGCAAGAGCTGTAAATTAGATATCTTTTCATCATTAATAAAGATGACAGTTTTTTTAGGATTATTTTTTGCATTAGCAGAAATCATTTCATAAAAGTTCTGATATGAATAAGTCATTGTTTTCCCTTGTAATGTAAGTCATAAACAAAATATTGTATCAATACTTTGTTTATGACTCTGCCCCTAGAGGCAAGAGGTTTAGAATTTGTAGCCAACTCCTATAGTAAGTAAGTATGCGGCTGCATTTGAAAAAGTACCTTGGGCTTCATTATCCCCTGAGGTTGTTACCTCTTTTTTATCATTATATAGACCTGCTATACCAACTGACATTTGGTCATTATAATTGTATCTTGCCCCAAATGAATACATATTTGCATCTGAATCGGGGAGTTCATAACCAATCGTATTAGTTGGGGCGCCTGTTTCATCATAGGCATAACCTAACATACCTGTCCACTTTTTATTAAAAATATGGGTTACCCCTATACGATAAGCATTTGCATGGTTCCAATTTCGAGCCTTAGGGTCGTCAAAAGCGCTCTTTAAAACTGGGTGCACTTGAAAAGGAGCAGGATATGTAAAATCCAAGTCATTATAATCACCCCAAAATGTTCTATCGAATTCAAGTTCAACTGTCGTATTATTAATAGTATATGCTGTTGCTAAGGCAAAAATAGCAGGTAAGGGAACAGTGACTCCTGCATCCCCTGAATAAGAACCGGCAGGTAACCCAGATGGAGGAAATCCCGGAACCGAAGTTGACGATAAAGTGGCTGTTCCTTTTTCTTCTAAATCTATTTTTGAACGGTAGGTTGCAGATAGTGTCCAATTATCCATAGGTTTATAAGAAGCCGCGACATTAACACCCAAAGCAATATCATCACCTTCCATATCTCTTGATACATCACTTGTTAATGGAGCACCAACAACTACTGTTCCTGAACTTTTTACAGTACCCTTGCTATAAACAAGGCGAAGACCTGCAGCAATTGCAAAACTTTCTGCTACCTTATATGACATAACAGGATTTAGTTCAAAGACTTCTAATGTAAATTCTTTTGAAACCAAAGTACTTGTACTTCCATCTTCCCAACGTTTAGAAAGCCCACCTGGCAAAGTGAAAGAAATCCCAAAACGGTAATCTCCATGCGCTTCACCTACATAATGAAAGGCAGGCAATACAAAATTTTCTTTTTTTGAACTTGTTGAGAAAGGTGTCGTAGGTGTCGTAGACCTAGAATCAACACCATCATAATCAATAGCAGTTAAATGAATATAAGTTAAAGAACCCTCAAAATAAGACCCTTGATCCATAAATGCCATATTGGCAGGATTATAATACGCTGCATCTGCCCCATGTGCATTAGCTACATAAGCACCTGCAAGGGCGGTCCCATTTACTGATTGTTCAGGAATTCTCCATCCTGAGGCTGTAAGTGTTGTTGCTACCACAAGTGACAATATTCCAATTTTCTTTATCATTTATTCTCCCTAAGTATGTTTTTACTAGTTTAGATGCGGCTTTGCCTGAAACTTTACTTCGTAACCGCTTTTGCTAGTTTTCTAAAGAATATAGTAGTTCGATTTCTTGTTTCCAAATGCTATCATCTATAGTTTCAAGTATCAGTGGTATATCGTCCATTCTTTCATCATTCATAATGAACTTAAAGGCATCAAGACCAATTTTCCCTTTTCCAATACTTTCATGACGGTCTACATGTGAACCTAAGTCTGGCTTAGAATCATTCAAATGCATCCCCATTAAATATTCAAATCCTACTATGTTACCAAATTGTGCCATAGATACATCATAAGTTTCACGAGTTCTAATATCATAGCCTGCTGTGAACATGTGACAAGTGTCAAGACATACCCCAATTCGGCTCTTATCTTCGACCTTATCTATGATGTGAGCAAGATGTTCAAACTTCCAACCTAAGTTTGAACCTTGACCCGCTGTGTTTTCTAAAACACACTTTACATTTTGTGTTTTATCGTGGGCATAATTAATAGACTCAGCAATCGCGTCTAAGCATTCATCTTCTGAAATCTTTTTTAAAAAAGAACCAGGGTGAAAGTTTAAGCGGTCTAAGCCTAAAACGTCACAACGTTCAAGTTCGTCTATAAAGGCAGTTAAGGACTTTTCACGCTTTTCTAATTCAGGATGCCCTAGATTAATAAGATAGGAGTCATGAGGTAAGACATGTTTAGGTTCTATACAAGCATCTTCAAGCTCCTTTTTGAACTTATCAATAGTGGCTGTATCTAAGGGCTTTGCATCCCAACGTTTTTGGTTTTTTGTGAACAAGGCAAAGGCCTGCGCTCCAATCTTTTTTGCATTAATAGCAGCATTAAACACGCCACCTGCTGCAGAGGTATGGGCCCCAATGAATTTTTTTGACACGTCTATCCCTTAGTTTTTAAAATTTTTATTTTTAGTTTATTTTGTGAATCTTTAAAAGAAATATCTCCGTCTTCCACTTTATAAATGATATTATACTCAGGCCCTTTTAACTCTTGCCTAAAGCCTCTATCTGTCACTTTAAATGAAGCCTTTTCAAAGATTGGCCTACCTAAAAGAACATTTAAAAGTAAGTCATCAGGATAAGAAGCATTCAAATAGTCTTCATTAAAGGCGGACTTTGTTAAACATCCTTCATTCACACATATAAGAGTGGCTATTTCTATACTTTGCACTAAGGTCCCTACTACAAACAAATCTGCTCTTAGCTCATCTGCATTAGAACGAATGTATCCCAGATCGGCATACTTTAATAAGGGTGTTTTAATGAGTATAAAACGACTTTCATTTTTTTTATAGGTCTTAGGAGCACAGCCTAATAGAAAAAAACTAACCCATAGGATACAAAGTGTTTGAATGAACTTCATCACAAGCTTTTAAGACCTCTTTACTTAATTCTAAATCCATAGCCTTTAAACTATCATCTAATTGTTCTGCTCTTGTAGCCCCTATAATAGTTGACGCCACAAAGGAAAACTGTTTTGACCACGAAATTGCTAGAGTGACTACTGATATTCCTGCTTTGTCAGCTATTTTAATATACTCTTTTGTTGAAGCTAAGGTTTTTTCATTTAGAAACCTTGTGGCCTGAGCTCTTACACGAGGATTATCCGAATTCATATAAGCTGAGAAGCGTCCTTCTGTGTTAAAGGGCTTATTATATTTACCCGACAAGACCCCTCCTGCTAAAGGAGAATACGGAAGTAAAGAAGTTTGTTCCTTTTCACACATTTCTTTCATCTCATCTAAAAAACGTCTGTTTAGAAGTGAAAAGTTATTTTGAATAGACTCAAAACCTTTATAGCCTTTCATCTGAGCTGTCATATTTGCCTTAGTTGTTCCATAGGCTGTGTCATTAGAGGTTCCAAGGTAACGAACCTTTCCTTCTTGAACTAACCTATCAAAAGCTTCCATAGATTCTTCAATAGGAACAATAGTATCCGGCCAATGCATCTGATACAAGTCTATATAGTCTGTTTTCAATCGTTTAAGACTACCCTCAATACCTTTTTGAATATGATGTCTATCAATAGCTGTCATTCCGTATCTTGTAGGGGGGACAAACCAACCTGAGGCAGCGCCAGCAACCTTAGTAGCAATAATCATCTTATCTCTAGGTTTATCTTGCAGCCATTCACCTATTATTTCTTCGCTTAGACCCCCCAGTTCACCTGAAGGGGGTACGGGATAGATTTCGGCTGTATCAAAAAAGTTTACCCCAGCTTCATAAGCCTTATCCATAATTTTAAAGGCTTCTTTTTTGTCACATTGGGTTCCAAAGGTCATGGTTCCAAGACATATAGGTGAAACCCTAAGACCCGTTCGACCAATATAGCGATACGTCATACCTTATCCTTTATAAGTATTTTAGCTTCTTTTACTTCAGGGCATCTCAAAATAAAATATAATTAAGCTGATAAATTTTAATATATTATATTTATTTATATTTTATCTAGCTTGAGTGATTCTATAAGGATATATGCTTTTATAAGTAGATTATATGCACAATACCTAGTTGGTGTCCTTATGTTTTTCTTCTCTTTTGCTTGCTGATGATACTCAGACAGATGGGCGCGCTAAATCTTTATGAGGCCCTTGGCTTTTTACTTGGTACGCGATTTTAAGATAATAGAGACACCGGAATTTCTATAAATCCTAGGATAGGTTTAAACTATGAATATATTACTCAGACCTATTTTCAACTTTTATATAATCTTTTTTATAAAAATATTTTAACGCCGCACAATGAACCAGGATGTGTCATTAGCCTAACTTTGTATTACAAACTTTTAAAAAACTCTCTTTAGAGCAGCAAGTTTAGTATGTCTTAATGACATACTTTTTACTTTTTTTAAAATATTAACTATACTTTTAAAATGAAAATCCATATTGACCTTGACTGTTTTTTTGTTTCTGCTGAGCGTATCTTAGACCCCTATCTTAGAAATAAACCTGTAGGTATTGGGGGAAGGTCTGATCAGCATATTTTTTCTAAGAAAAACACCCAGCAAACAATGAGCCTCGCCAATAACGGTGCCTTTGTAATGAGTTTTTTTCAAGACTCTCCTTCAAGTGGTAAAAATGACTTAGATAAGTTTATAGACCCTGATGGAAGAGTAAGAGGAATGCTTACCACCTCTTCTTATGAGGCAAGAGCTTTTGGGATTAAAACAGGCTGTACTATTAACGAAGCCTTGAAAAAATGTCCAAACATCATCATTAAAAAACCCAATATGAAACTCTACCAACATCTTTCACATCAACTACATAACTTTTTACGTCTTCGCATTCCCCTCCTTGAGCAAGGAAGTATTGATGAGTTTTATGGTGATTTAAGTGGTTGGATAGAAGATAAGGATGTACCTTCTTTTATTCAGAACCTTAGAGATGAAGTTTTAGAAAAACTAGACCTTCCTATTTCTGTAGGTGCGGCTCCGTCTAAATACACAGCCAAGCTTGCAACAAATAAGGCCAAACCCTTTGGATGCAAGACAATTTTTAAAGAAGAGGTAGATGCTTTTATACACAATATACCTCTAGATGATTTTCCCGGCATTGGAAGAAAGACAGCTACTAAACTTCATGGATATGGCTTACAAACCCTAGGTGATATCCAAAAAGCCAAGGAACTCTTTTTACATCAGACCAAGTCGACTTGGGACTTATACCTTAGAGTTTGTGGCATAGATAAGACTCCTATAGAGAAAGAACATATTAGAAAGTCCATAGGAATCTCTCGTACCTTTGATGGGATTAGAGATAGACAAGAAGCCCTGCGTCGTTTAACTATTCTTTCCCGTCATCTCAGTTTTGCCATCATGAGAATGGATGTTATTCCTACCACCTTTCATGTGGGGATTTCTTATGAGTTAGGCGCAAAATCAAAGGCAAATACTTCACAAAACAGACTTTTTAGTGAAAAGCTTTTTAAAGATCTTTGCCAAGACTTATTTTTACAAGCCGAGACTTCTCCAAGTCTTCGTATCATTCGAATTAGTATCTCAACCTCTGCTTTTACCACCCACTCCCATAGAGCCCTTTCGCTTTTAGACTATGAAGAAGATAAAAAGCAGTACCAACTTACACAAAAAACAAAAAAGCTCAGGGAAAAGTACGGGCTTGATACATTAAGATGGGGAAGTGAAATCTAGAAGCTGTTATAATGACATATGGCTAAAAATAAGAAAAAAGTAATTAATTTATCAGAACAAAACATAACTTTTGTAGAGAACGAAAGACATATTAAAATCATCTCTTTTAACCCCAACACTATGGAAGTAGAAGTATCTATAAGTGAAACAGGCGAAAAAACAAAAAAAGTAACGAAACTGCCCTTCGCTCATCTCTCTAAAGATATCAAAAAGCTTATTAAACCGAACTAATGTTCTTCAAGAGGATTAGGAACCGTATAGGTTGGTTGAGGGGCAAGTTCTATGTGGCACATTTGATAACCTCCATTGTCGTAAATCGCCGTTAAACCTTTTTGTGAGTACTTAACAATAGGGCAACCTTGAAAACTCTGATCCTTATAAAGTCTATCTATATTATGATTAGCCGGAACAAAGTGATTGTTTTTTTGGTTTTTATGTTTACTCAAGACTAGTTTTCCATACTCAATATTATAATAATAGAAAACTTCTGTTCCTTTTACATAAACCTTTCCATTTTGTAGAAACTGTAAACTTAGACTATCTCCCTTTCTTTTAGCCTTTACTTCTCCAAAAACAACATAAGAATTTCCCCGTATCGATTCTAGTGTCCATGTTCCATAAAGTTCTGTAAAAATAAAAGATTGATTTGAAAATAAAAAAGAGCTGATACACAATAATATAAAAATTTGTTTCATGCTTTAACCTTTTTTTGATAAAATGACATAACTAAAATAATAGGAAACATTATGACAGAATTTAAAAACGTTACCGCAACAAAAGCTGCAAACTTTTATTTTGATGGAAAAGTAACCAGCCGTACCCTAACTTTTGAAGATGGAACAACTAAAACACTTGGTATTATGATGCCAGGTGAGTATGAGTTTGGAACTGCTGACGCAGAAATCATGGAAATAACCTCAGGTGAACTTGATGTTAAACTTCCTGGTTCAGATAAGTTTATCTCTATCAAGGGTGGAGAGCAGTTTAATGTACCTGCAAATGCTAAGTTTCAAGTAAACATCAAAATAATCACTGATTATTGCTGTTCTTACATTAAAGGATAATTCATGGACCCACAAGCTGCTATATCACAAACAGGCGGGATGGATTTACGTGTTTGGGGAGTTATGTTTGGTGTTTTAATTGTTGTTGCACTTGTTCTTGCTTATATGAGCAAGGATATGGAGAAGTAAAAAAGCCTTATCTTAAAAGGGCTTCTATTTTCTTATGCTCTTCAGCATTTGCATAATCAGCCGCTGTACTTCCATCTATATCTTTTAATCTTTTATCTGCGCCACTTTTTAAAAGCAATTCTACAATCTTTGCATGACCCATTTCAGAAGCAGCCATCAATACTGTATAACCTTCATCATCCTTGGCATTTACATCTGCACCTTTTTCGATAAGAAACTCAGAAATTTTCAACTCTTTAGCATTTTCTTCTTGAGCCGCATACATTAATGGTGTATATCCACCACCATCTGTCATATCAACTTTAGCACCCTTGTCAATAAGAAGTCTTACTATATTTAGTTGTCCATGTTGAACCGCTATGATAAGTGGCGTATTTTCATTTTTTGTTTTAATATTTACATTTGCCTTATGCTTAATTAGAGAAATCGCAACCTTAACATTTCCCTCATTACTTGCATAAATCAAGGCACTATAACCCGCGTCATCTTGGGTATTTACATCTGCGCCCTTAGATAATAAAAAGTCAACAATCTCAGGATGGTTGTTCTTTGATGCCCACATAAGTGCCCTAGCACCGCCCTTTCCTGCAGTATCGACATTTTCTCCAGCACTTAAGGCAGTTTGAATTCCCTTAAGGTCACTATTTTTTGCAGATTCTACTAAAGAAGATGCACTTGCACAAACAAGACAAGAACCTAAAAAACTTGTCCATAACAAAGATTTAAATAATTTCATATTATTTTCCTTACCTTACATATAGTTATTATATAACATAGTATTAATTAATTTTATATTAGACATAGCTAGTGTATAATATTCTTATGAAAATGATTACTTTAATGCTTCTATTTTACTCCCTTAGTTTTGCTATCGTCCCACAAGAGACACAAGAATGTAAAGACTTATATGCCAAGGTAAATGGGTATTGGACACAGCTTGAGCCCCTTTTTAAAACAAAAATTTCTTCAAAATATTCTTGGGATCTTGGGCATACTTATCTAGATGCGGCTAGTGAAGCCATTGGTAAATGTGAGACGAGTGGTACCTTGAATTTTAGAAGTATTCGGGAACTAAAGCAGGGTATGAAAAGAGCCGACAAACTACGAAACATCTTTTGGGTACAAACCTATGACGCTATGGTTGCAAAGGCTAGAAGAGAAGGCAGATGTACCAATATATATAATTCCTACGGGACCTCAAGATAAGATGGCATTCACAGGATATTCAAAAAACAGTTTAAGCTTTTTAAAAGAACTAAGGTCTAATAACACTAAAGAATGGTTTGAAGACAGGAAACATATATACRWAKWMTRKMTYSTMAAWRCTAATCGCAGCTTCGTTGTAGATATGGGAGAACATATCCAAGCCCTTGTTCCCACTATCAATGCCATACCAAAGATTAATGGTTCTATGTATAGAATCTACAGAGACACACGCTTTGCTAAGGATAAAACACCTATGAAAACACATACCGGTGTTATCTTTTGGCAAGGAAATGCAAAACGCACACAGTCTGCAAATTTTTATACAAGAGCCACGCCTGAAGAGTATGTTATTGGAGCAGGTATTCGCCGTTTTGACACCGCCTTACTTTCAACCTATAGAGAATATATTATTGACATAGATAAGGCAGACAAGCTCTTTTCTATCTTGCAAGAATGTAAGAAAAAAGGCTTTGATATAATTGAGCCGCACTACAAAAGGCTTCCTAGAAATTTTTCTAAGACCTATCCCTACCCTGAATTAGCCCTACTTAATGGGATGGTTGTGAATAAAAAGTTTAAACCTGATGAGACTTACTTTTCAGATAAACTCATTAACAGGTGCTACACCATATTTGAAGAACTTCTACCTCTTCAACAATGGCTATATGAAATGACACTTACGAAAAGTGATGAAGAATAGCTTCAAAATTTACTATTTTTCCATCTTTTACTTTAATCCCCTCTTCTTTTAACAAGGCTATCTTTTTTATATCTCCATAGGCATAGCCTCCTAAACTTCCATCTGTTTTCACTACCCTATGACAGGGTACTTCCACGGGATTAGGGTTTTTATTCATAGCTGTGCCCACTGCTCTATATGCCTTGGTACCTAAGGCATTTGCAATTTCTTTGTAGCTTGTCACCTTACCTTTTGGAATTTTCTTTAAGAGGTCATAACATTTTTCATGAAAATTCATTCTTATCCTTTAGAATCTAATATAACTAAATTTTCATCTTATCTTTAAATTATTCCTGTGCTAATATATTCTGATATATACAGGAGTACTTGCATGAAAACTTATATGAATTTTAGTATGAAAGAACTTAAGAGAGTAGCCTCTTCATTAAATGAGATTAAGTCATCAATAGGTGCTAAGTTTGAACATGAAACAAAAAGACTCTTACAGACTATTTCTTCAAAAAAAGCCAATGATGGATTAAACTTAAAAGTAGAAAACCTTGAAAGACTTTCTATGGAACTGCATGGTTTAGAAGTTAAACATGGTATCAGTCTAGGTGAAACGATTTATCATTTCATGCATTCTTTTCATAGAAAATAAATTTTCATTCACAGATTAAACGGATTTAAAATCAATTTAATCTAGTAAAAAAGTTTATTTATCAAATGCAGGAACTCTACCTACCATTTTTTCCAAACCTCTAAGCTCATCATCTGTATGAAACTCCATATGAGCCGTGTGCTTTATAAGATCATCTGTTACCCAAACCATATTATGATGTTTTGCGCTTAGCACTTCACTTTCAGTTGCGTATTTAACCTCTATCCCAGTAGAACCATAACAGATACAAAAGTATGTTTTACCATCTTTGATTTTTGCATACACTCCTGTTCCCCGAATACCTGCTGTCATATTTGGTGTTTTAAGTTTATGTTTACCCTTAGCAAATACACCCATTACACTTCCACTTACTAATTCAAAAATATTTGTGCCTTTTTCTTTTTTCAAAGAAAACTTACTTTTCCCACTAACTAAAAAGGCTTCTTTCCCCACCTTGAAACGAAAAGAAGCACCTTTTTTTGTTTCTATTGTGTCTCCGTATTTTATAGAGTCCTTAGAATTAAGAGCCTTTCCATTAACTAGAATTTCACCTTGCGTAAGTACTTCTATATTTTCTGCCATTGCGTAAGTTAAACACAAAAACATTATTAAACTAAACTTTTTCATGATATTCCCCCCTCGGATAAATATAATCATATTATATAACTGTTTATTATATGTGTACCAAGAAGATTATAATAAATTATATTGTATATTTTCTTAATATGAAAAATAAACTTATTTCTTTTATTTTACTTTTTTGTTTCCTCTTAGGACTAAAATTCTTCTTTTTACCTATTTATGCACCCTTTGATATTAAACTAAGAGAGTTTCTTTTTAAATTACATACACCTAGCTCAGCAAGTGAGGCAGTTGTTATTATAGATATTGATTCCAAAACTCTTGAGACCTTAGGACAATGGCCTTTTTCAAGACTTAAGTTTTCTCAGGTACTGTATAACCTAAGTGCCGCAGGAGCAGGTATCATTGGTGTTGACATTGTCTTTTCATCTGAGGATAGAACCTCTCCACATCAAATGGCCAAAAGTCTAAACATACAAGGGGACTTTCAAAACAGTGATGAAGTCTTTGCCAACATTATCTCAAACACTCCCACTATTTTGGGATATTATTATGATTTTCAAGCCTCAAGCACACAAAGCCCTCCTTCTTCTCCCGCTATCTTCACCAAGGTAAACTTTTCTAATCAAAACACTTTAAGACAAGCAAGTGGTGTTATTGGAAATATTGAGCCCATTAAATCGGCCGCTTATTCAAGTGGTTTTTTTAATGTGCTTGGCTTACAAACAGGTCTTGTTGACAAGGTAGAGCTTTTATTAAATTATGAGGGCCAAGTTTATCCTGCCCTTGCCTTTGAAATGGTAAGAATTGCAAGTCAAAGTAATACGGTAAACCTTTTTTATAATGCCAGTGGACTTGAGGGTATTGGCTTAGAAACAGGAGATATTAAAACCGATATACACTCAGGCATTAATTTAAACTACAGAGGTCCTGCTCATAGTTACAAGTACATCTCTTTTCTTGATATTTACACTAAGAACTTCAATCCAAAAGAGGTGGAAGGTAAGTTTGTACTTATTGGAACCTCTGACCTTGGCTTGCATGACATCCTCCCAAGTTTATATGATGCGGGGCTTCCTGGTGTTGAAGTTCACGCGACTATTATAGATAACCTTTTAAATAATGATTATCTTTATACCCCTTCTTATCATGAGCTTATAGAAGTCCTTCTCCTTATTTTTTACACCCTGATTTTAGGTCTTATTTATAATCTTATCTCTGCGAGAATGAGTCTTGTTTTTTCTATACTCATCTTTTTCTCAAGTCTGTATTTAAACTATTGGCTAATGTTTAGCCTAAATCAGATTTATAACTTTTTTCTACCTTTACTTGCCCTTGTGCTAAGTACCCTAATGTTTTCATTTCAAGCATATCAAAGAGAACAAAAACAAAAAAGTCTTATTAAAAACAGCTTTTCAAAAAAAGTATCTGCAGACGTAGTTGAAGAACTACTTCATCAAGATATAAACACCCTTAAAAGCCAGAAGAAAGAGATAAGTATCTTTTTCAGCGATATAAGAAATTTTACAAAAATTTCAGAAAGACTGGAAGATCCCCAAAGGCTTATACGTTTTTTAAATGCCTACTTAGAACCAATGAGTGAGGAAATTATTGAGGCAAAGGGAACCATAGACAAGTTTATTGGTGACGCTATTATGGCGTATTGGAACGCGCCCTTAGACCTAGATAAACATGCAGATATTGCTGTTAAATGTGCTATTAAACAACTTCAGCTCTTAAAAGAGTTAAATGTTTCTTTGCAAGAGGAGTTTAATGAAAAAATCGAGATTGGTATTGGTATTAACACGAATGAGGTTATTGTCGCAGAAATCGGCTCTATTGGTCGTTCTGACTACACAGTTATTGGTGATGCTGTCAACCTTGCATCAAGGTGTGAAGGTTTATGTAAATTTTATGGGGTTCAACTTATTATCACTCAGTACACAAGGGCACAATTATCTGAAAAATTTTTATTAAGAGAGCTTGATACGATAAAGGTGGTAGGAAAAGAAAAGCCTGTGACTATTTTTGAGGTTATTTATGATGAAAAACGAATCCCTGTAAATGAGATAAAGGTCTATGAAAAAGCATTGTCTTCTTATAAGAAAGGTCACTTCCAAGAAGCTTTAAAAGGCTTTGAGGAGCTTAGGTCTTCTTCATCACTCTTGTACACAATCTATATACAACGTTGCCAAGACTATATTAAAAATCCACCACTTCATTTTGACGCGGTATATGAGGCCACACAGAAGTAACTATTTTTCTTGAACTACAGGCTTAGGAATAATTTTTCTTTCCCAGTCTTCTTGGGTTTCAACATCATGAACTATCCAACCCTGCTCTCTTAGAAGTCTCGCAGCAATCGCGCTTCTTGAACCTGAACGACAATACACAACCAGTTCTTTATCCCGAGGCAAAGAATTATACATCTTATCTACATAGGCTATTGGAATATTTACAGAGCCTTCAATATGGCCCTTGTTATACTCTTTTTTTGATCGTACATCAATAATCATTGCCCCGTTTTTAACAGCCTCACGCCCCGCTAAAACATCTTCATCGCTTACTCTTGAACAGCCTGTAACTATCACCATCACAAGGACTACTAAACTTAGTTTTAAAAAATTCTGTATCATGTTTCCTCTAATTCATTCTTTGATAATGAACTCATTAACACCAACTGCCCCATTTGTTGAAAAAATATTTCTATGTCAGATTTATTTCCTTGGACTACTTCTTCAAGCATCTGTATAAAAAGTTCTTTTTTTTCTGTCTTTATAAAGGCAGAAACAATCCATTCTAAACTTAGGGTATGAATCTCACCATTAACATCATATTCAATGCTAGAGATTGGGTTAATGTTCTTATCTAAAAGAAGTTGCTTACATCTTTGCAGCATTATTTTTTTCGAATTATAGGGAAAACTTGCTTATAAGTTAGACATCTCCAACCCCATTCAAGTGGACCAAAACTAAAGTACTTCAACCATACCATGCTAAAAACCACCTGTACCGCATATAAAGCAAGGGCTAAAAGAGATACTTCTACTAAACCCATGCTCCCAAAAAGACCTCCAAAAAATGGATAAAATATCAAGTACCCCATCATCGTGTGCAAAATGTAATTACTAAAAGACATTCGTCCAACATAGGCAAAATAATGAAAGGCCTTTTTGAAAAATGCAGTTTCGTCTAAAACCGCCAATATATGAATATATGACATAGCTAAAAGAATTTGCCCAGTGGCAGCTAAGGCCTTATATCCCACATTCGTTAAATTATGAGAGAAGCTACTCATGGACCCTCCAATCTCATATGAAACATAGGTAAAAACAAGACCCGTAACAAGATAAAAAGACAAGAGTTTCAAGGACTTTGCATACACTCTAAAGTAATCTATACTCATTAAGTAATACCCAAGAATAAAAATAGACAACACCTTTGTAATACGCCCAGAAGGGATAAGGTCTATATACCTCCAATATACATTATGCCAATTCATTTGCAAGACTTCAAAAAAGCTTCCATTTTGAAAAACAGCTGTCATCTGAGCTGGCGTAACATCTATATATGTCTTATAAGCAGAAGAAGGGAAGTTCATCAAGTCTGGGTAGAACAAGGCAAAGACAAGATCATAAACCAGCCAAATATAATAAATAAATACCGAAGAAATCAATAAGTTTTTATGCGAAAAATTCCTGAAAAAGATAAGTAAAAACCCAACTGCCCCATAAATTAATAAGATATCACCCGACCAAAAAAAAGCATGCACTAAACCAAAGAGCATTAAAAATCCTAGTCGGCGTTTATAGGTCTCTAAAAAAGGACCTTGGTCATCTCTAAACTTATGAAACTGAATATAAAAACCTATACCAAAAAGAAGAGAGAAAAGCGTATAAAACTTAGTATCAATAAAGAACATAAATAAGTAGTGTAAAATTGCATTATAATCATAATATGAAAGTGTTTCTAAAAGCTCAAAGGGGATAAGTTTATACCCACTCCAGGACTGAATATTGGCAATAATTATCCCAAAAATCGCAAAACCACGAATAACGTCAAGTATCTCAATACGTTTCTTTTTTGAAACTGGTTCTATTTTTTCATGCATTTGGCGCCTTTTTTAAAGTAAACAGAGACTAATTGTAAAGATAGTAGTATACTAAAACTAAAATATCACTAAAGGGCACCTCTAAAAATCCTATATTCACTCAGAGGTATTTTAGAGGTGCCCTAAAAAGAATCAATTATGCCCTACTTTATACTCATGCTTTCATTTTTCATTCTTACTTCTTGCTCAAATATCCAAGAAGACAAAGAAAAACATACAGTTGTCCCTAAAACACAGACCATTAAAATATCCTCAATAAAAGAATTGAATGAACTTTTCAATGATCTTAATTATACCTCTAAGACTTGGAATGATGGGCGTAGAGAAGTCCCTCGTATTTATTTTGACAAGGTTGGACAAGACTGGAAAAAAGTCTCTCATAATATCCCTGTAAAAGAAAAAAAGAATATCTTTTTTCGACTCCTTGGCCCCCTTGTACTTATGTCAAATGAAGATATAAATAAAGAGCGTCTTCGCTTACAAGAAGAAGATATAGCTTCAACGTGGACAAGAAAACTAGCTCTAAAATATAGGGTAATAAAAAAATCAGACTCCAGTCTTAGTCCTGCACAGTTTCTAGAGTTAAAAAAACGAGTAGATAGCATTCCTCCCTCTTTAGCTCTGGCTCAAGGCGCTGAAGAAAGTGGATGGGGAACCTCACGTTTCGCGGCACAAGGAAACGCCTTATTTGGACAATGGGACTTTTCAGGTAAGGGGATGAGACCGGCTCAACAAAGAAAAGGTTTAGGAGATTATGGCCTAGCAAGGTTTGACACAGCCTTAGACTCTGTTAGGGGATATATGTTAAACCTAAACACTACCTATGCTTATGAAAAACTTCGTTCACGCCGCCTTGAACTTCGTCAAAATGAAGAAAAAATTACAGGTTGGGAACTGGCTAAAACCTTAGATAAGTATTCTGAAAGAGGACAGGCTTATATTGATGGTTTACACAATATGATGTCTTATAATAAGCTACAAGCAACGGATGATGCCTACCTTAGTGATGGACCTGAAATACATCTTATCAAAGTAAAAAATTAATGCATATATTTAATCTCAATAACAAGCCTTATCTTATTGTTAGTTCAAAAGAACTTCTCTTTCGTGAAAATAACCTTGATGAGCAAATGTGCAGAATACAATTTTACGAAATAAAAAAGATTAGTTTAGAGCACCGATATAATCCTCAAAAAGAACTCTTTGTTTGGCTAAGTATTCAAACCAAAAATAAAAATGTCCCTTACCTTGTCCAAATCTCTTTATTAAATGAGAGTTTGGAAGAGACCTTTAGTATCTTAAATAAGGAGCTAAAAACTAAGCTAAGTTTAAAACTTGCAAGCAAGCCAAGGCTAGCGAAATTAAGGACTCAGAATAAAGGCTATAAACGATTGAGCTTTCTAAGTATTCTTTTATTTTTAAGTCTTTTACTTTATCATAAGTATGTTTTTCCTCCCCTAGATGCTGTCCGAGTAGGCTCAACACAGCTTACTTATCAAAAGCCTCAAGGTTTTTGTTCCACTAATTTAAAAGTGGCTTATGCATCAAAAGATAAACAAAGTGCCTTAGTGAAGAACTATTGTGGTCTTTTTGGTTTTTGGAAACTACAAGATTTCAAGCAGGTTCCTTTGAAGCATCTAAAAACTGAATTTGAATCATACTCTGCCAAAGTCTGGATTTTAGCTTCTAAAAAACTTATAAATGAAAAGAAATATAAGAAGGCAATTATAAGCATTGAAAAGGCGCTTTACTTAGAACCCGAAAATAAACTTTATCAAGTTCTCCTTTCTCAGACTTACGACTTAAAAGGAGACCACAAGAAAGCCCTTATCTTAGCCAAGACAACCGTTTCTCAATATCCAAACTTTGCCTTAGCCCATAAAAATATCGCTTTCCTATATCAAAATGAAAATAATATCAGTGCTGCTTACCCACACCTTCAGGCCTTTAATCGTTTAGACCCAAATATACGTTCATATATTGCCTTAGCAAAGATACAAGAGGCCCAAAACCTCTTAGAAGAAGCCTTGTCTAATTATCAAAAGGCCCTTGTTCTGAGTCCTAACAATACTGGTATTTTGACTACTCTTGGTTTAGCTTATTGGGAGAAAAAAGAGTTTTCTAAGGCGGAAAAAATCTTACAAAAAGCATATACCTTAGAGCCAAAAAATCCCGGCTATTTTTTAAATTATTATGAGATAAGCTTGGTAACTAAGGCCTCTATTACAGCTGAACAAAAAGAACAGTTTCTACAAGAGAACAAAGGGCATATACAAGATATGATGATATATGATATGTTACAAATCATAGAAGCTTCTGTAGAAGGAAAAGATGTCCTTGAAGCAAAAAAGAAATGGAAAGAAAAGTATCAAGAGCAAGAACTGAACTGGTCATTTGTACAAATGCGGTCTTGGCTAGAAGATAGTCCCTTGGAGATAGGACATATACAAGATATACAAAAAACCCTTGGCTTTTTTATAGGGTATCAACAGGTATATTCTCTAAAATTCAATACCACTAAAGCCCTTCCATAATGGCTTTATGCGGAATTACTAAAGAAACTTTTCACTACGTGAAATCGCCACGACTAGTTTTACTAAAGTCTGTTTCTCTTCTGATTCGCTTCATCAATGAAAATCAACAAAGATATGTTTTATGAGCTTGTGTGGCATTGATGAAGCAGGTCGCGGACCAATAGCGGGTTCCTTAGTCATGGCTGGTGTTATTTTAAAGAAACCAATAGAGGGTCTTAATGACTCAAAGGTTCTTAGTGAAAAGAAACGAGAAGCTCTCTTTCCCCTTATTATAGAAAATTCCATCTATCACATCATAGAATTTTCAGCTTCAAAAGTCGATGAGATAGGAATCTCAAAATGCCTTAATGAAGGTTTAAAAAGTATTTTAAAACATCTTGAAAGTGATGACTTCTTGTTTGATGGAAATTCTACCTTTGGCGTAAGTGGACTTAGAACAATGGTCAAAGCAGACGCAAAGATTCCTGAAGTTTCTGCGGCCTCTGTCTTAGCTAAAGTTACTCACGACAGGGAAATGATACAATTCGCAAAAAAGTTCCCCCAATATGGGTTTGAAAAGCACAAGGGATATGGGACTAAGGCACATGTTGAAGCTATTAAAGCACATGGGTACTGTGAAGTACATAGAAAAAGCTTTAAAATCAAGGCCTTAGAACCTAGGCTTTTTTAAGATTATTAGGAATAAATATGAAATCATTAGAATATATACAAATGGCACTCGATGCCTTAGACAAAGAGGTTGAATCTTATCTTATGGATTTAAATATGGACATGACAAGTAAAAATGAGAAAATGCTTCCCTTATTACAACAAAAACGTGTTCTAGAACAAACGAAAGAAGACCTAAGCTACCTTAGAGACAATCCTCCTTCTAATGCTGGTGAATGTACTATGTATAAGCATAAATAAATTTTATCTTGGCTCACAAAATCGAACTAAGGTAAACTTTTTACTAAAATTTAATACAGCAATAGATAAGATTAATTATCTCTATATACATTAATGGATTTTTATGTCTTTACACCTTGCAGTTAGTGAAAAAAATATTTTGATTGTTGATGATAATGCTACTAATATATTATTAGTCGAAGCAATTTTACAAGAAGAAGGTTTTACACATACCTTTAGTGCGGCCTCCGCCATTGATGCATACGAGGTCTTAGAGAACACAAAAATCGATGCTATTTTAATGGATATTATGATGCCAGAAATTGATGGTCTTGAAGCGACTCAGGCCATTAAATCAAATAAAAAGTTTGCCCATATACCTATTATTATGGTTACTGCGACAGATAATGATGAAACCCTGAAAAAAAGTTTTGCCCTTGGCGCCGTAGACTTTATTCGTAAGCCTGTGAATCAGGTTGAACTTATCGCACGTTTAAATACTATCTTACAGTCCCAAGAAAAAGATGCTCTTATTATGCAACATTCACGATTTGATGCAATGGAAGAAATTATTGGTATGCTAGCGCATCAATGGAGACAACCCTTAAGTATTGTCCATGCCATTATCAGTACCATACAAACTCAAAAAGAGTTAGGTGTCTTAAATGATGAAGAGCTTAATGCCTCTCTTGARGGCATAGTAAAGCATACAAATGATCTCTCAGATATGATTACTACCTTTAGAGAATTTTTTAAATCCAATAGTAAACCAAAACTGGCTAATCCAAATGAAGCCATCTTAGAAAGTCTTTCATTACTTAAAGAAGGCCTTGAGAATGAGAAAATTTCTTTAGACCTTCAATTAGGTGATTTAGAGCCTATTTTTTATGTACAGAACCTTCTTATACAAGTACTTACAAATGTTATTATTAATGCTAAAGAAGCCCATGCCCTTCATAAGGTAAATGAACCTAAAATAACCATTAGTTCATTTAATCAAGGAAATAAAATAAATATTTTAATTGAGGATAACTCGGGAGGAGTAGCCAAAGAGCTTATTAATTATATCTTTGAACCATATTTTTCTACAAAATTAGAGAAGAATGGAAAGGGATTAGGCTTATATCTTGCTAAAACCATTTTAACTCAGCAACTTAATGGAAATATTTCCGTCACCAGTAAAAATGGGAAAAGCAAATTTTTAATAAGCTTTACAGCCTAAGCCTTTTTAAAGATTAAAAAGTCAAGGCTTAAACGCCCAGCGCCCTTAGATACAAGAACCATAAGCATAGCCATATAATACATCACCATCTCATAACCGTTTTGTAAGACTACCACTGTATGCGGAATTTCTGCTCCATTAATATAAGGGCTTTCCCAAGTAAAAGCATCTCCTGGCATAATCACATTAAATCCATTTGCACCATGAACCGTTGCAATAGCAATTATCATAATGAAAAGTAAGGGGATAGAAATAAAACGTGTTAATAAACCTAGGCCTAAAAGTACGGCCCCCACTAACTCTGTTCCTGCTGCCATATAAGCATTTAATAATGGTAAAGGAATACCAAGGTATTCAAAATAACCTGCCGTTGACTCTATATCATTTAGCTTTAACATTGCTGGACCAAAAAAGGTATAGGCTAAGATAACGCGCAAAAACAACAAGGGAACATCCTCTGTTTTTTGCAATATATTTCTTCCTGTTTCATATAAGTCTTTTACACACATGTCATATCCTTTTAAGTAGTTTTAGTTTTAATTTATCTATTTTTCTTTATTGATAATATTCAAGGAACTAAACTCTTCAAGTGCTCCTTGTAAGAGTTCTTTAACCTCATTTTCTTCACTTATGTGAAAATCCGCACATATAGACATAAGTGCTTCGCGAGGCAACATATCTTCTAAATAGGATAAAAATCTAAACATAAAAGGGGTAATCTCTTGAAAAAACACATTAAACTGCTCAAAATGATAATACATCACTAAGGGATGCTCATCTATTTTTTCAAAATTGTTTTGATTTACCGCATAATTAAGAGACTTCATACGCATACTCTTAGATAAACTAAAGTTTTCATCCCAATTAAACACTTCCGCCTTGGGCTTTTCATACTCACCCATCAAAAGGTCAACTTCAACACTCTCAAACCACATCAAATCTTGGGCATAAGCTATATCATCTACAAGATGAAAGTCTAAAAGGTACTTCATAAAGAGTGAAGGGACCTGCCATACAAAGGGTGTTTGTGGTTTGGACTGTATGAAACCATAGATTAAGTCATCTAAGCGTTCATCTCCTAGTATCTGCGAAAAATCAGGCATAGCATTTCCAATTACCTCAGCAAACCTATAATGTACTAACTCTTTATATATACGTATAGGGTTTCTTGGCTCATCCGGTATCTCTACCGTCCCTGAAATAAAGTCAACTAATCTTTTTTGCACATCTCTTTCAAGCATAAGATTTCTCTTTTAGATCTTTATTTTTTACAATTTTTTCTAAAATTT
Organism: Arcobacter sp.; assembly: GCA_002733885.1. Classification (GTDB taxonomy): domain Bacteria; phylum Campylobacterota; class Campylobacteria; order Campylobacterales; family Sulfurimonadaceae. Next base: position 39,050 of record NVXJ01000020.1, on the reverse strand, counting down.
TGTATTCACGACGCATATCATTAAGACTAGGGATATCATTATCTCTTTCTATCATTACTGGAGCATCTACATAATCAAGGGTAAAGTCCAAAAGGTCCCACACTGAGTTACATACATCTGCTCCATGAGTATCAATAATAATATCATCATCTTCATAATACTTATGCCCTGCTACATGCATATAGGCGACTTTATCATGTTCTAAGCCTTTGATATACGAAGCAGCATCAAAGTTATGATTGCGAGCATTTACAAAAACATTATTTACATCAAGAAGCATTTTAGCCCCGCTTTTATACATCACCTCATTCATAAAATCAAGTTCTTCCATCTCTGCGTAAGGTACTGTATAATAAGTAGCATTTTCTAGTATTAAACCTCTTCCTAAAAAATCTTCTACTTTTTTAACTCTATCACTTACATGTTCTATCATTTTACGGGTTAAAGGAAGAGGAAGGAGTTCATAGGTCTGGCCTCCTTCAAAAGAAGAAAAAGAAAGGTGTTCTGAATAATGTTCAATCTTATACTTATCAAGAAAGGTTTTAAGTTCTTTCAAAAATCCCATATTTAAGGCTTCAGGTGAACCAATAGAAAGTGATAAACCATGGGTCATAATGGGGAATTTTGAAACAACTTCTTCAAAGGCTTCTTTATAATGGTAAGGAAGGTGCATCCAGTTTTCTGGAGTGATTTCTAACCAGTCGGGAGTAAATCCCGAAGGTATAACATCTAAGACATGTTCGCTTCGTAAGCCTATTCCACATCCTTTGATGCCATTTAAGGTATTCATGTCAGTAACTTACTTTTTACCGCCACATTTACCTGAAGACTTCTTTTCACCACCACATTTTGCGCCAGCTTTCTTTTCACCACCACATTTTCCGCCAGCTTTCTTTTCGCCACCACATTTTGCGTCAGCTTTTTTGCCACCACATTTTGCGTCAGTAGACTTCTTTTCGCCACCACATTTACCTGCACCACATTTACCTTCAGCTGCAAATGCTGATGTTGCACCTAAACCTGTCATAAGGGCTGCACCTAGGATTAGTGTTGCTAATTTTGTATTCTTTGACATTGTCGATCCTTTTAATTTGTTTGTTGTCCTAATAGTAACCCATATATAATCTTATGTCTGTAACTAAGATTACATATAAGAATTACTAATTAATGACTTGCACTTATTGTAACAGAAGATAATAACTTTTGATACTTTTCATTGATAATTGTATTGTAACACTAGCTCTGTGGAGTATTTGTGGAATTAATGAGAAAATAAGTAACAATTGATTTTTTGGGAAGTATCAGTGCTTTTTAGCACCTAGCAAGCAATGGATAAAGGTGTTATTGCTAACACATAAACAGTATAAAAAAGTACGAGAAAAATAAGCGAAGCGATATTCAATCTTGTAAAAAAAATATTTATAGCTATTTTAAAACTAATCAAGGCGGAAATTAACGAAGTGTACATTGGGACATGAGTTGATTGAGAACACGGAGTAGTTTTAAAAGAGCTATAAATGAAGACTCCCCTCCAGATGGCTGCGGCACATAAGTAAGTTCAGTGTGCTGCTACGTTCCCGTCCTGACACATTACCAAACAAACCCATTGCACAGGTCTAAAGGAAAGCAATGAAGGTACAAATATACACTCACTGCTTAAAGAGACCGACATTATAATGTGTCAGAGCTTAAGAAGTTGTTATAAAGAGATACTCTGTATTGCTTTTTTTAAACTTGCACAGGCCTCGGCGTAAGGATAATCTTCTTTAGCATCCTTAGCGCAAAGTTCCATATCCTTAGCAAGCTCATACATTTTCATAAATTTTAAATTTCCTGAAGATCCTTTAATGGAGTGAGCATGAGATGAAATACCCTCATAATCTTTTGCCTTAATAGCTACTTCTAAATTCTCTATAATACCTGCACTCTCATCTGTAAAACTTTGAACTAAGATAGGAATATGTTTAATGTTTAAGCCTATGGCAGAGGCCATCTCTTGCGCAGATATATTATTATACGATGGCAGTTCTATATTAAAACTCATTTTTTCTCCCTGATGTGGTATGAATTTATTAAGTATCTCTTCTAGTTTAGCACTTTCTATAGGTTTAGCAATGTAGCCATCCATTCCTGCTTCTAAAAATCTTTCTTTGTCACCTTTTAACGCATTTGCTGTTACTGAGATGATAGGAGTATGCTTCAACTTTTTGTCAATCTCATATTGCATAATCATCTGCGTTGCTTCTTGTCCTCCCATAATAGGCATCTGTTCAGCCATAAGCACAAGCGTGAATTTCGTCCTATAAGTTCATCATTACTATAACCACTAATTTTAGAAAATCTAGAATTTGCATAAATAATAATGCCATCTAAGTCTGTTTTACACACCATGGCACTATGGTCAATGGCTAAGTTATATTCTTCAAAGCGGCGTTTATGTACCTTAGTTTCTCTTTGGGCACTATAAATACGACCACTTTACTGATCTAAAACTCCTGAAAATTTAGATCAAAAACATAAGAAATCTCATTAAAAAGAGCCCTGTTAATGGATCCAGCATAGCACCGCGAAAATTGGTACAAATAAGAAAGAGTTCAGAGGCGGAGACATCATGCTCTTTTAAAAAATCTCAGCAACCTCATCAAATAAGACCCAATTATTTAAAATTTTCTCTTTTGCATCCACAAGAAAGTCAATATTTTCTTCTAGTTCTAAGATTGGTTTCATAAACTACCTAAATATTATTATTTCTTATTTAATGGTAGCAAATCTCCTAAAATACTAACTTAAAAAAAATATTTAGATACAATAATTCCTATATTAATCCCTTTTAAGGCAGGCTATGCGCTTTTTTTTCTTATTAATTCCCCTTTTTTTAATGGCCCAATCTTTTCATGATAGTGATAAAATCAAAAATATTAGTGCCTCTGTAGTAAAAATTTTTACGGTTTCGGTAAGACCTAATTATTATCAACCTTGGCAGATGCGTGCCCAAAAATCTTCGACGGGTTCAGGTGTCATTATTAATAATAAATTAATCTTAACGGCTGCACATGTTGTCTCAAATGATGTTTTTTTAGAAATCAAAAAAAGCTCAAACACAAAAAAATTTATAGCCCATGTAAAATGGATATCTCATGAGGCGGATCTCGCCCTTCTTGAGGTTGAAGATGAAAGCTTTTTCGAGGGCACAAGGCCTCTTAAATTAGGAAAACTTCCCCACCGACAAGATGGGGTAGCGGTATATGGATATCCCCAAGGGGGAAATGAAATTTCTATCACCCAAGGTATCATCTCTAGAATTGAGCAAACCGTCTATGTTCATAGTGATTTCGACCTACTTTCCTTACAAATAGATGCAGCTATTAATCCTGGAAACAGTGGGGGACCTGTTTTTGATGAAAAAGGAAATATCATTGGTATTGCGATGCAGTCCCTTAGTACGGCTGACAATATTGGATATCTTGTTCCAACACCTATCATAAAACATTTTCTTAATGATATAAAAGATGGGCATTATGATGGTTTTCCTGATGATGGTTTATACATACAGGGAATGGAAAACAAGACACTTAAAGAACATTATAAAATGAAAGATAGAACCGGTGTTTTAATTACGCATATCGTCCCAGGAAGTTCAACTGACGGATACTTAAAAAAGGATGATATTTTATTAGAGATTGATAAACAGGTTCTTTCAGATGATGCCACTATAAAGATGCAGGAGAATGGACGTGTCGCGGCGAACTACCTTATTCGTGCACACCACATTAATGAAAACTTTAATGTCAGTATCTTAAGAAAAGGAAAAGAGATTAGCATAGATATCCCTTCAAAGTCTATGGTTACACTTATCCCCTTTGAACACGATAAGCTTCCAAAATATTATATCTTTGGCGGTATTGTCTTTATGCCTTTGACGAAAAACTATCTTTATGAATGGGGTAGAAACTGGGTTCAAAAGGCACCCATTCGTTTTGTAGATATCACTAAAAATGGCAACTTTCCTAGCAGTGAACATAAGGAGATGGTATTTATACAAAGTATCTTAGCCGACAGAGAAAATGCGGGTTATCAGTTCTCCCATGCCTTAGTCACCCAAATAAATGGGGTAAAAATAGATTCTTTTCAAACCCTTGTTCAAACGATAGAAGACACAAAAGATAAAGAAGTAAGAATCTGGTTACAAGGCGGAAGTCAGATTATTTTAAACAAAAAAGAAGCTAAGATTGCTAATACTCGTCTTTTAAAACGCTATGGTATTAAAGATAGTTCTTACTTACAATGACCTATATACTAAGCGCCTTTGAAGCTGAGGCAAGAGCCCTAATTGACAAGTATAATCTTGTAAAAACTAAGTCTGGCAAATACGTACTTTATAAAAACGAGGAACTTCTTGTTTTTATTAGCGGTATGGGTCAAGATAATGCTCACAAAGCGACACAGTACCTTTTACTTAATTTCCCTAATAAAAAAGATGACCTCTTTATCAACCTCGGTATTTGCGCAGCTCAAAATTTTTATGAAATAGGACAGCTTCTGCAAATCTATAAGCTCCAAGACACCCAAGAGTCTTATCTCTTAAAAACTGTTAATTCAGACATACAAAGTGTATCTTGCTTTTCCTCTACTAAGGTCTTAAACAGACCTGTAAATGAAGACATAGCCGAAATGGAAGCAATGAGTATTTATAAAGAGGTTAGAACCTATTTTAAACCATCTCATATTAGCTTCTTAAAAGTAGTCTCAGACAATTTTAACCCTGTGAAGTTTAACAAGGGCTTTATTATTTCACTTATGAATAAAAATCTAGACCCCATCATGCAACATATACAAAATATGAAAGAGATAAATCTATGAAAAAAAAAGTAGCACTCCTTACCGGGGCCAATTCAGGCATAGGAAAAGCCATTAAAGAGATGCTTCTTAAGCAAGATTATAAGGTATATGCCTTAGTTCGACAAGAACAAGAACCTTTAGACAACTTTTATCCTTTAATCTGTGATATTAATGACACCCCCAAGCTTGAAAGCTTAATCAAAAACTTGCTCAAAGATGAAGAAATTGACCTACTCATAAATTCCGCAGGACTGGGTCGTTTTGAGCCCCACGAAGAATTAAGTATTTCTCACATTAAAAATATTATTGACACCAACCTTACTTCCCCCCTTATTCTTACCTCTTTATGCCTAAGAAGTCTCAAAAAGACAAGGGGTAAGGTCATTAATATCTCTTCCATCGAAGCTCTAAAAGCTTCCAAGTTTTCGGCTGTATATTCAGCTTCAAAGGCAGGTTTACATCATTTTGGAAACTCCCTTTTTGAAGAAGTAAGAAAGGCGGGGGTTAATATCATTTCTATTCACCCTGATATGACCCAAACCCCCTTCTTTGACAACTTGCATTTTGAACCAAAACCTGAAGTTGGAATGCACCTACTTCCTGAAGACATAGCCCAAAGTATTGAAGATATTTTAAACATGAGAGAGGGAGTTAGTATCACAGAAGTGACCATTAGACCTCAGTATTTTGGAATTAAAAAGAAATAGGCATATTTTTTGCTTATAATAATGTATTAATAAAGAGGAATCTCTATGCTAAACGGTGCGAATATACTTATCACAGGTGGAACAGGAAGTTTTGGAAAGCAATATGTCCGAACCATCTTGGAGCGTTATAAACCTAACAAAATTATCATTTACTCTAGAGATGAACTCAAACAGTACGAAATGGCTCAGGTGTACAATGACCCTTGTATGCGTTACTTTATTGGGGATATTCGTGACCTACCCCGTTTAGAAAAGGCCATGAATGGTGTCACTCACGTCGTTCATGCTGCCGCGCTAAAACATGTTCCTATAGCCGAATATAACCCTATGGAATGTATCAAAACAAATATCAATGGGGCGCAAAATGTTATTGACGCGGCAATTCATTGCGGGGTCAAAAAAGTCATTGCCCTCTCTACAGACAAGGCATCTAGTCCTATTAACCTTTATGGAGCTACTAAACTTGCTTCGGATAAACTCTTTGTCGCCGCCAATAATATACGTGGGGAAAAGGACATACAGTTTGCAGCCGTAAGATATGGAAATGTTTTATGTTCTCGTGGTTCTGTTATCCCTTATTTTAAAAAGCTCATTGCAGAAGGAGCTACTGAAATTCCTGTAACTGACCCTGATATGACACGCTTTTGGATTACTCTACAAGAAGGTGTAGACTTTGTACTTAAAAACTTTGAGCGTATGCAAGGAGGAGAAATTTTCATTCCAAAGATTCCATCCATGCGTATGCAAGATATGGCTGCGGCTGTTTTTCCTAATATAAAGCAAAAAGTAGTAGGTCTGAGACCCGGTGAAAAGATGCATGAGGCTATGTGCGCGGAAGGTGATTCTCATCTTACTCTAGAGTTTGATGATCATTATGTCATTCAACCAAGTATTCAATTTACCCATAAGGTCGATTTCACTAAAAATGGCTTAGGCGAAACAGGAAAGCCTGTAGAAATGGGATTTGATTATAATTCAAGAGACAATACCCTTTGGCTTAGTGCTGAACAATTATTAGAAAAAATTACACTCACCGAATTAGAAGACAAATGATTCCATATTCTACTCAAGCAATTAATGAAGATGACATTACTGCTGTTGTAAATGTTCTAAGGTCTTCACATTTAACCCAAGGAGAACAGGTTGAATCCTTCGAGCAAGCCTTATGTGATTACACAGGAGCGTCTTACGCAGTATGCTTTAACTCTGCAACCTCAGCACTTATGGGTGCATATGATGCAGCAGGAATTGGCAAAGATGATGAGATAATTACAAGTCCTATCTCCTTTGTAGCTACTTCAAATATGGCAATAGCCTTAGACGCTAAGCCTATTTTTTGTGATGTTAAACTTGATGGAAATATTGATGAAAGACTAATTGAAAAGCTTATCACTCCCCGCACAAAAGCTATCGTTCCTGTTCATTTTGGAGGAAAGGCTGTTAATCTTAAAAAAATTCAAGAGATTGCAGATAAACATAAACTCCTAGTTATTGAAGATGCCTGTCACGCCTTGGGTTCTAAGGTTGATGATAAAAAGATTGGTTCAATCTCAGATATGACCATCTTTTCTTTTCATGCGATTAAACCTATAACCACAGGTGAAGGGGGCGCAGTTTTAACCAATGACAAAAACTATGCTGAAAAACTTCGCCGTTTTCGTTCACACGGAATTGTAAAAAAACAGTTATGGAGTATGGACATGATAGAAATGGGGTATAACTACCGCATGACTGATATTGCAGCGGCCTTAGGATTATCTCAAATGAAAAGACTCGATACCTTTATAGGAAAAAGAGATGAAATAGCTACTTATTATGACTCTAGATTTAAGGGGCAGAAATTGTTTCAGACCATTAATATTCCTAAGAATGAGCAATCTGCTAGACATCTTTATCCGATTACACTCATACCTTCCTTGCACTGTCCAAAAGAAGACATTTACACCGCCTTGCATGAAAACGGGATAGGGGTTCAAGTACATTATAAGCCCATTTATCAAAACAGTTTTTATGTACAAAAGTATGGGAAACAAAGTTTTTGCGTAGCCGAAGACTTTTACCGCTCAGAGCTTTCCCTGCCTTGCCATCAAAAAATGAATTTAGAAGATGCTAAGTATATCGCGGATACTTTCTTAAAAATTCTAGATGAATATTCAATAAGAGGATGTTCTTTCTAATGGTAGTAGCTATCATTCCTGCACGAGGGGGAAGTAAAAGAATTCCTAGAAAAAATATTAAAGACTTTTGTGGGAAACCTCTTATTGCTTATTCTATTGAAGTAGCCATTCAATCTAAAATTTTTGATAAGATTATCGTCAGCACTGATGATGAAGAGATTGCTAAGATTGCAAAAGATTATGGCGCCGAAGTTCCATTTATACGTGAAACAAGGCTAAGTGATGACTTCACCTCAAGTATGGATGTTTTTGAAGATGTAATATCTCGCTTAGAAGATGTGAAAATTGCTTGTATGATTTATGCAACCGCACCTCTTTTAAAGAGTAAATATCTTATTAAGGGCCTTAATAAACTACAAGTTTCAAGGGCAAGCTATGCCTTTTCCTGTACTTCTATGCCCTTTCCCATTCAAAGAACCTTTAAAATAACAAAAAATGAAAGATGTGAAATGTTTTGGCCTGAAAATTTCACTACACGTAGCCAAGACTTAGAAGAAGCCTATCAAGATGCAGGCCAGTTTTACTTTAAAAATATTGATAAGCCTAGTAAAGAAATCATATTTGCTAAAGATTCTATTCCTATTATCTTGCCAAGACATTTAGTACAAGACATTGATACTCTAGAAGACTTCGAACGCGCAGAACTTATGTACAAGATTATAAATAATGACTAAAACACTTTTCAGAGCTGACAGTGGAAAGAGCATTGGACTAGGCCATATAAAACGGGACCTTGTTTATGCCGGTCGTCTTCAAGATGCCGAAATCTCTTTTGCTAGCTTTGAAAATTGCATAGACCTTCCTTATCCTTTACACACCTTAGTAAGTGAAAATGTTGATGAGCTCGTGGAACTATGTAAAAAAGAAAGTATCGAGCACCTTATCATTGATAATTATTCCTTTTCTTATGAAGATGAAAAAAAGCTCAAAAAAAATTTAAATATTTTCCTATCTGTTTTTGATGACACCTATCAAAGGCACTTTTGTGATGAAATAATCAATCATAATATAAGTGCTAAGGCTAAAAAGTACAACTTAGAAGCTTTTACTAAACTTTCTATCATACCCCCTCTTATTCGAAAAGAATTTAAAGATTATCCTCAACGCAGTAGAGAAAGAAAAACACATGAGGTAATGATATCTATGGGGGGAGTAGACAGCCAAAACCTTTCTTTAGACATTATCCCCTTATGTAAAGACTTTAAAACCATTCACGTCCTTACCAACGCTAATAATGCTAGACTTGATAAACTAAAGCACATCCCAAATATCAAACTTCATATAGATAGTAACCAGGTTGCGAAAATTATGAATCAATGTGACCTGGCTATTTTAACACCTAGTGTCATTGTTTATGAGGCCTTATATATGAATCTCCCCTTTATTGCGATTAAGACTGTCCCTAACCAAGATGATATTTATCAGTTTTTAAAGGCTAAAAGCTATTCTTGTTTAGAAGAATTTAACAAAAATAATTTAGAAGAACTCATTCATAAAGAAGTTAATTATCCCCTTCCCTTTCGTTTTGCTATTAGAAAAACACAGGCTGAAGACCTTATGCCCTTATTTGAACTGGCGAACGATCCTTTAGTTCGCTCCCTGTCTCTTCAAACTGAAGCCATTAGTCTGTCAGCACATACAAAATGGTTTGAAAAATCTATGCAAGACCCAAAGTACTTACTTTTTACCCTTCTTGATTCTAGAGGAAACTTCTTAGGCCAGTTACGTTTTAATCTTTATACCCCCAGCCAAGCTCTTATCAGCATCTCTCTTGTTTCAAGTGCTCGAGGCTTTTCCCTTTCAAGAAATATTATTAAGAAAGGGACTGAAGTCCTTTCTAAAATTCAAAAAGACAGAAAAGTAGTAGCTCAGATCAAAGAAGAAAACATTGCTTCAATCAAAAGTTTTGAAAAAGCTGGTTTTGTAAAATTTAAAGAAGAAAATAAGATTTTGTATTACCATCTAGGAGAAAACCATGCATAAGATTTTTATAGGAAACAAAGAGATTTCAAAAGACTCCCCTGTTTTTATCATCGCCGAACTCTCAGCCAATCATGGTGGAAAAATAGAAATAGCAAAAGAGACCATTAAAGCAGCCGCTCAAACAGGTGCAGATGCTATTAAATTACAAACTTATACCCCAGATACCATTACCCTAGACTGCGATAATGAATATTTTCAAATCAAACAAGATACGCTTTGGGATGGACAAACACTTTATAATCTTTATAAAGAAGCTTATATGCCTTGGGAATGGCAGGCTGAATTAAAAGAATATGCAGAATCCTTAGGACTTATCTGCTTTTCTTCCCCCTTTGATAAAAGCGCTGTAGATTTTTTAGAAAGCATTCATGTACCTGCTTACAAGATAGCTTCTTTTGAAATCACTGACATCCCCCTTATAGAGTATGTAGCTTCAAAATCAAAGCCTATCATTATCTCCACAGGAATCGCGGAAAAGTCAGATATACAAGAGGCTATACAAGCCTGTCATAAAATGAAAAACCATGATATTATCTTACTTAAATGTACCTCTGCATATCCCGCACCTCTTGAAGAATCAAACCTATTAACCATCCCAAACCTAGCAAAAGAGTTTGATGTACTTGCAGGCTTTTCTGATCACACCCTAGGTATCATAGCCCCCGTTACGGCTGTGGCATTAGGCGCAAAAATCATTGAAAAACATTTTATTTTAGACAGAGAGGTTGGAGGACCTGATGCTTCTTTCTCTTTAGATGTAGAGCAGTTTACTCAAATGGTTCAGGCCATAAGAGATACTGAAAAAATGTTAGGGAAGGTCACTTACGAACTTACTAATAAAAGTAAACAATCCAGAGAATTTTCTCGTTCACTTTTTATAGCAGAAGATGTACAAGAAGGTGATGCTTTGGACGCAACTAATGTACGTTCGGTTAGACCGGCCTTTGGAATGCACCCAAGAGAGTTTTCAAATGTTTTAGGAAAGAGCTTCAAAAAGGCCTATAAAAAAGGCACTCCTTTGTCATGGGACTTGATTAAGTGAGCCTTCTCAAAATCGCTGTAGTTTGTCATGATGCTGGTGCTTCTGAAATTCTTGTTGCCTATATCAAAGAGTATTATGAGGAAGCTAAATGGACCCTTTATGCCCCTTATGGCTCACCCTTTGAAAAAATCGCATTAAGAGAAGGACTTGAGACTCAAAACTTTTTAGATTTCTTTGGTTTTGATGCACTTTTTTTTGGAACAGGTTGGCAAGAAAAAATAGAAAGAGAATTTGTCAAAGAAGCCAAACTTTCAGGTATCCCAAGTTTTGCTTTTTTAGACCATTGGAGTTCTTATAGAGAAAGGTTTAATTATCCACATGAGAATTGGAGAAGAAACCTTCCAAATTATGTTGTAGTAAGTGATGAAAAGGCCGAGAAACTAGCTAAAAGTCTTGCCTTAGCCGAGGTCTTACGAGTTAGTAACTTTTACCTTCAAAATCAACTCGCACAGTCAAAAGAAGAAGAAATCAGTCCAAGCCAAAACTTGCTTTTTTTAAGCGAGCCCACCCAAGAAGTTGCTCTTAATACTTATAATGATGAAAACTATTGGGGGTTTACTCAATATACAGCCTTAGAAGAGATTCTTGAGAATTTTGATAAGTTTGAATGTAATGGTCTTCATATCCGTCTTCATCCCTCACAAGAAAAGCACCACTATAGCAAGGTCTTAAAAAAGTTTCCACAAATAAAGTCACAAATTTATCCATCCTCTTTTTGTCCCTTAGAAAAAGACCTGCTTCGCTCAAAAATGATTATTGGTTTTGATACTATGGCACTTTATACTGCTGCGCTTTTAGGCAAGGCAACTCTCTCTTTTCTCCCTTCAAAAAATAGAGACTTTTTACTTCCTTTACCGTCCTCCCATCAACTCAGAACGCTCTCTAATATAAATGCTAATCATATGAGAAGCATAGAAATACCCTTAGCAATGGATGGTATAAATTTTGCTTTTATTAAACAAAAGATTCAGGAGTTTTCATAGTGATAAAGGCAGCAATTGTAGGATGTGGAAATATTTCAGGTTTTTTAGACATTCCCAATCAAAAAAATATTTTAACCCATGCTCATGCCTACGCTGTACATAAAGATACAGAACTTGTAGCCGTTTGTGATCCTATTTTAGAAAATAGATATTCTTTTGTAAAAATCTGGGGGCAAGACATCCGCCATTATGACTCTTTTCAAACCCTTCTTGCTTCCCAAAGTATAGACATCGTTTCTATATGTTCACCTACAGACTTTCATTTTGAAGCGATGGTTCTTGCACTTAAAGATACAAATATCAAAACTATCATCTGCGAAAAGCCCTTTGTCCAAACACAAGAAGAACTTGATCAATTAAAAATATTAATGCATATACATCCTAAAAAAATTCTATTAAACTTTATGCGTCGTTTTGACCCTAGTATACAAAGGCTTCGTCTACTTATTGAGTCAAAGTCTCTAGGAAAGGTGCTTGGTTTTAATGGAAAGTTTACTAAAGGAATCTATCATAATGGTTCACATATGCTTGAACTTATTGAGCATTTGTGCGGTGACATTACATCCTTAGAAAGCAGAAATCTTACGAAAGTGGAGGGTGACTTTTATGGAAATTTCAATCTAAGTTGTAGTGATATTCAAGGTGTTATACAAAATTTCTCAGGTGAAAACTATGCACTTTTTGAATTAGATATCATCTTATCTAAAGGGCGTATTCTTATCAAAGACTCCGGCCATACTATTGAGGTAGAAACCGTTGAACCTTCCCAGAAGTACAAAAATTACTTTAATCTAAAGAAAACACGTACCTTTGATGATACGATGAGTCGAAACCTTTACAATACAATAAACTTTTCCTTTAAAGAAAAAATAGATGCCTTTAGCCAACATCTCAGCCTTAGCCAAAAACTTCTTGACATTAGAGATAAATTACAAGATGCAAATGAACTCAACTGGAATACCCAATGAAACGTTGTATAAAGTGTGTTGAAACAGACACGCGTCCAACCACATACTTTGATGACAATGGGGTTTGTCGTCCCTGTTTAAACCAATCTCATGAGGTTGTAGCTGATGTTGACTGGGCATTTCGTGATACACAACTCGAAGAAATCATTTCTTGGGGAAAAGCACATGCCGGTTCAGGATATGATTGCATTATTGGCGTAAGCGGGGGGAAGGACAGTACCAGGCAAGCACTTCATGCCAGAGAGATTGGATTAAACCCTCTCTTAGTCTCATGCACTTATCCGCCCGAACAGACGACAAACCTTGGTGCCGACAATCTGTCTAACCTTATTGAATTAGGATTTGACACGATTGTTACTTCTCCTGCTCCAGGCACCTCAAAAGACCTCATGCTAAACTGCTTTAAAACCTATGGAAATCTTTTTAATGCTTCAGAACTCGCACTTTATGCTTCTTTACCTATTGTTGCAATTGCCTATAAAATCCCCCTTATTCTATTAGGTGAAAATCCCGGTCTAACCTTTGGAACGGACGCTGGATCTAATGACTATAATGGAAATGCTATGAAGCATATGAACACCCTACAAGGGGGAAATCCGCATCGTTTCAAAACACCTGAAATGACAGACAAAGACTTATATTGGTACCGATATCCTTCAGATGAGAACATGGAAAAAGCAGATTTACGCATCGTTTACCTAGGATACTTTATGCCTGATTTTGAAGAATTCACAAATGCTAAGATTGCAATTGCGCATGGATTAAAAGTCAGAACAGGAGAAGATGCCAAACCCGAAAATATCGGAGGTACAGGTGTCAATACTGCACTTGATGATGACTTTGTTATTGTCAACCAAATGCTTAAATATATGAAGTTTGGTTTTGGTAAGGCCACTCAAGAAGCGGGTGTGGCTATACGTTCAGGACTTATCTCTAGAGAAGAAGGCATGAAAATCGTTAATGACTATGATGGAAAATGCCATCCWAAATATATCCAAAGACTTGCTAATTATCTAAAAATTAGTGTCGAAGATTTTTGGAAAATTGCAGAGTCATACAGAAATAAAGACCTTTTCACACAAACAAATGGAAACTGGAAACTCAGAAAGGAACTCTGCATATAATGGCTGTAAAAGTAGGAATTATTAACTATCATATGGGAAACATTCAATCCGTTGTCAATGCTCTTACCTTCTTGGGTCATATACCTCTTGTCTCATCAGATCCTAATAAATTAAAAGATGCTGACGCTTATATCCTCCCTGGCGTAGGAGCTTTTGCACAAGCAATGAAGAATCTTGAACACGAGGCCCTTATAGAGTTTTTAAACGAAGAGGTACTTTTTAAGAAAAAGCCTATTTTAGGTATATGCCTTGGGATGCAACTTATGACAAACTATTCTCTTGAACTTGGGGAGCATAAAGGCTTTGGATGGATAGATGCACAGGTTCTTCCTATTCCTATTTCTTCACATTTACGTGTTCCTCATGTGGGTTGGAATAATCTTGAGATATATGAAAAAGAGCCCTTGTTTTCACGTCTAAATAAAACAAGCCATTTTTATTTTGATCATTCATTTTATGTTTATTCTAATGATAAAAGCATTATTACGGCAACTTGTAACCATGGCGTTGAAATGTGTGTTTCATTCCGCAAAGACAATATCTTTGCCACCCAATTTCATCCAGAAAAGAGCCAAACAAGTGGATTAAAGCTTTTACGAAATTTTCTTGATTATTGTGAGGCTTCATTATGGTAAAAAAGCGTTTAGTCGCAACACTCATTATCAAAAATGGAATTGTTGTTCAGAGCATAGGCTTTAAAAAATATCTTCCTATTGGAAGTCCAATTATTGCCGTAGAGTTTTTAAATAATTGGGGAATTGATGAAATCATAATCCTTGATATTGATGCAACGCCTCAAAAGCTACCTTTAAAACTTGAACTATATAAAGAACTTTCAAAAAAATCTTTTGTTCCCATAAGCATTGGAGGGGGTATCAAGAAAATTCAAGATATACAGTCGTTAATCCACCATGGTGCCGATAAAATTTGTATCTCTAGCGAGGCTATTCATAAGCCAAACTTCATTCAAGAAGCCGTTAATATATTTGGAAGTCAATGTATCATTGTCTGTTTAAATATAAAAAAAGACGCTCAAGAAAACTATAAACTTTGTCTAGGAAAAGACCCTCTAGAAATGGATCCCTTTGACTTTGCCTTGCAGATCCAAGAACTTGGAGCCGGAGAAATTTTAATCAACAATATAGATAAAGATGGTGATAAAGAGGGATACGACATAAGCTTAATGCAGAAGTTTGCTTCTCTTTTAAGTATTCCGGTCATTGCTTTAGGCGGAGTCGGAAGGCCTGAGCATTTTGATGAACTTTTGATAAGTTCTGAAGTATCTGCCTTAGCTGCTGCAAACTTTTTTCATTTTTTTGAGCATAGCGTCACAATTACCAAAAGTTACCTTGAAAAGAATCAAGTAGATAGAATTCGTTTAGACTCACATTTTAATTATAAAGATTCAAACCATGATGAAAGCCAACGTCTTCTTAAAAAAGAAGACGAAATCCTCTCTAACATGCTATTTGAATTTCATGAAAAAGAGCTCATATGAGATTTTGCAAACGATGTTTTTATCCTGAGTCCCACCCTCTTAATATTATTATTGATGAGGAGGGAATTTGTAGTGGATGTAGAGTGCATGAAGAAAAGTTTAGTATAAACTGGAAAGAGAAAGAAGATAAATTAAAAAAACTTCTACATCAATATAAAAGTACTTCAGGACTAACTTATGACTGTATTATTCCCGTGTCTGGGGCGAAGGATTCCTATTATATAGTTGACCTTATTAAAAATGTATATGGGATGAATCCCCTTTTAGTCAACTACAATAAACACTACAACACCTCCATTGGCCATAGAAATTTTGCCTATTTAAAGACAAGGCTAAATTGTGATGCAATGAGTATGGTTGTACAACCTCAAAAAGTCAAAAAAATCACCCAACATACCCTGGATAAATTTGGAAGTATATACTGGCATGTCCTTGCAGGAGAGACTGTTTTTCCTGTTCAAGTTGCCGTGCGATTTAAAATTCCTCTCATCATCTGGGGGGCACATCAAGGACTGGATCAGGTTGGTATGTTTTCACATGATGATGAAGTTGAAATGACACGAAAGTATAGAAAAGAGCATGACCTTATGGGGTTTGAAGCCGAAGATTTACTCAAAAACTCTGATCTAGATGAAAGCGATATTCTTCAATATATCTACCCTCATGATAAAGAAATTGAAAAAACAGGGGTCAGAGGGATATACCTTGGAAACTATATACCTTGGGACAGTAAAAAGTTCCATGAAAAGATGATTCAAAAATTTGACTTTGAGTCGGCACCTCAACAAAGAACTTTTGATATTTACAATCATACTGATTGTGTTCACTACAGCGGTCTTCATGACTATATTAAAACCCTCAAACACGGATATGGGAAGGTTACCGATCACGCCAGTAGAGAACTTCGTTGGGGACGTTTAAATAGAAAAGAGGGGTTTGAGTTAATCAAAAGCTATCAAAATATTAAACCTTCAGATACTACTGACTTTTGTAAATGGATTGATATCTCAGAACATAAGCTTTTTGAAACACTAGAAAAGTTTAGAAATCCTCTCTTTTGGAAAAGAGATAAAGGAGAATGGGAATTAAAGCATTCTATCTTATCTGCAGACAACAACTTGCAAAAATTTCCAACTCAGAACAAAGATACAACCTGCAACTTTATATTAACCGACTCAAAAGTGTCACCAGAAAAAGAGTATACTTATAAACTTATTGAAAAAGGCTTTGTTATAAATGACTAAACTAGCTATCAAAGGTGGAAATAAACTACGTAACACACCTTTTCCTGCCTATAATACCATCGGTAAAGAGGAAGAAGAAGCTGTCCTAAAAGTACTTCGTTCAGGTAAATTATCAAGCTATCTTGGAACCTGGCATGATGACTTCTTCGGGGGGACTCAAGTACAAAAACTTGAACGTGCTTGGGAGAAATTTTTCAAGGTTAAGCACGCTATATCAGTCAACTCTGCTACCTCAGGCCTTTATGCTGCTGTAGGAGCGGCAGGGATTGGCCCAGGAGATGAAGTTATAGTTTCAGCTTACACAATGTCTGCTTCTGCGACAGCCCCTCTTGTGTATGGAGCGATACCTGTTTTTGCTGATATTGAAGAAGAGTATTACTGCTTAGATGTAAACTCAATTAAAAGTAAAATCACTTCTAAAACAAAAGCCATTATCGTTGTTGATATTTTTGGGCAAGTATATGACATTAATGCTATCAATGCTTTAGCAAAAAAATATAATTTAACCGTTATAGAAGATGCTGCCCAAGCTCCAGGTGCTATGTATAAAGGAAATTATGCCGGCACCTTTGGAGATATGGGAATCTTTTCTCTAAACTATCATAAACATATTCACTCTGGAGAAGGTGGTATCATTGTTACAAATGATGATAACTTGGCCGATAAGTTACGTTTGATTAGAAACCATGCAGAAGCCGTTTTGTCAGCTCGTGGTATCAAGAATAAAGATGAGCTTATCAACATGATTGGCTTTAATTACAGAATGACAGAGATTGAAGCAGCTATTGCACACGAACAACTAAAAAAGCTTCCCGATCTTTTGACTGAACGTATTAAAAATACAGAGTATTTAAATACCAGACTTTCACAGGTTCCTTGTCTTAAATCAACACCATTACGTCAAGAAAGCAAGCACGTTTTTTATGTACACGTCTTGAAATTTGATTCAAATATAGCAGGTATCCATAGAAATACCTTTATAGATGCCGTAAAAGCAGAGTTGCCGAAGACGCTCTTGCGAGATGAGTCTGATGTCCTTCTCAGTTATGGTTATGTTAAACCTCTTTATCTTCAACCTTTATATCAATATCGTATCGCCTTTGGCAAGGAAGGTTTTCCATTTAATCAAAGTGATGTAAAATATAACGAAGGTCTTTGTCCTGTTACAGAAAGTATGCATAACGACATTCTTGTCACTCATGAATTTATGCGACCAGGAATGAAAAAAGAAGACCTTGATGATGTTATCAAAGCATTTAAAAAAGTATGGGATAACCGTCATGAGCTTACCTGAACTGCAGAATGAAGATATAACACTAAGGGAGCTTTCACTTGATGATGCGCAAGGGGTTTACCCTTCGTGGTTGAATGACCCCGTTGTTACTAAGTTTAATTCTCATGGAGAAAAAGAGTACACAAAAGAAATGGCAATTGAATATATATCTTCTGTAAAAAATTCAAAAACACATCATGTTTTTTCTATTATTTATCACGAACAGCATATTGGAAATATTTCTTTACAAAATATTGACTGGACCAATCGCTGCGCTGAATTTGCTATTATTATTGGTAATGCTTCGGTATATGGCAAAGGTATTGGGCACACAGCAGGTAAACTACTTATAGACTATGGATTCAATGTATTAAATTTACATAGGATCTATTGCGGAACTTCACAAGACAATATTGGCATGCAACACCTTGCTATCAAGTTAGGTATGAAAAAAGAGGGACAACGTATAGATGCATTTTTAAAAAATCATACATACAAAGATGTTTTAGATTATGGAATTGTACAGGAGAAATGATGGAAGAAATATTTGCTAAAAATATAAAAGCCCTACGAAGACAAAATTCGAACCTAGCTGAAGAGCTAGAATCCATAGCAGAACTCAAACAATATGAAGTATTTCAAAGTGGGGAAAGCCCTACAGACCTTAACATATATGACCATGAAAAAAAATGTTTTATCTATAATGAGCCAAAGCTTGATTTAATAGAGCAATTGTCTTCACTCCAACAGTGTAAAAACTATAAATACTTATACTTTTTTGGTATTGGAAATGGTTTTTTATTACTTTCACTTCTATTAAATCATAAAGCAAAAATGATTTATATAATTGAACCTGAATATGAACTGTTTTATATTGCACTACATCTYCATGATTKTAGTGATGCACTTTATAGTACAAGGTTACAATTATTACATAGTTCAATGCTTGACTTTTCTATCGCCTGCGATGTACTAAGTAAAGGTGATACACTAATTCATGCAGGATATTTATCACTAATCCAAAGTGCTTATTACATAAACTATCAAGAAGTTTCTAGTGAAGTTAAAGCAACTCTGTTAGAAGCAAAAGAATTTCTTTCTGCACAAAAAGGTAACAATTTTTCTGACTCAATCAAGGGAATAACCCAATCTTTACAGAATATATCTTATCTCAGTAAAAGTGCTCCATTATCTCAATTAAAAAACACACTACAAGGAAAAGAAGCTATTGTAGTGTCTACAGGACCTAGTCTAAATAAACAACTTAAGCTATTAAATCAAGTAAAAGATCATGTCACTATAATTAGCGTTGATGCTTCTTTACCAATTTTATATACCCATAATATAAAACCTGATTTTGTTGTGTCTATGGAAAGGGATGAGCCTACATCTAAATTCTTCATCAATATCCCACAAAAATTTCAAGAAGGTATCCACTTTGTATGTGCTTCATTACAAGATAAAACTGTTTTTGAAGCCATTAAAGTCCCAACAAGAATGACTGTATATAGACCTTTAGCTGAGTATAAATATTTCCAGTTAGATGATTTTGGCTATATTGGACATGGTGCTTCTGCTGCAAATATGGCACATGATTTAGCATATGAACTTGGTTGTTCTAAGGTAACGCTTATTGGACAAGACCTGTCTTTTAACAAAGAAGGGGAAACCCATACTAAAGGGCATATTTTCGAAACTAATAGTTTAATTGAGAAAGAAAAACAAGAGAATAGGTTAATAAAAATCCCCGCTTATGCCGGAAAAGGGACTGTTTTGACCCATATATATTGGTTAGCCTTCAAACAAGCCCTAGAACATGAAATATTTTTTTATCAGCATAAAATGCAAACTATCAATGCAACTGAAGGTGGGGCCAGAATTGAAGGAAGTATTGAGCTGTCTTTTCAAGAAGTTTGTAATAGTTTACTTCAACTGGAAAAGAAGGTACCTGTCACAACTATTTTACCTTCTCAGAAAGTACAAAAAAATATCGAATCACAATTTGAAACTAAAAAAAGGAAGTTAATAAAAGAAGGGAACAAGATACTTTCTAAGATCAATCAAGTAAATAATAAACTCAATATCTTCAAACCATCTAATAGTCTTAAAAAAAATATAGATTTATACAATGATATCATCTCATTGCGAGCAAGTACGTATAATAATAATGAATTTAAAACCTTTTTCACTAATCTTATTATGCCCACAATTTTTCAGTATGAAATTAATATAGCAATTACTAGTTCACAATATAACGAGAATCAAAATGAATATATCTGCAATATAATAGAGAAAAATAAAATACTATGGAAGGATATCGCTATTCATACAAAGACAATTTTAGAAGTTCTTCAGTCGAATTAAACGTACTCTTTACTTTCTTCTTTAACAATATATATGATATTCTCTAATACACCACTTAGAGCAAAAAGCCAATATCTGTGTCCAAGAATCCACTGTAGTGCCTTTAGTTTATTCTCTGCAGGATTATCCACATATCGTACTTTAATCTTTGCCAATTTGAACTCTTCATTAAATAAAAGAGCTTGTGCAATACTCGAAATAAATCCTGTATATAAACTATTCTCTTCAATCTGTTTTCTAATTAAAGATATCTCCTCTAATAAGTACACTGTTTTTCCTATATCTAGTATCTCTAATGCTTCATCTATTTCTATGTTTTCAAATACCTTGCACTCTGCTGCAATAATCAAAAATGATTTTTGAATTTGTTTTTGAAGTTCTTCTGTTCCCATAATAATTGACTTAACCTTTTGCTTCACCTCTACCTGTCCTAACTCTATATCATCCTTATTAGGTTCATGTAAAACAATCTTCTGCTTTTTCTCTGGAAGTTTATACATACTTACTACTTCTTCAAAAGGCTGTTCAACACTTCCTCTTATATGTACTCCACCTTCAGTTGCATTAATTGTTGTCATAAAAAGCTTAGTTTGTTCTATATTTTGTTCTATAAATCGTAAAAATATTTCCCAAAACATCATTGACTCAACAGTCCCCTTACTCCCGTATGCCAATAGCTCAATTGTTTGGTAGTGGGCATCATTATCACCTGAATCAATTCCATCTTTAATCTGATCTGCTCCAAAGACATGTCCTTTACTATGGCTATTTCCATCTGCACCATAGGCCAAATCTTGCCCAATAAAAGCACAGGTCTCAAAACCCATTTGAGACGCTAGTTCATGTGCCATATTTGCAGAACTCATCCCAGAAGATATATATCCATAATCATTTAAATCAAAATAACTATTATAGTCAAAAGGTCGCATAACTATAAGAAGCTGCCCTCCCTTAATTGCATGAAAAACACTTTCATGCTGTAATGATGCACAAAGGAAAACCACATTTTCTTGTTCTTCAAGGGTAGTTTCAACAAAAAAACTTGACGTAGGTTCATCTCTTTCCATAGAAACAACGATATCAGGTTTAATCCCATATTTACACAAAACAGGGAAAGACGCGTCAACAGAAATAATTGTTACATAGTCACTCACTAATTTTAATGTCTCTAACTGCTTATGTAAACTTGGTCCAGTTGATACAATAACAGCTAAATTACTATTTTTACCTTTACATAATTCAGAAAATTTTGGATGAGAAACCATACGAGGTAAATTTTTTATATGATGTTTTAATCCAAGAAGAGAATCTTTAACATCGTKTCCAAAAGCTTTGATTATATGTTCAATAGTTTCTAAAAAAATTCCGAAAACTTTTTTATAATCTTCATATCTTGCTTCTAAATAATACGAACTTATCCCATGAAGCATAAACATTTTTGTATAAAATCGTGCATTTGCGCTATGAAAAACTTCAATGGCCTTTAAAAATGTAAATTCTTCTTGTAAAATTATTACAAAACGTTTAGATAAGAAATCTGTTGAAACATCTATAAAATTCATAGCAATGTAAACCATCTCTATATCTGGTTCAATTACAATTATCTGTTTATGTTTACTATTTTTTAGTAAATTTTCTATGACAAATCCATTTCCCAATCCAAAAAAATATAAAAATGGGTATTCTCTATACTTAATCAGTCCATCTTGTTTAGCTAGATACTCTTGAGAATCACTCTTACACACCCACAGTTCACGATTAATATCTAACACGTTAACATTATCTTTTTCAACAAAAACTTCAAATTCTTTATTTGTATGAATCTCTTGAAGCTTCTCATATAAAGACAGATTAACTGATTTTAACGCATCTAAATTTTTACTATATAGATCTTGCATAGACTATCCTTATCAAATTTATAAAAAAATTATTCATCTCTTTATAAATTAGATATACATATACTGAGAAAAGCTTCTCAGTATATTATTTTAGTAACCTTATACCGACTATTGAAGAAGGCTTAGAACATTTTAAAGAAACATTCTTCGTAGCTAACGCTACTTAATCAATTTACTGAAGTAGACTTAAGACGTTTTGTTGGATAGCATTTGCCTGGCTCATTGCATATGAACCAGACTGCGCAAGAATATTATGTTTAGAAAAGTTAGCAGATTCTGCTGCGAAATCGACATCACGAATTTGTGATTCTGCCGCTCTAACATTTACTGCTGTTACAGAAATATTATTTACAGTAACTGTTAATTGATTTTGAACCGAACCCAAATCTGCACGAACACTATCTAGTTGTCGAATTGCTGACTCTGTGATATCCATAGCAAGTTGTGAGCCCTCTGCTGTTCTAAGTAACCCAACCTTGTCATTTGAATCAATAATGCCATCTCCATTATCGTCTACTTGTCCAAAGACTAAATCACTTAGAACGTTAGTCCCTTCAATTTCAGTTAATGTACCGATATCTGCTTGTGCCTTCGTGGTTAAAGCAGCATCTTGAAAGTGTGTAGAAGTAATATCTATACTACCACCACCAGCTTTTGTAAAAACAAGTTTACCTGCATACACTCCATCATTGATACCGGCAATAGCACTCAAGCCATCCACATTCATACCCCGACCATCAGATTGTAATGTGATTGTACCATCTGACTCTAACGTTGCCGAGACCCCTGTAATACTTTTAGATTGGTTAATTGCATTAATCAAAGTATTATCACTATCGGCAGACTTTATTGTTGCTCCCGCAGATAATATAACCTCTCCATTAATTACGACATCAGAACTAACTGTTCCGCCCTGAACCCTAATTAAACTATTCACTTCAACTTCCGCAACGGCTCTTATGCCAGTTTTATCTGCAGATGCATTAATAAGGTCTGCAACACGTCCAAGACCACTCTGAGCTACACCATTACCATCGATATCTGTAAGCTGCACACCTTCGAGCTGAACGCCTTCAACCGTATACTGAACAAAATCAGATGAAGAAAAATCTGTACCAAAACTTGCACGGTCTGATATTCTTATTGTTGCATTTGAAAGGGTACCTGCACCAGCAACACTAAATGTAATAGTACCTGATGTTGCACCCGTTGATGAACCTGCGATTTCTTGAATAGTTAGTGTTTGTACAGCCCCTGTACTATTTGTAAAAGTTAATGCATCACCAACAGCAAGTCCTGTAATGTCAGTTGATCCTACAGCATTACCTTGAGAGAATGCTGTACCACCCGCTGTACTAAGTGCTGAAAGGTCTTCAGAAACTGTCTGAACCAAAGCAATATTTAAAGTTGACCCTACAGAAAGAGTTTTTTCTAATCCCCTATCTAGAGTAATGATTGCACTGGATAAAGATCCTGCTGACATATTACCAGCAATATTAGTAATTGTATAATCACCTATCCCATCAATACGAATTGAATCACCCTGCGCGAGTCCTTGAGCATCCATACCTGCAGCAATAGCAGTAGACATATTAATTGTAAGTGAGCCTTCATTAATAGCTGCTGCCAATGTATCTGATTCTGAATTACCAAGTTGAGCGATATCATCACGAGTGGAAATATTACCAATTGCTAAAGATTGAGTATTTCCAATTGATGCATTAATTGTTTGATTAGAGAAAGCACCAACTTGATATTCTTTATTTGTATAGGTACCTGAAAGAAGAGCCTGTCCATTAAATGAAGTTGTTTTCGCAATATTATCCAGTTGTTCAATAAGACGATTTACATCATTTTGAATCGCAGCACGTGAAGATGCACTTTGTGTCGCAGATGCCGATTGAATGGCTTTCGTTTTAATGGTATCAAGAATCTTAATCTGTTCATCCATCGCCTTATCTGCTGTTTGGATAATACCAATAGCGTCATTCGCATTACGAACTGCTTGACCAAGTGAATTTGCTTGAGAACGAAGACTATCCGCAATTGACATACCTGAGGCATCATCTGCTGCTGTATTAATACGAAGACCTGAGCTTAGTCTCGCTAATGACTTGTCTAGTTCACGATTATTCACCGTTGCATTATTATGCGCATTCAGTGCCGCAATGTTTGTGTTAATTCTAAAACCCATTTTATATCCTTTTAATGGAATTTGCATCCATGCAATTAATTTGTTAAAGATATAAAGCAAAGGGTGTTCCACTTTTTAACACTTAAAAACAAGAGACCATAATAATAAAAAATAATTATTGTTAAGAGTTAAGAGTTAAGAGTTAAGAAAGATGCCAAAAGGCAACTTAATAGAAACTAAGACTACTAAAGTAGTCTTAGTACGTTTACTAAAGAAACGTACTCGTCACTTACGTGACTAAGTTTCATTTACTACTACTGTAGTAAACGAAGTACGTTTTGCTGAACAGCATTTGCTTGAGAAAGAGCATACGACCCAGACTGAGCAAGAATGTTCAATCTAGAGAAGTTTGCAGATTCCGCAGCGAAGTCAACATCACGAATTTGAGATTCCGCAGCTTTTACATTTACTGCAGTTACAGAAATATTATTTACCGTAACAATAAGTTGATTTTGAACAGAACCAAGATCCGCACGAGTCGCATCAAGACCAGCAATTGCTGATTCAACAATATCCATTGCAAGATTAGCACCCTCACGAGTATTTAGTAAACCAACTTTATCATTTGAATCAATAACACCATCACCATTATCATCAACCTGTCCAAAAACTAGATCACTTAAAACATTTGATCCAACAATCTCATCTAATGTTCCAACACCTGCGCCTGCAGCTGTAACAAGTCCAGCATCAGCAAAGTGAGCAGATGTCACATCAATATCACCACCACCAACTTTAATTAGTTCAAGAGTACCTGCATTGACACCATCATTGATACCAGCAACTCCACTTAATCCACTAATGTTCATTGCACGTCCATCAGAACTTAATGTCAGTGTACCATCACTCTCTAATGAAGCAGAAACACCTGTTAATGCTGTTTTCGAATTAATCGCATTGATTAATGTATTATCATTATCTGCAGATTGAATACTAGTTCCAGCAGTAAGAATAGTCTCACCATTAATAGTAATATCAGATCCAGCTACACCCGCTTGAACACGAATATTACTATTTGCTTCTACAGTTGCAACTGCTTTAACACCTGTTTGATCTGTAGTTGAATTAATAATATCTGCAACACGTCCAAGACCACTTTGAGCTACACCATCACCAGATGTATCAGTTAACTGAACACCCTCAAGCTGTGTACCTTCAACAGTATACTGAATATAATCAGATGAAGAAAAATCTGTACCAAAACTTGCACGGTCTGATATGCTGATTGTTGCATTTGAAAGCGTACCTGCACCAGCAACACTAAATGTAATTGTACCTGATGTTGCACCAGTTGATGAACCTGCTAATTCCTGAATTGTTAATGTTTGTACTGCACCAACACTATTGGTGAAAGTGATTGCATCACCTACAGCAAGTCCTGTAATGTCACTTGAACCTACAGCCGTACCTTGTGAAAATGTCACACCCCCCGCTGTACTAAGAGCTGAAAGATCTTCCGCAACCGTTTGAACTAAAGAAATTTGTAATGTAGCACCAACAGAAAGCGTTTTATCTAATGCACGGTCTAAAGTAATAATACCAGAAGAAACCGTACCAGCAGAAATATTACCATTTAGATTTGTAATAGTATAATCACCTACACCGTCAATACGAATTGTATCACCCTGCGCAAGGCCCTGAGCATCAATACCTGCTCCAATTGCTGCTGAAAAACTAATAGTTGTTGAACCTTCATTAATAGCTGCAGTTAAAGTATCTGACTCGCTATTACCCACTTGAGCAATATCAGTCTTAGTAGATAAGTTACCGATAGCTAAAGATTGTGTATTACCGATTGAAGCAGTAATAGTTTGACTAGAGAAAGCACCAACTTGATATTCTTTATTAGTATAAGTACCTGAAAGAAGTGTTTGACCATTAAATGAAGTTGTTTTCGCAATATTATCCAGTTGTTCAATCAGACGGTTAACATCGTTTTGAATCGCAGCACGTGAAGCACCACTCTGTGTATCAGACGCTGCTTGAATTGCTTTGGTTTTGATCGTATCAAGAATCTTGATTTGCTCATCCATAGCCTTATCCGCTGTCTGAATAATACCAATAGCGTCATTTGCATTGTTAACTGCTTGACCAAGTGAATTTGCTTGTGAACGAAGTGAATCCGCGATTACAAGACCAGAAGCGTCATCTGCTGCTGAATTAATTCTAAGACCTGATGCCAATGAAGACAGAGACTTGTCTAAAGCTCTATTAGTAAGAGTTGCTTTTTGATGTGCGTCCATTGCCGCAATGTTTGTGTTAATTCTAAAACCCATGATAAATCCTTTTATCCGAAGCGAGTGCTTCTATTTGTTGTTCAGCATCCTTGCTGTTAAGACTAGTATCGACCACTTATTTGAAAACATTAGCTTATCTCATAATATTTCCACTCTTTTTGTACTTTTGCAACAATATGAAAAGACTATGATGAAATTTGATGAAAGTCATWGGTMTMMWTKRWAARTTYWATGAAAATCATTGTTTTTTTTGTTACAATTTCGCCATTAATTCTATTTTTCATATATATAGTAAGAACAAAAGGCAAACATTGAACTTAATCATTGTGGAATCACCAGCAAAAGCGCGCACAATTAAAAATTTTTTAGGCAAAGACTATGAGGTTATTGCTTCTAAGGGGCATATCCGTGATCTCCCTAAATCACGTTTTGGTATTAAAGTAGGAGAAGATAATATTCTTACTCCGGAGTACTCCATAGCAAAAGAAAATGCAGCCACGGTCAAAAAGATACGTGACTTAGCAAAAAAAGCAGACATCATATATATCGCGACCGATGAGGATCGCGAGGGTGAGGCTATTGGTTGGCATATTGCCCATGCCATTAAAAAAGACCCGTCTACGCTTCCACGTATTGTCTTTCATGAGATTACAAAGACAGCTATTGCTCACGCCTTAGAGTCTGCTCGTACGGTTGATATGGACATGGTAAATGCTCAACAAACACGT
This sequence comes from Arcobacter sp., assembly GCA_002733885.1. Lineage (GTDB taxonomy): Bacteria > Campylobacterota > Campylobacteria > Campylobacterales > Sulfurimonadaceae. The sequence continues at coordinate 11,791 of NVXJ01000020.1, read as the reverse complement.
AGACTTCTTGATAGAATTGTGGGGTATAAGCTTTCTCCTCTTCTTTCTTCTAAGATTCAAAAAGGTCTTTCAGGGGGACGTGTTCAGTCCTCTACTCTTAAAATCATAGTCGATAAAGAACGAGAGATTAAAGCCTTTATTCCTCAAGAATACTGGTCTATTGACTCTATCTTTAACAAAAACATTGATTCAAGTTTTCATACTTATAAAAATGAAAAAATGAATAAGCTTTCTGTTTCTAATGAAAAAGATGCAAAAGCTATCGTTGAAACATTAAAAGATGAAGACTTTATCGTAGCCTCAATTGAGACTAAAAAGCGTAAAACTTCTACGCCTCCACCATTTATGACATCAACCCTTCAACAAACTGCTTCTTCTAAGCTTTCTCTTTCTCCAAAGAGAACGATGATGATTGCACAAACATTATATGAAGGGGTTAAGACGCCTGATGGAACTTCTGGTGTTATTACCTACATGAGAACCGATTCATTAAACATGGCAGGCGAAGCTGTTGAAGCTGCTAGAGAACTTATCCTTAACAAGTATGGAAAAGAGTATCTTCCTGCTGAGGCAAAGTCTTATGTCAAAAAAGCAAAAGGAGCACAAGAAGCCCATGAGGCTATTCGCCCAACTAACCTTACATACACGCCTGAGATTGCAGAAAAATATCTTAAGCCTGAAGAATTAAAACTTTATAAGCTTATTTACAACCGTTTCTTAGCCTGTCAAATGACAGACGCTCAGTTTGAACAACAAAGCATTATCTTTAAGTCTAATAATTCAGAGTTTAAAGCCAATGGACGTAAGCTTGTTTTTGATGGTTTCTACAAGGTTGTAGGTGCAGATGATAAAGATAAACTTCTTCCTACTCTTGAACAAGGCAAAAAAGCTGATTTAAGCTCACTTAAAACAGAACAACATTTTACTGAGCCCCCTTCAAGATACTCAGAAGCTTCTTTAATTAAGAAATTAGAAGCAGAAGGAATTGGTAGACCATCAACCTATGCACCTACTATTTCTACCCTTCAAGCTAGAATGTACATAGACATTGAAAAACGTCAGATTATTCCTACTGAGGTTGCCTTTAAGGTAACTCTTATGCTTGAAGAGCACTTTGCCGACATTGTTGATGCAGAATTTACGTCAAACATGGAAGAAGTACTTGATGAGATTGCAGAAAATGGAAAAGACTGGCAACAAGTTTTACATGAGTTTTACTTTCCTTTTATGGAAAAGATTGCTGAAGGTAAGGAAAAAATTGTTTCTCAAAAACTTGCTAAGCCTCTTGGAAGAAACTGTCCTAAGTGTGGAGAAGAACTTCTTCTTCGTGGTGGACGTTATGGTAACTTCATTGCATGTTCAGGCTTTCCTAAGTGTAAGTACACGGAACAAGTAGAAGAAGATGGCGAAACAGCCGCTGGTCCTGACGCAGAAAAAACAGATGAAAAGTGTAGTAAATGTGGCTCGGATATGGTCATTAAAAATGGTCGTAATGGTAAGTTTTTAGCCTGTTCATCTTATCCTGATTGTAAAAACACTAAGCCTATAGATGACGCAAATGCTCCTACTTCAGATGTACCTTGTCCTGATTGTGGTGGAAAGCTTGTCTTTAGACGTTCTAAACGTGGTGCATTTTGGGGATGTGAAAAATATCCTGATTGTAAGTTTATTTCTAAGTTTGAACCTACTCTTAAAAAATGTGAAGAGCCTGAATGTGGTGGTGCCTTAGCTAAACGTACGTATAGAAATAATGAAGTTTATGAGTGTGTGAAGTGTAAGAATCGTACACCTCAAGAAGAATCGTAAAACGGGTTTATGATGAAAATAGGTATTTTTTCAGACACACACTCAAAGGTTGGTAGAGCTAAAAAAGTTATTGACCTGCTTATTGAAAATGGAGCTGAGTACCTTATTCATGCGGGTGATATTTGTGAGGTCGAAGTCTTAGAGTATATGGCTGAGACTAAGCTTCCCTACATCGCAGTATATGGAAATAATGACGCGCATATGGTTCAGTACCATAGAAGTTTTAATCTCGTTCAAGAGCCACATCTTTTTAAGATAGATGACTATAAGTTTAAACTTATGCATCTGCCTTACTATCTAAGCCCTGATGACGCTGATATCGTTATCTTTGGACATACTCATATGTTCGAATGTGACTTTAAAGCAGATACTCTCTTTATAAATCCTGGTGAAGCTTGTGCTAGAAATAAACCCATAAGCGAATGTGTTTTACTTGAGATAACAGATACGCGTTATGCTATCACCTCTTTTAATAGAGAGTTAAAAACAAAAGTGTGGAAAACACAAGATATAAATTTTGAAAGAACCAAACATGTCTAATAAAATATTTTTATGTTCTATCTGTAATATTAACAGTGGAACCTGTAATGAAGATTGTAAATTTTGCTCACAAAGCGTTAAATACAGCGCCGATATTGAACGTTATAAACAAAAACCCTTAGAAAACATATTAGAAGAAGCGAAGGCAGCTGAAGCCGCAGGTGCTCTTGGATTTTGCCTTGTAACTGCGCAAAAAGGGCTTACTGATAAAACCTTGAAGTTTGTTTGTGAGGTAGCTAAGGCTGTTAAAGCGGAGGTTCCTAGACTTCGTCTAATTGCTTGTAATGGAACGGCAACTCTAGAACAGTTAAATACCCTTAAAGAAGCTGGTGTAGCTGCTTACAATCATAACCTTGAAAGCTCTGAAAAATATTACGCGGAAATTTGTACTACACATGGATGGGACGAAAGATATGAAACCTGTGAAAATGTAAATAAGGCTGGTATGGTCTTAATTACAGGAGGAATCTTTGGCATGGGTGAAACTCAAGAAGACAGAGTTTCTATGCTAAAAGCCCTTGCTTCTTTAAATCCAACCTCAGTACCTATTAACTTTTACCACCATAATCCAGCCCTTCCTCTTAAGCCTAATAATCTTACTACGGATGAGGCACTTGAACTTGTTAAGCTAACTAAAAAGCTTATTCCAAATGCCGATAGGATTATGATTGCAGGAGGACGTGAGATGATGTTTAAAGACAGACAGGCTGAAATTTTTGAAGCAGGTGCTAATGCCATTGTTATAGGAAACTATCTCACAACCTCAGGTAGAGAGAAGTCAAAAGACTTAGAAATGCTGGCTAACCTTGGTTTGCAAATTGCGCAAAATCCTGAAGATAAGTAATGCCAGAGACTATTAGCCTTGTTTTAACTCTTAGTGCTATTATCGCCTTTTCTCCCTTTCTTGCTAAGGTTCTTCGCGTTCCAACTATCCCCGTAGAAATCATTCTTGGGTCTGTTCTTGCCTTTGTTGGCTTACTCCATGAACATGAACTCTTTTCCTTAGTGGCTGAGTTTGGCTTCTTATATCTTATGTTTATTGCGGGTACTGAGATCAATCTTAAAAAAATCATTAAAATAGATAAGAGCATTCTAAATCGTGCCTTTATTTATCTTAGTCTTTTATACTTTTTGTCCTATATTGCCTATATTTATCTAAATCTGTCTAAGGTATTTATTGTTATCTTGCCCCTTATCTCTGTGGGTCTTATCGCAACACTTAAAAAAGAGTATGGAAAAGACACCTCTTGGTTACCTCTAGCCATGGTTGTAGGTTCTATTGGTGAGATTATTTCTATTGCCGTGCTGACAGTCGCTTCTGAGGCCTTTCAAACGGGTATAAGTATCGTTCTTTTTAAAACCATCTTTACCCTTGTACTTTTCATCGCACTTATTTTAGTTTTRTTKTMMGCRYTAAGMMTGRTNTNWYGSYSGTAMYYAKWWSTYGCNCMYAKAMWAAWGCNCTSMSKKMGACAACAAAGAACAAGACTTTAGACTTTCTATGGCCATCTTGTTTTCCTTTATTGCCTTAATGCTTTATTTGGATCTTGAACTTGCCTTTGGTGCCTTTATAGCAGGTATGTTTATCCCTACATTTTTCCAACATAAGTCACAACTTCCTGGTAAGCTGGAGTCTTATGGTTTTGGTTTTGTTATCCCAATATTTTTTGTTCATGTAGGAACATCTTTTAATCTTGCAGCACTATATGTGGATGGTTTAATTCAAACAGCTATGCTAGTTACCGCCTTAATGATAGGTATTAGACTTCTAGCTGCAATGGTCTTTAAGCAAGTTGGAACACTTAAAGATTCTATTCTTTTAGGGCTTTCACATTCTATGCCCTTAACGCTTTTAATTGCCATTGCAACCCTAGCTTATCACCAACATAGTATAGATAAGTTTCATTATTATGCCTTTATCTTGGCATCTTTGTTTGAAGTGATTTTTGTCATGTTAGCTATAAAAGTCATTGTGCATCCACCCAATTTTATTACTAAGATATTTCGCGAGAAATCCTAAGTAACACTTCATCTAAACTGGTATTTGCATCAATAATAAGATCAGCCTTGTGCGTATATATAAGATCTCTTTCTTCATACATTTTCTTTGCTTTTTGCATATCTTGAAATAAGGGTCTCTTGGAGCGTTCTTCCTTACTCATTCGAGATACTATAGCCTCAAAAGGCACCTTCAAGTAAATAATCTTACCCACTTCTTTCAAGGCCTCACAATACACAAGCATACCCCCACCTGTAGATATTATCGCCTTAGAAACATTAGACCTTAGCCAATCAACTGTTTCTTCTTCAAGACAACGAAAATACGCCTCGCCTCTTTCCTCAAAAATACTAACAATACTTTTTCCTTGGGAACTTTCAATCATAGCATCTGTGTCTAAAAAGTAGTACTCACTCTTCTTTGCTAAAAGTTTTCCTACCGAACTCTTACCACAGCCCATAAAGCCTATTAAAACGATATTAGTAACAGACAATACTCAAATCTTTTTCACTTGATTGTAATTTATACTTGTATTGACCATCTAATTCGATAACAACTCTATAATATTTATCATGATTACCCATGCGGATCTTTGTAAAAGGTGCCATATTTAAGACAAAGNTTTTTGGTCTGAAGCTTGTATTTCTTGAGAAATCCATCACAATTCTATGGGGATTTGTTAACATAAAATTTCTAATAAGTTTATCTTTTGTAATAAATCTCATCTTATTTCCATTAGGAATAAACTTTATGAGATTAGTACTAATGACCTTTGCACCTTTACTTTTCTTTTTTGATGGAATATCTCTTTGTTTTTGTGTAATGATAAAGGGTTGATGCCAGTCAATTTTGTTATTTAAATCCATCGTTTCATTAGAGATTGAACCATCAAGGTTTTGATAAGTGATTGTAATCGCTTTAATGGCTCTCGCCGAGTTTGGTAAAGAAATATTTTGTTTTGAAAAAGGCGCTAGGGTTTCAACTCTATTACTTGTTGTCATTTGGACAGCATTAGGGTCTGCAGGAAAAAAGGGATTATCTCTTGCAAATAAAGAAATAAAACTTAGAAAAAGTAAAAAATAAAAACGCATAAGAACCCTATTAAGTAAAGTTATACCATTATACAGTTTTTTACAAAGGGGTAGATTAGATAAGTTTAATTATTGTCAGGGTCAAGCTCATTTAACTCAAAAAGCTCTTTTTGTAAGCTAGCATTTTCAACTTTTAAGCTAGAAACTTCTTCAGCTAAAAAATTTTGATATTCTTCAAGATTTAATAAAACCTGTAAAGAGTTCTCACCAAAAAGGATGATACCAATATAAATTCCAGAAAATATCACTATAAGAGAGAACAGACTAAGCCTTTTCCAGCTTAGTCCAAAATAACGCGCGGGTAGAGACTGTTCAGCTTCTATCTCATCAAGTAAGTCAGACATGAGACTTCCCTTAACTAAGCTAAGCGCTTAGTTAAATAAAGCGCTTCCAAGATATTCACCATATACAACTTCATTTTCAATTTCTAAAAGTCTGTTGTACTTAGCTGTTCTTTCGCCACGTGCACTTGAACCTGTCTTAATTTGACCACAGTTTAATGCAACTGCGAAGTCAGAGATAAAGGTATCTTCACTCTCACCAGAACGGTGAGACATTACACAGGTGTAACCATTTCTTTGAGCAAGACGTACCGTTAACATTGTTTCAGAAACTGAACCAATTTGGTTTGGCTTGATAAGGATAGAGTTAGCAATGCCTTTTTCAATCCCCTCATTAAGAATGTTTACATTAGTAACAAAAAGATCATCTCCAACGATTTGAACTGTATCACCAAGTTTTTCAGTCATAAGTTTGAAACCATCCCAGTCATCTTCACTAAGACCATCTTCAATTGAAACAATTGGGTACTTAGAACAAAGGTCAGCATAATAATCAACTAACTCAGCAGATGTCACGGTACGGTTTTCAGAATCAAGTCTGTATCCACCCTCAACAACAAGTTCAGAAGCCGCTACATCAAGAGCAATACCAATTTGCTTTCCTGCTTTATAGCCAGCTTTTTCTATTGCTTCAATAATAATTTGAATAGGCTCTTCATTTGAAGATAAATCAGGTGCAAAACCACCCTCATCACCAAGAGCAGTATTATGCTTCTTAGCTTTTAAAATAGCTTTTAGGTTGTGATACACTTCAGCACTCGCGCGTAACCCTTCTGCAAAGTCTTCAAAACCTAAAGGAACAATCATATATTCTTGGAAGTCAACTGAGTTATCAGCGTGTGAACCACCATTGATAATGTTTAGCATTGGAGTAGGAATAGTAAGTGCATTTGCACCACCAAGGTAACGGTAAAGAGGAATACCAAGTGATTGAGCAGCGGCTCTTGCAATTGCCATAGAAACACCAAGTACTGAGTTAGCACCTAAGTTTCCATAGTTTTCAGTACCATCTGCTTCTTTCATAGCCGCGTCAACAACTGCTTGGTTAAAAGGGCTCATGCCAATTAATACATCAGATAATATTGAATTAACATTTTCAACGGCTTGTAAAACACCCTTCCCCATGTAGCGATCTCCACCATCACGAAGTTCAAGAGCTTCTCTTTTACCTGTACTTGCACCTGAAGGAACGATTGCTTCCGCGGTTGTTCCGTCACTTAGTGTTACATATGCTTTTACTGTTGGATTACCACGTGAATCCATTACTTCCATTGCGCTTACATTATCAATAAATATCATTCGTTATCTGCCTCGTTAATTTCATTTTTATCCATGTCTTGTACCCCTGAGATACCCATGGCTTCTTTAATTTTTCTCTCGATTTCTTCTGCTAGTTCAGGATTATTTTTAAACTCTTCCTTAACTTTTTCTCTACCTTGACCAAGCTTCTTGTCCTCATAAGAGAACCAAGCGCCTGCCTTATCAATGATGTCAAGTTTAACACCATAATCTACAAGTTCTCCAAATTTAGAAATACCTTCTCCAAACATAATGTCGAACTCTGCTATCTTAAACGGAGGAGCTACCTTGTTCTTAACAACCTTAGCCTTAGTTCTGTTACCAATAGGTTGTTCTGCCTGCTTAAGTGTCGCGATACGACGAATGTCTATACGAATTGACGCATAAAACTTCAAGGCATTTCCACCTGTAGTTGTTTCAGGTGAACCGTATCCCATCATACCAATCTTCATACGAATCTGGTTAATAAAGATAACCGTACAGTTCATCTTATGTAAAACAGCCGTAAGCTTACGAAGGGCCTTAGACATAAGACGAGCTTGAAGTCCTACTTGTTGGTCTGACATTTCGCCTTCTAGTTCTACCTTAGGAGTAAGTGCCGCAACTGAATCGATTACGATTAGGTCTACCGCTCCTGAACGTGCAATAGTTTCAACAATGTCTAGTGCTTGCTCACCATAATCAGGTTGAGATACCAGTAAGTTGTCTACATCCACCCCAAGGTTTTTAGCATATCCAACATCTAAAGCATGTTCTGCATCAATAAAGGCACATACCCCACCTTGCTTTTGACATTCAGCAGTAATCTGAAGTGACAATGTTGTCTTACCTGAGCTTTCAGGTCCATAAATCTCAATTACACGACCCTTAGGAATACCACCAATCCCTAAGGCAAGGTCAAGACCAATAGAACCTGTACTAATCGCTTCAATTGGTTCAAAGTCTTTGTCTCCAAGACGCATTAATGCACCTTTTCCAAAAGCCTTATCAATTTGCTTTAGTGCTATGTCTAGTGATTTTTGTTTATTTGCATCCATTATGTATTCCTTGTTTTGTCATATATTTTTATAATTACCTTAATAATATGACAAATTGATATATTTATCATTTAATATTGCAAAATGCAATACTTTTCCTAATGAAAGAAAATAATGCGTAATTTTAGCGTTCTTTGGTTAAAATCTAATTGATATTTGCTGTAAATCAGTGAAAGTTTTATAATTTGCATAAGTTATTTTTGTTTTATGCTGTTTATTTCAAAGAAAAGAGCTTTTATCCACAGATTTAGCGGATTTTTCAGATTCAATAATCACTTAAATCTGCCTAATCTGTGGACCTCTTATTTTATATTAGGATACCTTTTGACACATATGAAAATTGCCCATTCCCCTGACGCTGATGATATTTTTATGTATTACGCCATCAAATTTGGATGGGTTAAACAAGAAAATAWMKRGKKTSWTAWTAWTRSAMWKGRWRWAGWAAYANCTKAATKTMKWWKYSWTRRMWKKSANTKAYGATATATCTGCTATCTCTTTTGCCCTTCTTCCTCTTATAAAAGATGATTATGCCCTGCTTCGTACAGCGGTAAGTTTTGGAGAAGGTTACGGACCTAAACTTATTAAGCGCAAGGGTGAAAAACTCAAGCGTAATTTCAAGGTTGCCCTTAGTGGGAAGTACACCACAAATGCCCTCTTATTTCGTATAGCCTATCCTGATGCACGCATCACTTATATGAACTTTTTAGATATTGAAGAAGCTGTAAGAAGCGGACAAGTTCATGCAGGTGTTTTGATACATGAAAGTATTTTAACATTTGGAGATGAACTTGAGGTTGAAAGAGAGATGTGGGATATTTGGCAAGAACTTTGTGAAGATAAGAGTCTTCCTCTTCCCCTTGGTGGTATGGCGATAAGACGTTCCCTTCCTCTTACTAAGGCCCTTGCCTATGAAGATACATTAACTAAGGCTGTAGAAGTTGCAAGAGAGAGAAAAGAAGAACTTTGTAAGATACTTGTTGAAAAAGACCTGGTACGCATAGAAGGTGAAACCCTAGACAAGTACCTAGAGTTATATGCAAATGACGATTCTATCTCACTTTCAGCTCTACAATATAAGGCAATTGATAAACTATATGAACTAGGTTATAAACACGGATACTATCATGAACTTATTAAATCAGAAGACTTTGTACTTCCACGTGAATATACAGAACTTAGAAAGGGCTAAGGTATAAATAATGGACTCACAACTTGTTGCATTAGGTGTAGAAACTTTTAAAATTGCCTTATCCTTGGCCTTACCTGGCTTACTTGTTGGTATGTTTTTAGGTCTTGCGGTTAGTATCTTTCAAGCCACAACCCAGATAAATGAAATGACCCTGTCTTTTATCCCAAAGATTATTGGTGTTGTTATTGTTATTATCGTTACTATGCCTTGGATGTTAAACATGATGACAGAGTTTACCATTCGCGTTTTTAATATGATTCCAGAGTTTGTTTCTTGATAAAAGAAATAGACTTTTCTAAACACTCTTCTATAAAAGTAGGCCCCCTCGCTAATGTCTTTGTTATCCAAGACAAGACCTACCCTAAAAACACCTATATACTTGGTCAATGCAATAATGTACTTATAGGTCCTTCTCACCCCCCTCTTATGATCTTAGGAAAAAAATTTGATTATATAAAAATTGAGGCTAATCTACTGTGTGTAGGGGCAGCAACCCCTGGTGGAAAACTATTATCCTTTTGTAAAAAGCATGACATACGACACTTTGAACTACTCCCAAAACTTCCCGGTAATTTAGGGGGTATGATTAAAATGAATGCCGGGTTAAAAGAATATGAAATCTTTAATTATTTACACTCTATTGAAACTGAAAATGGCACTCTACTTAAAAAAGACATTCCTCATGGATATAGATGGACAGACTTCAAGGGTCTTGTCCTTGAAGCGCGTTTTGAAATCCATAAGGGCTTTAATGAAGAACATCTAGAGATGTTTAAAAAAATGCGTGACAACCAACCCTTAGAACCATCTGCTGGGTCTTGTTTTAAAAATCCAGAAGGTGACTCTGCAGGCAGACTTATAGAAGCTGTAGGTCTTAAGGGTTATAGAGTTGGAGGTATGGCTTTATCGTCTAAACATGCAAACTTTTTAGTAAATCTTGATAAGGGAAATTTTGATGAGGCCTTAGAGCTGATTCAACTGGCTCAAAAGAAAGTGTTTGAAGAATTTGGAGTTTGGTTAGAAAATGAAGTTATTGTTGTTGATGAAAGGTTTAAAGGAGAAAGCTCTCCTTTAAACAAGCCTAAGTCTTAGAAACGAACAACCGCACCAAAAAACAAGCCATCTATCTCAATATCAGCAGAAGTATCTATATCAAAGTCTTCTCCATCAATATCAAACATTTGGAATCTATAGCCTGCTTCTAAACCTATATCAATAGGTAAAATATTTGTTAACGTGTAATCTAATTTAATTAGATAATCAATTACCTTTGAATCTTTATAAGAAGTATATTTACCAATACCTTCGATACCTATATCTAAAGGTAGTTCAAAACGTAAACGTGCGTAAGCCATAGGAATAGGAAGGGTTTCGCTCTCGCTAATAGGTTCAAGTAATCCATCTCCATCTGTAGCATTAAACTTAGATTCTACTATCTTAAGGTCTAACCCTAAATCAATAGTGGTCCAGGCTGTATTGTCTAACAAATTATAGTACATAATAATATCAAATTGGTCTAATGTTAGATCTGTTTTCGTGTTCGCAGAATATGTATTTCCTTCATATATAAAGGTTTCTGTTGAAGCACCTGAAAAATCAACCGAAGCATATTCCAAACGTAAGTTTGGGAGTATAGGAATTGGATGTTTAATAAACATCCATACATAAGCCTTATCTTCTTTATCATAATTTAAAACACTTGAATCAATATTTTCAAAGGGCGTTCCTGCAGCATCTAAAGAAGCAATACTTCCACTTAATTCATTTTGCCAAATACCCCCACCCATTTCAAATCGAAGTAAATCTGCTTGAGCACTTAAGCCCATAAGACCTGCTAATAAAAAACCTGATAATAATTTAGACATTTAATTCTCCCAAATAAAAAGTGAGAATATGATAGCACAAGTTCTTAGACTAAAAGTTAATAAAAAAAATAAAGTTGATGTTTAAAGAAAAGAAAAGAGGTTCTAGAGCCTAAGCTCTAGAAAAAGGGTCTAGCTAACAGCAGAAATTGCAGCGTCGTAGTTAGGCTCTTCAGTAATTTCAGGAACGATTTCCTTGTAAGTGACAACACCAGAAGCGTCAACTGCGAAGATTGCTCTACAAGTAACACCTGCAAGAACAGATCCACCAAGAAGAACACCATAAGCGTTAGCGAAGTCTTTGTTACGGAAATCAGAAGCAACAGTTAACTTGTCAATTCCTTCAGCTGAACAAAAACGTCCTGCAGCAAATGGAAGGTCAAGAGAAACGATAGTAACCTCTACATCAGTTAATGAAGCTACCTTAGCGTTAAAGTTACGAGTTTCAGTAGCACAAACACCTGTGTCTAATGAAGGAACAACAATAATAAGTTGCTTCTTACCTGAAGCTCCACCTACAGTTACGTCACCAAGACCATCTGAGTTTACTACTGTAATTGCTGGTGCTTTGTCACCTACGTTGATTTGTGTACCGATAAGTTCTACATCAGTACCTTTGAATTT
>NVXJ01000046.1 GCA_002733885.1 Arcobacter sp. | reverse complement strand
AAGCGGTCAGAGTTCGTCACCCACTCATAGATCATTTCACCTTCTTCAGCATCAATCCATTTTTGCTTCGCACCCTGCAATTTCGGACCGATCCCATCTTTTTTCAAGGAGTGACATGTGTTACATTTTGCTTTGAATAAGCTTTTACCATCTTGAGCAAAAGCATTGCCATTGTGAATCCAAAACACAAGGATGATTAGGTATTTCAATCGATTTTTCATGCTAGTTGGTTTTAACAATTTCTTGCTCTGGTTCAACATCCTCTTCAAGTGGCAAAGCACTGAGTTCTTCAATTCTCGATTTTTTCATCCGTGCGACATACAGGAACATCACAAGGAAAAAGATTACAAATAATAGAAGCGAAATCATTGGATAGATATCCACTCCATCTATTCCTGTCAAATTGTGTTTAATGTATCGTAACATAATTTCGTGTGTTATTTCGTTAGTGTATCGTTCTCAACTGTGACTTCTGGAGCTTCTTCTATTGGAGCTACATTTTTGATATCTGTTCCTAGGCGCTGGAGATATGCGATAACCGCGATGAGCTCTTTCGTTTTAAGGTTCTTTATCATGTCGTCAGCATTCATGCCTTTTCGAGCGGCTTTTGGAGTATTATTGATCAGATCGGTAATGATATCTCTCGCAATAATTTCCGCTTGAACCTTCATTTTTCCAACGGCTATTTTATCGCGTCAAACTGCAGGGATACGTGGGAAGTCACTTATCATCAACCTTCCAGGTAAGCCTAAGTCTATTCGCGAATGTTTAGATGCTGTTTTTCCTGCGGTTCCTTATTGTATCGATCTAATTGAAGGACCATTTTTAGAATGTAATGAGGATGTTATTAAGCCTTTTCGTCCAAAACAAGCCGTGGCAATCACGAAGTGATGTTTCTTTAGTAAAGGCTAAGTAGTTTTTTTGTAGTTTAGTTTTTCATCTGAACTTTTTATTTCAGTATTAATATATTTATGATGCTCTCTCACTTCTTTTGACCGCAAAAGAAGTAAGCAAGAAAACTCCCTCAACGGCTTCAAACTCGGTAGCTACCGAGTGCCTTCATTCCACTTCTTTTCTCTCTAAAAATGTCAAACTCACTTCGTTCAGACAAAGCCATTTTTTTTACGAGAGAAAAGAACTTCCATTCAGTTTTGCAGGGGTTGAGAAAGAACTCAAGCGGTAACGCATCAAGTTATGTAAGAGCTAAGGCTCTTATCCCTAATCAATTAAACAAAAAGTAGAATTATTTATGACGAGTATCACAGAAACCTTAGTTACTGAATAACTTAATGCGTTACCGCTTGGATGTGTCAGAGCATCTGCAGAACCGAACGGAAGATAAAGTTTAGCGTGAAGAAAACCTGTTTGTTTGAGCAAAGCGAGTTTCAGGTTTTTAGCTAAAATTTATTTGGAGAGAGGGTACTTGACAGCTTATCAAGTTCGAAGCCCGCGGAGAGAGCTTTTTGGTCCTCTTTCGCGGTCGAAAAAGGACGGACACGTTAAATAAATAGTTCTTATGCCAATATACATCAACTCTAAAACAAACAAAAGAATTACTATATAAAAAACTATATAGTAATCTATATGTCTAACTTAATCCCTACAGGACAGTGATCTGACCCCATTACATCTTGTAAAATAAAGGCATCTTCCAAACATTCCACTAAATCATCAGAGATAAAAAAGTAGTCAATTCTCCACCCGACATTTTTAACACGTGCACCCGAACGATAAGACCACCAAGAATATTCTTCTTCCTTATCGCCATTTACATATCTAAAAGTATCAACATAACCATGCTCTTCTAGCTTATCCATCCACTCACGCTCAATAGGTAAAAAGCCTGAGGTCTTAGAATTTGCCTTTGGGTTTTTAAGGTCTATTTCTTTGTGGGCTGTATTTACATCACCACAAATTACGATTGACTTTCCCTTTTCTTTTAATGAATCACAGTATGTTAAGAAGTCATCATAAAACTTCATCTTAACCGCTAAACGTTCATCATTTTTTTGCCCATTAGGGAAATAGACATTAAAAAGTACAAAGTCGCCAAAGTCTTGTTCTAAAATACGACCTTCTTTTCCTAAATCAATGTCATGACGAACTTCTGTATATTCAGGAACCATAGCGGACCAAGTACAGGTACCTGAGTAACCTTTTTTATCAGCTGAGTTAACGGCTCTATTGGCGTATTCTAAGTCAAATAAACCTTCAGGTATTTGTTCTTCTAAGGCTTTGATTTCTTGAAGACACATGATGTCAGGTTGTCTTTCATCTATCCATTTTAAAGCATCTTTATTACCAACTGCGCGAATTCCGTTTACATTCCATGAGATTATTTCTATAGACAAAATATATTCCTGTTAATTTTTAGCAATTGTATCTAAGTTTATTTGCTTCATCCTTAATCTCAATGGGCATAAGATTTGCTTATATCTTTAAACGGGGGCTGTAAGGGAATGTAGCTTCTTAGGTTTATCAAGGATGAGAATTTGTGCCTACAAAGGCGTATCATGAAGATACAGTCTTATGAATTACAGATGGAGTCTCACTATAGCTTTACACAAGAGCTACTAAGTGCCAGAACAAGCTTTGAAAGTTTTTTACCAGATGAAGTCTTTGCAAAGCAAGATGAGATAAAAGGAAATGCGGTCTTAGGTGGTGTTTCTCATGAATGTGAGTGCGACCATAGTTATGACAGACCTCGCACTCTTTTTTCGATTATGGAAGGGCTTATGCAGAGTTTGCGAGACCGCGTTGAATCTCAGGTTGCAAGTATTGAAGAGATGGCTGAAAACTCCCGTGTTCGCTCAAGTCAAAGGCTAAGCTTATATGAGCGCTATAGTGAAAGTGAAAGCTTTTCTTTTTCAACAACTGGTATCATTAAAACCGATACGCAAGAGATTAACATTGATATTGATTTTTCTATGTCTCGCTCCTTTGTTGTTGAAAATCGTATTGACACGGGCAGGGTATTTGACCCCTTAGTTATCAATTATAATGGTGAACTTCCAGAACTTAGTGAAACACGCTTTTCTTTTGACTTGGATAATGATGGAGAAGAAGACCAGATTTCTCATCTCAAAGAAGGTTCAGGCTTCTTGGCCTTAGATAAAAATGAAGATGGAAAAATAAACCAAGGTTCAGAACTCTTTGGAACACTTTTAGGTAATGGCTTCGCGGAGCTAGCCCAGTATGATGATGACCATAACAACTGGATAGATGAGAATGACAAGATTTGGGATAAGCTTCGTATCTGGAATGGTGGTATGAGCGAGGAAAGAGAACTCTTAGCCTTAGGTGAAGTTGGCATTGGCGCGATATATCTTAATGCGACAGAGGCAGACTTTACTTATAAAACCGCTCAAAATGAGACACTAGGTGAGTTACGTGCCTCAGGTATATATCTTCAAGAAAACGGTATAGCCGGTACTATCTCTCAAATAGATTTTGATTTAGGAAAAGGAGATAAAAAAGAAGACCGTAACACACCCCTAGGTAAACTTCTACAAGCATAGGGTAAAACTTTTCTACACACCTTGGTTACCGCCTTGGTGTTAGGGCTTAAAAGGCATGGGTATTTGATCTTTTTATATTATAATATCCCAATTTTAGTACCTTAGGAGCCCCTCCGTGAATAACGAAATTTTTATTGAACTGTTTAGATTTAATGCTCAAACAGACTATCTTCCATATTATCAAAAGCATACGCTTGAGTACAGTGATAATGACACAATCAACGACCTTTTAAACCAAATGAATGATATTGAAGCCTTTGGCTTTAATGAGAACATGAATCTTAAGGTAAATGATCTTTATACAAATGCATCGGCACTTGTAAAAGATATGGTTGAAAGATTTGGTTATGAACTTAAAATTGATTCTATCTCGGAATTTAGAGCGCAAAAAGACCTTCTTATTGACAGATCTGACTTTATTGAAAAGATGTCTCTACTAGATGCTTATATGGACGCTGAGACAAACATTGCGTATAGAAAAAACACAGAACTTACTTACTACGCTTCTAACACATTAAATTACAACAGAGACTACATTGGGGATCATGTTTTAGTGATTGCAGCCGAATTGATTGAGAAGAAGTTTGAACTTAAAAATGAAATTCTTGATATTTTAACGAGTGTTGAAAATGGAATTTGGTTCCATACTTCTATTGAAAACAGACTTGACTGTAAGATAGATGAAGGAAAAATCCAAAGACTTATTTATTTGGCAAAAGAGTATATCAAGCCAAGATGTAGGGTTCAAGAGAAAATAAACTCTTTCTTTAAAAAAGAAGTACTTCCTTCGTTTGAAGAGGCAAGTACTTCAACACTTACTAAGGTATCTCAAGACTTTTCAGGTTTTAATATAGCTGCTTATCATGGTGTAGAAGAAACAGCTCTTGAGTCTCTTATATGTGATTCAAAAGCAGTAAGCATACAAATTCCCTCAGCTACTGAAGATCTTGCTTGTGATTCAATTTTAAGTGATGAGAATTTTAGCTTTAAAATTGCAGGTGATATTCTCATGCAGGCAAAAGACAATAATGCTGACTTTATCTTAGTTAAAAATGAAAGAACAAAAGAGTTTTTTGATCAAAACCAAGACAAAATGCAAAAGCTTACAGGAAGAGATCTAGGAATGAGCATTGTGTCTCAAGACCAGTTTGTTCAACTTCTTCAAGGTGAAAAAGATGCAGTCAAGCTTGGCTTTAACGAGCACAAAATAGAAGTCTCTTTCTTATCAAACAAGAGAGTTTTTTAGCCTCCATGTTTACCATTAGTATGGAAAAAGAATGTACCTGTTTTAAACGTTCTAGGTTAAAGAGTGAGCAAAGTTTTGAGAATGAGGAAGAAGCCTTTGAAACAGCAACTGTTATGGCAAAAGAGATGACACGTGACTTTTGTAAAAATCACGCATTTTCAGTAGTTAAAGAGGGAAATAACTTTCTTATTCTTTTGATGAGTTAAGAACCTAAGCTCTAATCATCAGCCAAGGCAGCAAATTCAGCCTTCTTAGTTTCTAACCACTTAGCCATTTCATCAGGCTGATTCATAAGTACCATCATCTCTTGAATAACGGCCATATGCGCCGCGTCACCTTCTTGAAACATAGCCATTCCATGGGCTCTACTTAACTCCGCCATCTCATCAAAGCTCTCTGCCTTAAAAACCTTATCACAGGCTCCTCCAAGTTGTTTACATGTCATTGTCTTCATAATTGTCCTTGATATTGTTTTTAGATATAAAGTTGGGGAATAATTGTGCTCTTATTAAAAGTAAAAAATGATTAATAAGAGAGGGGAAAGTTCCCCAAGTGATTTAGCCTTGAGATTTTTTAGCTTTTTTGTCTGCGCGCTTTTCTTTCAAGCTTTTACCTTCTGTTTTAACAGCTTTTTTTGAGTCTTTACCTTTTGACATAATAGTTCCTTTATTTTGATTTGTTAATCATATAGTACCCATTGTATAGGACTTATACTTAAAAGAAGGGCTATCAAGGGTCTTAGCAGTTTAAGAAATAATTTTCAGTGCAATATAGGGTGTGATATTAAAAATAATAATTGCAATTTTATATTGCGCTAGATACTGAAAATATGCTTTCCCTAAATCTTTTTCATCTAATCCAAATAATTTAGAGTGAATTTTTGCAAGGGTGCTTTCTAATCATCTGAACTTTTCATTTAAGTAGCAGTTTTATTATTATGCTCTCTTGCTTTCTAAAGAAATATCGCTCTGAGACCGCCTTTGCTTGTTTTCTTCGACCGCGAATGAAAGTAAGCAAAGAAGCTCTCTCAACGGCTTCGAACCCAATCGCTATTGGGTACCTTCATTCCACTTTATTTTCCTCTAAAAATGTCAAACTCGCTGCGCTCAAGCATAGCCATTTTGTAAACTCCGCTTCGCTACTCTTCACGAGTAAAACCAAGTTTCACTTAGTTCTGTAGGGTTTCAATACAAGTAGATAAGGGAATGCATTAAGTTATGCAAGGGCTAAGGCTTTTATCTCTAATCAATTAAATAAAAGATGTGATTGCTTGAGAGGAGTATCACAGAAACCTTAGCTTCTGAATAACTTAATGCGTTACTGCTTGAGTGTGTCAGAGCCTCTGCAAAGTCGAACGGAATAGAAATTTAATCGTTAAGAGCAGCGAAGCGGAGTTTACAAAACCTGACTGTCTGAGCAAAGCGAGTTTCAGGTTTTTAGGTTCAATTTATTTGGAGTGAGGGAACTCGACAGCTGTTGAGCTTTAAGCCGCGGATTTCACGAGCTTTTTCTAAAGTCCGCTTTGCTTCTGGTCCTCTTCCGCGGTCGAAAACAAGCCGTGGCGGTTTGCGAAGAAAATGTTTCTTTAGAAAAAGGACAGACACGTTAAATGACAAATACTCATGCCAATATATATCAACTCAATTAACGTTCGTCGTGAGCGATATTTTACCCGCCCTTGGGTAAAATATTGCGTTCCTCGTACTTGTTAGAAGTTTTACTATACTTCGAAATAAACAGCAATAGGATCTATTACTACTTCATTATCCTGTTTCCCTGAAATTGAATTTTCAATATTTGTGAGATGGTCTACTAGATGCAATATCGCTTCCTTCATATTTGAAAAATCTTCTTTTTCTTCAACTTCTGTTTCATGTCCAGAAAATGCTTGTGAAATCATACCAAATACTACAATATCTTTTTCGGTTTTTCTAGAGTATTTTTTCACCAAAAGGTCTTCTTTCTCTCTTAAAAGATCTCTTTTTAAACAAGATGTAAATAGAACATCACCTTTAGATTGGGCTATTTCAAATTGGTCAGAAAAACCATATTTTGTTAATAGGCTAAGATTATCTAAAAGCTTTTGATCTTGATAAAGACCATTTTCTTTTGCTAAGGCTTTTATATTTGTTAACTTTTTATGCTCAGCCTCAAGTAAGGACTTCTTGTTTCTATCTGGTGTTTGAGACTTTAATAAAGCTAATTCTGAATTAAGCTCAGTAATTCTTTCATGAGCGCCCATGTGAGCAAGAGCTTCACCTATTGTATTGAATTCAGAAAATAGTTCTGTTATTTTATTTACATCATTAAACACTGCTTTAGCTTTTATTTTTATGAAAGAAAAATCATTAATAGAAGCTTTTAACTCATCAAGTGATAGTGCTGATTGAGTAAGGTCTAAAATTTTCCCTTGCTCTAATAGATGTGCTTCAAATAATGTAAATGAATAATCATGAAAGAACTTTTTTTCTGTTGATTTATCACTTGAGATAATTACATCAGCAAGTATTTTCCCACTTCCTATTGGCCCTTTTTGGCTTTCGCTTTTATTGTTGCTAGAAGTACTTTCACTTAAAACATATTCTGTAATACCTTCAAATATTTGTGATGACAATGAGTACATTTTCACTTGGTCTAAATATATAAAACTTTTTATCATTTATTACGTTTCCTTGACTTATATTCTTTATAAAATTTATTTCTTGTATTAATTAATGACCAAATAACAGTAGATATTCCAATTAATCCTATGATTATGGTTATTGAAACTATAATATATGTCATTGAGTCAACCTTTCTGTAATGGCTATTTTTGAAATTCTATGAAATACAGAAAAGCTAATAGTTAAAGAAATAAGAGCTAAACCTATTGTACATTTTTTAATTATATCAGCATTTATAAAAGAAGGAACTCCTTCGCTGACCATTATTAAAGCAAATAAGACACTGTAAAACGCAATAAACACAATAGATGTACCATTTTGGATTGTTTTCCAAGATTTTTCATCATCACTTAAATGTTCAATTTCATTAATGTTTGAAATGTGCAAGATTAAACCAAAGGCGATAAAGTCTGATGCGGTAATTAGGCTTACTACACCAGGTTCCGTTACTCCCCAAACAAGGATCCTTGATAGGATAGGAATTAATCCAACAAGTACAGTATATATCAACCATTTAACTTTTTTATTTTCCATGTAACTCCATTAAGTTGGATTATCCTCTAACGACTATCGTGAGCAATAATTTTCCCGTTAGGGTAAATTATTGCGTTCCACGAATTTGTTATCCTACCTGTTTGTCAACCAAACGACCAGTAATAAACTTGTGTAATACACTAGACATAAGTGTTTGATAAGGAAGGCCCTCTTCAACTGCAAATGTTTTGATTGCTTCAAGGTCTTTAGAGGACATTCTTAAATTTACTCTTTTGTCTTTTTTAAGAGTGTTTCTTGCAATCTCTTGATGTGAAATGATTGTCTCTTTCAGGTTTTGAACTGAATTCCATTCACCAGATTCAATAGAATCAAGAAGTTCAGTCTCTTCTTCGTTTAAATTAATTTTTTTCATTTTGAATCCTTTAAATATTGTTTTGTTAATTTACGACTTGGAATTATTGTCTTTAAAAATCGTTCTTTAGTATTTTCTACAAATGGAACAGCAATAACATAATCTTCAATTTGAACTATTAATATTCTTTGATGTGAAAACTTATCTTTATTAGGATGTTCTATCACGTCAAGTAAATCTCCACTCTCAATATGTGAAACGATTTGTTCAAAAGTAAGATTTCTTTCTTTTTTTAATAAAAGGTTTTTTTCTGCATTCCAATTGTATGTAATCATATGTAAATTATAGGACTATGTGTGCCTTTTGTCAATTTATAACTTTTGAGGGATAACGTTCGTCGTGAGCGATAATTTTCCGCTCGCGGTAAATTATTGCGTTCCACGTAATTGTTATCTTTTATATCATTGCAAATACATTAGTTTCTTCCACTTCTTTTGTATTTAAAAAAATCAAGCATAAATCAATTAAAGTTAACATTCTAAAAAAGAAGTAATTAGTGTGTTCTGGAGTTAATTCAATTTTATCAACTTCATGATGTCTTATCCGATAAGAATTACCAATATTGGTAAGCTTTTTAAATTCATCATTCATAAAATCTTTATCAAAGTTATCAGAGATGATTTCAACTAACTTACTTGCTGAATGATTCTTTTTAAGTCCTTCAGCAGAAAAGTATGTTTTGATACGTTCAAAAGCATCCCATATTTTTTCTAAAGCAATTTGTTTGTCTTTTGGATTAATAAAACGCTCTTTAGCCTCTTCTATCAAAGTATTTAATTCTATATCACTTGTTTTAGCTTCATTATCAAATAACAACTCAATGTTTATATTCATATCAAGAAAAGCAAGTCATAGGGTGAATTGAGAGGTTTCAATTTGACTTTTCTTAATGTTATCTAGTTTGACGCGGGTTAAGTTTATTCACATTACATTATATCATAGGAGAATGTCTTGGGTTGGAGCGAGGTTTTAAGTTTTGTACTGGTGACGTCTTTATTGGTGATGTCGCTGGGACCAAAAAG
>NVXJ01000019.1 GCA_002733885.1 Arcobacter sp. | reverse complement strand
ACCTTAAAGTCCATATCTCCATCATGGTCTTCAAGACCATTGATATCTGTTAAAACGGCATGCTTATCACCTTCAGTAACAAGACCCATAGCAATACCAGCAATAGGTTCACTCATGTTTACCTCAGCCGCTCTAAGGGCTAAATAACCACCACATACTGTAGCCATAGAAGATGAACCGTTTGATTCTAAAATCTCTGAAACTAAACGCATGGTTCTGCCTTGAGAGTCAAGGGCAGGAGCAAGTGCACGTTTACCTAGATTACCATGACCTAATTCTCTACGTTTTGGCGCACCAATAGGGTTTGCTTCACCTACTGAAAATCCAGGAAAGTTGTAATGTAACATAAAGGTCTCATTTTGAGTTCCCTCTGTTGTTAGGCTTTCAAACATTTGAGAATCTTTATTTCCACCAACAGTAAGCACAACAAGAGCCTGTGTTTGACCTCTTGTAAATAAACAAGAAGCATGAGCACTTGGAAGTATGTTTGTTTCTATAGAGATAGGACGAACCTCAGTAAGAGAACGGCCATCCGCGCGTGCACCTTCATTAATAATCTGATCTCTCACACACTTACGTTTAAACGAAACTACTGCGTGTTTAATTTGATCATAATGCCAATCATTTGAAGTAGAAATATCAGAAGAGGCAATCTCTTTTGCTATGTGCTTAAGAGATGAGTTTCTCTCGCTCTTAGCCATTTTAGAAATAGCTTCTTTAATCTTGTCAGCATAATTAGCCTCGACATGAGAATAAATTTCTTCATTTGACACTTCTTTAATATATACAACTTCTTCACTCGTTTTAGCAAGAGGAATCATTGCCTCCTCAAACTGAGTATTTGCCACTTCAAGTGCCTCTTGAGCGATACCGATAACATCAAGAAGTTCATCTTCACCCATAGCATTAGAAATTTTCGTGTTAATTGTTTCAGAAGCTAAAGAAGGATCAATCATAGGATCTATCATAACAGCAGGAATAATTTCTGTTTCTATCCCACCAAGAGAACGCATTTCAATCATTAACAAGTCTTCTTTTGAACCTGCAATCATTAGGTCTAAGGTAGAGTCTTGCATTTGTGAGTTTGTAGGATTAATCTCTATTTTTCCATCAATTTTTCCTAAGCGAACCCCTGTCACAGAATTTTTAAAAGGAAGGTCTGAATGTAACATTGCCGCAGATGCAGCATTTAATGCAAGACGCTGAAGATCAGCTTCTTTATCCACTGAAAGCACCATAATTGTAATTTGAGCAGGATGAGCAAAACCTTTTGGAAAGACAGGACGTAAAGATCTGTCAATTAGTCTTGAAGTAAGCGTTTCAAAATCACTAGGCTTAGTTTCTCTTTTAAAAAAACCTCCAGGTACTTTTCCAGCAGCGTAAGTTTTTTCAATATACTGAACGGTTAAAGGAAGAAAGTCGCCTTCAATCACCGTTTCTCTATCTATTGTAACCGTTGCTAAGATAACAGTGTCACCAACCTTTAGCCACACGGCCCCATTAGCTTGTCTAGCGGCCTTATCAAACTCATATTCTTCTATATGATTGTTTACTTCAAAT
Organism: Arcobacter sp.; assembly: GCA_002733885.1. Taxonomy (GTDB): domain Bacteria; phylum Campylobacterota; class Campylobacteria; order Campylobacterales; family Sulfurimonadaceae. The sequence continues at coordinate 60,267 of NVXJ01000019.1, read as the reverse complement.
ATACATTTACTCATTTTATTTATTCCTTTATTTGCTCAAATTTTTCTAATATTTCTTCTATCTCGTTATCGCTTATATCTTCAAAGTCTTTATAATAACAATAGGTCTTTACATAATCATTAACCACATGTACAATATATGACTCATCGACAATTTGATTAAGGGCCTCTGCCACAGACTTAGGTGCAACCGGGATGGCAACAAAAACAGCCTTTGCGTCCATATTCATGGCTGTTTTAATACCTGTCATTAACTTAAGTCCTGACTCACATCCATCATCAACAAGCAAGACATGTTCATCTTTTAAACTGGGAAACTGTTCTCCCTTTCTGAATTTATAAACTGAGGCTAAAATCTTGTCTTCATGTTTTCTGTGGGCCTCTCCATAAATGTAATCATACTGTATATCAAAGGCATCTACAAGCTCTTCATGCACAACAATCTCTTCTGTCTCTCCTACACGTCCAAGCTCACAGTCTGCATTAGCAGGTGCATAAATGGCTTGGGAAAAAAGCATATCAAGACCGACACCTGCTCTAGAAGCAATAGCCGAGGCTATTTTTAATCCTCCTGAAGACACCGCAATAATTTTCCATTTTTCTGCGCGAATGCGCTCTATTGGCAAGGCATCAATTAACTGAACTGCCGCGTCGTCTCTGTCTTTATAATACTGATTCAAAATACTGAACCTAATAAATACTTCATACTTTTCTCCCTAAATAAGCGTTTATATGAACTTTAATTATCTCATTCATTTTCTGACTGCTTATAATGAAATTCAAACCCACCAATTGGACGTAAATTCAACATTAGATAAATAACCTGATCTTTAATACCTGCGGCTTGATTGTTTGCATCAAGTGTAGGGCGAATATTTTCTACATACTTTAAGTCAATTCCCCAACATCTCTTGTTAAAGGCAAAGCCTACATGCCTGTTTTTAGTCAAAGAGTTTTCAATATCATAGGCATAACCTGCATAATACTGCCATCTTTGAGAGTAGTTATAACGAATATTAGAAGTAACGTAGCGTGTTCGTGTTCTAATGGTTGTTGAATTTGTTTCTGTAATCTCTTTGTCTTCATACAAATGTGATATGTTAAACCTAAGAGTGCTGTCATTATAGCTTATTGTATTTTGCGTTTTTGAAATAACATTTCGGTCATAATTGTAAAAGGTATTATTATAATAACTTAGCTCAGAGGTAAAATAATAACGAAGTTCATTTTCTAAATCACCATACTTATCATATCCTTCTTCATAAATCAAAGGCTGTCTAATACGATGATAAAGTTTTTCACCTTCTTCATCTGTAAAAATAAATTGCGTCATTTCAAAAGAAGCTTGTTCAAGAAAACTGTCTATATTATCATATTCACAAGGTTCGCCTATAAGACAAGAAGATCCATCTTCACGTCGTTTTCGAAATTCTTCTTCATAATCAGCATAAAAACCACTTCTTTTTTCTGTGCCTGGATGTAAGTAACTCACAGTAAAGCCAAGACTGTGTGTAAAAGAATCAAAAGCTTTTACAAGGTTTGTATTTAATTCTAAGACTTGATAATCTTGAAAAATATTTCCTGGGTTATACCCCTGAGAGGCATTAGCTTCTTCAGTGCCATAAAAACTTATTTGGGATCCATATAAATATTCACTTACACTTAAGGTTAAGAACTCATTCATGAGAGGAAATTGTAAGGTTAAAGGAACCTTTAACTCATTTTGAAAAGAACTTTTATCACCTTCACGATAATAATTATTTCCTCTATAATCAAAAGAATATAAAAAATGATCTTCAAATAATGTGTTTATATAACGGTGATACTGGATGATTGGTAGGTTTTGAATAGTATCTTCATTGCTGTCTTTTTCTAAGTCAATAAAGTATTTTCCATACATCCCATAATAGTTTTCACTTTGGTTTAAAAAGACATTAACCTTTGAAGTGATCTGAGAGGTGGTTTGATAATTTAAAGAATCATTTTCTTTTAAGTTAGAATATTCAACATCATTTAGGTAAGTAATATCAGAAAATATTCCAGAATCCCCTTTTATATCCCAGTCAAACCAGTTAGATAAAAAGCCTCTGTGTTCATAATCAAACTCAGCACCATAATGTTTATCGTTTTTTAAATTAAACTCTTTTTGATAAGAGACTTTTTCTTTAAACCCACCAATTGTAATAGAACCTCTAGAATTAGGCGAATCTACAAAACGGAACTTTGTATATAAACCCTCACCCCTACTGGTACGTATCTGAGGTAAAAACTCCAAATCCCAATACGGTGATTCAGCAATGTAAATAGATTGTTGGTACATAAACCCTTCATCGCCGGAGAGACCTATGGTTGGAACAAGTAAACCCGTACGACGTGTTGTATCCGTTGGATAAGCAAAATAAGGGAAATAAAAGACAGGAACTTCACCTGCATACAAGCGTGCATTATACATCTGCATCCATTGGTCTTCACTATCATAATACCCACTGGAAAAACGGATTGTCCAATCAGGGTCTTGAGGGTTACATGAAGAAACAACCCCTGTTTTTAACTCATACTCTTTTGCACTGGCCTTAGCCACACGCGCACTCATCCACAACTCATCCTTATATTCTTGAAAAAAGAAAGGTGAAAAGTATTTTGTGTCTTCTTTTGTATTTAACATAAGGTAATCACCCATAGTATAATACTCCGCGCCCTTTAATACAGACACATCTCCATAAAGTTCAATAATTCCCGCGTCCCTATCAAAACTAGCAGACTCTGCAGAAATATACATTCCATCATATAAAACTACTACATCTTTGCTTGCTTTTACGTAAGACCCATTTGTATCTATATTGGCAGAAAAAATTTCTACCTTTGAGTCTGCAAAAACAATAATACTTGTAATAAAAAAGACAAGAAGAAATTTATACATCAATAACTATTGTCCTTGCTGTCTTATCATGCCATGTTTGTGAGGCTGGGTCTAAAAGTCCCCATATAAAACCTGCGTAAAAAAGAACCTCACTAAGGCCTCTGAAAAAGGCTCTATTAAGGGCTGTAAAAAAAGAAGGAAAAGAAGCTGACCTTAGCTCTAAAACTCTAATTTTCATTATCATCTTACCCGGGCTTGCTGCGTATTGCATAAGAAAAAAGGTATGATAAATTAGCTTTAAAAGCATAAACTCAATAAGAAAAGAATTTACCAGTTCTATCTGTGCTTCTGTGGTTTCTATACCCGAAAACTTATCCCACATAATACTTAACCAAATAACTGACAATATCAATTCGTCTATCATAAAGGCATATAAACGTTTTAACTTAGGGGCTAATGTTAACTGTTCTCTATCAAGAAACTCTATAATCTCATCATTCATATCTTAACGCAATGCCTGATACGCTATATCTGTGCGAATCTTTTTACCTGCAAAATGAACCTGACCACATAACATATAGGCACGATCTCTCGCTTGTTTAATACTATCACCAAGACCAACACAGACTAAAACTCTTCCACCCGTTGCACATAAGGTATCATCTAAAAGAGATACCCCTGCGTAAGAGATATGTGTGTTATTAGCAATCTCTTCATGATGAATTTCATCCACAATAATTTGCGCTGGCGTAGATGAAGAATAAGGATAATCCTTAGAAGCCATCACAACACCTACTGCGTATTTATCATAAAACTCAACATTTAATTCATTTAACTTACCCGTTGCGGCCTTGTAAAAAAGATCAAATACAGAACTTTTCATAAGTGGCATTAAAATCTCACACTCAGGATCACCAAAACGTACATTAAACTCTAAGGTAATTGGTTCCCCATTAACGACCATAATACCTATAAAAAGAACACCCTCAAAAGGAGCTCCTTCTTTTTTCATACCTGCAAGAGTAGGACGAATAACCCTATCCTTGACCTTCTCGTATAATTCATCATCTACAAGTGGTGTTGGAGCGTAAGCACCCATTCCACCCGTATTTGGACCCTTGTCACCATCTAATAAACGTTTATGGTCTTGGGCTGCTTGAAGAAGAACAAAGTCATCTCCATCACAAATAGCAAACATAGAAAGCTCATACCCATCAAGGAATTCTTCAATAATTATCTTAAGACCTGCATCACCAAAAGAAGTACCTGAAAGCATTTCAGAAGTAGCTTTTTTAGCCTCATCCCTGCTCATCGCAATAATCACACCCTTACCACCACAAAGGCCATCTGCCTTCACAACAATAGGCGCATCAAGCGTATCAATAAATTTAAAGGCGGTTTCAATATGGTCTGTTTCAATATAAGCTGCCGTAGGAATATCATACTTAGCTAAAAAGTTTTTCATATAAACCTTAGAGCCTTCAAGTTGTGCAGCTTGAGCAGATGGTCCAAAAATAGTTAAACCCTCTGCCTTAAAAATATCGACAACACCATCAACAAGAGGTGCTTCAGGACCAACTATAGTAAACTCAATATCATTATCTTTTGCAAACTGCGCTAGTTCATGATAGTCTTTAATATCTACATTTTCACCTAAGTTATGCGTAGCTCCATTACCTGGGCAAAAATAAAGCTTATCAACATTTTCATCATCTTTCATAGCCCGACCAATAGAATATTCTCTACCACCAGCACCCAATATCATAACATTCATATAGTTCTCCAACAATTATTTATATATTCGATCGATTTAATTCTAAGAAGAAAATGTGCTGTAGTAGCGATAAGGCTTGTTCTTAGGGGATTTAGAACAAACATGAGTCATACTTAAGTATGGCGATAGTTTTTTCTAAATTCCATGAGTGCAATGGTTATTACTAATGCAATATATTTTATTTTTAGATTTAAATCTAAAAACCCGAGTGGGCGTTCCGCGTGTGGCGATGGTTCTCAAAGCCTAAAATGGTAGAACGAAAGAGAAATATTGGTAGCAAATTCTAAGCTTTCGCCTCAAACAAAAATGCTTCACACAAACTCAATTACGACGTCCACCGGATATATATGTAGAACCCCCTGATATGCGAGTAGTCGCGTCACCCAGGCTAATATTATTATAACAAACAAAAGATTAAAAAAATGTTATTTTTGAAGGCTTTTTGCCATCTCTATAGTACTTTGAACTGAAGTTATTTCAGAAAGAACGTAAGGAAGGTAGGAAGGAAGAGCCGAGGCTGTTGTTTCACCAATACAAACAATTTGAAAGCTTTGCAAAAATGTATATTTATTTTCAAAGCATTTAACTGAAGATGGAGAAGTGAAAATACAAATCGCGTCAGATGGAAGTTCGATTTTTTCTTCTTTTGAACAAGAAGTTTCATACACAATAAAAGAGTCAATCTGAGCACCAGACTTGTGTAATTCACCTTCAATATCATAAGCAATAACCTTAGCATGAGGGTGTAAGGCTTTTAATTTTGTGTACTTTTCACACACAAGAGAAACAATACTTTTGCCATACCCTTGCGCAATATCTAAAAGCGTCCCCCCTTCTTGCCTAACGAAGTCTGCAGTAGCCTCAGAAATAGCTAAAACAGGCAAGTCTTTCCAATTTCCAATCTTATCTAAGGCAGTCAGGGTTTCCTTAGAAGTAGCAATAATATAATCATAAGAAGAAAAATCTATAGAAGGCTGTAAATAAGTAGGAACTAAAATTGGAATATGGTTTACATCAGGATAAGAGGTTTTTGAAAAAAGGTAAATGGAGCTGTGCTTAGGCACAGACTACTCCCATTCAATCGTTGCAGGCGGCTTTGAACTTATGTCATAGACTACGCGGTTAATTCCATCAACTTCGTTAATAATACGTCTAGAAATTTGTTCAAGTAAATCATGAGGAAGCCTAGCAAAGGTCGCTGTCATACCATCAACTGCTTCAACTACACGTACACAAATCGTATTATCATAGGTTCTATTATCACCCATAACACCAACTGACTTAACATTTAAAAGTACTGCAAAGGCCTGCCATGTCTTAGCGTAGTATCCACTTGCCTTAAGTTCTTCAAGTAAGATAACATCAGCCTCTCTAAGAATTGTTAAATCAGGAACATTAACATCTCCCATGATACGAATTGCTAGACCCGGTCCAGGGAACGGATGACGGTTAATCATACCTTCTGGAAGACCTAACTCTAAACCAATTTTACGAACCTCATCTTTAAATAATTCTCTTAAAGGTTCAATTAATGTAAAGTCCATCCAATCAGGAAGTCCACCAACATTATGGTGTGACTTAATAACCTCAGAAGGACCATTTACAGAGATAGACTCAATAACATCAGGGTACAGTGTACCTTGAGCCAAAAATTTGATTCCATCATGTTTTTTCGCTTCTTTTTCAAACTCTTCAATGAAAGTATGACCAATGATTTTACGCTTTTGTTCAGGGTCTGAAATACCTTCTAGTTTACCTAAAAAGTTATCTACCGCGTCAACGGTAATAAGGGGTGCTTTTAAATTGATTTTAAAAACTTCTTGAACCTGTTCTCGCTCGCCCTTACGTAAAAGACCATTATCTACAAATACGGGGATTAACTGATCTCCAATTGCTTCATATAACATGGCAGCAACAACAGAGCTATCAACACCACCTGAAAGACCACAAAGAACTTTTCCATCCCCAACGGTTTCACGAATCTTAGCAATTTGCTCTTTTAAGAAGTGTTCCATCTTCCATTTTTCAGTAATGCCACAAATCTTTCTTGCGAAGTTTCTAAGCATTAGATAACCCTCTTGAGAGTGGTTTACCTCAGGGTGAAACTGCATAGCGTATACACGCTTTTCTTCATTAGCTATGGCCGCAAAAGGAGAGTTAGCGGAAGTAGCGATAGGAGAGAAACCTTCAGGAAGCTTATCAACCTTATCAGAGTGAGACATCCATACAATTCCATCATCATCTACATCATCAAATAAGGGAGATTTCACTTCTAATTTTAATTCAGCCTTGCCATATTCGTGATGATCAGATCTAATAACTGAACCGCCAAAATCTACTGCAATTCTTTGCATACCATAACAAATACCAAGAACAGGAATACCAAGTTCATAAACGCCTTGGTCTACCTCATAAGCATCTTTATTATAAACCGATGAAGGTCCACCTGAAAGGATAATACCTTGAGGATTTTTAGCCTTAATATCTTCAATTGAARWATKGTAAGGAAYRATTTYRCWRTAAATTTTATYYTCWCGMATRCGRCGSGCKATKARCTGRGWRTAYTGRGAKCCAAAATCAAGAACAAGAATACTTACATTTTTCATGGGAAGTGCCTTTAATAAAGAGGTTTAAATAATTATAAGAAGTTTACAATAAAGTAGTTTAAGAGTGGGTAAGTTTAATAAAAGAAAGTATATTAGGCTTAAAGCCTAATATACAGTGATAGTTAGTAAATTATGAATGTGGGATATACCAACCTAATACTTGATATTGAATATACCAAACACTACAAGAAATAATATAACCAACAAGAATCATCCATGAATATTTCATGTGTGCTCCAAAGGTATAAATACCCGGAAGTTTACCCATAACGCCAACACCTGCAGCTGAACCAAAAGAGATTAATGATCCACCAACACCAGCCGTTAAGGTAACCAACATCCACTGGTCAATTCCCATTTCAGGGCTTGCTTTTAGAACCGCTGACATAACAGGTACATTATCTACAATCGCAGATAAGAAACCTACACCAATGTTTGACCAAGTTGGTCCAAGTACATCTGGATTATAAACAACAGAGGCTAAGGCCAACCAACCGATGAAGTAAAGTGCGCCTACAGCGGCTAAGATACCAAAGAAAAATAGAAGTGTGTTATTTTCAATTTTTGACATTGACTCAAAAATATTTAAAGGTGTTTTATGCACCTTTTTAAGTCTGTAAGCATAAAGCTTAAGAAGTGAAAGACCAAACATCATTCCCCACATTGCTGGAAGGTGTAATACTTGATGAGACATAACGGCACAAAAGATAGTAAACACGCCTAAGGCGATAACCATACCCGCACCCTTCATCATCACTGGTGCTTTTTCTGCTTCTGCGTCAAAATCAGGTTTTTCGTTTGGAACAACCTTAGACAGTAAAAAGGCGGTTGCTAAATAGCCAAGAACAGAGGCCGGGAATAAGAATAAGAAATCAACAAATTCTCCCTTTCCTGAAGTCCATGCCATAAGTGTCGTAATATCACCAAATGGAGACCAAGCCCCACCTGCATTTGCTGCAACCACAACATTAATAGCTGCTGGAACTAAAAACTTCTTATTTTTTTGCTCAATAGTAATTAAAACCGTTGAAAGAATAAGCGCTGTAGTAAGATTATCCGCGATTGGAGAGATAAAGAAGGCTAAGAAACCTGTGATCCAAAAAAGCTGTCTATAGGTATATCCCTTAGAAACAAGGTTGTGCTTAAGACTTTCAAACACATTCATATGTAACATTGTCTCAATATAGGTCATTGCCACAAATAAGAAGAAAAAGATTTCTGCAATTTCTAAGATTAAATGTTGCGCTTGAGCATGTACTAAGTCCATATCCATATCATGTATAGAATAATACAGAGCGATTAGCATAAAAATAAACGTTCCCATAAACAAGGCCGGTTTAGCCTTATCAAGATGGTATTTTTCTTCCATCGCTACAAAATAATAACCAATTACAAAAATGGCTAAACCCGCAAAACCTACCCATGTCATGGTTAAGTCAACCTGGCCTGCTGGTCCTCCAGCAAAAACTGAACTTGCTAAAAGCAAGAAAAGTATAAATATTTTCTTCATTTCGATATCCCTTTTTATTGAATTTACTCTAAAAACCATGAAGTTATTCACAATATTTAGAGGTATTTTTTATTGATTTTTATTTTTTAGATATTTCACTAATATAATGTACTCCAACGGAGGTTTTACGCTTTAAAGCAGACTTTACAATCTCTTTTGCTGTGAGCAAGCGTAACTTCAAAAACCTTCCAATAGGCTTATGTAAAGTATCTTCTATAAAGGCTAAAGCTTCTTTAAGACCTCTTTCCGTTCTCACTATCCCTACATCGTCCCACATTATACGGCGAAGTTGACCCTTATAAAGCTTATCATCCTCACAACGCAAAGAATCTGTACTTATAGGAAATTCTTTAGCTACATAGCTAACACTCTTTCCTTTGATTTTGTCAACTGCTCGTGAGGCAAAGACCAGACCTTCTAATAAAGAGTTGCTTGCAAGTCGATTTGCTCCATGTACCCGAGTAGAGGCAACTTCACCAACTGCGTAAAGGTTTTCTACACCTTTAATTTCTCCATCTAGGTTTGTCTTGATACCACCAATAGCGTAATGAAAGGCAGGAGAAATTGGCACACGCTCTTTTGGAAGATCATAACCTATGCCTCTTAAATTTGCTGCAATATTTGGAAAACGCTGATTAAAATAGTCTACTTCAAAATTATCAAAAGAAAGATAAACTTCTTCTCCCGTTTTCTGTTTATAATCAAAAATAGCCCGTGAAACGATATCTCTAGGCGCAAGGTCCATACGCTCATCATAATCTTTCATAAAGGCATAATTGTTTTCACCCACTAGTGTTGCGCCCTCACCTCTTAAGGCTTCCGTAAGCAATTGCTTTTGAGCAGCAGTTGAGCTTACATACACAGTAGGATGAAACTGTAACATTTCCATACGTTCAAGTTCTATTTTCTTTTCTAAACATATACCTTGTAAGTCTCCACTTATCTTAGAAGCATTTGTATGGAAGGCAAATAAAGAACCCACCCCTCCAGAGGCAATAATCACACTTTTTGCTAAGATGTGTCTTAACTCATCATTATAATTAACACAAACCCCATAACACTGACCTTCATCTATTAAAAGATCTGTAACTTGGGCACCCTCAAGCATAGGATGAGGGTTTTGTTCAAGTAAAAAATGGTGTAAATATCTTCCTGTTGCGTCCCCTCCTGCATGAAGAATGCGAAAGGCAGAGTGTGCCGCTTCTTTCGTATAATGAAGTTCACCCTGCTCATTTTTATCAAAGGTAAAACCACGTTTTATTAAGTCTCCCACAACTTCTCTACTGTGCTCGCTTAGTACTCGCACCGCGTCTTCGTCACAAAGACCTGCGCCCGCTTCCATCGTATCTTGTATAAGAGAGGCTTCATCAGCGTCATCTCTAGCGGTCACAACTCCACCTTGGGCATAAAAGGTATTACATTCCCAAGGATGATTTTTATTAATAATAAGAACTTTTTTATTTTTTGGTAAATTCATCGCTGCAGATAAGCCTGCAACGCCTGCACCAATAATAACTACATCATAAATCATTTTTTACTCTGCTTCCTTATCTGTAGGATAGTAAGGAGGGCCTTTATAACCACACCCATTTATACTTAATACCAAAACTGTTATAATAGTGATATGAAAAATTCTAAACAACTTGTTTCTCATCTTCGCTCTCAATCGGCTTTTGTGCCACTGAACAATCAAGCTTGCATTAACTCTGTGAAAGAACTTCTTCCCCCAAGACTGCATAGGTTTATATTGTTCGGATATATTCGACATAATATCGTATTTTTTGCGCTAAATCACCCTGGCGCAAAACAAGAGTTTGATAATATTATAAATTCTATAAAAGCACCATTAAGAAAAATACCTCCACAAACTTGTAAAAACTTTGAAATATATGATATCAGAGCCTTTGTCTCACATAAAAAAACTATCAAATACAGCGTCATAGAGCCTCTTAATGAGCCCTACGAAGAAAGAGCCCAGGCAAATTTCGATAATGAAATTGAAGATGAAAAGCTACATAAGGTTTTTGAAGAGATAAGAGATATAATAAAAACTAAATGATAAAATTTCCCGAAGCTCTTTTTAAACAAGTAAAAAACCTTCCCATCGACGCAGGTGTTTATCACTATTTTGATGATAAGGGTAAACTTTTATACATAGGAAAGGCTAAGAATCTTTCAAATAGAGTAAAATCTTATTTTCGATTTTCTCCTCACTTCACCTTAAATACTAAACTTAACCCCCGTATAGTTAAAATGCTAGGTGAAGTAACAAGTATGCATTATATTATCGTTGAAAATGAACATGACGCCTTAATATTAGAAAATTCTCTTATCAAGCAACTACGTCCAAAATATAATATTTTGCTTAGAGATGATAAGACCTACCCCTATATCTATATCAATAAAGAAGAGAACTTTCCCCGTTTTGAAATTACAAGAAAGGTCTTAAATAATAAAAACATTTCTTACTTCGGGCCTTTTTCTATGGGCGCGAGGGATATTTTAAACTCCTTGTATGAACTCTTGCCCTTAGTTCAGAGTAAGTCTTGTCTAAACTCAGGTAAATCATGTTTATATTATCAGATTAAAAAATGTCTTGCCCCTTGTGAAAAGAAAATCACCCCGGCTCAGTATCTCCCATATATAGAAGAAGGGATAAACTATATAAATGATAAAAAGAAACTTTGCCGAGATCTTGAAAAAAAGATGCACTTCCTTGCAGAAAACATGCGTTTTGAAGAGGCTATGGTACTACGCGACTCCATAGAAAAGATTTCTAAAAGCTCCACTATCTCCCAAATGGATATGGCCAATACCCAAGATCTTGATTTATTCGCAGTCAATGCAAATGAGACAAGGGCCGTGGTACTTCGCTTGTTTATGAGGCAGGGAAAAGTCATCTCAACTTCTCATAACTTCATCTATCTTAATCATGGATATGATAGAGATGAGATTTATAAGCGTGTCATCTTAGAGTTTTACCAATTTTCGCCTTTAACATCAAAAGAGATTATAGTGGCACATGACTTTGAAGAGATGCAAGATATAAAGAACTATCTTAAAGAAAGTTTTTCTAGCTCCGTGAAACTTCTTCTTCCTCAAAAAGGGCCTAAGGCAAGGCTATGTGAACTTGCCCTCAAAAACACCCAAGAGTTATTAAACAACTACAGCTATGAAAATGCTCCCCTTTATGAAGACTTAGAAACAAAGTTACAAGAACTTTGTCATTTAGATATCTTACCTAGGCGTATAGAGATCTTTGATAATTCCCACATGCAAGGCTCTGCCCCCGTTGGAGGCATGGTTTGCTTTGAAGATGGAAAGTTTAATAAGAGTGGTTATAGACAATATCATTTAAAGAGTTTAGATGAGTATGCTCAGATGAGAGAAACCCTAACAAGGCGTATACAAGGCGCTGATAAAAACCCTCTACCTGATTTATGGATTGTTGATGGAGGCACAACTCTCTTGTCACTGGCCAAAAATATACTGGATTCAAATGGTATAAATTTAGATGTTATAGCAATCTCAAAAGAAAAGATTGATGCGAAGTCACATAGGGCTAAGGGAAAGGCTAAAGATATCTTGCATACCATTGAAGAAAGTTTCAGCCTAAGTACAAGTGACAAGCGCTTACAGTGGGTACAAAGACTCCGCGATGAGGCCCATAGATACGCCATTACCTTTCATAAAAAAACAAAGCTAAAACAAGACAGTGCTTCTAAACTTTTACAAACAAAGGGAATAGGACCTGCTAAGTTAAAAAAACTACTCAATCATTTTGGAACTTTTGAAGCCTTAGAAAATGCTGATATAGATGATATCTGCCTCATAGTGGGACAAAATGACGCCCAAACAATTAAGAAGTTATATAAATAAGTTATATTTTGCGTAATATATGATATATTATTCAATCCGCTATGCTTAAATGTAAAGTTAGGAGCATCTTTAAAGCTTTAACTAAAGTTATTTTAGAGATTTAAAGATGCTCTAACATTACATAAGAAGCGTTATAATTTAAAAGGTTTTATATGGGACAAGTAGAAGTAGTAGACAGTGAATACCTTTTTCAAGGGCGCGTCATCATTAGTGAGACAGACCTCAAAGGGGTTATCACTTATGCAAATAGAAAATTTTGTGAAATTTCAGGATATACAAGAGAAGAACTTATAGGTCAGCCCCATAATATTATTCGTCACCCTGATATGCCAAAAGAAGCTTTTTCTAAGGTTTGGAGCACTATTCAAGCTGGACAAATATGGCATGGACTTATTAAAAATCTTCGTAAAGATGGTCAGTACTATTGGGTTGAAACAGAAATCCTCCCATCAAAAGACAATGATGGAAAAGTCATTGGATATGTAGCAGCACGTAAGGCAGCTTCAAGAAAAGATGTCCAAGAGACCTCAGAAATGTATCAAATAATGAAAGAAAAAGAACTCTAAGGGAGAGATATTGTTACTATACAATCAAAGAAAAGAATTTATTGGTATTGATGAAGATGACTTAAGCAATTTAGATTTTCAAAATATCTCTGAATTACAAAACGAGTCACATGACTTTGCTGACTTATTTGTAAAAAAACCAGGATATATTCATAATTTTAAAAACTTTTCATGGATAGATTTTATCCTGCATTCAGAAGCAGATGAGTCAAAGGCTATTATCCATGCTAAGGGCAAGAATTATTCATGTGCCTTACATATTACGCCTTTTCATTTTACAGCTGATGAAAGTGGTTACGCTATTATCCTTAGAAACCTGCGTGCCCTCAAAGGTGCAGCTGACGCTGAGGCAACAAAAGACTTAGATGCAGCAGGAGGGATTAGAGCTACTCCCCCACCAATGCCAAGTATACCARGTCCAGAACCAGTACAAAAAAGCTTTACTCCTGACTTAGATATTTCACTTGATGATATACAAATGAATGAGCCAGATATCCTTCCAAGTTTTTCTGAACCAGAGCCACAAAAAGAAGTAGAGCCAGAACTTCCTAGTTTTGAGCCAGACTTCAACCAAGAGTTAAGCGAACCAGACCCTCTTGATATTCCGGAACCACAGGATATGGATTTATCCGTTCTTGAAGAAGATAATTTCTTAAATACAGAAAATGAATTTGGCGCTCCAATTGAAAATGAATTTGGTGCTCCTAGTGATATTGATTTCAATGCGCCTTTAGATATTGGCGAAGACTTAATGAAAGATGATTTTTCTGAGCCTAGCTTTAATAAACCTGAAGATATTGGCTTTGATGAACCAGAGACGCCTATCAAAGACGAGACACCAATGCTTGGCGATTATGTAAATCCAAGCAAAGGAAGTGAACACTTAAGTGAGCTTGTTGCTTCAGGAACATATCAATACGATCCAAATATCGCCGCAGGAGAGCTTGGTTTGCCCGTAGATTTAATTGAAGAATTTATCGGTGACTTTATTGAACAAGCGTATGAGTTTAATGATGACTTATATGCCTCAGTTAATGCTGGGGATTATGATAATGTACAAATATTATCACATAAGTTAAAAGGAGTGGCTGCAAACCTTCGTGTAGAAGATGCCTTTGATGTACTTAGCGTTGTTAATACGTCTAAGGATAATGAAGAAATTCTACCAAACCTAGACCAGTTCTATAAAATTATAGCTAAGCTTGAAGGAAAAGAGGTTCAAGAAGAAATTGCTCCTTTAGCTCCTATACCTCCAGCTCAAGTGCCTATAGAAGAAATTCCTGAAGCTATTGAAGAAGACAGGTATGACCTAGAAATAAAGCAGCCTGATGATGCTCCAATGCTTATTGATGAAGAAGTTCACACCCATGCAAATGATGATTTGTATGCTGACTTGTTATCTAGCCCTTCACCCCAAAGTATTCCTGAACCAGAAGAATTGATTCAAGAAAGTTTTAGTGCACCAGAGTCTTCAGAAGATGATCTTTATAATGATTTATTAGGTTCACCAGATCTTGATATCTCAGAAGAATCTCTTGTTGCACCAAGCCTTGAAGACCCTCTTCTTGAAAATGATTTATATGATGACTTATTAGGAGCACCTGAACAAGAGGTTCCTACAGTAGAAGACACTTCTTCTGTTGAAGTACCAGTCTTAAATTTTGATCCCCAATCCAGTGCAAATCAATTAGGAATACCTCTTGATATTGTAAATGAATTTGTTCAAGATTTTAAAGAACAGGTCAATACACATCAAATTGATTTTAAAAATGCTTTGGACTCTCAAGATATTAAAGAAATCAACCTAACAGCTACTCTCCTTAAGGGAATGAGTGATAACCTTCGCTTAAATGAAATTTCAGAAGTTCTTAAAGAACTTCAAAGTGAAACAAATATTAACAATACTGCTACTGCTATTGCCAAAGTGCAAGCATATGCAGATCAATTATAAGGTGGCAAACAATGCAAATAGGTCTTAAAGCCAGACTAAGGCTGATCAGTCTTTTCCCAATCTTCATGCTCATTGGAATTGCGAGTTTTTATGTGTATGATTCCTATGTGGGGTATGATTCAGCTATTAAGCTTCAAAGTAAACTTAATGAAAACAAACAACTAAATGAACTTATCGGGGATATATCACGTGAACGTGGTATGACGGTAATGTACATGGGTAACAGTTCAGAAGCAACAGCCCAGTCTTTAAGAAGTCAGCGTCTTATTGTTGATAAAAAAGTAGCTGGATACATTAAACATTTAAAAGAAACACAATCACTTCATAATCATACAGGCGAAGGTGTTTGTTTTGCATGTAAGAGTATTAAGAGTATTGAAGCTAACTACAGCACAATTCGTGAGGTTCGTCCCTTAGTTGACAACCAAAATGTTGAGTTTCAAGAAATCTTTTACGATATCTATGGAAATGCACAAAAGCTAATCATTAAAGAACTTGAAGAAATTCGTAAGTTTCAACTTGATGAAAAGATTACTTCAATTGCAACTTCTTACCTAATCTTGGCGAAAGCAAAAGAGTTTACAGGTTCAGAACGTGACTTTATTACCTACGCACTTGCACGTTCAACAAGATTTGATTCAGAAGAACTGAATGTTTGGTTAACACTTATTGGTAAGGCTGATGCTATTAACTATAATGCATTAATCAATCCAGTACTAAAAAACAAACTTGACATGCTTTTTGAAGATGAAGATAATGCCGAGTTATTTGAAGATATTACACTAGAACGTGCTGAAATCATGCAAGCTGTTAATGATGGTTTGTATGCTACTGAAGCCGGTATCTGGTTTACTATGCTTTCTGAAAAAATTAATCTAATTGATGAAGCAGAACAATTACTTTTAGAATCAATGGATACTGAATCTGAAAACTTTAAACAAGAACAACTGCAAATTCTTGTTATCTCTATTGGTATCTGGGCATTAGCAATCTTTGGAGCTATCTTTGGTATCTTGCTTTCAACCGATATCGCAAGAAATATCAAAAACCTTGAAACTGTACTTCAAAGAGTTGCGACAGATACACATGAGGGTGACGATATGTCATCATCTGAAATCGCCTCTCATATCAATCTAGATACGGCCAAGGGTACGGCTCAGGCCTACCAACTACTTGAAACGATTATTGATCAAACACGTAAGGATAAGGACTTTGCAATGGAGGCTTCTGAAGCGAAGTCTATGTTCCTTGCAAATATGTCTCATGAAATTCGTACACCTCTAAACGGTATTGTTGGATTTACGGAACTTCTTAAAGATACAGCCTTACATGATGAACAAAGAGAGTTTGTTGATATTATTGAAAAATCATCTGAAAACCTTCTTGAAATTATCAATAATATTCTTGACCTTTCTAAGATTGAGTCTAATAAACTTGAAATTGAAGAAATTGTATTTAATGCAGGTGAAGAATTTGAATCAGCAGTTGAAGTGTACGCAGTACGTGCTTCTGAAAAGCATATTGACCTTGCATGTTTCATTGATCCAAAACTGGAGAATCCAATTAAGGGTGATCCCACTAAGATTAAAGAAGTTGTTATTAACCTTCTTTCTAATGCCGTTAAGTTTACAAACTCAGGTGGGTCTATTACGGTTGATATCCGTAAGGTAGAATGTGAAATAGCCGGGCATACACGGGTTCACTTCTCCGTAAAAGATTCAGGTATTGGTGTTACTAAAGAGCAAAAAGATAAGATCTTTGATGCCTTTTCTCAAGCCGATTCTTCTATTACACGTAAGTATGGTGGAACAGGTCTTGGTCTTACCATTTCATCTCGTTTCATCGAGCTTATGGGTGGTGATCTTGAGCTTGAGTCAGAACCAGGTAAGGGTACAACCTTCTTCTTCGAACTTGAATTTGAAGAAATTGAAACACTTAATGAGTCTATGCGTAATCAGTATTCAAATATTAATGCTGTTATTCTTGAGTCTGATTCTAAGCGTAAGGTTCAAGAAACAAACCTACGTGAGTATCTTGACTTTTATGGTGTGTCTTACCAAAGCTTTAAAAGCATTGAGGACCTTAATAAACTTGAGCAAAAGATCTCTTATGACCTTATGTTTACAGATTATGACTATACAACTGAAGAAGACTTATTTGAGTATGTAAAACATCCTGAACATATGATTTTAATTACGAAGTCATACTACATGAAGAAAATTGATTCACTTAATCTTAATGTGTTTAAGGTTATGTATGAGCCTATGCAAGCATCTAAGATTCGTGGTGTCCTTGAGTCCCATGATGTTGAAGAGTTTAATCAGTCTAAAACAAAAACCATTCAAAAACGTAAGTATGATGAGAAAACATCTAAGTTTGATGCTAGGGCCTTAGTGGCTGAAGACAATCTTATTAATCAAAAACTTATTAAGCGTACACTTGAAGATATTGGTATTAAGGTTGACCTTGCTAATAATGGTCTTGAAGCCTTTGAAAAACGTAAGAACAACCAATATGATGTTATCTTTATGGATATTCAAATGCCAGTTCTTGATGGGGTTGAAGCCACTCAAGAAATCTTAGAATATGAAGAAGACTATAAGGTTGAACATACACCAATTATTGCACTTACGGCTAATGCACTAAAGGGTGATAGAGAACGCTTTATGGGAGCAGGTATGGATGAATACACAACCAAACCTCTCGTACGTTCAGAGATTATCTCTTTACTTAACCATTTCATTGGCCATAAGATTGTAGATACCAAGGCTATTTCTAATGAAATCGTAGTTGCTAAAAAAGAAGTAGTAGTAGAAATGCCTTCTGTAACTCCTGTTGAGCCAGTAGCTGTAGTGAAGGCACCTGAACCTGTTATTGAAGAAAGTATTTTAGACACAAACTTAGATGATGAGTTTAACGTGGATCTATCTTTAGATGATATGAGCCTAGACATTGAACAAGAAAGTGAAGTAGCAGTAGATCTTGCACCACTAAGTGTTCCAGAAGTAAACATATCTCTTGAAGATGATATCTACGCAGATGATGCAGCCGAGCTACCTCTTACTTCACAATATGACGCAGATATATTGCTGGCTAAGAAGAGTTCTTTTGAAAACCGTTTATTCAAATCATTACTTGATGACTTAGGGTACAGTTCTATCTTAGTTGATGGTTCTGATGCCTTAAGTGAAGCACTAAGAACTAAGAAATTTAAATTAGTACTTTTTGATAAAGAGACCAGAGGAGTTGATGTAGCAAACACTGCTTCATTAATTAAAGAAAAAGGTGAGGATACTGCCTTAGTATTAATGGTAGACCCAGCCTTTGAGATAGATGCTAATGATGCGAATTATGTGCATGAAATTATTAAAAATGTAATCAACAAAGACCTGTTACGCCTTGTCTTTGAAAAATTTATTTAAGGATAAACAATGAATAAAATTAAAGTACTAGCCGTTGATGATGATATCATCAATTTAAAACTTCTTAAGTCTATTCTTATGAAACTTCCCCATATTGAGGAAGTTCTTGAGGCAAAAAATGGGGCAGACGCAATTGGCATCCTAAAAGGCCAAAATGATATTGGTCTTATCTTACTTGATATTATTATGCCTGTTATGGGTGGGATTGAGATGTTAAAGGTTGTTCGCGCAGATGAAGGCTTAAAACATATTCCTGTTATTGTTTTAACAACAGATGAAACAAAACGTACCGAAGCCCTTGAATGTGGTGCAAATGATTTTGTAATGAAGCCTGTTCGTAAAGATCAGGTAGCTGAAAAGATTAGTCGTTTAATAAATATCTAACTAAAGGTTATTATCCTTTAGTTTCTTTCTTAGTAAGAAGTAACTTCTTACTAAACTTCCTTATACCAAAACTATCTCAAGTACTTCTTCAACTCTCTTAACACCTCTAATATCTAAGGCCTCACGAACTTCTTTTGGAAGATCATCTAAGTCACGTTCATAATTTTTTGCTGGTATTAACACAATTATCATTTCTGCTCTATGGGCAGCAATAAGTTTTTCTCTGAGTCCCCCAATAGGAAGTACATCACCTGTTAAAGAGATTTCACCCGTCATTGCGATATCTGAACGTATCTTCTTACCTGAAAGGATAGAAGCCATTACAGAGGCCATCGCGATACCTGCGGATGGTCCATCTTTTGGAGTAGCACCATCGGGAACATGGATGTGTAAGTCATAACGCTTATACACTTCAGAAACAGGAACTTCTACATTGTCTTCTTGTTCTTTTGTACTTGTTGGGATATTATCTTTATCAATCTTAAGTGAACCTGTATCAATTAATGTCTTTACGACACTCATAGCAATGCGTGAAGATTCTTTCATAACCTCACCAAGGCTACCTGTCACCTGCATCATACCCTTACCCTTAATGCGAATAGCTTCTATCTTTAAAACATCCCCACCAACAGCCGTCCAAGCAAGACCATTTACCACACCAACTCTAGGAATGGCATCCGTCTTATCAATTTCAAAAACAGTCTTATCTAGAAAGCTTTTTAAGTTTTTCATGGAAATAGAAATCTTTCCTGTGTCTGGGTTTTCTAAGATCTTTTTTGCTGACTTACGAACAAGGTCAGCCATACGTCTGCGTAGGTTACGAACCCCTGCTTCTCTTGTATATTTATGAATTATTTCTTCCATAGCTGTTTTAGAAACAGATATTTCAGAACTTTTCAGACCATGTTTCTTAATCTCTTGAGGTAAAAGATAACGCTTAGCAATCTCAAACTTCTCTTGWGGTGTGTATGAASTMAYAGWAATAAAYTCCATTCTATCWCKWARAGGYSYYGGWATACGACYWACATCATTYGCMGTWGCAATRAARATARCYTKWSWMARATCAAKATYAAAGTTWARATAATAATCTCTAAACTCYKWATTTTGCTCAGGRTCWAGTATYTCTAAAAGWGCMGCWGTAGGGTCMCCTCTTTGWGAMCKKSMWACYTTRTCWATYTCATCTARAACKAYRACWGGRTTCATYTTTTTRGCATCTAYAATACCTTGAACAATACGGCCAGGCATTGCCCCAACATAGGTACGTCTGTGTCCACGAAGTTCATTTACATCTTCAAGACCACCAAGGGCTATACGAACAAGAGGACGCTTTAGTGCCTTCGCAATTGAGTTAGCTAAGGATGTTTTACCAACACCCGGAGGGCCCGCGAAACATAAAATAGCCCCTCTCCCTTCTTTATCTTTGATACCACGAAGTTCTAAAAGTTCTTTTACTGAGAAATACTCAACAATACGTTCTTTTGGCTTTTCAAGTGAAAAGTGGTCCTTATCAAGTTGCGCTTCCACATCTTGTATCTTAAGAGATTTTTTAGCGATCTCTCCAAAAGGAACCTCAAGAACCCATTCTATATAAGTTTGTATCATTCCTGCGTCAGAAGAATCAGGATGCATTCTTGCAAAGCGTTCAAGTTGCTTACTTACTTCTTTATAAGAATCCTCTCCCATATACTTTTTCTTCTTTTCTAGCTTTTCTCTGTATTCTTCAATCTCTTCTTCTCTTTGAGTATCTGAGCCTAGTTCACGTTGAATCTGCTTTAACTGCTCTTTTAAAAAGTATTCTTTATTTACCTTCTCAATACGGTTATGTACCTTTGAGCGAATCTCTTTTTGAAGCTTGTTAGCTTCTATCTCTTCTGTAAGAGCATCAATAAGTTTTAAGTAACGCTTTTCAAGATTTTCTTCAACAAATATCTCATAAGAAAGTTCTTTTTTGAGCTTAATAGAAGAAGAAACTAAGTCAGCAATACGAGCATGCTCATGATTTTCTTCAATAGTGCGTAAAAGATCAGGTGGAAAATAATTGCTTACTTGAGAAAGAGTACGAACCTTTTCTCTTACAATTTCAAGAACTGCGTCCATCTTCAGTTCATTATCAATATTATTTTCTATAATATCAACATTAGCAACCATAGGGTCACTTCCAATCTCCTGTATAATCTTACCTCTTGCAAGTCCTTGAAATAAAACCTTAATACGACCATCAGGTAAAGAAACCTTTCTCATTATAGAGCCAATGACTCCTGCCTTATAAATTCCATCAAACTCACGTGAGCCTTCATCATCTGTTTTTGTTGGACAAACAAGAACAAGAGAATTGTTTTCAATTGCTAAGGCGGCAGCCTTAATGTTTTTCTCATCACTTAAAAACAGTGGTGATATCATAAAAGGATATAAAAAAAGTTCGTCTTCCGCGATAATGGGAATATCAGAGGGGAAGGAGCTATAATGACTAAGTTGCATAAATTTTCCTGTATTAATTTGTTTTTTTCATTGTACGTGGATCTCGTGTTTCTTTTACATTACCTTCAGAATCTTGTGAAATAACACTACGTGAATCTGGAAGTATAGGGGCATACCAACTTGAGGTACCATCTCCCTCATACATAGCTCTGTACCATGCTGTAGAAGGGGGTTCAATCTCTTCCCAATTTATCCATGCTTCAGGTTCTTTACCCGCATAATATTCTTGTGCTACTGGCTTATCTAAACGTTCATATAAAAGCGAAATTGTTTTATTAAGGTTTGCTCGGGCTAGGTACAATTTCACTAACATCGTATCAATTGCTGGCATATAGTTTGAATGGGGATACTTTTTTTTATAAGCAACACCTTCTTTTAAGGCGTCATGAATCAAGGTCTGATCTCGACGAGGGTTAGGAAGGGCCATAAACTTTGCTCTCATTTTTAAGTATGAGGCGAATTCCCTTTCGTCCGCACCCGCAAAACGGCGTATATACTCATCTAAAAAGTGTTCCGCAAGTAAGTACTCCCCAACTTCCATATGAGCTTGGGCCATGATAATAGTAGCTTCTTCTAATAAAGGAGAACCAATATGTTCACTTTGTAAAGACGAAAAGTATCCATCTGCTTTTTCTAAAGAGGCATTTGCTACTGCGTCAACCATTTTTCCATACCAAAAGGCTGCTGGTTTGTTGTATTGGGAAACATCTTTAGCACATCCAGCAAAAAATAAAGTAAATATAGATATCAGTATAAAAAGTTTTAATTTCATTATTATCCTTAAGAAAAATGATTTTAGCCAAGTCGGTGTTAGGAGTAGATTAAATTAGAATTCAATTCATCCTATTTAAGGATAAGCTCACCTTCTGCGCGCATTTTTATATTTGTGTGCTACAATACCCGCATACTAAGAGCAAGGTCAATTATGCAATTTGAGTTAAAACTACCACTTTTGGGTTTTGAGTCTATTAAACAGATGAAATTAACAAAAATAGACGACATTTTCATGCAACTAGAAAATGATACAGATGATAATAAACCATCTTTTACTTTAATCAATCCTTTTGTTCTAAAACCTTATGAGATTGATATACCTGATTCTGTACTTGCACTTTTAGAAATAAATGAAAATTCAAATATTTTAATTTTTAATATTGTTGTTATACATAAGCCCCTTAATAAATCAACCATAAATTTTCTGGCCCCTTTAATCTTTAATACAGACACAAACACCATGGTTCAAACTATTTTAGATGGAAAAGCAGCCCAAAACCATGGTATGTCAGAATGCATTGGTGACTTTTTAAATCAAGGTGAAGCGGAAAATGCCTAAGACAATCAGTTTTATTGGAAATGGAAATATGGCCTTAGCCATTGCTATGGGTCTAAAAGACAAGTACACCATAGAAGTTATAGGAAGAAATCTCCAAAATCTAGAAAACTTTGAAAAGTCCTTAGGTAAGAAAATATCCAAAAGCCTTATAAAAGACTTTGATATCTCGGGTAAAACACTTATCTTTGCTGTTAAACCACAAAATTTAGAAGAAGTTGCTTCGCAACTTCAGGGCCAAGCTTCAGCTCTATATTCTATCTTAGCAGGTACCAAACTAGAAAACTTAAAGAAAAGCATTTCTGCTCTTGGATATGTAAGAGCTATGCCAAATATGGCGGCCTCTGTTCAAAAGTCAATGACAACGCTAACAGGCGAGACTAACTTACAAGAAGAGGCAATTGAGCTCTTTAGCGCCATTGGAAAAGCCCATTGGTTAGGAAGTGAAAAAGAAATAGATGTAGCCACAGCCTTAGCCGGAAGCGGTCCTGCTTACCTAGCCTTAATCGCAGAAGCCCTTACAGATGGCGCAGTTAAAGAAGGTCTTAAACGCCCTGACGCCATGGCTATTATGAGAGGTCTATTTGATGGATTTGCAGAGCTTATACAAGACCAACATCCCGCAATCATAAAAGACACCGTTATGAGTCCCGCTGGAACCACAGCCGCTGGATATTGCGCGATGGAAGAAGCCGGTGTTAGAAATGGATGTATCAATGCAATTACTAAGGCAAATGAAAGAGCAAAGGCACTTTCGTAAACCATTAGTTAACCCTCGGTAAACACATAGCTAACCGCTTCTTAAAAATAAAAAAAACTAATACTCAGATCTCTTTCTTAACATTAATTGAAGTAAGTTTGTGTTTATAATTAGATAACACATTTCTCACACATTGTTACGAGCCCTAATGATGCGTGCCGAAAAAAGGACATCTTATGAAATACTTTTTAAGTTTTTTACTATTTATGCTAGTACTGGCACCTAGTAAGCTCTTTGCCATCATAGACTATACTGATTGTGATGATTCGTCAGAAACTTTTCTTCCTGCAACTAGGATAGGTTCAGGGGCGCAGGCTTTTTTGAAAATTTGTCTTCCCGCTCAACGTAATGATGGAGCTACTCTAGTAGATGGCTTGGTTAATGCCAATATCAGAGGGGGCTTATTACAAATAGGTAATCAAGTTCTTTGTGCTATGGATAACACTGTCAGTACTACAGAATGTATTAATCCTGATACTAAAGAATTTTTTAAGACTGATGGAACAACTAATGGTTGTGCCGATAGTGGTACCGATGATGGTTGTCAAAACAATGATTTTAGGAATGGACCAGATACTGCGTATCTAGGGCTTGCTGATTATGATAATAACATCTCTTATGGAATATCTGTAGCCGAAGCCAATACAACGACAAATTCAACAATGGCAARATTAACGCTAGACGATGAAGATGAAGTTATATGGGCTAAACTTTACTGGATGGGTAGAATTAGTGATGAATCTTTCGCAAATGTTGGAGCGGTTAAATTTATGACACCTACTACAAGTGGCATTTATCAAGATATTTCATGTACACATTATGGTAGTCAATCAAATGAATATTATTGTGCCACAGAAGTTACAAACCTAGTAAGCCAATCAGGTGAATACTGGGTTGGAAATGTAAAAGGAAGAGAAAATGACTCAAACAATTTTGCAGCCTGGTCTTTAGCCATTGTTTATAAAAATAGTTCTGCTCCTTTTACAAATATCGCTATTTACGAAGGCTTTAATGAATTTTCAAGTGGCGAAACACTAAGTATACCAATGAGTGGCTTTTTGACACCAGCTACAGGTGATGTAAATGCAACATTTCATGTTTTAGCCGGTGAGTCTGATGATTTTTATGGTGATAATGTTACGGCAGAAGACAGTAATGGTAATGAAAGGCTACTCATTAATCCTGTTGGAATTAGCTCAAATTTTTTAAATGCTACTATTCAGCGTTATGGTGTTTTTGATACTGACCGACTTCCTAATTGGCAAAATGCCTTAGGTGTTGATATCGATTCTGTTTCTTTAGAATATGATGTATCAGGCACTATAACTCCCGTGCTTGACAACAATCAAAGTTCAACTGTACTTCGCTTTAGATCGACTCAAGATCAACTTTATATTCCAATGGTAGCCTTTACCACAGAAATATATCAACCAAAGCTTTGTTATGATTATTCCTATTATCAAAACAATCGTTTCTTTACTGAAGATAATAATGGATCAGTTAACGTAACCCCAGCTATTGTTGGAAATGTAAATCGAGGCGATCCTATTCGTGTAAGAATCCTTGTTAAAAACTTGGAAGAAAACTCCTTCGCTAATGATTTAATACTAACTGTAACTGGTTTAAATGAAGGGAACCAAGCTGAATATGATGGAAATCTCACTCGAACAGAACCAAATGGAGTAGCTTATATACCAGCTACTGAGATAAGTTCAAGTATAGATCATACAAAATACTTAGTTGCAAGTGCCTTAGGAAATCAGGAACGTGTATTTAGTGAATTCACTATCATTCCAAACACATCTTCAATTAATCTTCCCTTAAATATGGCTGTTGATTTTAGTATATCATTAGCTAATGGAATTACTATTGATTATAGAGATTTTGAACTTAAAGATGAAGTGCCATTATGTACTAGCTCAAACTTTGCTTATCAACCTCAATGGGGAATTTTTAATATTGAAGACACTAATGCAAGAGCCGCAGCCGATGCAAGTGGTGCAAATAGAAAATATAATCTTTTCACCCAAGTTGCAGGAAGACCCTTCAGTATAGATATTACAACTTATGCAGCTACTGACCCAAACCAACCTATATCAGGCATACAAACCATTGTAGCTGTAGATCTCATTGATATTAAAGAAGGACATGATGTAAATGATTCTTGTTATGACCCTGCATCATTAACCCCAAGAATTTGGGTTCCTATTCTAGATAATGGAAACACTTATACAACCGTTGACTTTGCACAAGCAATACTTGATGGTGATATAGCTAATTTAGATGATTTTTTTGCTGTAACCAGAGAAAATGTCTCTGTACGCGTTTCAATGACGGTAGCTAATGATGGAAACGATTCTCTCATTGATTGGGAAATACGAACTTCAAACCCACAAATAGGAACTGTACAAATAAATAACTTCTCAGATGTAATTCAAACTTATGGACCTGCATGTCAAAATCCTGTGACTACTACAGCTGGTGGATCAAATACACCTCACACCGCTACAACAGTATCAGATGCCTGTGGTAATTCAGGTGCTGCAGGCTTAAGTATAGCTCAGTTTAAAAAATGTCAAGAATGTATTTTTGGTTCAAACACTCGTAGAATTTGTTCCCGTGATAATTTTACCATACGTCCAGAAGGTCTTTTTGTTCAAATTTATGACAATAATCAATCTACTGATCCACTTAAGACTAAAAACTTAGTAAGTGAAATAGGAAATATTTCGGCAGGATATAATTATCGTTATGATATTAATGGGACCTCCCATACGGATGAAAAAGCTATTAAAGGATATACTGTCTCTTTTACAGGTGGAGCAGGTGTTGAAGATGACCATAATGCTACATACTTTTGGAAACCAAATGGGCATGTTACCACAAACTGTAATGATGAAGATGACAAATATATAGGTCTATATATTGGAAATGGAGAGGGTGTAAATAACCAAGCGGCTTCAGATAATGTAGGACGTTACGAATTTAAAATTAGAGATCGTTCATGGAGTAAGGTAGATCAAGATCCAGATCACCATGTAGGTGCTTATTTTAATCAAGATGATTGTGTTCCTGGTGAAAGCTATGTTCCTTTAGCTGCTGATGTTCTTAATAGCACCAATATTGGGTGTGATATTTCATCTGAACATACTAATCTAGATCGTCCAGGTATTGATTATTTTGATTATGTAATGACCTCTCGTCCTTATCAATTCAATCTTACTGCTGTACTCTTTCAAAGAGCAAAAATAGATCAAAATATTACTATCAATAATACTAATAATTATATTTATAATAATAATATTTTAGGTGGAAATGATTACAGTATGGCCGTTCGGTATAAAGGTAGATTACGCGCAGTAGGGGCCAATGACAACTCATTAAGTAACTTTGTTCAAAACTGTTGGTCTAATGACTTAAACCTTTCAATTGTAAGTGATATACAAACTGCAACACCCGCGCCCGCACTTACAAGTTTATATTCTACACGATTAATACAAAAAGATGAAAATGGTACTATCTTTAGAAATAACATTGAAAATACTAATGCAGGTGGAAATGACGCTATTGCCTCTGTTACTCATCCTGCTAATGACTTCTTACAAGCATTAAATGGTGAAGCAGAAATAGAACTTAATGGTAATTTTGGACGCACAACTGACCAAGCTGTCAACCCAGTTATATTAAATTATCAAATATTTTTAGTAGGATGTTCAGACTTAACTGAATGTGATACACTTGCGGATCTTGAAACACCTCACTATCCAACAGGCAATGTCATTAGTGACCAAAATGTTACCCATATATATGGACGAGTACACACCCCTCGTCAACGTTCATCAGTAGCAGTTGCAACCGTACCTACTAATTATGAATTTTATTGTGATAGCGCTACTGGTTGTGTTATTAATAACCACCTTCTCATCTCACCTAACGCTCTACTAAGCCCAGATGATGTACGTTGGTATGCCCTTATTCCACACACTCCCGCTTTTGATGGAAATGTTTCAACTACACTAACACGTAATGGCGTGGATGATGGTGAATTTAGTAACTTTTTCGTAAATCCAAATGGACTAAATGCATCATATACCTATGGTGGAAATGATTATCCATATAAAAGCACTATCCAGTTAAACACTCAAAACTGGCTAATCTATGAAAGGTATAATAATGCTGCTACTTATAACACCTTTGAATTAGAATTTCATCAAACTGGTGGAGTAGCAGGTCAGGATAATACCGGGGGAACAAATGTTGATTCTAATGCAGCAATCAATACAAATAGGCGAATCCAATGGTAAAACATAAAGTAAAAGTGGATAACAAAAATATCCTTAAGCGTTCTGCTTTCTCAATGATAGAACTTATCTTTGCAATTGTTATCATTGGAATCTCTATGCTAACAATTCCTATGATTATGCTGCAAGATGCAACGAATCAAGAGGCTAGTTTAATGCAAGAAGGTATACTCTTAAGTATGACCAAAGTTTCTCAGACCTTAACTTTTCCATGGGATTCAACAAGTTCGCCAACAGGGGTAGGAGGACTGATGTCTATGTCTCAGGTTGTTGAGACAGTAGCCTTACCACCAGCGGGCTTAGAAAGAGCTGGGACAACAGACTTTAGGGTGGGACACTTTCCTGAACAATTAAGACGTAGACTAACACCCAATTCAAACCCAAGAGCAGCCACGGCTATTGCTGGAGCCGCGCCAGCTGTTAGTATTAATAGTTTTCATGGTAATTCTGTAGATATTAATGCTTCCGCTGGATCAGGAGCTAGCGCATATAAAAAGACATGGACAGTAACTACAGCGGTAAGCTATGTCTCAGATTTACCGGCCAGTACCTATGGCGCAACAGATATCATTTTTGCCTTTGGTGCACCGAGTCCAGGAGCCACTAGTAATATTAAACAAGTAACCGTGACAGCCACAGATACGACGGTTACCACTCTTGCCGCAAATGGAAACTTGGTTGTACTAACTTCCTTTAGTTCAAATATTGGTGAAGCAGAATTTTACAAGAGGAGATACTAATGAGAAATGCTTTTACGTTTATTGAATTAGTTTTTGTCATTGTTGTAATAGGAATACTAGCTAAATTTGGAACAAATATACTTCTAACAACCTACAAAACAGCCACCGCCAGTTTCGTCAATAATAAAATACTTGCGGATACTGAGCTGACCCTAAGTCAGCTTTCAAATCGACTTCAATATAGAATCCGTTCTTCAGTCGTTGCGCGAAATGGTGCAGCTGGTGGATTTAGCGGATTAGCATCAGCTGGCGGTGGAGAAACTGTTCTGGAATGGATAGGTTATGATATTGATGGTTGGCTAGGTACAGCCGCTTCAACAGACCCAACATGGAGTGGTTTTATTGATGTTAATAATGCCGGAGCCTTAGGTGTAGCACGAAACTATCTTGAAAGTCCAGGAACTAATACAGGTAATGTTAATACAACGATACAGGCACTTAGTCCAGGGGCAGCAGGAACAGGAATATCGAATTCTGCCATCTTTTTTACTGGTGAAAACAGTAATACACTTACTGATTATGGCTGGGATGAAAATGCTGAACTTTTTCAATCAACTACTGCTGCTCACCGAATAAATTCATTAGGGGGAGGCTTAGTTACACAATTAGCAGATGCAACATTACCTCTACCCCTTTCTACTTTTGCAGGAACAGACATCTATGAAAACTATAAGTTAGCGTGGACAGCCTACGCAGTTTCCCTTGAAGATGGGGATGGAGATGGTGTTAATGATGATTTAGTCTTATATTATGATTATCAACCATGGGAAGGCGAAGCTTATGATGATGCAAACAGTTCAAGTGTCTTATTACTGCAAAATGTAGATACTTTCACCTTTCAAGCTATTGGTGAAACAATTAAAATTCAAATTTGTGTAAGTGATAATGATGCACTAGGTGCAGGAGATGGAGGGTATGCAGTATGTCAAGAAACAGCAATTTTTTAAACTCTAGTTCAACTATGAGATCGGGTATGGCTATGATTATGGCCATAGGTTTTTTAGTAATCATCGCAGGTATCATGGCAACAATGCTAAATACTACTGCTGTAACAACTAAAAGAACAGAACACATGTACTTTAAAGAACAAGCTCAACTCTTAGCTAAAAGCGCTACTGAATTTGCTCTTTTAGCCATTTCTGCGCATGATAGAGATCCGGTAGGTGTAGTAAACTCAAGTTGTGTGCAAACAGTCACTTCTACCTTTCCATCAGTAAATCCTTACTTTAATATCTTCACAAGAATACGATATATAGGTTTAGTAGGTGCTTCTTTAACCTGTACTACCAATAATACAAATTATATTCCAGCGGTTAACTTTGCTCCAGGCGTTATCGCACCCGAGTCTGATGGAACAGTGCTTATTGATGTATATGTTACAAGCATAGAAGGCACTTTGAACCTTAATCAACAAATTTCATATCACAGAAGAACCTTACAGAAACCATAAGCAAATTTTAGAGAAACCTTTAACAGGTTTTTTCCTTACTATTTTTCTTCTTTATCTTTTTATCTACAAGCTACCTTAAGAATTCTCTCGTTATAATAATTACCTATCTACAATTTTTTGTTACAAAAGGATACCTATGAACATTAGTATGGTTGGACGTCAAGTAGAACTTACAGACTCCATTAAACAACAAATAGAAGCTTCCATTGACTCATTAAGTAAATTTAATCTAGACATTATTTCTGTGCGCGCTGTCGCCTCAGCTGAAGAAAAGAAGGGTCATAAGGGTAAGGGGATTAGTATAGAGTTTACTATTAACCTTCCTCATAAGAACACCATTGTTATTAAACAAAGAGATGATGACTTATACGCGGCCATTGATGTAGCGACAAACCGTGCTCAAAAAGCACTTCGTCGTCATCATGAACGAATTCGCGATCATAAGAAAGAGGGCATAAATGAGGCTAAGGCAGCTTCTAAAGATATCAACATGAGTGAAGAAAGACTAGCCCTTGAAGATGAGATTGTTCCTCATGAGCTTGAGCTTTATAAGCCTCAAGAAGTTCAAGACATCTTAGAAAACCTAAAAGAATCAGAAAAGCAGTTTGAAATTTTTAATGATATAGACGGTAAAACACGTGTTTTATATAAAAGAAAAGACGGTCGTTTCGGACTTTATTAAGAACTTTTTCTCCACAGATACAGCAGATTAAATTGATTTTTTAATCTGCTCAATCTCTTTAATCTGTGGCCCACTCTTATTAAACACCTTCAGCTTTTAAGCATTTCTGTACTTCAGCTATCAACTCTTCATCATTAGCCATATCAACAAACTTAAAACTTTGACCACTTTGTTCATTTCCACTGAGTAAATCTCCTGATTTTCTATATTCTAAATCCAGTCTTGCTATATCAAAACCACTTGTTGTTCTTGAAAAAGATTCTAGGCGCGGTGATTTTTTTGTATTGGTATAAAGATAACAATAACCCTTTAGCCCCGTTCGACTCACCCTACCTCTCAGCTGATGTAAGGTAGACAAACCTAAACGCTCTGCACCTACAATTACAACGGTTGTTAACTCAGGTAGAGATATCCCTACTTCCACTACTGTTGTTGCTAACAGTATATTTCCTTTTTCTCTAAAGTCTATTAATACCTGTTCTTTTTCCTTATCTTTTCCATGTGTTACATAAACTTTTTCAAACTTACCTTCCCAAAAGCCCCTTGCTTCTTCTATGCTTTGATATTCAATAAACTCACTTTGTTCTACCAAGGGGTACACAATTAGGACCTGATGGTCTTCTTTTAACTCAGCTTCAATATGTTCAAGGAGTTCAGGGAAGTCACTTTTATGGATAACTTTTGTATCTATATCTTTTTTAAAGGGGGTTTGCATAATCAAGGATACATCTAATAATGAAGAGTTAATCATTGCCTGCGTTCTTGGAATTGGGGTGGCTGAAAACTGTAAGAAATGAGGTCTTGCTTGAACCTCTAATGCGGCTTTTCCTGAAACATCCCTTTGTGATCGCCTCGTCTTGTTCTCCATCATCTTAGATAACTTATTTCTTTGGGCGGTTCCAAAACGGTGTTGCTCATCTATCATTACTAAGGCTCTATTTTTTATATCTCTGTATAAAAGCGCGTGGGTGCCTATTAAAAAGTCATATTGACTAAGGTCTTCTTTTTTACTTGTTTTGTTGGTGACTAAGCCAACCTTCATATCAGGCAAGAACTTTTGTGCTTCTTCTAAGAGCTGATTAGCAAGTACGGTTGTGGGCGCCATTAAAACAGCACCATACTTCTTTGCCATATACGCACTTGCAAGGATTACCATGGTCTTACCTGAGCCTACATCACCAACAATCATACGTTTGGCAGACACATCCTTTGACATATCCTTTTGTATCTTCTTAATGGCTCGTAATTGGTCCTCAGTTAGTTCAAAAGGCAAAGTCTTGGTCCAAGTCTTATATTCACCTTCAAAGCTCTTCAGAGCAGGATATGACTCTTTTTTACCGGATAAAATTTTTAGATGATTATAAAGTTCTGCAAACTTTAAAGAATGTAGATTCTTTGCGTAGGCTTCACTTCCTTCAAGAGGAGGAAATTCTAAGGGAAAATGTAAGGAGTATAAGGACTTAGCAACCTCTTCACTTAGACCTTCTTCTTTTAAATTAGAAAGAGAAATATACTTTTTAATGAGCCTTTTTAGTATGTCCAAACGCAGAGGCGTTTTATAGCTAGGGACTATCCCCCCTGAGTCTTTTACAATACGCGGTTGTACCATTTGTAAGTTGTTGAAGTTTAGCTCAATCTTTCCATATACAAAGACTCTCTCCCCTACTATAAACTGATGTCTGTGATAAGGCTTGGGTTGAAATAGAACGGCTTCTATCTCGCAGTTTAGATTAAAGCAAAAAAAGCGTAGTTTGTTGAATTTTATAGAAGAAGAAAAGGACTTGATTTCTACATCAAGAACTTGGGACTCACCTAATTTAGGCGAGGTATAAAGGGTTCTATCTTCGTAAGTATTAGGTAAGAGTAAGGCAAGTTCAATGCAATTGAACCTGCCTACTTTTTTAAAGCGAGGAAGGTCATCTTCTTCTATACTTACGCCCATAAAACTTATTGAGTAACGATGGCGTACGTAAGGTTTTGTATCTCTTTATGCTTTTTAATAAACAAGTTTAGGTCTTTAAGTTCAAGTTTTTCAATCTTATCAAGTTCTAGTTCAGAATTATTAAGAGGTGCACCCTTATAATAATCCATAAACGTACGTCCAAGTCTTTGAGAAAGTGTCTCAACTCTTAAAGGTTCAGAACCTAAAAGAAACTTCTTAGCCTGGTCTAATTCATCTTGAGTCACACCATCCTCTACAAAGATCTTAATCACTTCATTAACTGACTTTTGAGCCTCATCTTGAGTCTCAAGCTTGGTTTGAAGATAACCTGAAAAGTATGAAGAACTTTTACTTACAGAAACACGTCCATAAGCTGAATATGCAAGCCCTTTTTTAACACGGATTTCTTCCATTAAGCGTGAGCCAAAACCAGATGAACCAAGAATGAAGATAGCCACTCTTGATTTATAATAATCTTCGTCACCTGTTTTCATATCAAAAGGAGCGCCGAAATATACATAAGCCTGCTCTGTTTTCTTACGAATAATCTCTTCTTGTGTTTTAGGATGTACCTTGAAGTATGGAAGTTCTGCTGTTTGACCCACTTTTAAAGAGCTCAAAATACTTTGAATACTAGCATTAGCTTCTTCAGTACTTAAGTCACCACCAGCAACAACAATAACACGTGAACTAACGATATGCTCATTTATAAAGCTTTTAATATCTTCAATCTTCAATTCACCAACACTCTTAGTCGTTCCAATAGAAGGAAGGGCTAAAACCGTGTTTTTAAACATTAATTCTTTAAGGGTTTTACCCGCTACATAATCAAAGTCTGTGCTTTTTCTTTGAATCTCACCAAGGGTAACCGTCTTAACTTGATCAAGTGCATCTTCACTTAGGTTAGGATCTTTTAAAAGTTCACCTAAGGCTTGAACACCCTCTGCCATATGTTCTTTTAAACATGAAAGCTCAAACACAAAGGTTTCTGAACCCGTACTTGCAGAAATATGAATTGCCTTAGCATCAAGCTTTTCAGCAAAGCCTTTAGAACCAAGCGCCTTAGTTCCTTCTCCATACATCTTAGCAACTGCTCTTGCAAGACCTGCATGTTTCGTATTAGAGATTGAACCTCCGTTTTGAAAAACAATTTGCATAGAAACAATAGGTAATCTATTGTCACTTTCAAAAATCATTGGTACCTTTGTACCGTTTACATCTAACTCAATAACTTCACTTCCCATAATAACCTCACAAATTAATATAATTCCAAATAAGCTTCTTTTTAAAGAAGTAAATACACCAAGGGTGTATGGGCTTTCTGCCAAAGAAAGCCTAGTGTTAACGTAAGTCGATGAGCTTTTGCTCATTGGCTGTGTGTTCTGAAAGAACTTAATAACTTTTTTTTTCATTAAACGAATGTCTCCAATGTTTCATAAGCTGTATTTCTGATTGCAGCCGTTTCGCCAATATCTTGAATAAGATGAACCATCTCTTCTTTTGCCATTCTGTACCCTGCTCCAGCAGACTTCACCACATTTTCTTCCATCATTGTTGAGCCTAAGTCATTGGCACCAAACTTAAGTGCCATCTGACCGATATAAGGCCCTTGAGTCACCCAAGAACTTTGGATGTTTGGCACATTATCTAAAAATAGTCTTGCCACTGCTAAGAGTCTTAAATAACGGTTAGATGATGGCTTATCTATATCAGGAATTTCTTCCCCTAACTTGGTGTTAGTTGACTGAAATGACCACATAATAAAGGCTCTAAATCCACCTGTTTCATCTTGAAGCTTTCGCACTAGATTCCAGTGCTCAATTATTTCTTCATCTGTTTCAACCGAGCCAAACATCATAGTTGCGGTTGACTTAATACCTAATTGATGGGCCTGTCTATGGACATCTATCCACACATGAGAATCATGCTTTTTAGGCGCAATAATATCTCTAACTCTATCACTAAGGATTTCAGCCCCTGCTCCAGGAATGGAAGAAAGCCCCTTATCTTTAAGTCTTTGAAGCACTTCTTTTAAGGGTATCTTTGAAATCTTTGCAATATAGTCTAACTCAATGGCAGAAAAAGCATGAATAGTGATATGAGGATACTTTTCATGAATATGCCCTACCAAATCCTCATAAAATTCAATCTTTAGTTTAGGATGAACCCCACCTTGAAACAAGATCTGAGTTCCACCAATGGCCACAAGTTCATCAATCTTCTCATCAATTTGCTCATTCGTTAAGATATACGCATCATCATCTTTAGCATGTCTGTAAAAGGCACAAAACTTACAATCTACCCAACATACATTGGTATAGTTAATGTTTCTATCTACAACAAAGGTGGTTATACCCTTAGGATGTAACTCTTTTTTTCGAGCACTCGCCATTTTTCCAAGCTCAATCAAATCAGCATTAT
This sequence comes from Arcobacter sp., assembly GCA_002733885.1. Classification (GTDB taxonomy): domain Bacteria; phylum Campylobacterota; class Campylobacteria; order Campylobacterales; family Sulfurimonadaceae. The sequence continues at coordinate 25,212 of NVXJ01000019.1, read as the reverse complement.
GGATAAGGTCTAAGGCTTCTTCTGATGTCATTCTTGCCATTATTTTACCTTTAATCTTGCTTTGTTTGTTATCTTATTAAGGCCTTTGTTTACCTTGTTTGTAAGATTTTCTGACTGCAAAAAGTGATGGTCTTTAATCCATTTTCCATCTCTATAGGCAATCTTTACCTTATCATTAGCATCAAGGTAAACTAAGATACGAAGAGGCAGGTCAAGTGCTACTTGCATATCTTCTTGCATTAAAAGCGTACCAATCTTCGGATTTCCAAAGATAATAATCTTTGATTCATTCAAGTACATACCAACATTACTAGCATTTTGTTGATGATTAATCACTGCAAAAACAGTAAAACCCTTTGCCTCAACAATCTTCTTAATATTACTAATGGTATCCGTGACATTAAACGAGCTTTCTTTAACAATAATATCATTTGCAAATAATGAAACACTAAGACCAAGTGCTAATAAAAAACTTCTCATTACCATCTTCCTTTTCTTTTTCTTCTACCAAAAAATAATTTATATAAGACAAATAAAATAACCAGTCCCGCAAGAACTTGAATCCAAGCCCCTAAGCGAACTACCTTATTTAAGATAGAACCATGTACTTCATTATCAATCTTAATACCTACCATTTGCGAGGCATGTACCATAGCTGAGACAGCTAAATCACCCTCAGGAATATTAATATGACATGATAAACACACACCACGTCTGTCTACTGCGTCCATTTGTTCTTTACTAAGTGGACCTGATAATTTCCAATGATGCCCAACGGTTTGTAATTGGGTTCCATTTTCATCCACAAAACGTGAATAATCATGGTCTAGGTTAGGGATAGCTGGGATTTGTTCATCTACGTCATGAGGTAGAACTCGTCCATCTGCCGTCATCAAATCAACTATGGTAGTTTGTGAAGGATTACCCATTGTCTTAGCCCCATCAACACCAAGACCTAAGGCCTTATCACTTGTATGACAAGATTCACAGGTACGTGACTCTTTTTGAATAGTATGAGGTTGAATCGGCGCCATGTCTATAGCTTTTTGACCCTCTTCTCCCGCACCTTCTACATTTGGTATCTTAAAAATATGATTTTGCAAAAGTGCTTTTCCATCTTTTCCAATAACGGTAATAGTGGTTTGACAACCAGGAACCGTAGGTGTAATTCGCCCTTCTCCATTTTGAGAAAGCGGAGGATTTTCCCAACGTAGGTAAGAACGTGTTTCTGTTACCTTACCATCAACAAGGTACTTCTTCAAAGACTTTCTCATCCCACCCGTTGCCCCATGAATATCATGGTCATGTGAGGCTTGAAGCCAATCCACATTTTGCTTCTTTTGCGAATAATCAATCTTAACATGACAACCATAACACTGAGGAGCCCATGTCGCGTGACAGGTATAACACTCTAACTTATCATTATGAGCAGCAATACCATCCATTGCAACAAGACCTGCAGGAGAAAGCTTTTTTTCTTCCTTAAGTGCTTTTAATGGGATAAGTTCTATATCCTTACCTGAGGCTAAATGAACAGTAATACGGTTTCCATTTTTTACAACATTGGTTAAAGGATTTCCACGGGCACTTAGTAAGTAGCCGTCTTTAACCTCATAAACGATACCTTTTTTAAGGTACTCCGCCATCGTCATTGTTGTTCCACGGGCCTTGCCTTCTTTATGTTTCTCAGCAAACTCGTCTGAGTAACCCAAAGGAAGTTCCCAAGGATAAGCCTTGGTTGTTCCATGACAATCTTGACATTCTATCTCAACGGGTGCAAGGGTAGTCCCCGATAAAAAACCATCTCCATGAAGTTCGTTAGAAGTATGACAATCCTGACATAACATCCCTTTTTGGTAATGTATATCTGACTTCATATGTAAGTAACGTTTGGTATGAAGTTTTGGTTGCCCGTTTCCTTCTTCGTCCCATGTTGCATTATAAGCCGTTTCCATCAAACCTTGATACGAAACTCCAATACGCTTGCCACGGTTATGACAGGTGGTACATGTTTCAACAGGAACACCTGAATATTCAACCTCATGTACCTTTACCTTAACATCACGAGAAGATTGGATAGAGTGCACAAGCAAGTGTCCCGGCTTTTTAGAGATAGATTTATCAGCACCTTCATAAAGACCAGCATTTGAATAAGGGATATGACATGATGCACAACCTATTCCTCTAAAATCTCCACGTTTTTGTCTACCCTTTGACCCCGTATGACAACGAAGACAATCTTGACGAAGGTAGGTATAAACCGCTAGAGTTGGGTCTTTTTCAACTTCTTCAGCCGTAGGGGCTGCAGGAAGCATTTTCATTTCTTTAGGAAAGACATTAGGTTCTTTATCCGAAAGTTCTTCCATATATTTTCTATAGGCGTCTGTGCCTAAACGTTTATGTGGGTCTGTAGGGTTTTTAGTTGAATACGTACCGATATCATGTTTATATCCGTTCTTCCCACCAAATCCCCAAAGTGTTCCTTGAATCTTACCTTGTTCGGTTTGCATTAAAGAGTTAGCTTGAGCGCCAACTTGTTCTTTATGACACATTCCACAAGTATGTTCATTAATCCACGGACTTGCAGGTGCTGGATAATACTCTTTTGGACCCTTATGGCTTAGAAAGTACTTTACAGTGCCAGCGTGTGCGCGAACCTTGTTTTTTGTCTTCGGATTTCCCCCATGACAAACGATACAGTCATTTCCCTTGTGCCCTGCATTTTCAGCCACAACTAAAATCTCTTGCATCATTAAAGAATTTCTATCACGAATATCTTCTATACCCTTATGACAAGAGATACATTCATTAGAGGCAAAAAGACTAAAACTAAAAATGAGAGAAAGGAAAAGTAACTTCACAGGTTTACTTTGACTTTGAAATAGCGTCTAAAACACCATTTATAAACTTAGGAGACTGCTCTGTTCCAAAGGCCTTAGTAATTTCTATAGCTTCGTTTATAATAACAGGGACATCAAGTTCACCAAATAAAATCTCATAAGCACCAAGACGAAGTGTTGCTCTTTCAATGGCACCAAGACGGTCAAAGTCCCAATCTGTTAAATTTGAAATAATACTTTCGTCAACTTTTTCAATATTATCCATAACACCTCGGTAAAGGTCCATTGCAAATTCTTTTTGCTTGTTACGAATTTTTTTCTCTTCTAAGATTTCATCTGAATAATCAGTAATCTTTGTATTCCCTAAATCGTGTGCATATAAAAGGCTAACTACAGCCATTCTTGCGTGATGTCTAGTAGCCATTATACATCAATCTCTGTATAAAGATTTAACATCTCAATCACTGTAATCATAGCTTCTGCGCCCTTGTTACCAGCCTTTGAACCGGCTCTTTCAATAGCTTGCTCAATTGTATCAACGGTTAGAACACCAAAGCCAACAGGCTTTCCATACTTAAGTGCAACCGAAGCCACACCCTTCGTTGCTTCCGCAGAAATATAATCAAAATGAGGTGTCGCTCCACGAATAACCGCGCCTAAACAACATACTGCCTCATACTTACCTGAAGCTAATGCTTTTTCAAGAGCTAAAGGAATTTCAAAAGCTCCTGGTACTAAGATAAGGTCTAAGTCTTCTGTGTTTCCACCGTGTCTAACATAAGCATCTTCAGCGCCTTCAACAAGACGGTCTGTAATGATGTGGTTAAAACGACCATTTATAATCGCAATTTTTTTGCCTACTTGAACTTGTAATTTACCTTCTACTATGTTCATATGTTTCCTTAATTTTATTTTGTTTTACAACTTATTTTTTATAATGATTCGGCTTCGCCTGAAACATCGCTCCGCGACCGACTCCTCTTGTTTTGTGATTATATCTAAGAAACTTCTTTTATCTTCTGAAGCTTCACAACGAGGCTTTCTAGCTCTTCTAGTTTTACCATGTTTGGTCCATCGGACAGGGCTATACTTGGGTCAAAATGTGTTTCAAAAAAGAAGCCATCAACACCAACAGCTGCGGCTGCCTTTGCAAGAAAAGGAACCATTGATGAGTCTCCTCCTGTTTTTCCGTTTGCTGCGCCTGGCATCTGAACGGAGTGAGTTGCATCAAAGATGACAGGTGCAAACTTTTTCATAATAACTAAAGAACGCATATCAACCACAATATTTCCATACCCAAAGGTAGAACCACGCTCGCACAAGAAAACCTTATGTTTTAAAGAGTTTTCATAAGTCGCTTCCTCACATCCACGAGTGTTTAGTACCTTTAAAACAGGGTATTGCATATCAGCAGGGGCTAGGAATTGACCTTTTTTAATGTTGATAATACAGTCTGTTTTAGCTGCAGCTACAAGAAGGTCTGTTTGTCTACATAAAAAAGCAGGGATTTGAAGCACATCCACAACCTTAGCAACAGCCTCAACTTGAGCAGATTCATGAACATCTGTTACGATTTTATATCCAAAGGTGTCTTTTACCTTTTGTAAGATACGCATACCTTCTTCAAGACCCGGACCTCTAAAACTTTCTAAAGAAGTTCTATTTGCCTTATCAAAGCTCGCCTTGAAATAAAAATCAATGTCTGGATTTTCATGATAAGTTTTTAAAGACTCCGCAATCTTCATAACAATTTCTTCACTCTCAATAACACAGGGGCCTGCAAATAAAGTCATAGTTGTATCCTTAATTATTAATTTCACTCATTAAAGAAAGTGAAACTATTCACTTTCTTTAATGAGGCATCCTTTTATATACTGCGATTATATCTTATTTTTTTACAACTAAGATTCCAGCTACAAAAATAGCCATTATCCCAAGACTCGTAAGTAAATTAGGAAGACTATCACCAAGGATTAATCCAATAACAATTGCAAAAACAATATTTGAATACGAAACCGCACCAACAATTCCTGCCTTAGTTTCACCATAAGCCTTCGTCATATACATCTGCGCCATAGTTGCGAACAAACCTAAGCCTGAAATATAAAACCAATCCATTCCATGAGGGACAACAAACTCAGCAAACAAAAAGTCTAAGCCTTCAGTACTAACATAAGGTGTTAGAAGAAGTAATAGTAAGGGGCCAAGTGTTCCCGTAATCATAAAAGAAAGTACGATAGATTTCGTATCATAAAACTTTTTTAATTCCCTTACTGAAGTATAGGCCAAGGCAGCACCTAAGCCTGAAAAGATTCCAAGTAAGTCTGTTTTTGTAAAGGTAAGACCCTGAGGTTGTGTAATCAATACTATCCCTATAAAGCCTATAAACAAGGCCAACCATCCATAAGAACTCATCTTTTCTTTTAAAAACACATAGGCGAAAAATGCCGTAAAGATAGGGGCTGTTTTAGCAAAGGTCATTGCGTCGGCTAAAGAGATATGGGCAATATTGTAAAAAAATGCCAAAAGGGCTACAAAACCTATGAACCCACGAAAAAATAATAGAAAAGGCTTTCCACCTTTTTGTTTGATAGGATTTTTAAAGACCATAAAGCCCATTAAAAAAACACCAAAGACATTTCGAAAAAAGACCACTTCAAGAGAACTCATTGAAACAGAAAGTTCTTTAGCAAATCCACCCATAATAGCAAACAAAGAAGAGGCAAAAAGCATGTATAAAATGCCCTTGTCAATTTGAAGTATTTTTTTTATCACACATTATTCCTACAATTTATCTGTAAAATTCTATTATAATTCTTATTACATACAACTATTTTAAGGAAATTAAATGTTTAATATTATTTTTTGGGGAATTATTTTCTTCGTTATCTACAGAGTATTCAATTCATATAAACGTTTTCAACAAGTCTATTACACTCAGGCTCAGTTTAAGAATATGAGTATCACAAAAGAAGCTATTGCTGAAAGTGAGTTGGGTCTATTTACCGCCCTTTGCGCCAAGGTTGCAAAGGCAGATGGGCGTATTGACGAACTTGAAGCTGAACTTATTGGAAATATGTTTAATGATATTTCTAAAGTATTTCCTGAACCTGAAAAAGTAAAAGCCTATTTGAAAGAGATTTTCTCCCAAGAAAAACAAAAACCTAGAAATGTCGACTCTGTTGTTTCAAAACTTTATGTACTTATCCATAGAGATAAGGCAAAACGTCAGATGATGATGAGCTTTTTAATTAATATTGCCTTTGTTGATGGGAAGGTAACCGCAGCAGAAGAAAACCTTCTTACTAAAATCGCAGCTTTTTTACATTTTTCAGGAGCTGAGTTTGAAGCTATGATGAATCACTTTCAATCAAGCTTTTCAGGTGTTCAAACTCATAGTTCTTTAGCTGAGGCATATAAGATTATAGGTGCTAGTAAAGAAGATGATTTAAAAACTATTAAGAAAAAATACAGAGCATTAGTGAAAAAATATCATCCTGATATTATTCAAGCCCAAGGCGCAGATGAACATTATATAGAAGACGCGATGCAAAAAACTCAAAAGATTAATGAGGCTTATGAGGTTATTAAAAAAGATAAGGCTTAGACCTTTAAGCCTCTCTGATATTTTTCAATCTTAACCTTCATCTTATTAAAGTGGTCATACTTCAGGTGTATGGCGGTTAAACCCATATACAAAAGCGCCATCATCGTCCATACTACTGCAAACTGCGTCCTTGGTTTTTTAAAGATATACGAGATTAAAAGATTTAACTGCACATAATTTCCCACCCCTGAGATAGCATACAAAAATAGATAAACAGAAATAACACCTAAGCTTGGATCTATCCATAAGATAAAGTGCTGAACTTCTTCTTGGAGAATGGGTCTAGCGTATTTATATGACAAGAGTACGATTAAGCTAAAGACTAGAAATTTAAAGACAAGAAAGAGAGCATTTTCAATAAGAAGTCGGCGTAAATTACTTTTATTTCGCAGGGCAAACAAGATATCAAAAATTAAAAATGAAAACAATAAGGTGATAGTAAAAGATTCTATTAAGTCCGTTGTCACAGAGAAAAAAGTCACAAACAGTAAGAGGTGATAACCTAGCTTTTGATCTATTCTGTTTTTTGCATAAAGTTCAGCAATACTATCTCTACTTTCTATCAGCTTATTCCCCAAAAATGTCCAAAATATAAATATGGAGACAAAGGCCCCTAAGGCTAAAATTAGTAAGCGTGCATTCATAGAAAAGAAGACAGAAGCTTTTACAAAGAGCAAAAAGAAGCCCCCTACGAGCAAGGGTGCCCCTATAAGAAAGACAGGGAGTTTTATATAAAACATGATGAGTCTTGAAGCGTCCGGGTCTTTAATAAGCGCACTGTAGGTCATTGATAATTTTTTGTTGGTAATGATGAGTCTAAGGGGATAATATAAAACTACTGTTAAGACTAAAAAAAGTGTTGTTGTTAAATGTCGAGTAGGCTCATAAGTATTAAAAAAGGTCAGAGCAATAAAACCAATGGCTAGAAATAAAAATGAGAATGAGGCAAGTTTTCGCGAAAAGTTATTATTCATAGTCTTTATCTTACTATAGTTTTGTTAATATACAAAAAAAGTTTCATAGGTGTCATATTTGGGTAGTATTTTTTTAGCAATTTTATCAATTTACGTTTTTATCTTAGTGGGTTATTCAGCCAAACATATCTTTAAAAAAAAGCTTGATGTAAAATCATTTAACCTTTTGTCTGTGTATTTTCTACAAGTCTTTTTAACCTTTTGGGGACTTCTTCAAAGACCTATAGACACAGAGCTTTTACTAGCACCCCTGATTTATGCAGGTATCATTTCCATTGCCTTAGTCCTTACTTATTTTCTTGCTAAACAACTTTTTGAAGATGATAAAGAACGTTCTATTGCTAGTATTGCTGCCCTTATAGGAAATACAGGAAACCTTGGGATTCCTTTAGGTATTGCTATCTTTGGGCCTGAGAGCATCCCTTTTACTACCTTAATCAACCTCATCAATATCTTTATAGTTTATACCTTTGGGGTTTACTTTTACTCACGTGGAAATTTTTCCATTAAGGAGTCCATCAAAAATATTTTCAAACTTCCTGTTTTATGGTTTGCCATCATTGCCTTAAGTCTAAACTTTTATCAGGTTGAACTTCCAAAAGAAATTATGTCCGCTTTAAAGATGGGGGCTTACGCGAGTATCGTACTTCAACTTATCATTTTAGGAATGTACCTTCATAGTGTAAGACTTAAACACATAAATATGAAACTTATGATTCATGTTAATAGCATTAAGTTTATCTTCTTACCTATCCTTGCATTCTTTTTATTACAGCTTACCCCTCTGTCGCCTATGATAAAAGGAATTATCTTAATAGAAATCTTTATGCCCCTAGCTGTTACTAATGTAAATCTAGGTTCTTTATATGGATGTAGACCAAAAGATATTACAGCCCTTATCTTTATCTCTTCATTATTATTTCTAGGCTTTAGCTTTTTTGCACTTTACGCGATTAAGCTTTTTTAATCTTCTTCATGAGCAAACTCTATCTCTAAGATTTCAGGGGACAGCCCAATAATCCAGTCATACGCAATAACACTTACATCTTTACCTACTTTTACTAAGTAAAAATGTTTATTTCCTTCCATAAATTCGGAAGATATAAGCTTTGTTTTTTCTACCTCTTCAAAGCGCATCTTTAAAACGATCTCAGCCTTTTTAAACATTTCTTTGCCATCAGTCTCATTTGGATCTACGTATTCAATTCTATCGCCTTTTCTAATCAAGGAACGTTTTAAAAACTGAACATTATTTAAAACCCTTCTAAATAAAACAAGCCATAAAAGAAGCATAACAATTCCTGCACCCCAATGAATGATAGAAGAAAGAAAGGAAAAGCTCAGCGCAGATAATAAATAAAAGAAGAAGAATAAGGCCGTAAACTTCTCAAAAGCCATCACTCTAGTAACGATCACAACACCTTTTAATAGAACCCAATAGGTTCGTAAATTATCTTTAAACACCTAAGACCTTATTCTTCATTAAAATCTTTTTCCCAAAAAAACTCTATCCATTCTTTCGCTTCATTCACACAAAAGTCAGGTTGTATAACTGCGGTAGGCTTGTAAAACAAAGAAGCAATTTTAAATTCAACATCAGGAAAGCACTTCTTTAAAAGAGCCACAACTTCTTTAATAGTCTGGCCTGTATCCACAATATCATCTAATACTAAAACCTTTTTAGCATCTTTAAGAGAGGGCATATTAAAGATTTCACAGCTGGCCCCTTTTTTATCTTTTTCATAAAGGATAGAATTAATGGCAAAAAGCCTTCTATTGTTTACAGCTTCTGCATAAGCATGTCCTAGGGTCAAGCCCCCTCTAGCAATTGCAATTAAGGTATCTGCCTCATAATCTTTAGTGAGTTTAACAAGTTTTTTTGTATCTTTGACAAATTCTTCATAAGCATAATATTTCATAAAGACGATTGTATCTCAAATTGTGCTAAAATCTTTTGAAATTCATTTATAGAGGTCTACATGGAGTACTTAAACAAGATATTAGAACAAAGCTTTTTAGACAATACAGGTCAGCAATGGTTAATTTCTTTTGGAATTCTTATATTTTTTATATTTTTACGAGCGCCCTTAGCTCACGCTTTTATCTCCTTATTGCATAAGGCCAGTTCTAAAACAAAGAACACCTTAGACGACGCTATTATCACTGCAATTGAGCCACCTGTACGTCTGATTTTTATCTTAATAGGCTTATACGGTATGCTCGTTTTTCTAAACCTACCAACTGAACTCGATGCCTTTAATGCGCACTTCTTTCATTCTATGTTTGCCTTTTGTTTATTTTGGGCCATATACCGAATCATAGGTATTTTTGGAAGCTTTGTTAGTGAGCACCAAGGTAAGGTAAAGAGTCGCTTTTCAGCTGACTTGGCCTTGTTCTTAATAAAGGGGGTCAAACTTGTACTTATTATCATGGGTTTTGTGGTTATCGTTCAAGAATGGGGATATAACTTCACAGGCTTTCTTGCTTCCTTAGGTTTGGGAGGTCTTGCCTTTGCCTTAGCTGCAAAAGATACCGCAGCTAATCTCTTTGGCTCCCTTGTTATCTTTTCAGACAAACCCTTTGATGTTGGAGACTGGATTCAAACACCGGGTGTTGAAGGAACAGTTGAAAGCATAGGCATACGTTCAACAAGGGTTCGTACCTTTGCAAAGGCACTTGTCGCAGTACCTAATGCCACCCTAGCCAACAGCCCTATTACCAACTGGTCACGTATGACAATGCGCCGTATTAAGATGACCATTGGCCTTACCTATAACACCAACTCCACTCAAATGAAAAATATTTTAAATGAAATTAGAGAGATGTTAAAAAACGATTCTGATATTAATAATGCTACGATTATGGTTAACTTTACAGACTTTCAAGATTCAGCCTTAGGAATATTTTGTTACTTTTTTACTAACACAACTAATTGGCAAGAGTACCTAATGGTTAGAGAAAGAATGAATCTAAATATAATGAAAATTGTTGAAGACAATAAGGCGGCCTTTGCCTTTCCTTCTCAATCACTATATATAGAGTCTACCCCTGATAATGTTCAACAAACCATAGATATCTCATAAATAAAGAGCTTCTTATAAGCAAGAAGCTCTTTATCCTTCTAAATAGTGACGTTACACCAAGTCATCCTAAGACAATATTAAAAAGTACTTGACTCTGTATCTTTTTTTGCTACAATATATCCAAATTTAAAACAAAACAAGGAGTTTTTATGAAGAAATTTATTGGGTCATTAGTATTAGCAGCTATAGTAGCTGTAACATTTATAGCTTGTAGTTCAAAAGAAGCTGAACCAGAAACCGTAACATTTCATTGTGAACAAGATGGCCTACGTGCACCAGAATGGACATGTAACCCAAGTACAGGATTAGAAGGCGCGATTACAGAACTTGGTTCTGCTCCATATTCAAAGCTTGGTTCAGGCTTTACACGTAGAGAAGCACTTGCAAATGCAAGATCAAATCTTGCTCAACAAATTGCCACTCTTGTTAAAGACAAGGTAGAAACATTTGCTCGTTCAACAGGTGTTGGAGGAAGTGAAGTTGCAGATAAGGTATCTACTCAAGTATCAAAACAAGTGGCTAAGGTATCTCTAAAAGGTTCTAAGCAACTTGAATTTTGGCAACACCCAAAAACAAAGACAATATTTATCCTTGTTGGTATAAATGAAAATACAATGAATGAAGAGATTCAAAACAATGTAAAATCTTCTTACAAAAACGATAATGCTTTATGGCAACAATTTCAATCAAAAAATGCACTTGAAAGCCTTGAAAAAGAGTTTCCAACTGACTAAAAAAATTTAGAGTAGGTTCCTCCTACTCTTTATCTAAACATAAACACATAAACATGTTTTTATATTTGGATATTAGGAACACGCATGTTTAAAACTTTCTTTTCTCTTTTCTTCATTCTTTTTATTAGTCTTGGATGCAGTAGTCATTCAAATAAGCCTATTTTAGTAATAGAACCTGCCTGGTTATACAAGCCTAACTTAAATGGAAAAACAGGGGCCGTAGGAAGTTCAAAGCCTCACTTTAAAGGAACAACCCTACAAAGACGTGTGGCTATATCACGGGCCTTAGATGAGTTAGCAATGCAAAGTGGCGTTAAAGTTGGAAACATTATTATGCGCAAAGAAAGAAGTTCTGCATTGGGCGGTTCTTCTTCTACAACGGTACAWAGTACACAAACAAGTGCAGGTGTTCTTATTAATGCGCATATTGAAGAAATTTGGGTTAACCCAAGAAATAAAGAGATGCATATATGGTTAGTAGCAGACTAGTTTTTCTATCTTTTATTCCCCTTCTTGTAAGTGCTGGAAGTTTTGAAGATTTTAAAAATAACCAAGATAATGATTATAAACAAGCAAACGTTCAATTTATTGATTTTCAAGCCAAGGAAGACCAGGCATTCAAGACACATTTAAAAAAAGAAAAAGAAAAGATTTTAGCCTACAAAAAAAAAGTAAAAGCCTTCTGGCCTCAAAGTGACTTAGAAGAGGCAAAAAAACTAACCTCCTATTCAAAAGATCTTCATACAAAAAAGGTCATTGATTTTGAAACAAATCAGATTATCATTTCTCAAATATCTTCATCTAAGAATATTCACAAAGATGACTTAGTAAGAGCATTAAATGAAACCCTTACACTGCGTACCAAAAAAGCGTATCAAGATAATAAACTTGAACAAGATATTAAAAGACTTTCTAAAAATTCAAAATATATCAAAGACTCAAGATTAGACAACGTATCTTTATTACAAATTCAAAAAGATTCTGCAAAGGTTAATGCAAAAGATATTAGCATGACAAAAAAAGGCAATGTTTACCAGATTGTTTATAACTTACCTAAAAATTCTACTTATAAGCGCTCTTATAATTACCTCATAGCTGCAAAGTCTAATGCCACTCGCTTTAAACTAAAAGCAGAAGTTTTACTGGCCATTATGCACAGTGAAAGTAGTTTTAATCCTATGGCAAGGTCTCATATCCCTGCCTTTGGTCTAATGCAAATTGTCCCACGAAGCGCAGGCATAGATTCTTATCTTTTTTTATATAAAAAACGTCGTCTTCTTTCTGCTGCGTATTTATATAATACAAAACAAAACATAGAGATAGGTTCTGCGTATTTTCATATCTTGTATTATAAGTATCTTTCTTCTATTAAAAATCCTCAAAGCCGTTTATATTGCGCCATTGCTGGATATAACACGGGGGCTGGAAATGTTGCTCGTGCCTTTGTATATAACAATAATGTAAAAAAAGCTGCCAAGGTTATTAATACTATGAGCCCCTCTCAAGTGTATAATCATCTACAAAAAAACCTCAAATATGACGAGCCAAAACACTACTTAAAACGAGTAAGTGAAAGAAGTATTAGATATAAAGAGCTTTATAGGTTATAGCTAGTCTAAGCCAAACTTGAACATAACAGTAAGTCAGATAATAGTGAGATGTGAAGTAGCTGTCTTGAAGGCTTAACGAGTTAAGTCAATAGATAAATGCTTTACAGATTGCTGTTGTATGGCTTTTTTAACATTTGCAATCTAATAAATGCACACTTGCTACTTCCAGATGTATCGAAGCTACTCGTAGCTCCTTCAACATCTTAAAGTAACAATTGCACACTTCTTAAACTGCTGTTATGCTCAAGTTTGGCTTAGACTAGCTATAATTAGACAATTATTTTACAGAAAGCACCCATTACATGAAAAAACTAGCCATTATCGGTAGACCTAATGTCGGAAAATCTTCTCTTTTTAATCGTTTACTAAAGAAACGTGACGCAATTACCTCAGAGCAAGCAGGTACAACACGTGATGTTAAAAAACGTATTGCAAAAATACTTGATAAAGAGGTTCAAATCCTTGATACAGGTGGACTAGACAAGGGGTGTGAACTCTTTGACAAGATTAAAGAAAAAGCAGTAAAAGCAGCTTATGAGGCTGATATCATTTTGTATATGGTAGATGGAAAAACTATTGCTAATGATGAAGATAAAAAATTCTTTTATGAACTTCAGGCTATGGGAAAATCTATCTGTCTTGTTGTTAATAAAATCGATAATGACAAAATGAAAGAAAGTCTTTGGGATTATTATGAGTTTGGAACGGATACTATCTTTGGTATTTCTGTGGCCCATAACCGTAATACCATCGCTTTAATTGAGTGGATTCATGAACAACTTCCTAGCAATGAAGAAAATCTTGAAGCAGAGGCAGAGGCCCTAAGACTCTTAAAACTTGAAGAAGCAAAGGCTGCTCATACTTATAATCTTAAAGAATTTGATGAAGATGTAGATTATAAAGAAGTAGATGAAGATCCTACTGTTTTTGAAGAAAATGATCAAACACGTTGGTATGACCCTGAACGTTTAAACCAAGTTAAGGTAGCTATTATTGGTCGTGTAAATGTTGGTAAGTCTTCTTTACTTAACGCCCTTGTAGGTGAAGACCGCTCGGTTGTGTCTAGTGTCGCGGGAACTACGGTTGATCCTATTGATGAACTTATTGTTGTTGGGGATAAGCGTGTTACCTTTGTTGATACTGCTGGTCTTCGTCGTCGTGGCCAAATTGAAGGTATTGAGAAATATGCACTTAACCGAACCAGAGAAATGCTACAAGATGCCGATGTTGCCTTGCTTGTACTTGATGCTTCTCAACCCTTTAAAGACCTTGATGAAAAGATTGCAGGACTTATTGATGATAACCGTTTAGGATGTATCATTGTTTTAAATAAGTGGGATCTTACGGATAAAGATTATGAAAAGTTTGTTGAAAAAGTTCGTGGAAGATTTAAGTTCTTGCATTATGCACCTATCTTAACTATTTCTGCCCTTACAAACAGACGTGTAAGTAAGATTATGGATATGATCTTACAAATCAATGAAAACTACTCTCAGCGTATCGGTACCTCTAAGCTTAACCGTATTATTGAGTTAGCACAAAGACGTCACCACCTTCCATCTGTTAAGGGTAAGACTATCCGTCTTTATTATGTAACTCAGTATGACATTAGACCACCTCGTATCGCCCTTGTTATGAACCGTCCTGAAGGTTTACACTTTACTTACAGACGTTACTTAACAAACAAACTGCGTGAAGCCTTCAACTTTGAAGGAACGCCTATCCTTTTCCATGCACGTTCTAAGAAACAACGTACAACCATTGAAGATGAACCAAACTTTGTTGAAGATAGGTTTGGTGGCACTAAGGCGGTTACGGAAACTGAGATGGAAGAAATGTACCAAGAGTTTGAAGATGGAGAAGGTGAGTCTGAATTTGAAGAAAATATGAATAAAGATTCTAAGTCTAAGGATGATATTGAAGAAGGGTTTGTCGACATAGACTAGCTCTCGCTAGTCAAGTCTCCGAAACATCACTTTGCGACCGCCATACGGCTTGTTTTGTCTACATTGATTAAATCCTAGAAGATTTAATCTTATCAGAAACTTCGACTAAAGCCGACCACTTTTGTTAGTTTTATAAACTCCGTTGCACTACTGTCGATATAGATTAGCAAGGCTAATCTAATCTCCGAAACTTTTGTAAACTCCGCTTTGCTACTCACTTCGTTAAACTACTTTCACTAGTTTTATATTGAATCTTTTTTTAGAACATAGCCCTTAACTGCAGAGTAAGTTCATGCTCCTCTGGCCCGTCAGGATTTATGTCTATACGCCCTGCGATACCCGCCTTAAAATTTTCCCTTGGAAAAAACCAAATCGATGGAGAGAGCTTTTGTAACTCTAGGGAAGGAATGTCTGAAGAATCTATCTGATCATATTGCAGAACAAAAAACCAGGGATCAGTCAAATAGGCTCCCACAAAGGTAAAGCCAGTAAAATTCTTTTTAACAGCCGTATTTGCAAGATCATAATTATCATCAACTCCATACTGATAAACAAATTGAATATCAAGGGAGCTCTCATAACGTATGTTCGCGGAAGCTGTATGACGGCGAAAATCATTTGTCACCTTGTCGACCTCGCTGTTATTTGTATCTGTCCCTGTATAGAAGTGGTATCCAAAAGAACTTCCTTTAAATGAACCCATTCCTCCCTTTGCTGTCTCAGGAACTTCCAGTTTAAAGCCTATCCAATAGTTTTTTTGTCGGTCAGTATCAGATGAGTCTTTCCCATTGTCAACTCCTGCATACAACATTGCAGGGCCCTTGTAACCATAATACTGAATGCCTGAACGCGGAGAGCGAATGTTTATAGAATTTTCACCTTTTCCCCCAGAGGACTTTAGATTTAAAACATCCGATTTTTGCCATATACGGAGCCTGTCTGAAAAAGGTGAAAAATCTACAGGAGATAGGTTCCCTATCTGGAAATTTACATAGCTGTCAGATAGATTTGTAAAAGTAAGATGATACCAATTAAACTTGGCTCCATCCTCTTCAAACTCTTGTTCAATGAAAATTGAAACATCCTTATAAATACTACCAGCAATAAAAAGCTGCAACCAGTTAGAGTTTCCTATGTCAAAGGAGTCTTCAGGCTTTCCATTCTCAATTATACTGTTTGTTTTATAATCAATCGGAGTTAGACTAATCCTTGCTCCTAACCAGTTACCCACCTGATCTATAGAAAGATTGTCTGAAATTTCATCTTTACCCGTTGTTCCTCCATCAGGCTCACCTCGAGGCCACTGATAACCGTTACGCATAAATTTTTCACCAAAACTTGAGAGCCTTGGAAAAGAGGTGTGACATCTAGTGCAAGAGACCCCGTACTTTCTTGACCATTGTGATAATGCAAAAGCATCTCCTAAAAAAAAGACAAATATAAACCAAATAAGAATTGATTTAAACCCTAATCGTTTTGTCATGTATAACATCATCTTAGCTCCCTCAATAAATACTTTAAGGCTTATTGTAAGTTTATTTGTATTTATTTATATTTATATTAATTACTTAATAATAAACTTAAGAAAGGGCTTGATGAAGGGCAAGGAGGATATTATAAATCGGTCACTTTATTCTATAAATATAAAAGCTAAGTAAAACAAGAAGAGTAAAGGCATACTCCTGTGCCTCTATAGCCAAGAGTCCCCTTCCAATAAGCTTTTATTAAAAAGGTTTTACAATTACCATTGCTACTATTAAAAGCATTAAAATCGTAGGTACCTCATTATAATAACGAAAATACTTTCCACTCTTATCACACTCATCAACTAATAATTTTTTATAAAAATGTCCCATTGAGAAAAAATAGATGATGAGAAAAAATACAAATAATAATTTTGCATGCAACCATCCACCGCTTTCAAATAGCTCCGGCTGTAAGGCTATCATTGCTAGACCTGTTATAAGTGTTGCCCAAAAGGCTGGTACACCAATAGCGTAATAAATTTTTCTTTCCATGACTTTTATTACTTTAATAAAGTCTTTGTTATCTATGTTTTCTACGTGATACACAAACAAACGTGGCATGTAAAAAAGTACTGCAAACCATGATATTAATGACGCAACGTGAAACCATTTTATCCAATCATAATACTCCAAAAAAACTCCTCTAATAATAACTATATAAATAATAAGTGCAAAGGTTTCAAGACTTTGAACAACTTCCATAGTATTCCTTATATATTCAGCTCGTATTATAATGTATTAATCTATAATTTCACTAATTATATATATAGGAAAACAAGTGAAAGTATTAGCAGGTATACAACCCTCAGGTGATTTACATATAGGGAACTATTTTGGTTCTATTAAAAAGATAATTGACCGTCAAGAAAGCGATACTGTTTATGCCTTTATCGCAAACTATCATGCGATGACCTCTGTTAAAGATGGTCCAACCTTATCAAAATACACTATGCAAGCAGCAACAGACTTCTTGTCTCTTGGACTCAATCCTGATAAGACTATGTTTTGGGTTCAGTCTGATGTTAAAGAAGTTTTAGAGCTTTACTGGATACTTTCACAGTTTACTTCTATGGGTTTACTTGAACGCGCACACTCCTATAAGGACAAGGTAGCTAAGGGTTTATCTGCAAATCATTCTCTTTTTTCTTATCCTGTTTTAATGGCAGCTGACATTATCCTTTTTGATACTGAGATAGTACCTGTTGGAAAAGATCAGATTCAACATGTTGAGATGGCAAGAGATATCGCCGTTAAGTTTAATAACGAATATGGAAACACTTTTCATCTGCCAGAGCATCAAGTTGAAGCAGAAGTAGCAACGGTTCCAGGTATTGATGGAGCAAAGATGTCAAAGTCTTATGGAAATACTATTAATATCTTTGGTGAAGAAAAGAAGATCCAAAAAATTATTAAAAAGATAGTAACCGATACAACACCTCTTGATGAACCAAAAGACTTTGAAAGCTGTAATATTTACGCCCTGGCTAAGCTCTTTTTAGACAAAAATGGGCTTGAGGCCTTTGAAGAACGTTATAGAACTCCAGGAGAAGGATATGGCCACTTTAAGCTATATCTTCATGATGTTATGTGGGAATACTTTAGACCCTACCGAGAAAAACGTGAGTATTATCAAAACAACCAAGATGAAGTGCGTTCTATCTTAAAAATGGGTGCGGATAAAGCCCGTCTAATCGCTCAAGAAAAAATGGAAATCATCCGCAGTAAAACAGGTATAACTTACTAACCATTTTTCTCCACAGATTAAACGGATTAAATTTATTTTTCATCTGTTTAATCTGAAAAATTGTGGATATCACTTTAAATTCTAACAAAAATATAAAATTATATATTTAGCCTTTATGTCCCTATCTTAACTAATATCTTTTCCGTATAATTCCGATATTATTTCAAATATAGGATATAAAATGTATAAAGTAACAGTACCACAACAATGTGGTTGTTTTAGAAGAGCAGGAAAAGAAGCACTAAGTGTTTATGATGATAAAGATGTAGCACTAATGGAAGCAACTGAAATGGTAAATGAGATGAACGAGTCTTTTTGTAATAAGCATACGTTTAATGTTGTTGAAGATGGCGAAAATTTCGTAATTTTAATGGGTTCAGGTCGATAAAAAGAGCTTTGCTCTTTTAACGATGTAAATCTAACCAGACCATCAAACCTTTCTGCGCATGAAGACGATTTTCGGCTTCTTGGAAGATTAGGCTTCTTGGTCCTTCTAATAATTCTTCACTTACTTCTTGACCTCTATAAGCCGGTAAACAATGTAAAAACTTCGCATTATCTTGGGCTAATCCCATCATTTTTTCATCAACCATATATCCATTAAAGGCTTTTTGACGCTCTTCTTTTTCATCTTCTTGCCCCATGGAAGCCCAAGTGTCTGTTGTTACGATAGTTGAGCCCTTAACTGCTTCATGTGGATCATTAGTTGTTATAATCTTTCCACCACTACTCTTACAAAACTCATTCGCTTCTTTTAAGATAGTGGCATTTACCTCATATCCCTTAGGCGTAGCAATACGAAGTTCAAAACCTAGTTTAGCCGCTAACATCATCCATGAATGTGTCATATTGTTTCCATCACCTATGTAAGCTACTACAGGATTTTTGTCCATCCCATGCTCTATCATTGTCATATAATCAGCAAGTAGTTGAACCGGATGAAAGTCTTCTGTTAGTCCATTAATAACAGGTACCGATGAGTACTTAGCAAACTCTTCTAAGCGTGAATGCTCGAAGGTTCTAATCATAATCATATCTGTCATAGATGAGATTACCCTCGCCGTATCTTTTACAGGTTCGCCCCGTCCAAGTTGAATGTCTTTATTTGATAAGAACAGACCATGTCCACCTAGTTGAAAGATACCCGACTCAAAACTTACCCGTGTACGGGTTGAACTTTTTTCAAATATCATAGAAAGAGTTTGCCCTTTTAGGTAAGGAGGTTGAGCCTTTGCCTTAAACTCTTTTTTGACCTTTAAACCCAGTTCAATGATTTCTAAAATCTCTTCTTTTGTATAATCTCTTAGTGTTAAAAAATGTCTCATTTTATTCTCTACTTTCTTGTAATTGTAAAATCTCATCACAACTCATAACATGCCCAATGTGATAACCTTGAACATACTCTATGCCTATCTCTTTTACTATCTTATAAATCGCGTCTGAACTAACAAATTCAGCAACTACTTCTATACCAAGGTTAGAAGCAAAGTTATAAATACCTTCAACCACTTGTCGGTCTTGTTTATTTTTATCTATGCCTTGTATTAAGGAGCCATCAATCTTAATAAAATCAGGCTTGATCTGTGTAAGATAAGCAAAATTCGAGTATCCCGTTCCAAAGTCATCAATAGCTACCTTGAAGCCTGCTCGTTTAATCTCTTCAATGATTGTAATATAGTTTTCTTTAAGCAATTCTTCGGACTCTACTAATTCTATGATAATTGCGTGGGGAGGGATGTTATGCTTATTCGTTTTAGCGATAAGATAATCTACCATATCCTCATCTAAGTCATCCTTAGTCATGTTTATAGACAAGTCAATTTTACACTTTTCATAAGACAGAAAACTTTGATCAATTATCAGCTTGGTGAGCTCTTTTTCATGTCCAGAATTTTGTAAAACACCTAAAAATTCTACGGGAGAAATCATAAGTTCTTTGTCTTTATCATACATACGAATTAAGACTTCGTATTTAACAATTTCATTAGTACTTGTTAAGGCAATAGGCTGAAAATGCACAGTAAAAAGGCCATCAGAAAAGGCAGCTGCTATTTTTTTTACCCATTCTAAGTTCTCCTTATGACGTTTCTCTAAAAGAGCATTTTCATCATAATAAGCAAAACGTTTATGTGTACGTATCGCGTATCTAGAAGCGATTTCAGCCCGAGACAATAAAGAAGCTTGAGAGTGTATTGCATCAGAGTTAGCTATACCAAAGGTGAAAGACAAGGGCATATCTATGCCATCATGTTCAATAATATACACCTCTTTTAGCTTTGAAATAAGAAGATTTATATACGCTGCATGTGAACATATCACTACAAATTCATCTGAACCCATTCTAAATACAGAGGTTTCAAGAAGCCTATCTGAGGACAGAGACCCTGCTAATTCTTTTAGGATTTGCGCTGTTGCTTTTAGGTAGAAGTCGCCTATATCTTGTCCAAAACTGTCATTAATATGGGAGAAATTATGGATATCAATATAAATTACCGTGAAGTTATTTCCAGCAGCTTGCATTTTAGCCATCTCATTTAAAAGCTTGATTCGGTTTGGAATTTCGGTGAGTTGGTCTAGTTCATAAGTCTCTTTAATAATCTCAATTTGTTCATTAATTTTTTGATTAAAATCAAATAAGGTTTTATAAATTGTTCCAAGTTCAGAACTAGACTGCATTAATAAGACCTGATCCTTACGCTTAGGAGCTTCCTTATCCTTTAAAAACTCTAAAAGTGTATGTAAGGATTGCTTGATATCAAAAAAGATAAACCAAGCAATGATAAAAGCGATAATAAGAGGAAAGAACAGTAGAGCAATACTTCTTTTAAAGGCTTCTTTTTCTGTCTTAATTTGTTTTTCTATCTTTGCCTTAACTACGTCACTGTTGAGCTTTTCAACCTCTTTAACATTTTGCATATAATCATCATAATAGTGCAACCATTCTTCAATGTCTATGCCTTCTACCTTGTGTCCCACCTGAGACTTAAGTTCTTCAAGCATCTGATTAAGATGAATAAAAGAAGGGCGTGAATAAATCTTATAATAAGAACGGATAACAGAAGGTTCGGCAAAGGTTTTAAAGCGGTCTAGGTAAGTTTGAGACTTTGCATCTTGGGTTGTAATGAGATCATACCAGAGTTGATCAAACTCTTCTTCTCTCCCTACAGCCACTTGAACTAAGGCCTGTTGTAAGGAGGTATATTCAATGGCAGAAATAAGGTTAAAGTAAGCATTAAAATCATTTGATTCTATACGCGCTGTCATAAGGGCAATGAGATCAATAAAATGCTTTATTAATGAGTCTGTATAATAACGCACAATCTCATCACCTTCTATTCTTTCTTCATCCACATCTTTACGAATTACAGATAAGGTAGAAATTTCATTTGTAAGTAAGATAATTTTATTATTAATTTTTTGGCTAGAAATTTCTTCAAGTTTTTTTCGACATGAAGAAAATTGTAATAAGAGTTTATCTGTTTCTTTTCGTATAATATTTAAACGCTTTATATCTTGTCCATGTTCAGCAATAGCCACCGAATAGGTACGTTCTTTTTGTAAAGAAAAAAGGATTGTATTAACTTTTTGAGCCGTATCAAAGGCAAAAAGAACCTTTTGTGTTTTGGCATTTTCATCTAAGCTGCTTTCTAAGTATGAAACATTCCAAAAAAGTACACCAGAGATTAAAAATATAATCAAAAAGGCAACTTTAATCTTAACACTGAAACGGATAAGAAAATACAGTATAAATCTAATCATAGGTTATTTACTTCTTTTGTAAAAGTTGTGCAACTTCTTTAGCATGATAAGAGATAATAATACTCGCACCTGCTCGCTTAAAAGCTATCATGGTTTCCATTAAAACTCTATCATAATCAATGAGGCCTTCGCGCCCTGCAAATTTAAGCATAGCATATTCTCCACTAACATTATATACAGCCAGAGGTCTACTTGTATTTTCTTTGATATCTCTAACAATGTCAAGATAGGCTAAGGCTGGCTTTACCATTAATATATCTGCGCCCTGTGCCTCGTCTTCAATACTTTCTGCAATGGCTTCCATTCGGTTAGCCGGGTCCATTTGATAGCTGGTTCGGTTTCCAAAAGAAGGAACAGACTCAGCCACATCTCTAAAAGGACCATAATAACCCGAAGAAAACTTAGTTGAATACGCCATTATAGGAAGGTCAGTATAGCCACCTTCATCAAGAGCGCTGCGAAGTGTTTCAATAATCCCATCCATCATACCTGAAGGTGCAATCATATCTGCACCTGCCTTAGCGTGAAGAAGGGCCTGTCTGCCTGAAAGTTCAAGAGTAGAATCATTATCTACTGTTTCTCTTTGCCTATCAAGGATGCCACAATGCCCATGGTCTGTATACTCACAAAAACAAAGATCAGTCACTACAAACATATCAGGATGGGCTGCCTTGATCTCTCTCACTGCTGTTGCAATAATTCCATGTTCACATAGGGCGTCAGAACCTACTGAGTCTTTTACATCAGGTATACCAAAAAGAATGATAGAGTAAAGTCCTAAAGACTTTAAAGTCTCACATTCTTTAATAGCCTCATCTATACTCATTTGAAAAACACCCGGCATAGAAGAAACTTCTGTTTTAATTCCCTTACCCGGTCTTACAAATAAAGGATAAATAAAATCATCTGTAGAAACCTGTGTTTCTCTGACTAAATTTTGTAATTTTGAATTGATACGTAAACGACGAAAACGATGAAACATACATGGCCTTGATAAATCTCACATTTATGAGATTAAAAAATGATATAATCTAGTTAATATAAAACTATTCTATCAAACCAATCTACAAAAAGCAGTTAAATATGAACTTAGAGATATCAGAAGTTGCCAATCTACCCACTAAATACGGAACTTTTAAGATACAGACCTTTAAAGAACACCATAAAGAACATTTAGCCATCTTCACTGAGGTCTTATCAGATACACCCATCGTTAGAGTACATTCAGAATGTCTCACTGGAGACGTCTTAGGTTCTTTAAAATGTGATTGCGGTGATCAACTTGATATGGCATTAAAAATGATAGCTAAAGAAGGCGGTATGATTTTATATCTTCGACAAGAAGGAAGAAGTATTGGTCTTTTAAATAAGGTTAATGCCTACGCCTTACAAGACCAAGGCTTTGACACAGTGGCCGCAAATCATCAACTTGGTTTTCCCGCAGATGCAAGGTCTTACGAGATAGTACATGATATTTTAAAGTATTATAATATACATAAAATTAAACTTTTAACTAACAATCCTGAAAAAATAAAGTCTTTACAAGCCATAGAAATAGTAGAAAGACTTCCTATCATCGTTTGTACAAATAAATATAATGAGGGCTATTTAGAAGTGAAGAAAGAACAGATGGGGCATCTTCTTTAGCCTTTTATATAACTTTTCTAATCATACTTAAAAAATATTTTTCTGCTTTCCTAACTTTTTAATGCCTTCTCTTTGTAAACTTATGCCCTTTTAATAGATAATAATTTCTTTTTTATAATTGTTTTTATCTTACAGGAAATGAATAGAAGAAAATATAGAAGAGGTTTGAAAGATTTGGTTTTGCCATAAAGGCAAAACCCAAAAAAGAAAAGACTTTTTAGAAGTTGTAAGTTAGGTAAACTTGAAGTGTAGTTACTTTGTTACTAGCTGCATTTTCAGTATCAATATCGTCATAGATAATAGCTAATGTAGTATCTAGTGGACCATAAGACTTAGTTGCTGTTAATGCAATTTCGTCTACTGATGTATCATTTGTTGCTGCTGTATCAATTTCAGATGAGTAAAATGCTGCAAATAAATCAATCTCAGCTACAGTACCTTCAGCTGAAATACTAAATGAGTCTGCACCTGTTGAAGCTACTTGACCATAGTTCCACCACATTTCTGTGTATAGTTTAGTCTGAGAAGCTGCACCGTTAGCAGTAGCTGTATTAGATAAACCTAAAGCACCTTCATCATCAACTGAAGAATACGCTGCCTTAATAGTAACAACATCTTTAAGAGCATAACCAAGCATTACAGCGTAAGCCTTGTCTTTCTTAGCACCTGTAGTATCAACATCAATTTGTGTATATTGAGCACCTACAAGGATACCTTCCATATTTAAATCAGCTTGTAACCAGTAAGCTTTTGCTAATGATTGAAGATCATAATACCAAGCTTGTGCTGTTAATGGCTTCCAAGAATTATTGATTGCACCAAAGGCATACACACCATCATAAAAAGAATTAAACTTTCCATCAACAGCTACATATCCAGCATTACCTAAATCTAAATTTGTTGCATTAAAAGTTGCTGTCTCACTAGCTGAACCATTTGATTTTCCAATATACGTTGCCACTAAGGTTGTATCAGCAATGCTTTGATTTATAATAACCGCTGCTTCAAAGGTATTTGTATCAATTCCCCAAGTTTCTGTAAAGGCAAGTGGAGTGTCTAGAGCCTGACGACCTAACTTAACTGTTGTATCATAAGCTGTACCTGCAATCCACATCTCATCAATCCACATAGCGTCATCCACTTGTACGCCTAAATCTGTATCAGCATTTGCTGTTGAGGTATGAGCACCTGACCATACATTTGACACAAGGTTATTTTCAAGGCCAAGAGATGAAACAGCTGTTGCACTAATCCCTGCTGAAACACCTTCTGATAAATCAGCTGTTAAGCCTAAGTGAAGTGCTGTATCAGCATAAGACGCATCTTTATCAAATATATCTGCTTTTCCTGCTGCATCATTATCTTCTGTATGGTAATTAACTTTAACATCACCGTTAACTTTTACATTATCAATTGCGTAAAGGTTTGCACCTAATAACATTGCCGCCACTAAACTCATTTTTGCTAATTTCATTCATTCTCCTGAATATTTTGTTGTATACATTTATTTTGTCAAAATCATTCTATCACTATTTTTCTTAAACAAATTATAGGATTTGCTTATATTTTAAGCAAAACACAATTATTTGTAATAATAATATCTAATGATATGAATTTCATTCACACTTAATTAAAACTTGAACTAAAGATTAGTTTATCAAGCTTTGTTAAAATCAATTCTATCACACATTTCTTAAATATTTTATAATTCTTATGTATATATAATAAATTTAAACCTATAT
>NVXJ01000018.1 GCA_002733885.1 Arcobacter sp. | reverse complement strand
TAATATTTTCAGAAGTTTATAAAAACATTGTTACAAATGTGTTAAGGGCACCTCTAAAAACCCTATATTTACTCAGAGACTTTTTAAAGTGTGAGATTGTGCAAGTATTTTCTTGAGTCATAGCCGTAGCTCTGGCGATAGAAAAACTTGTTCAAGATTATACTTTAAAAAGCCTCTCCTAGGGCGATGCAAGAAATTCACTCTTACTTCGTTAGGCACGATTGAAGCTACTCGTAGCTCCTTCTCGTACCTGTCTCCTAATAGTAAACTTCTTGTATCGCTGAGTGAGTATAGGGTTTTTAGAGATGCCCATAATTCAAATAAGTTATATAATTTATAAGTAGTTTGACATTCTTCATCTCTTTATGTACACTTCGCATATTAATTCAGGAGAACACTTAAATGAAAACACCTAAGGGCTTTGGTAAGAACTATTTTTCTTTATCTGCTATTTGTGCCTACTCTAATGGTGTGACATTACAAGCTCAGTGTTCTTCATTTATACATCTTTCACTAAACCTATCTTTCGAAACATTAGAAGAAGAGACTGCTCCTCTTGAAGAACTTGAGATTCTGCTCTTAGAAACTTCTACAAAGATAAAAACATCTTCGTGTCACTGTAACTGCTTTTTTAAAAACCTCTTATATACTCTTGTACAACTCTTTAAATTTCACCCACAAACCTTTTTTATCTTTTTTAAAACCCGTTCAGGTATCTCACCTCCTTTGCTACGATTCACCTTAATAAACTATATTTTAAACCTAGGAAACATAATGAAAAGAACAATCATATTCTCACTTTTAAGTCTTATGCTTATAAGTGATTTACAAGCTAAGGTTATTGATTTACAAGCTCTTAGCATAGAAGCTTCAAGCTTAAACAATAATGAGCTAAATGCACCTGAATCTATAGAGATTTATACCAGTGAAGATATTAATAAGGCTCATGTACAAACCCTACCTGAGTTTTTACAAAAAAACACCTCTTTAAATATTCTTCCTGCTTATGGAAATTCTTTTTCACCCTTGCTTGATATGCGTGGGTATGGCATAGAACACGGAAATGCCAATATCGTTATACGTATAAATGGACGTAGAATCAATAATATTGACAATGTTCCACAGCTTCTTGCCTCTATTTCTCCTGCTAGTATCGAGCGTATTGAAATAAGCAAAGGAAGTGGCATTGTTCAAGGAGGAGATGGCGCTAATGCTGGTGTTATCAATATCATCACTAAACAAAACAATCATAAAGAAGTTTCTATTGCTCTTGGAAGTCAAAATACGAGTAACTTAGATGTGTATCTTGGACATACAAACGATTTAATTTCGGTGTCTTTATCAGCAAATATGCATAAAACAAATGGGACACGTTCTATTGATTCAAATGGAAGTACTGATGAGAAAAAACTCACAAGTGTTGTCTTAAATTTTGCACTTACACCTATAGATGACTTAGAACTTCGATTTGGTGTGAGTAAAACGAGTGTTGATGCAGTTTATGGAAGTTATCTAACCTTAGATGAGTATGACAATGACCCTTCTCAATCCGGTGCTACAAATTCTGGAGCTTCCCAACAAGATTATAAGGTAACGGTTTTTAGTACAGGTATCGGATATGACATTAATCAAGCCCTTGATTTTCAAATAGATTATTCAAACGAAAAAAAGAGATCTGCCAATACGTATTCAAGTGGTTTTGTAGACTCTTCACGTTATACCTATGATAATGTGCTTTCTTCATTGAATTATCATTCAGGAGGCATCAATCTTTCTACAGGACTTGAAGCATATTTAGGAAATAGAGATGGATATGGGGGAAATATAGATAAGGATAATTATGCCGCTTACATCCTTTCTCAATACAGATTAGACAAGCATACTTTAAAGATAGGATATCGATATGAACGCGCTTTTTATGAGCAGGACCAAACAACTACGGATAATAAAAAAGCCTATACTATGCACGGTGCAGAATTAGCTTATAATTACACCTTTGATACACAACATTCGACTTTTTTATCCTACACCCGTTCATTTCAAAGTGCCAATATAGACCAACTCCTTGTTTATGTTTTTCCAACAGGAGGCGTTTTCCAAAACTTCTTAGACCCAATGAAAGTAGATACCTATACCCTAGGTTATAACAATATACAAAAAGACAATAAGTTTAAAACCTCAATATTTTATGCCGATTTAAAAAATGAATTTTATTATTATACAGGGCCAACAGGCACCTTTGATCCTGCTAGTAAAAACACTAACATAGATGAGTCCAGTAAGTATGGTTTAGAGTTTTTTGATGCTTATCATATTAATGAGTCATTCAATATCACTGCCTTATATACCTATGTTCGTGCCAAGATTGATAAAGAAATAGAAAATGGAACTGATCTAAGTGGAAACACCCTTCCTGGTGTACCAAAACATACAGCTAAGGCAACACTAAACTACCACCCAAATGATAATACAGTCCTCACTCTACTGCAAAACTACCGCTCAAAGGCTTATGCCCTAAACGATACGCAAAATAATTTTTCTCAAAAACAAGAAAGATACTTAAGTACAGATATCTCGATTACCTATACTAAAGATAATTATGAAGTTTTTGCTAAAATAAACAACCTATTTGATCAATCAAATGGTTTATGGATAAGTGATGATGCCATTTATCCTGTAAACTTTAGACTGAATTTTCTTACAGGTCTTAAACTTAAATTCTAGGAATTATATGCAAGTGCTTAAAGAAAATGACACTATTTTAAAAGGTAAGGCTGATTTTTTATTAGCAGCTTGCGTAACGCATACCTGTGAAATTCCCCAGCTTACCCAAGCAGGAATACCAGGTAAAATTCCTCTTACACCTACACTTGACGCGGAGTTTATTTCCACAGGAAAGGTCTTTTCCTTAGGCGATATTGCCGAAACACCTAAGGGGGTTCCTACTCCTGCTCTTATCACCAGAGCCGTGCATGAACTCTGTCCCTTTTCTTCCTTACAAATTCTTAATCTTGGACTGCAGATAGAACCTTTAGAGTGTAAGCTTATCAATTTAGACATATTACCAAGCCCTAGCATCACCGAGCAAAAAGGCTTTAATGCTAAAGAAGTCTTTGAAAAGGGCTTTACTTATGGAAAGAAGTATAAACTCCAAGGAGATTATCTCATTATAGGGGAGAGCACCCCCTCAGGAACAACTACCGCTCAAGCCTGTATTACAGCTCTTGGATATGAAACAGACGGTTTTTTTGCTTCTTCATTTAAAGATGCACCCACTTCTATTAAAGAAGAGACCCTATCAGCTTCTTTATCTAAGCTACATTCAAATATGTCCTTGTTTGAAAAGTTAGGTCATACCGCAGATAATATGTTAATTTTTTTAGCAGGTTTTATACTTTCATCTTCAAGACGTTTTAATCTTATACTAGCGGGGGGAACACAAATGGCAGCAGTTCTTCTTATTGCAAATAAAATTGCAGGAAGACAGGCCATTCATCATGATCATAGACATATCCATTTATGCACAACAAAATGGATAGCTGAGGATAATCATTCCAATATTAAAGGTCTTTTAGATCAGCTAGATTATAAGATCAAAGCCTATTATGCAAATTTCTCTTTTCAAGACAGCTCTCACCCTGCTCTTAAACTTTATGATGAGGGTGAAGCAAAAGAAGGTGTTGGGGCGGGAGCTTCAATAGCCTATGCTTTTGCACAAGGAATTTCTCAAAAAAAGCTTACCCTAAAGATAGAGTCTTACCTTGGCTAAACATTTAAGTATATTTGGAACCTCATCTGATGCAGGTAAGTCAACCCTTGCCTTTGCCCTCACCTACTTACTCCATCATAAGGGCTTAAAAGTGGCTCCTTTTAAGGCACAAAATGTTTCTAATAATTCTTGCGTTTGTGATGCAGGAGGTGAGATAGCTATCCCTCA
Source organism: Arcobacter sp. (assembly GCA_002733885.1). GTDB lineage: Bacteria > Campylobacterota > Campylobacteria > Campylobacterales > Sulfurimonadaceae. The sequence continues at coordinate 60,672 of NVXJ01000018.1, read as the reverse complement.
GTACTTTGCGGCCGAAGCCATTGGTCTTGAAACCTCGGCAAATATGAATCCTGTTTTACTTAAGTCAGGTAAGGGAAATTCTGCCTCACTTATCATTAATGGCTACGCTACTAGTCAGCAAAATGTAAGAGAATATTATGCCAATATAGACGCTTTGAAACCTATAGTGAAGAAAGCCTTTAAAACACTAAATAAAGACTATGACCTCATTATAGCCGAGGGAGCAGGTTCTCCTGTAGAGCTTAACCTTATGGATAAAGACCTTTCAAATATCTATATTGCCACCGAGTTTAATACAAAGATTATCTTAGTCGCTGATATTGAAAAAGGTGGGGTCTTTGCTTCTATTTATGGGGTTTATAATCTTCTTCCTAAACACTTAAAAGATAATGTCATCGGTGTCATTATTAATAAATTTAGAGGAGATGAGAGTCTTTTTGATGAAGGAAGACTTATCATTGAAAAAGCATTTGGACTTAAGGTCTTAGGACTTATCCCTTATAAGGCACTAAACCTCGGCTTTGAAGACATCCAATCCCTTATGAATTATGTTCAAAACAAGCCTAAGGCAATTATCAATATAGGTATTTTAAAGCTACCGCATCTTTCTAACTTCACTGACTTTGAACCTTTGATTAATGATGAAGAAGTACATGTTAGTTTTATTGATTCCCTTAATCATCTAAATAGTTTTGATTTACTTATCATACCCGGGTCAAAACGTACTATCTCCGATTTAAGATGGTTAAAAAGCCTAGACTTTCCTAAGATACTTGAAAAGTATAAGGGCAAAATCATAGGTATTTGCGGTGGGTATGAGATGATGTTTGAAAAGCTCTTTGATAAACATGGGATAGAAGAAGACCCATTAAGCTCCGAACTAGGACTAAACTACATTCCTCAATTACTTAGCTTTGCAAAAGAAAAAACCCTAAGAAAAGGGCTTTATAAACAGTTTGGACTAGAGCTTAAAGGATATGAGATACATAATGGATCAACAAACCTAGAATACTTCCATCAAGACAATGTATATGGTACCTTCTTGCATGGTATCTTTGATAATGATAATTTTCGCCATCTTATTTTTTCTAAGATTTCAAGTGAATATAAAGGGTATAATTTTAAAGAATTTAAAACTAAGAAAATAGCATCATATTGTTCATTTATTAATGAAAATATAGACCTCAATCATATACTAGGAGAGATATCATGAAGGCACTTTTTATAGGCGGTATCAAAAGCGGAAAGTCTCTTCATGCTGAGAAATTCGCACTCAAATATTCCAAACTTCCCCCTGTGTATCTTGCTACCACTGAGTTTATCGATGAAGAGATGAAAGAACGCATACAAAAGCATAAGCTTCAACGCTCTGAGCAGTTTTTAACTGTGGAAGAACCTATGAACTTAGTAGAAGCCATTCGTCCTATGAAAACCGTTATCTTAGTTGAGTGTGTCAGTATGTGGATAAATAATATGTTACATCATGGATTTGAGTATGAAGATATTTTACAACAAATCCAAAAACTTTTAGAACTTCCTCATGACATTGTCTTTGTGCAAAATGATGTGGGTGCAGGTATCATATCTGATAATGCCTTAGCCCGAAAATATATAGACATCTCGGGTAAGATTTCTCAGATTCTTGGAAAAAACTGCGATAAGGTTTTTCATGTTATTGCAGGGATAAGTACAAAAATCAAATGATTATAAAAAATATAGCGATGGGCTTTACCTTAGCCATGAACATGCTCACTACCCTTCCTTTTTTTAAAGTGCATGATTTTTTCAAGGGAATCAATGGTTACGCAGTTATGTTCTACCCCCTCATTGGTTTTATCCTAGGGGGTATTTTATATGGTATCTCACTTGTACTTGAAGCTTATATCCCTTCAACACATCTTCATGTCTTGCTCTTTGCCTTATGGGTTCTTTTAACAGGGGCCTTACACTTAGATGGCTTATCTGACGCAACTGACGCACTTTTTGTTTCTAAGGACAGAGCTATTGAAGTGATGAAAGACCCCCATGTCGGTGCTATGGGTATGACCTTTACGGGGGTGTTTTTAATTGTAAAGGCCTCTGCTCTAATTACTATGGACGCGCTTTATTTACTTCCCTTAGTCTTAATGCTTCCTCGTTTTAATGTCGTTCTTTCCATTTATTTTTTTCCATACATTCGTGAAAATGGGATGTCTTCATTAGCGAAGGCTGAATTTACATTGCCTCAACTTATTATTTCTAGTCTTATGGTTTTAAGCACCTGCTTCTTCTTTACTAATGGACTTATATTATTAACTGTTTCCTTAGTTACAATCGTGTTTTTCAAGATCTGGTTTACCAAACGTTTTGGTGGTTTTTCTGGTGACTTATATGGCTTTATGATTGAAGGGACTGAACTTATCTTACTTCATGCGGTACTAGTCTTATCTTAGTAACACTTGTACGACACGCGGAAGTAGAGGAGGCCTATCATAAGCGTTATAATGGGCATATAGATATAAGTCTTTCTAAAAAAGGAAGACAAGAGTCTGTTCAACTTGCTTCTCATTTTAAAGACAGGCAGTTTTCTTCTGTTTTTTGCTCAGACCTTAGGCGTTGTAAAGAAACGCTTTATGCCTTTACACTCAATATTAAACCTGTTTATACCACTATGCTTAGAGAAAAGTCATGGGGAAGGCATGAGGGTAAAAGCTTTGATGAGATTATTGCTCACGAAGACTTTGGCTATGAAAATTTTGAACAATGGATAAATGCTCTTGATGGAGAAGCCTATCCTGCCTATATCAAACGTGTGAAAGATTTTTTCAAGGGATTTTTACCTGCCTGTGCTTCAGGAGATGTACTTGTGATGACACATGCAGGAATTATTCGTGTATTAATCCATTTACTTGAAAATATTAGTTTAGAAGAAGCCTTTTGTAAACCTTTTGGATATGCAAACTATATTGTCCTTGATACTCAGACTTGGACACTTCAGGACTTACAATGCCTTTAATATTTTTTCTTCTTTTTAGCTTGTCTTTAAATGCTTCCGAGCGTATAATTGCACTAGCTCCTTCTATTAGTGAAATTGTTTTTGCCCTGGGAAAAGGAGATGAATTAGTGGGAGTAAGTGAGTATGCTTCTTATCCCTCTGAGGTTCAAGAAATTACAAAAATTGGTGGTTATTCAAACCCCTCTTTAGAAAAGATATTTTCCCTTAATCCTAGTCTTGTTATTGGTCAAAGCCAATACAATAAAACCCTAGCCCAACTCAATAAACTAGGCATTAAAACCCTAAGTTTAGAAATGAAAACTATAAATGAAATCAAGCATTCAATTACTCAAATTGCCACTTCCTTAAACACAGACCCAAGTCCTCTTTTAGAACCCATTGATAGGGCAATAAAACAGGCCCAAGGCAAACCCACGACAGATAAAAAGATCTTGATTGTTTATGGTCTATCCTTGGATATCAACAGAGGCCTATATATAGCAGGGCATGAAATCTTTTATGAGGATATCATTCATCTGTGTGGGGCAAAGAATGCTTATGAAAGTAATGCTCAAAGCCAACCCGTTCTTCATTATGAGGGCTTACTTGCTCTTAATCCTGATAGGGTTATTCTCTTGCACCATAATGCAACGGATGGGGAGGTTGACTTTACTAAGGCAAAAGAGCTTTGGTACAATATCCCTATTAATGCGGGTGTCAATAAGGATATTATTATTTTAAGTAAAGACTATCTTTCTATTCCTTCTCATCGCATAGCTCAAAGTATTATTACACTTTGTGAGGCAGTATCAAAATGACAATATCTAAACTAGCCCTCTCTTATAATGATAAAAATGTCTTAAAAGATGTAAGTTTTAGCTTTGAAAATCATTTATGTATCTTAGGTTCAAATGGCTCAGGTAAAAGTACCTTGGCTAAGGCCTTATGTGGTCTTCTTTCTTATGAGGGTTCTATCCAAATAGAAGAAAAAGAGTTATCAGACATAGCTTCAAAACAAAGGGCTAAACTTATTTCCTATATCCCTTCAAAGATGGAAAGTTTTGAACAGTTTACTACGGTTGAAGACTTTGTCCTCTTAGGAAGGTACCCTTATAAAGAGAGTTTTAAAGACTACTGTTCTGAAGATAAGGCACTCGTTTACGAGATTCTTGAAGAACTTGGTCTTGAAGAGATAAAAACAAACACCTTGCATGAACTAAGTTCAGGACAGCAACAACTCACCCTTATTGCCCAAGCCCTAGTGGGACAGAGTAAGGTTTTAATCTTTGATGAACCAACTGCTAATCTTGACCCTAAAAACACCGCTCTTTTTGTTCAAGAGTTTAAAAAACTTCGACAAAGCTACCAAACCATCTTGATTTCTCATGATATTCAACTTGCTTCTTATTTTAATGATCCTGTTTTATTTATCCAAGATAAGACTGCTAAACTTTTTGAAACAGGATTTTTTGAAACAAAGAACTTAAGTCAGGCCTATGGTATCAAGTTTAAAAATGAAAATGGCATTATAGGAATTAGATATGACTAAGTTTTTCATTTATGCTTTTTTAATCTTTTTTACTGTTTTATCCCCCTTTGCAGGTACCGCTACTCTTGATTTTAATACATTACTAGACAGTGGTTCCTTATCTCAGCGTATATTTTTAGAGCTTCGTCTTCCTAGAATCTTACTTGCCTTTGTAGTGGGAGGAACCTTAGCCCTAGCCGGTCTTCTTTTTCAAACTCTTTTTAGAAATGCCCTAATGACCCCCTTTACCTTAGGGGTTTCAGGAGGCGCTGTCTTAGGTGCGGGTATTGCTATAAAGCTTGGAGTAGCACTGATACTAGGTATCTCTGCTGTTTCTATTTTTGGCTTTATAGGGGCACTGTCTACTGTCATCTTACTTATTGTCTTATCAAGATATTTAAAAAGAGCCGAGCAAGAGTCCCTTCTTCTTTTAGGAATCGCCCTTTCATTTTTTTATACCTCTGCTCTTATGGTTATCTTTTATCTTAGCTCCTTTACCGAAACCGCGACCATCATGCGTTTTACTATGGGAAGTCTTTCTATTGTGGGCTATGAAAGTGTTATTATTATCTCAGTAATTGCAGCTATCTTAGTTTTAACACTTTACTTCAAACGCTTTGAACTTCAAATTATTGCTATTTCAGATGAACAAGCCTCTTTAAAAGGCATAAACACCAAAAGACTGACTTACCTCTTCTTAGTCATAACATCCTTAGCAATAGGGGTACTAGTAAGCCTTACAGGGCCTATTGGCTTTATAGGTTTAATCATCCCACACATGATTAGAAAACTTTATCAAAAACCAGTCTCGGAGCTTATCTTTCCTGTCTTTTTCTTAGGCGGACTATTTTTATTAGCCTGTGATACTCTTGCTAGATTTTTTTCAACAGGTTCAGAGATTCCTATCGGAGTTATTACAGCCCTGATTGGTGGACCGTTTTTCATTTATCTTATAATTTCAAAACAGCGCTAACCTTCTCTTTTTGTTAATACAAATGTAACAATATTTTCTTATAATTTTTATAATATATTCTTAACTAAATGGAGAAGTCATGGAATTTACCGACTTATGGACCATCTTTATCGTAGCCCTTCTAGGTTCTATTGGACATTGTATAGGGATGTGTGGGGGCTTTGTTCTTGCTTACTCTACCTCTAAAATAGAACAAGGTTCTTCTAAATATTTTCAGACTCTTGCGCATTTTTTATACTCATCAGGACGGATAGTATCATATATGTTTATAGGTGCTATCTTTGGTTACCTTGGTTCAGCCATTGGTTTTTCTATGACTTCCAAGGGTACACTTTTTATTGTTGTTGGTATTACTATGATTTTAATAGGCCTTTCTTTAAGCGGGAAATTAAAATTTCTAACAATAATAGAACATTCCCTTGCTCAATCAAAATCTTACAAAAAACTCTTTAAGCTAGTGATACGCTCAAACTCCTTATCGAGCTTCTTTTTTATGGGGGTATTAAATGGTCTTATCCCTTGTGGCTTGGTTTACTTCTTTGCTACGGCTTCCATAGCTTCTGGGTCTGCCTTTATGGGAGCCATTGTTATGCTTGTATTTGGATTGGCGACAGTGCCTGCCTTGTTTATTTTAGGAATGATAAGTGGTTTTGTTTCTCAAATGTCTTGGCGAAAGTATGCCCTTAGTATTGCAGCAATTGTCATTGCCTTATACGGAGTTTACACAGGATTTAAAGGAGTGATGATGATAAAAAATCCAGATATGATAAAAACGAAGATGATGAATATGAAGAAAGACTTAAAGACTCAAGAGAAGTCTTTAAGTGAATAGAAGCCAGCGTGATTAAAAGGGTTTAGAAATCACATTGATCCTTAAAATCGTGCTGGAAAATAGCTCTTAAAATTTATTTCTTTTTAGCAGTTTTTGGCTCTTCTTTACTTTTAGCATAAAAATAATTTGTTGCTTCAACAAACCCATCCACAGAACCACAGTCAAAACAAGCCGTGGCGGTCGCAAAGCGATGTTTCTCTAGCTACTTCTTTTTAGCAGTTTTTGGCTCTTCTTTACTTTTAGCATAAAAATAATTTGTTGCTTCAACAAACCCATCCACAGAACCACAGTCAAAACGTTCACCCTTAAACTTATAAGCGATCACCATCCCTTTTTTAGCCTGAGTTAAAAGTGCATCGGTAATTTGAATCTCTCCGCCCTTACCAGGCTTTGTTTCACGAATGATATCAAAGATATCGGGCGTTAAGATATAACGTCCAATAATAGCTAGGTTTGAAGGCGCGTCTTTCGGGTCTGGTTTTTCCACCATATCTGTTACCATGAATATACCATCGTCTATCTCATTTCCTGCAATAACACCGTATTTGTTCGTGTCTTCTTTAGGTACTTCTTCAATAGCCACGATACAACACTGATATTTTTCATACAGTTTAACCATTTGAGTAAGAACACCACCATTACCATTTCCATCACATAAGTCATCAGCAAGTACAACAGCAAAGGCTTCATCACCAATAAGTGTTTCACCTGTTAAAATGGCGTGACCAAGGCCCTTCATCTCAACTTGACGAGTATATGAGAATGTACACTTATTAATAAGAGAGCGAATAGAGTTTAAAAGTGGTTCCTTAGAAGTACCCTTAATTTGGTGTTCTAGTTCATAAGAGATGTCAAAATGATCTTCAATAGCGCGCTTTCCACGACCTGTAACTATCGCCATAGTTGTCATGCCCGCTTGAACAGCTTCTTCAACGCCGTATTCGATAAGGGGACGTGTTAAAACAGGTAACATCTCTTTAGGCATAGCCTTAGTTGCTGGAAGAAAACGCGTTCCGTATCCTGCTGCTGGAAATAAACATTTTTTGATCATTGAAAAACCCTATTAATTATATTAAACGAATTATACCAACTTATTATAACAATAAGGTTATGTTCTCTTTACATACCTATAATTTAAACTTTTAGTGTAAAATACTTTATGAATTTTTCAGACCTTGATACCCAGACCTTACTTAATATTATGAAAGCCAGAAGAGATGTACGTGGGCATAGTTTTTTATCTCAAGCTATACAAGACAGCCATCTTGACCTTATCTTAGAGGCAGCTCTTTGTGCTCCTTCTGTTGGCTATTCTCAACCTTGGGAATTTATTCTCATTGACAAGCTTCATATAAAAGAAGATATTTATCAAAACTTTTTAGGCGAAAACCAAAAAGCTTCTACTATCTTTAAGGATAGACCTCAGTATCAAGAACTTAAACTTGAGGGGATTATAGAAGCCCCCTTAAATATTTGTGTTTTATACACACCTCAAGAAGACGAAGCTGTCTTGGGTCAAACTTCTATGGACAAGATGGGGGAATATTCTGTTGTTTGCGCTATTGAAAACATGTGGTTAATGTCGAGGAGTTTAGGTATTGGAATGGGCTGGGTGAGTATCTTAGATGAAGATAAACTCTTAGATACATTAAATATACCTAAGGATAAAAAACTTATTGCTTATTTGTGTTTGGGATATGTAAAAGACTTTAAAAATGAGCCCGAACTTAAGACCCTTAAATGGAAAAAAGAAAAAGTTTTACAAAATCTTTTACATAAGAATTTTTATGAGACTAAGTAAGTTCTTTAAGAAAACTATACTGTAATAAAATAATACGTTCTAATTTATAATATAAAGAAGTAAGAAGTAACTTATTCAAGAAAGTACCCTGCAGCATTATAAAATGCCACTTCTGCAAATATTATATATCTGAATCTATAAAGAATTTATTTAGCTAACTTATTCATAACACTACCCGCATCATTCACATAGTCCATAAAAYCTTTAGWATAAATAATCTTAACTTCATCACCTAAGYGAAYCATTTCACCTGGAWGTTCTTTGTCYAAGTGTGCCCATGCTGTTTTCTTTTGAATTTTATCAGAAACAGTTGCTTCCCCAACAACATATTCTTCAACACTTGTTGCTTCTGTCAATTGGTTTATAGTTATTTTTTTCGTTTTAATTTGAACGCTATCCCCTTCTTTAACACCATTTTCATATCCTAAAGAAATTTGAATAATACGTGCTCCATCTAATGAACGTCCACCAATTACATAACCCTTTGGTGCAAGAAAGTTTTTAAGTTCAATTCTAGCAGTATGGATAGCATCTTCACCTGCTTTATTAAGTAAACCATGATCTACAACTATTCTGTTTCCTAAGAATTTGGAGTCTTCACTTCTTTGTTTGTTGTCACTAAAAGCAATAATTTTTTTAATTTTCATAGAAGGTAGCTCATAAATTTTAATCTGACCATCTACATCAGCTGTATAAATATAATGCGCAGGAATAACATGTCTGTACCCTTTTTTATCAACCCATGAGCTTCTTTCTATAAAGCGTGATGTAAAACTGGCATTTTTCAATTCACCTACAACAGCATAGTTAGCTGAATCAAGTAAAATACTTTCACCTTCTACACCATTCATTTCTCCAAGTTTTATCTCTTCTTCAAACTTTTGAGTTGCAGCTCTATCTAAAATTTCTATAGATTGGTCAATACCAATTTCACTTTCTAACATCCGTCTAAGTGCTTGTCCTAAATTTGCATCTTTAGCTACTTTAAAGTCTTTGTCTTCAACACTCATAATTACAACTTTAAACTTTTCCCCAGCCAGTGCTTTTTGAGAAGGCATTAATTCTGCTCTTTGCATATTATCTGGTTTAAACGCACTTAAGTTTTCAATCGCTGTCCCACACCCTGTGAAGATCATTAGCATTACCGTTCCCACTACTGTAGAAATATTTCCCCTGTTTAACATATATACCCTTTTACTATTAATCTGAATCTTATATTGCACAAGATAACTTAAAATAAATACAAACTATTATTTAAAGCCAAGTACAGAAAAAATTCCTTCTTTTTTAATCTTTTGTTGCAATGCTCGTCTTGCTGCATACTTAGCCTTGTCATAAGCATACTTTGATTTTCCAGTTAAAGAAAAGCTATTAGAAGCTATCAACTTAGAATTTTGCTTAGTTGAAATCGAAAAACTTGCCTTCGCAATTTTAAAACCATAAATTTCATCAGTTTGAAATGTATTTTTTAAATATACTTTTGTATTCCCATTACTTGAACTTGTTTTTATCCCTACCTCATTAAATCCTTGGGTAATGATATCTTTAAAAATTCCAGCATCCTTACTTGATGAAATTGAAACACGTACTTTATTTAAGGCATCGATAGCCTCATTTTCAAGTGATTCACCTTCTTGAATATATATTTTCGTATTAAAGCCTGAATTAATAGTTTTTGTTAATAAGGCCATAGACTTCAAACTAGCTTTTTTAAGTGCTCTTTTTTTATAAAGTAAGGCTTGTTTTAAAACAGGTTCTTTTTCAATACGCTTTTTTTCTTCTTTTAACTCTTTTAAAAAACGGTCAAGTTTAACTTTTTGATCATTAAAAAGCCTGACCCGTGACACTTCTATTAAAAGAATAAACTTAGAACCAATTTGTTGATTTTGAGTAATTGAATAATCACTAAATTCCATCTCTTTTGCTTGTGCTTTAAGATTGCTTACCACTGATGTGTAAGTACTTTCACTTCCATTATTTCGTGTACTTGTTTCATGCTTTTTAAGTTCAGAACTAACCGTAAGAGATAAAGACTGTGAGACAGAACTTAAGGCTGCCGCTTTAGCTGAATCAAGAGTATATCCTTCTCCCACACCATATAAGAATGAACCATTATTTTGTGGAGGATTCATATACCAAGATGGATATGAAACTACCTCAGGTTGAGAACCACCACATCCTGTTATAAACAGTGCAAATACCATCATCCAAATATTTATATACTTTTTCACACATTCCCCTTGATTTGAAAATTGCATGTAGTATACCATTTATACAGATACTCTTTAAAGTAAAAATTTTATCCAAAGATATTTATTTAAATTTCCAACCGAAATACACAATCAAGAATCCTGTAGTCTCAATATCATCATCAGAAAAAGAAGGAACATAAGCAGCACTGACTGAAACGTCCTTATAATATAAGGAGGCCACAGGCGCAAGCCCTCCTATAAAATCATACTCAGTAGTTTTAGGAGGTACATCGTTTTTATAATTATCTTTTTTATACATAAGAAAAATTGCAGCACCTATAGACACAGAGGTGTCTTTGCCTAAGCTAAAGCGTATATTAGGAGAAAGAGAAAGCGTGTATTGCCACTCGTCATAAGAATCTCTTAAAATGGTAAGATTCGTTCCCCAATAAAGTTCTTTGTAGTCTTCAAAGCTGGTATACTCATACCCTGCTCCATAATTAAACTCATTATATTCATAACCACTAGAACTATGCGATATTTCATGCTTTGTGAAACCTGTAAGAAGTAAACGATGTTCACTGGCCAAGACAAAAGAAGAGAAAAAGAAGAGAAGAGCTATAAGTTTCATATTGTTCTTTTTTATTGATATAAATAATACTAACGATATAAGCAATTATTATAGATATACTATATATTTTAAGCATTTAAATCAAGTTTTTATTAAGTACTAAGAAGTTTAGATTTTAGGATGAAGTAATTATAGAGGTATTATGATATAAAACAGCACTGTCATTGCAAGCGCTGAGTGAGCCAATCTTTTTAAATACATTATATAGGCAAACAGCCACGCTAGCTTAATGCTTTATGAAATATCTTATCTTAGATAAATCAGTTTTGGTATTATAGATTCTAAATCTGTTTATACTTTATAAAAAAATTGTTAAGAGTTAAAATGTGTGGGGTTTAAATCTTGAAGTTCTCTGTAAATGGTGCGCTCGACAGGACTCGAACCTGTGACCGCCGGTACCGCAAACCGGTGCTCTATCCAGCTGAGCCACGAACGCACATCTCATTTAAGAGACCGCAATTATATCATTTATAACTTAGGCTTTGTTGAAATTCATCTAATTATTGCATTTTAGAGATTTTAAGTGCAAATTCTACTTCACCCTTGGATAAGGCAAGCTCTCTTGCTATGGTTTCTTCATCCATACCTTGTTTATATAAGGAGATGATTTTTTGATCATCTAAACCTGTTAAACTCTTAGGCATTATCATAGATTTCATTCCATCTTCTACATGTTCTAAACGTGATTCTATTTGTACTTTAAAATGAGAAAAAGCAGACTGTACTTCATTTAAACTATGAGCTATTGGTTCGGCCATAGAGGCTAATTCCATCTCCAATTTCTTATCTATATCTTCTAAAGAGCTTTGTGGCTTGTATTTTTTTAAGGCTAAGTTTATGTTCTCAACCTTTCGTTCAAGTTCAAACATCTGCTTATTAAAGTTATCCATTGTATTTGCTAAAAACCGTATCTGTCTTGAGTTTTCAGTATCTCTCATATAAGAATAAACAAGACTAATTAAAAAAATGACCCCAAAGGCTAGTAAAATTAATTCAAAATTCATTCATTCCCCTTTAGTTCACGAATCATCACTCTTTCCCTCGCGGTTACATAAGCACCCCACTCTTTTTCATCTCTGTCATGAATCTTTTCGAGTTTTGCTAAGTCTGTACTAACCGCCTTAAAAAAAACGCCAATTTCTCTTTGAGGATAGGTTGGCATTGTGATACGTCCGTAATATCTTTCGTCTTTATCTAAGTCTTCATTTTCTAATTGAAAATATCCAAAGCCTATACTTTTAATCTTAGCACTTGAACTTAAGCCTATTCTAGGAGATTTTTCATTTTTAATTAATCTCTCAAGATTGTCTATTTTTCTATGTAATTCAATCAATAGCTTTAAGGCTACAGGGTCACTTTCACTGGTTTCACCCTTAGCCTTAGCCAGTTTAAGCCATTGTCCAATTGCATCATCATCTGCCTCACTCAGCGTATGATATTCTCTCTCATGCAGTTCAGCATTAGCCACATCATATACTAAGGAAATAGGAGCTTTTACTAAGCGAGGAGTACTCATTATATAAGGGCCTTATCAAGAATTATTAAAATAATAAATATAATACCCAAATATCCATTAATGGTAAAAAAAGCCTTATCTATTTTTGTAAAATCTTTATTTACTAGATAATGCTCGAACCCTAACATAAGCGCCGAAAACACTACTGCTACATATGCAAAAATATTTAGGTTCGCTTGAGAAATAAACAAGTACCAAAAGATTATGGTTAATAAATGAAAGAACTGGGCTATTTTAAAGGTATTTTTTGCACCAAAACGTGAAGGAATTGAGTGTAAACCTTCTTCCTTATCAAAGGCAATATCTTGTAAAGAATATAAGAGGTCAAAACCAGCCACCCAAAAAAGAACACCAAGAGATAAGAATAAAGACCATAAGGGAATAGAAGCCTGTACTGCTACAACTCCTGCTATGGGGGCAAGTCCTAGTGAAATACCAAGAATAATGTGAGCTAAGGCTGAAAAACGTTTAAAATATGAGTACGAACCCAAGACCATTAAGATAGGAGCAGATAAATAAAATGCTAGGTCATTTATAAAATAGGCAATAATAATAAAACCTAAGGCATTGATAATAGTAAAAGCTAAGATAGACTTAGCTGAGATACGCCCATCAACAGAAGGCCTAGACGCAGTACGAGGATTTTTTGCATCTATATCTCTATCTGCATAACGGTTTAACCCCATGGCAAAGTTACGAGCGGTAATAGCAGCTAGCGCGCCCATAAGAAGTAAGTACCATCCAAACCAGCCATCAGCTGCGACTATCATTGCAATAAAAATAAAAGGAAGGGAAAAAATAGAGTGTTGGAACATGACCAACTCATTAAAGTTTTTAAGAAGGGAAACAAATTTATTCAAATATCTATCCTAAAAGAAAATTCTTTGTGATAGTAACATCCTTGGGCTTAAGACTAAACAAAAAAGATTAAAGGCATCTATATTAAGAAGAAGTTTTTCTTCTTAATCTGTTCTTCTTCCACCGAGCTCACTGAAGTCTTTTTTTCAATATGTGTATTAACAAAATGCATATAAGCTTGTGAAATTGAATAAGGAAGCTTTTCCTTTTCAAAGACAGTCGCTTTACGGACAGAATATTCAAAAATATCTTTACAGTCTACTGCCTTAATATTAATCATATTTAACAAAGAAGCAATACGTGTAATAATACGTTCATTTACCCTCACCTTATCCTCAAAGACAACAGAATTTGAAGCCCCATTAAACTGTAAGTAGTACACATAAAAATAATAAGTTAAAGCTTGTGCAAATTTTCTTTCATACCTATCATGTTCTGCAAGATAATAAATTAAAGAGCTATACAAACGAAACCTACCAGACAAAAGAGCCTTAGGAGTATAGTCCTTTACTATATCAAAATGTGCATCATAAATAGAGTACTTTTCTCTACCATCTGTTTCTAATTCTTTACGGACAAGGTCGAGTTCTTTTAGATTCATTCTTTCAACAAGGTCAGGGTCTTTTATATTTTCCCATTGCAAAGACATCAGTTCTTTATCTTCTATCTTTAGTAAAACAGATTTTCCATCTTGAGGACGCTTTGTTTTAAAAAAATCTTTTGAACAACTCAAACATTTTGTTTCCTCTTGAGCCAGTGAACTACAATCTTTATGACAATAAGGACAGGTCCCCTCTTCATTTCCAAGTTTAATAAAAAATTCTTCAAACTCATATTCAAAATCTGTATAAGCACTATTATCAACATACCTAAACTCTTTTTTGTTAAGAAACATTCGCGATTGCGTTTCTCTTTCAAGAGTGTTATCATCTTTATCAAGCACTTCTAGCTGATCAACTGAAATAAAAAGTTTTATAGGAGGGAATTCATTCTTAGGATTATGCTTAATAGTATTTTTTACAGCAGTATCAACATTATATGTTTTAGTAATCTTTTTAAGATTTTTCATTTTGTTAAAAAAATTCAGCATACTTTTCCTATCTTAATAGTCGAAGTATACACTATTTAAGTTATATAAAGATATTTATAAACTATTAATAACTGACCTTAGGCACTAAGCATAGCGTGAATACGGTAAGAATCTTAGACCTACAAAGAATTTATTAGTGCCTAAAATCAGTTATTTAGTTAATCTAAAAGATTTTTGTTTTTGTTTTATCTTTTTTACCTTAGGCGGATTTTTTCGTCTTTCATCTTCATCAAAGGTCTCAACAAAATGAGTATAAGTTTCTTCAATACTGTAGGGTAGATTTTCAAATTCAAAGGCAGAAGTCTTGTTAACAGAATAGACAAAAAAATATTTACATTCTAAGGGCTTGATACGCGCCATTTCCAAAAGATTAGAGATACGTTTTATTATGCGTATATTAACGCTTACCTTGTCTCCAAAAACTACTGAATTTGAGGCTCCATTTAACTGTAAATAATACAAATAAAAATAATACATCAAAGCCTTTGTAAAATTCTTTTCATATCTATCATGTTCAGCCATATAATAAATAAACGAACTATATAAACGAAATCTACCTGAGATAAGAGCCGTAGGTGTATATTGTTTAACAAGGTGAAAATGAGCATTATAAAGAGAATAGCGTTTATTATCACGTAGTTCTAATTTCAAACGAACTTTTTCAAGCTCATCAAGATTCACTCTTTCAATAAGTTCAGCTTTTTTAATGTTTTCCCATTGCAGAGATATTAAGTTTCTATGTTCATCTTTTACTAAAACTGTTTTTCCATCTTGAGGACGTTTCGTTTTAAAAAACGACTTTTCACATCCTAAACATTTTTTAACCTCAGCCGGCGCTGAGTTATAATCCCTTTGACAATGAGGACAACGTCTATTTTCATTTCCAAGTTTTCCAAAAGATTTTTCAAATCTATACTTAAACTCTTCAAAAACACTTGCATCAATATGTCTAATTTCTTTAGAATTGAGAAACATTCGGGCCTGCATTTCTCTATCTGAATCAAGTTCATTTAAGGCGGCTAATTGATCCACAGAAATAAAAAGCTTTATAGGAGGAAGTTCTTCTTTAATCTCAATATTTAAATCTTGGGCTACCTCTTCAACCCCATCTATAATATTTTCTGTATCTTTAATCTTTTTTGACTTTCTAATTTTTAATAATCTTAGCATACCTAACTCTCTAGCCATATTCTTTGAATTTGTTTAACGCCTTGCGTAGAAACATCTGCTTTACAGACCGCCTCGGCTTGTTTTAACTTTCTAATTTTTAATAATTTCAGCATATATTTCCTACTTGTCGTGTCATTAAAGTATACACTATTAAAGTAAATATTTAACCTACAAGACAGCTCTAAAAAGCCTATACTCTAATGATAGATTTTCAAACTAGAATAATGAGGATTATATAATTTTTTTCCTTTTTCTAAAAACTCTATAAAGTCCTCTTGAACGGCCTTATTTGATAGGCCTTGAATATGAGAGGCATTCTTAACTATCCACATCTCTTTTGGTTCAGATGAGGCTTCAAATAAGTTCCAAGAAGCATCTACAGATATAATATTATCCAAAGAACCATGTATAAAAAGAAGAGGTTTCTTCACATCTTTAACCCTGTCTTTGGCATCATAATCTGCATTTAGGCTAAGACTTGGTATCCATTGAAAGGGCCAAGTCAACCAGAAAGTATCCATCTTTGCTTTAACTATATGAGCAAAGCCCACAAAGGTAGAATCAATCACAAGGGCTTGAATCCTTGTATTATCTCTGCTCTCTACCGCATTAAGTAACATTGTTCCACCTAAAGACTGTCCGATAGCAACATAAGATTTATCATAAGTCTTATCTAGATAATCTAAGGCAGCCCTTGTATCTTCTATACTTCCCTTTATAGAGCTTTTACCTTGAGACTTTCCATATTCTCTGTAATCAAAGATAAAGACTTCATAACCCTCTTCTATAAGCCATAACCACCCTACAAAATGAGATGAAAGGTTTTGAGCATTTCCATGAGCTACAAAAACTAAACCCTTACTCTTTGTAGAAGGATAAATTCGCCAAGCATGTAAGGATGTTTTATCATAAGATTCAAAATAGATATCATCATATTTCAGGTCATAATATTTAGGTGTTGTGTATACCCTTTGGTCTGGTTGAAAAAAATGAGAGGCACAGCCTTGAAAAAGGATAAAAACTGCAAGAAAAAGAAAAGACCTAAGCAGCGTTACCAAGAGCTACTCCTATAAGGCTAAGGAAGGCCAGTATAAAACCTATCATAAAGATACCCGTACTCCAAATAAAGAACTGAGCTATTACCCCTACAACAATAGCCCATTCATTGCTGCCCCCCAATATACGCATAGTTTCAAACCGCTTGTCTTCATCTAATACTTCAGCTTCTACCCTTAGACGCTTATCTTTGTAGGTCTTATAAATAAAATAGCTAGAATATCCCCCCGATAAGATCCAAAGAAGTAACCATCCAAAAGGGATAAACCATCCTACACAAAGAAGCAAAGAAAGGACTCCAGCTGCCCCATAAGCCTTCCTATGTAAAAGGAAAAAAACAGACCCAATAAAGGCCCACCATGACCAGTTCCAAGCCACCCGATCTACCCCATTAATATTAAATCTATTAAAAGCATTCACATACCATTGCGTGACATCAGGCTTATCAATATAGGCTTCTATCATCTGGTAATCATAATTTCCTATCTCTTCGTATTTATTATGCATTTTATCCTCTAATAAGTTGAGCCTGTGGCCATAATCTGATCCATCATAGATGAGACTATCATATATATTGCAATTAGAACAACAACATTAAGTACTCCTGCAAGCCAAATTACCCATTGATTATAGCCACCAAGAGATTGCATCATTGAAATACGTTTATCTTCATCAACAAAAACTTCTTCTATTTCTGACTTTTTTGACTTATAAAGCTTATATACAAAGAAGGGAGAGTATCCACCAGCTAAGACAAGTACAATCAATCCACCAAAAGGAATAACCCCTGATAATAAAGAAATGAAAAACAAGACAGCCGCTTCCACATAAGCCTTTCTGTAAAGTAGGTAAAAAAAACTTCCCATAAAAGCCCACCACGACCAATGCCACTTCACATCTTTTGTGCCACTTAAATCAAACTTAGTGAAGGCAATCGAATACCAAAGCCCTTTTTCAGGGTCTTCAGGTTTATTTACAAAGGCTTCTAACATCTTAGCTTCATAATCCTCGCTTACATTAGCATTTGAATATTCTTTTTCCATAACTTTCCTTTAGAGGTGCCCTTAATTTACAAACATTATATAGTCAAAACTTTAGATAAAACTTGTTAAAATACATTTATGAAAGAAATTGCTCTTATTGGACCCACTGCCTCAGGTAAAAGTGACCTAGCCCTTCGTCTTGCTAGCGAGAATAATGCTTATATCTTGTCACTTGATTCTTTGTCTATTTATAAAGAGATAAATATAGCCTCAGCCAAACCTTCACAAGATGAACTTACACAGGTAAAACACTTTGGTGTAGACCTAATTTATCCTAATGAAGAATTTTCTGTAGGTATCTTTGTAAAAGAGTATCTCAAGCTCAAAACACTTTGTGAAGAAGAGGGAAAGAACCTCATTATTGTAGGGGGATCTTCTTTTTATCTACGGACCTTAGTTCAAGGTTTGTCACCTATTCCTGAGTATTCTAAAGACACTGTACAAAGAGTCAAAGACCTACTCCAAGACCTTTTCTTGGCTTATGAACTTCTTCTAAAACAAGACCCTGAGTATATGAAGACCATAGAATCAACAGACAGGTATCGTATAGAAAAAATGCTGCTTATATATGTGCAAACAGGTCTAAGTCCTAGTAAGTATTTTGAACTTCATCCTCCTAAACCTACCATTAAAGAGATAGATATTTATGAGATTGATGTGGATAGAAGTCATCTTAAAGAGCGCATTAAACTAAGAACACAAAAGATGATAGAAATGGGTTTAATAGACGAAGTTGCAGGCTTAGAATATAAGTACACAAGACTACCCAATGCACTCAAGGCCATTGGTATCATTGAAGTATATGAGTACCTTGATGGAAGGCTTAGCTTAGATGAGATGAAAGAAGAGATTATCTTACACACAGGCCAACTTGCTAAAAGACAGCAGACCTTCAATAAGGGACAGTTCCCTTCTCGTAAATTACTTAGTATTGAAGAAATTTATCACTGTGCTTCTAATGACTTAAAGAACGTCTACCCATAAAAGCTGAGCAATCGCAACAATAAGAATAATACCTACAATATTAAACACTATCCCATAGGCTGCCATTGTTTTAACATTTACCACACCTGAACTCATGGCAATGGCATTTGGAGGTGTTGCAATAGGCAACATAAAGGCGTAAGAGGCACACACAGTTGCCACCATCATAAAGAGTCTAACATCTAAACCCGCTGTATTTGCTACTTCAAAAAGAATAGGAAGCATGATAGAAATTAGCGCGGTATTTGAGGTAATCTCTGTTGTAAAAGTCACCATAGCCGCCACTACAAACATAAAGACTATCATTGGCATTGAGGCTAGGCTCAGAAGATGAGAAGCTATCTCTTTTGCCATACCTGTTTGCGTAAATGCTGCCGCAATCGTAAATCCCGCACCAAAAAGAAACATAATCCTGTAAGGAATATTTTCCTTATCTTCCATCCAATCAAGTATAGAAAAAGGGGGAGCAAAAAGAACTAAACCCGCTGTTAGTAAGATCCCTGCTTCACTTAAGCCAAGACCATCATAATAGGGCTTAAGAGGTGCGTTTATAAAAAGCATGGCAATCAGGCCAAAAAGAACAAAGAGTACCTTTTTTTGTCTGGTATCTAAAGGAGGTGTAGATAGGTCAGCTTCTATGCTTATATCTTTTAAGCCTAGACCTAATACAAAGCCAACTACCCCAAACATAACAATAACAAGAGGGGCAACCATCCACATCCATTGTACAAAGGCAATAGGCTCAAGATTTAACTCTTGCATAACTCCCATCAAAATTAAGTTAGGGGGGGTGCCAATAGGCGTTAATATTCCTCCTATACTTGCACCATACGCAATACCCAGTGCAAAACGAAGCTTAAGTTTAGAAAGGTCAGTTAAAAACAAGGCAATAGGCAAAAGAAGAAGGGTTGTTGTGGTGTTTGAAAGAACTGAAGACAAAAGACCAGAGGTGATGATAAGTGCAAAAATAATGCCTCTTGCCGAACTTGGGAAAAGACCTAACATCTTATTTGCTATCCATTTATGTAAGCCTGTTTTTTCTACAGCTATCGCCAATAAAAACCCACCTAAGAAGAGATAAATAATAGGATTAGCATAATTAATAGCCGCTTCTTTCGTACTCAAAATTCCTGAAGCGGGAAAAATAATAATAGGTAAAAGAGATACAACGGCTAGAGGTAAACCCTCATTTGTCCATAAGGTTACCATCAAAACAATAGCTCCAATTAATAAAGACTGTTCTTTAGTAAAAAAACTTATCATTGCTAAAAAAGCTAAAAATCCTAAGCCTAAGGCCAATAAAATTTTCTTAGTTTCTATGCTCATAAATTCCCTTTGTTCAATTGTGCCACTATAAAATTAAAAGGTAGCTAAAGTATGTTATTATTATTCAACATAAGGGGTTAAAATGTCACATCATCCCAACCAAACAATGAAACAGCATTATCTTCAAGTATTTGTTATTGCCATTGGTATAATAATATGGTTTGCACCTGTTCCTGAAGGTTTAACATCTCAAGCCTGGCATTTATTTGCAGTATTCATTACCGCTATTATCGCTGTAATTGCTAAGGCAATGCCTATTTTCACCTCTTCAATTTTAGCCCTTGCTGTTGTTGTTTTAACAGGTACTCTAACAACAAAACAAGCTTATAGTGGTTTCTCTGAAGATTTTATCCTCCTTATTATTGTGGCTTTTTTAATTGCGCGTGGGGTTATTAAATCAGGTCTTGGAAAACGTATCGCCTTTTTAATCATTAAAAAGTTCGGTAAGACAAGTTTAGGACTTTCCTATTCTGTTATCGCAGCAGATATGTTTATTGCTCCTGCCTTTCCTTCAAACACCGCGCGTTCAGGCGTTTTATTTCCTATTGTGAATGCTCTTGCAACAGACAGTGGCTCAAAAGTAGCGGATGGAACACGTAAAAAGCTTGGGGCATTTTTAATGATGTCTTCAATGGCGGGTATAACCCTATCGTCTACTATGTGGCTAACTGCAATGGCAGCCAACCCAGCAGGTGCTAAGATGGCGGAAGAGTTTGGTGTTCATATCACCTATGGTTCTTGGGCAATGGCATCTTCTGTACCTATTATAATCCTTTTCTTTCTTGTACCTTGGGTCTTAATCAAGGTTTTTCCACCTGAGATTTTAGAAACTCCTGAAGCACCACAAATCGCGCAAAAGGCCCTTGATGATATAGGTCCCGTCCATAGAAACGAATGGATTATGGCCGGTACTTTTATTGGTATGGTTAGTTTATGGATAATGTCAGGGACATGGGGATTAGATAAGACTGCGATAGCCTTCTTAGGTCTTGGAATTTTAATGATAGCAAATATCTTTACTCTTGAAGATTTAAAAGGTGAAGGTCGTGCCTTAGGTACCTTAGTGTGGTTCTCAATCCTTTTTTCTATGTCTGTTTATCTCAACAAACTTGGTTTTATGGGTTGGATTGGAGATCATATCTCAACCGCAGTGCATGGCTTTTCATGGCCTGTTGTATATGTAAGTTTAATTATTGGGTATGTTTTAATACACTACTTTTTCGTATCTCAAACGGCACAAATGCTAGCACTATTTTCTGTGTTTTTAAGCGTGGCTGTTGAAGCAGGTGTTCCAGCAGAAATGATGGCATTAATGCTTCTTTTTGCAACAAACTTTAATGCTATTATTACCCCTCAAGGCTCCTCTTCCAATGTTATTTACGTAGGTAGTGGATACTTAGAAGCGGGTGAGATTTACAGAGTGGGTGGTATTATCACCCTTGTAAACACCATAATATTTTTAACAATTGGTACTGCTTGGATGATGTTCATACTTTAATGAAAAGGTAAGCTATGCAATTTAAAACAATAATACTTACATCTTTACTTCTTTCTTCATCTGCTTTTGCCCTAGAAAATGAAAGAAGAAATTCTGATGGTTCAGAGTTTAAGGCCCCTCGTCTAGCAGGAGATTCTCTTCCTATTGCCGGATTTAAAGAAGATACAGGTCTAAAAGACGTAAGTACTATTCAAGATGCCTTTGCTCATGGAAGTGTAAAGGGTCTTATTCGTTATAGTGGACAATACAGAGATTCAGACTTACACCTTACTCAAGATGGGGTAAATAACAGGGTCTCAAATTCTAAAAAACAACAATATTCAGCTATAGGTGGATACCTAGGTTATGAAACAGCACCCATGTTTAACACCTCTGTTGCTGCTACATTTTATATATCTGAAAAAGCGGGTAATAATCCAGATAATAGACTTGGTCTGGGTGGTTTAAACGAAGATGGCGGTACTGCTAACTCTTATGCTGTTTTAGCAGAAGCCTTTATAAAGTTTAAAACAGATGAGCACCGCGCCGTTTATGGTCGTCAAGAGATGCCTGATTATAGATTTATTTCTCTTTCAAATATTCGTATGTCCCCTTTTACACACGAGGGATTAGCTTATGAAAATACGATGGTAGATGGTCTTCAATTAAACCTTGCCTACATTAATAAACAAAAAGATAGAAACTCCCAAGACTTTGAAGATATGGTACGAGCTGCACGTGTGAAAACAGGGTGTGGTGGAGCAGGTGTTGATTCTCTTACGGGAGAGTGTATTGGAGGGGGGGAAAAAGCTGTTATTCGTGGTAGTTTTAATAATTTAGATTTTACAAATGGAAGTTATTCAGGGAGTGACAAGTCTATGCC
Source organism: Arcobacter sp. (assembly GCA_002733885.1). Taxonomy (GTDB): domain Bacteria; phylum Campylobacterota; class Campylobacteria; order Campylobacterales; family Sulfurimonadaceae. The sequence goes on along the minus strand of NVXJ01000018.1, from coordinate 38,338 downwards.
AATGCTTGGAGCTATCTATAAAAAAGATGCTATCACTCTAGAAGCTTGGGACTATTATGTTGAAGACTTTGTTAATACCGTGTATCTATATGGGGATTACACTTTTAAGCCTAGTGCAGACCTTGCCCTTAGCGCAGCCTTTCAATATGCAAGCCAAAAGGATGTAGGAGACAGTGTTGCTGGTAATGTAAACACTTGGTTCTACGGACTAAAAGTACAGGTTTCACATGACTCAGGTATCACCTACTTTATTGCCTATAATGAAGTGAAATATGATGAAAATTCTTATGATGGAGGATCTATCTTTGTACGTTGGGGAACGCCTCAAATGTTTAACTCTTTTCAAGTTCAAGATTCAGAACTTGCAGGGGTTAAATCTTACGGTACTGGTTTACAGTTTGAACTAGGAAAGATGGGTATCGTTTCTAATACCGTTATTCGTTTTCGTTACGCTGATTATAACTATCCTGACAAGCTAAACCAAAGAGATGCTCGCCAAGACAGAACAGAAAGCACCTTCGATTTACGTTACTCATTTACAAAGAATGATGGATTTGGAATTTTTACTCAAATGGATGGTTTAAGCCTGCAGTTTAGGGTGGCTTATGATGATTATAAAACTAATTATGATTTTGATGAGTACTCAAGCATACACAATTACGCTTTTGACTCTGTTACTGACGACTTTGTTGATTGGCGTTTATATGTAGATTATGTCTTTTAAAGAGCTAAGCTCTTCTACTTCCATGACGTCTATTGGTAAAGGGTGTGCGTCTATCAACTTGAACCATAACCATAGATACACGGCGTTCACCCATGCGACGGCTGTCCTTACGTCTATTTAAACCCCCACGAATAAGCAATACAGGAATAATATATACTAAGCTAAGAACTAATATAGCTAAATACCAATAATTAATATCCATCTTAACCCCCTATTTCTGAGCTAATAACTCTCGAATCACTTCCCTATCATCACACAAAACTAGCGAAAGTGATTCCTATTAAGAGGAAAGTTTCTTCAGTAAAGCCATGGCGGTCGCGTAGCGATTTTGGACTGACCTACTTTTCTGCCAATAATTCTCTAACAACCTCACGGTCATCAAATGGAAACTTTTTATCGTAAATGATTTGAGAGGTTTCATCACCCTTACCTAAGATAAGAATAACTTCATCCCCAACTTGATCATTTATTGCCTGTGCTATCGCTTCACGGCGATTTGCATTGACGTAGATTTTATGTTTCTCTTGTATGCCTTCAATTATATCATTAATTATCGCATCTGGGTCTTCGCTTCTTGGATTATCAGAGGTTATATAAATCCTTTTAGCAAAACTTGAGGCAACACGTCCCATAATAGGTCGTTTCGACTTATCTCTATCTCCCCCTGCTCCAAAAACAACAAGCAATGATTTTTCTCTAAGTGAATTTAAAATTTGCTGCATTCCATCAGGGGTATGCGCAAAATCCACAATGATTAGAGGGTTTTCACTTACCTTTTCCATACGTCCACTTACACCCGCAAAGTTTTCAGTCACTTCAGCTATTTCAGGAATGGTATGTTCTGTCAACATATGAACGGCGGCTACGGCGGCTGTCATATTATAAAGATTAAAAAATCCATATAAGGCAGTGCCAAAGGTTTCTATTTCTTGGAAATTTTGCATTACTGCCGTAATACCTTCATTCATTGTATAGGCAATAATTCTGTAGGTAGCGGGATTTTCAATTCCATAAGAGTGTGCATTTTTAAAATTAAAGATGGAACGTGTTTCATCTTTGTTAATAAGCTTTAAGCCATCATCATCAAAGAAGCTATTCTTAACATCTATGTATTCTTGCAAGCCATTATGGTAGTCAAGATGATCTTGAGTGATATTAGTTAAGATTTTAAGCGCAAAGGGGATACCTTCAATTCGCTTTTGAACAATAGCGTGAGAACTTACTTCCATAATAAAGTATTCACAACCTGAGGCTGCTGCTTGATATATATGCTTATAAGTATTTAAAACAGAAGGCGTAGTAAGGGTCTTTCCTTCTATAACTTCATCATTCATATAAAAACCACGTGTACCCTGCATAGCTACTTTATGGTCAAGGTCTAAGAGTATAGAATAAATGGCTGCTGCTGTGGTTGTTTTACCATTAGTACCCGTTATTCCAATAATTTTAATGCGGTTAAGTCCAAAGTCAGAAGCTAAGTCTTCAATATTAAGAATTGAATGTGCCTTATTCTCTTTTGCATTATCAAGGTACTTTTTATTTTGCGTGGTAAGAACGAAGGCGGTCTCAAAGTCACACTCTTGAGAGTTTTCGCTTACGTATTTATAGGGGGTATCTGGGAGTTGTATTTTCACTAAGAGCCTTACTTAATATCTTCTAGTATAGCAGAAAGTTTTTCATCATTTGGATAGGTTTTAAGGGCTGTTTCTAGGTATGAAAGTCCCATATCTTTAAATCCATTATGTAAAAGTTTGTCTAAAAAATCTATAAAATCATCTTTTTCCGTGATAATTACACGGGTTGAAAACATAATATTTTCAAAGGTTCTTTTAAAGTCTTGTGTATCATTAACTAGTAATTTAAAATCAGCATATAAAATACCGTTTTCACTTTCAAGCTTTTCATCTATGGGTTTATGTAGAAGTTTATTAAGTGTTTCCATTGTTCCATCCATACTTTCTATAATACCGTTCATAATATCATCAGCCTCGTCATTATCTTCTTTACGAAGTACCTCATAATAATCAAAAAGTGCAGAAGCAGATTCTTCACCACTCATGGCCATTTCTGCAAGGATCGCCCCATTATAGGCTTCTTGGTTTTCAGGGTCTTCTTTAAGCACAAGAGCGTAAGCTAATAATGCTTTTCCATACTCTTGTTTCGTAAAATCATCACTTGCTGCTTGAAGGGTTTTGCTTTGATTAAATGTATTCATAATATATGTCCTCCAAATCTCTTATTGCGAACCTTATAGTTCGTCTATTTTATTCTCCATTCCCAAAGGAACGTTTATTACCTTAAGTTCAGGGTGAATATCCATACGTAGTTGACGTTCAACACCGTACTTTAAAGTGCTACCTGAGCTTGCACATCCAACGCAAGCGCCAGAAAGTTGTACATAAACACCACCATTTTTAACGGCGATTAGTGTTATATCTCCTCCATCTAGTGCGATTGAAGGACGTACCTTGTCAATTACTGTTGTTACGGGAGCCATTAGTTCTTCATCTGTAAAAGGGATCATTTTTATCCTTGAAAATTCTTCTTATAATCATTTTTGTAATTATAGTGAAAAATAGACAATTCTCTCTTAATAAGCGATAAACAGCTCAAATGAAAATTATTCTTTAAGCTTGTCAAATACTATATATTAAAAGTATTTAATTCCTTATAAATCAAGCAGCGATTTAACATATTTTGTCTTCCTCATCCCAACGAGTATGTAATCAATATCGGCATTATTTATTAAAGTGTTTAATGCTACTTCTTCAATGGTATCTTTTATCTCTATACCAGCGTGTTCTAACATAGACTTTGTTTGCTTAGAGCATTCATATAAAACCATCTCTTCATACGAAATAAGAAAGTCCATTAATAGCTTAGTAGTGTTTTCTCTTGTGTAATCATCTTTAATCTTTTCAAGTTCTGTTCTAATGTGGGGAATAACCTTTGTCATTAAAAAAGTTTGATATTCTCCCACCCAACCAAAACGATGTTTATAGTTATCAAGTTCACCTATAATATTAAAAATCGAATCCATCTTTGCATTTTCTAAGAAGTCCATAAGCTCATTTAAAAGTCCAAAATACTCTTGTGGCTCCTTCGTGGAAGCAAGACGAAACATAAGTTCATCTTTTGTTGCATTAAGAGGTCTATTAACTAAAACACGCAGACCATTTTCTTTTGCCCAATGAATACAAGCCTCCCCCTCTTTTTCAAGAAGATTCATAGGTAATTGTATGGTTGTAAAACTATGACTTGTATTTCCAACCTCTCTAGCTGCCTTATATGCTAAGGCCGCTAAGTCCTCATAAGGTAAGAAATAAAGAGCATGTGGGTCTAAAGAAAATGAGTTTGAACTTATTCCATAAGAACAGATTCTTCCTTCTTTAACTTCTTCTTCTAGCATCATAAAGGCATCTAATATTCTATCAAGCATTATCATCTGAGCCTCAGGACGCTGGCTTTCTTCTTTAATGGTATGCATGAGATAATACTCAGGATTATGAAGTAGATAACAATCAAGTTGCTTAAGCTTTAAACGCTCCAGCGACTTAACAAGCTCAGCCTTTATAAAACCCGGATGGATTGAATGATAACAGCTATCGCTGTATTCAACAATATCAAGTTTTTCAATAAGGCCTTCCTTAGACTGTTTAACCGCCTCAAGTAAATTTCCTTGAATATAACCCGCCTTAGATACAATCTCAACATCCTCAGGCTTATGTCCACCAAAGGCCTCGTCTAATACCTTAGCAATTAGCCTTTCCGCATCCCCATCCATATAGTTAGTAGAAGTGTCAATAAGTCTAATACCCTCTTTGAGTGCCAGAGTTAATGCCGCTTGATGCTCAGGATCGTCTAAACCTGTTCTATAGGTACCAAATGCTAATTTTTCATTCATGCGTGTTTATCCAATATAAAAATAAAATATGTGAGGTTTAAATAATATCTCATGTTAATAAATTCTTCTTGCAGAAGGATTTTAATGAGTAAGGTAAGATGTAGGTAAGAGGCAAGCCTCTTAGTATCAAGTGTTTAGTCTAAGACTAAACGAACTCGATAAATGCCATTGTAGTAGCATCACCACGACGAATACGAGTACGTGTAATACGTGTATATCCACCGTTACGCTCTTTAAATTTAGGAGCGATTTCATTTACAAGAGTCTTAGTAGCCTCTTTGCTTTGTAATGCTGCAAATACTTGACGGTGAGCGTTAGCTGAACCAGTACGTGCAACAGTTACAAGTTTTTCTACATAAGAGCGAAGTTCTTTCGCCTTAGGAACTGTTGTTTCAATCTTACCATGCTCAATAATTGAGATAGCAAGGTTCTTAAGAAGCGCTGCTCTATGTGAGCTAGTTCTGCTTAATTTTCTATATCCATGACGGTGTCTCATCGTAGATCCTTTATTAAGTAATAGAGTTCTAAAAGAACTCTACGAGTCAGAAATTATTCTGCTTCGATTTTCTTTTTAACAGCGCTAACTACTTCATCAGAAAGGTCTGCACCTACTGCGAAGCCATATTCAGCAACTTTATCAACGATTTCTTCGTAAGACTTCTTACCAAGATTTTTAACGTTTTTAAGGTCAGCTTCACTCATCATAACAATTTCACCGATAAATTTAACGGCTGATCTGTCAAGACAGTTGAAACTACGTGCACTTAGACCTAAGTCTTCGATACGACCCATAAGTTTCTTAATTTCTGGAGTCTCATCCACACGCTCAACAGTTGTTGGAGCGGCTACTGAGATTTCAGAATTGAAAACAGCCATTTGAGCATACATAACTTCAAGAGCATTTTTAAATGCATCTACTGGACCAATTTGTCCATCAGTTACGATGTTCATAATAACCTTTTCAAAGTTAGGGTTATCTTCTACAAGAACATTATCAATCTCATAAGTTGCCTTACGAACTGGTGTGAAGTAAGCATCTAATGGAATAAATCCATCATCTAACTCATCACGGATATCTTCACTAGGAACAAATCCAATACCTTGATAGATTTTTAAAGTAAATGTAAGCGTCGCATCTTCATTAAGTGTTGCTAAAAATGCATCCGGAGTTACAATTTCTACCTGCTCATTAGAAAGATCAGAACCTTTGATCTCTTTTGGGCCAGTAAAAGTATAAGTTACTTCTGCATCTGTCTCATCATTTTTCAATTTAAAACGAATTGATTTTAAATTGATAATAAATTCAGAGATATCTTCAAGCATACCACGGATGCTATCAAATTCATGTTTTGCACCTTCAACTTTGATTGCTACTGGAGCGTAACCTTGTGAGCTACTTAGTAGGAATCTACGAAGAGGGTGAGCAAGAGAAACGGCATAACCTACCTCAAATGGGTAAGCTATGATATTAGCTTCGTTTTCGCTGATGTTCTCAACTACAAACTCTTGTGGCAATAACGGTGAAGTCTTGATCTTTTTCATTTACGCCCTTTTACTTATTTCGAGAATAGTTCTACGATTAAACGTTCTTCAACTGGAATAACTACTTCTTCACGTTCTGGAAGACGAGTAAAGATACCGAAAACTTTTTCAGCTTCAACATCTACCCATTCTGCAATACCTGTTTGGTTAGTTAGTTCAATTGCACGTACAATTTGCACGTTCTTCTTGCTTGATTCACGAACTTCAATCTTCTGTCCCGGTTTAACACGGTAAGAAGGAATATCAACACGTTTACCATCAACAAGGATGTGACCGTGATTTACGAATTGACGAGCAAATCTACGAGTAGATGCAAATCCCATTCTATAAACTACGTTATCTAAACGCTGCTCAAGTAACATAATAAGGTTTGTACCTGTATTACCCGTAGCACGTTTTCCTTCTGCAAATAAACCACGAAGTTGTTTCTCAGAAACACCATACATGAATTTAGCTTTTTGCTTTTCATTTAACTGAAGACCGTACTCAGAAACTTTCTTACGACGCTGACCATGTTGACCAGGTGCGAATGGACGTTTCTCTAAAGCAGACTTACCTGCTAAGCGACGCTCGCCTTTCATGTTAAGGCTTACACCGAATCTTCTTTCGATTTTTTCTACTGGACCTCTATATCTTGCCATCAGTAACTCCCTTAAACTCTACGACGTTTTGGTGCGCGACAACCATTGTGTGGAAGTGGTGTTACGTCTTTCATAAATGAAACACGAATACCTTCGATTGCACCTACAGCTTTAACAGCTGTTTCACGACCTGAACCAGGTCCTTGTACTTTAATACCAACTTCTCTGATACCGTGTACCATTGCCTTTTCAATTGCATCTTCTACCGCTGCTTGTGCTGCGAAAGGAGTTGACTTCTTAGAACCCTTGAAACCAAGAGAACCTGCAGAAGACCATGCAATCATATTACCCATATCATCAGTAATAGTTACTAACGTGTTGTTGAATGAAGCAGCGATATGTACAATACCTCTAGCAATATTCTTTTTTACAACTTTTTTTCTAGATACTTTTCTTTTTGCCATAATCTATTCCTTAAGCCGCGCCGACAGTTTTCTTACGACCCTTACGAGTACGTGCATTTGTCTTAGTTTTCTGACCACGACATGGAAGACCACGACGGTGACGAATACCACGATATGAACCAAGGTCCATAAGAGATTTAATGTCCATAGCAACTTTCTTACGAAGGTCACCTTCTACCATATGAGAAGCTTGGATCTCTTTTGCAAGAGTTGCTGCCTCATCTTCTGTTAATTCGTGAACACGTTTGCTGTAATCAACACCCGTTGCATCAAGAATTTTACGTGATTGAAATAAACCTATACCATAGATATAAGTTAGAGCGTATTCTAAACGCTTCTTTTTAGGTAAGTCCACACCAGCTATACGAGCCATGCTTATCCTTGTCTTTGTTTATGTTTTTTGGTTTTGCAGATTACTCTTACAATACCTCTGCGTTTAACGATCTTACAATCGTCACACATCTTCTTTACTGAAGAACGTACTTTCATGATTAAATCCTTCTTGTTTACTTGCTGTTTCTAGGCAAAAGCCATTGTAAGACTGTTGCCAACCCTTATATTAGTAGTTTAGTACTCATATAAACGCTCCATAATGTTTCAAAACAGTCCAAGCGGACGCGAATTATACTCAAGTTAATGTTAAACTTTTATTAATAATAATTCTGATAGGCCTAAATACAAGAAATTTTCAAAATTCCTTTAAAAACCTATTGACAATTAAGATAGCTTTGTTTATAATTTCGGCCTCTTTAATGTAAAGCCTTTCTTTATATATAGATACCCTTTTTATATTCCGGATTAGCTCAGCGGTAGAGTAGGTGACTGTTAATCACTTGGTCGCTGGTTCGAATCCAGCATCCGGAGCCACTCACACAGTTCTTTTCAATTTACTCAGCGTTATCAATAAACTCATGTACAGTAGTACACTTCGTTTACCTCTGCCTTGATTAATTTGAAAATAACTGCATGAGCAAGCTTTCCTTCGTATCTTGTGTCTTAAATTTATATTAATAAAGAAAACAGTGCGTAAAGTATTTAACTAAGCGAATATACTTCTGAACTTAGCTTCGGGGACATTGGTTGAGTTTTCTCCTTGCAGGAGGAAAAGTAAAGCTGTGTCCCTATTTAGTTAAACAAGCAAGTCAAAAAGTTGAAGATTGATGGCCTAACCCTAATGTTTTAAAAGCAAGCTTTCTTTAGATAATTGCTTTTTGATGTTCTATCAAATATTTTTTGCCCGGTAAAGTAATAAAATGTTTAAAAGACTGAATTCTTGCATCATATTTAGAGTCTAAATATTTATTCTCTTTCAGATTTTGAACAGAAACATCAACTTCATCAGGTTGTAACGGCATCTGTGCTTTTAATGTACTGGAGGTTAAAGTGAAGCTTTCACTTTTATTTTCAAATTGTTCTAAAATATCGTATTCTTGATCTGTCAATTTAGTTTGTTTTTTATAATCATCTTTCTTTTCTATATCTTTTGAAAGAATTTCCTTAACTTCTTTTTCCGTTTTTATATCTTCAACTTTACTCTGTAAAGCTTTAATTTGGTCTCTATATCGCTTAGTGTCAGATTCAAATTTTATTTCTAAATTCAAAAATTCTATATGCATTTTATTTGATTCTTCAACTGATAACAATTTTTGTTTTTCTGTAGCTTGTTTTATTTTCTTTAATGCTATTTGTTTCTTCAAACTATGAACGTATACAGGTTCTGCTATATATGGGTATAGATAAATATATATATAAGTCATAATACTAGGAACTAATAATCCATCCATAAAATGATTGATTGGTAATTGCATATTTATTAATTCTATTTCAACCTTTGGGTATAAATCATTAATATAATAAAATTTTGTTTGGAACTTTTCGCTTGAAAATAAAATCACTACAGCTTTATAGTTCCACGTTATCCACGAAATAATAAATGCGCCCATCAATGGGCTAGCTGCTCTATCATACAAAAATGCTTTTATTGACTTAAATGTATCATCCACTATTTATCCTCAATTATTTTAAATTACTTAGCATATCAAGTATGTCCTAAAACAACACACTTTCCACAATACTTTGTACTTTCCCTAAAGTTTCTTCATCAAGCTTTGTTACGAACTTTACTTTTCTGGCTTTGAAGTCTATTGATTTTATTTGTTCGCTCATAATGAAGCCTGTTATTTCTTTGTTGTTTACGGGGATGTGGAATGGGAAGTTTCTATCTGTGTTTGTTATGGGGCAAGCTATGGCTAGACCTACATTTTTATTGAAGAGTTCATCGCTTAAAATTAGTGCGGGTCTTCTTCCTTGTTGTTCATACCCCGCTTGGGGGTCAAAGGTTAAGATTACTATATCACCCTTTTTTGGAATATATTGTTTTACCACTCTTCTTTACCTAATGATGTTGTTATTTCTTCATTTATCTGATAATCTTTTGGTATTTGTTTGATTAGTTCATTTAGATTAATCTTTTTTCTTTCTTTTTGCATCGGCTCAAGAATAACCTTGTTATCTTTTATAAAAATATTTATCTTATCCCCAATACTAATATGAAGGGCTTCTATAATATCTTTTGGAAGTCTTAGACCTTGGGAGTTGCCCCATTTTGAAATTGTTGCTGTCATCGTCTTTCCTTTAATGTATATCCTAAGTATATCATATTGAGTATAAAATAAAGGGGTCAGTCGCCACGTTAATTTTATTCAACAATGATACCAATAGTGACTTATTTTAGAGAAAGCTATTCAGTCATTTTAGCTTCTTGATAGTTAAAGTTTTGTTCAAACTTCTTGTCATTTTTATAGAGTGAATGTGCAGTAATTATTATCTTTCTCATAACAGCAATATGTGCGATTGTTGTATGTTTTCCTTTTGCAATTAAACGATTAAAAAAAGTTTGAAATGTTGGTTCAAAGCGAACGGCAGTTAATACACCCATAAAAAGTGAGCCTCTATACATACTAGAACCTGCCTTCGATATTTTATATCCAGACTGAACAGAAGTACCTGATTGTTTATAAATGGGATTGAGCCCCGCAAGTGAAGTTATCTGTCTTTGATTAGCCTCTGGATATTTTAGAAATAGATGTAAAAGAACAATTCCACCAATCTGTCCTACTCCTTTTATGGAGGTGATATTAGCATAAGCTTTTTTATATTTTGGGTTGTTGTCAATTAACATTTGTATCTGATCTAAGATACGTTGTTCTTTAGCTTTAGACTCTTTAATAGATTGCTTAAGTTCTTTAATCGAGAATAAGTCACCTTCTTTACTTGTTAATGATTCAAGATGGTTTTTCTGCTGCGTCGTTTGTTTAGTCGTGAATTTATAATAGCTCATAAGTTCTTTAATACGCTCTACATCCTCGTCATACATGGGAACTCTTATCTGATGACTCTTAGCAAGAGGAAGAGCCTTTGAGAGAACTCTAGCATCTTCAATATCGTTTTTGACTTCAACACCTAATGCCTTAGCATAATTACTAAACTGCTTAGGATTTATGATAAAGCATATTATTTTCTGTTGATAACAATACTTCCTAAGTGTCTCCGAGTAACTTCCTGTTGGTTCAAAAATAAAGATATTATCTTCAATTTCTTTTTTGTAAATTTTCTTCAACTTTAAATGAAGCGATTTAAAACCTTGAACACTGTTTACAAATTCTAAGTCTTCACTATTTTTAGAAATATGCACATTTATACTTGCTTTACTAACATCTATTCCGATACAATTATCCATGAGAGCCTTTTCCTTTTGGAAGAGAGCTCGTTAGCATAGGAGTTAACTCCTATGTGACTTTTAGCAATCGCATTACACATAACCTTGCCTCGTGATCCAATCCAATCTAGCTTTCATCTTTCCATTGCAATAGAAAAATATTAAAAACTGATTTACTCGCCACTCAAGTTTAAAGTGTAATTATCTGACTGACCCACAAGCTAGTTAAAACCGCTTTAGGTATCACCGATATATTACTTCTAACGAGACTTCTCTAAGAAAAGTATATGATAAATAATCTACTTGGAAACAACATACGAGGTATTTAATTTATAGCTAAAAATATTAGGAACAGCTGATAAATAAGCACTTATTAAAGTTTAAAAGAAGCATCAGTAAAAAATATAAATAGTAATAAGTGAAAGTCCGCGAATGCAATACTAATAAAGTTATAAGATAGGTATTACATCGTAGTAAAGTAAAAGAAGACTACAGTGGTACTTGTTTAATTTTTATAATTACGCATTATTCTTCAGAAAGTTTACTTACGCCATAGAACATAACACTGATTGTTCCCGCCATAATTAGTAAGATCGCGATAGTAGGTGCATCCATTTATAAATCCTTAATTTCTTTGGTCTTAAATGATATTTTACGTATTATTAAAACTATAAAAACCAATAAACAAAATGAAAATAGTACACCACTCCAAAAGATACTATCTGCAATACCAGAATCGTATCTTTTAATGAGACTACCTATTACGATAACAAGAATACCAAAACCTATACTCATTGCAATACGGAGTGTATTTAAAATCTCTTTTATTTCATCAATTTTTGCCATGTATAATTATAACATAAACAAGTATTAGCACTATGAAGATAAAGGTAACATAAATATAAAAAGAGGAAGAAGCTAATTCGATGAGTATAGCTTCTAAAGTTTAGTTGAGTGTTATTTACGAGAAGTTGAGATTTGTACAATCATCAAGATTTTGTTCATCCGTTAATAAGGGATAACCATGATCTCTTAAAACCTTTTTGAGAAGTTCCAAGTGGGCATCATCTTTAATCTCAGCAGATACAATATGTGGCTCATGACGTAAATTTACATTTATTTCAGTGAAGCCAGCAATCTCTAGCGCAGTCCTAACGGTTTCTGCGCATCCACCACAACTAAGATTATGCATTTCTAATGTTTTTATCATTACTTTTTAGCCATTGCCTTAGTAACTGCTTTTCCAATTTCAGCTGGAGACACAACAACCGTTGCACCTGCAGCTTCAAGAGCAGCCATCTTTTCAGCAGCAGTTCCAGCAGAGCCAGAAACAATTGCACCAGCGTGACCCATTGTTTTACCCTTAGGCGCTGTTTGACCAGCGATAAAAGCAACAACAGGCTTAGTGATGTGTTCTTTAATGTAAGCAGCAGCTTGAATTTCAAGATCTCCACCGATTTCACCGATCATAACGATACAGTGAGTATCTGGATCTGCTTCGAACATTGGAAGAAGTTGAAGGTAAGAAAGACCAATAATTGGATCTCCACCAATACCAACAGCCGTTGAAATTCCAAATCCTTCTTTACATACTTGGTTTGCACCTTCGTAAGTAAGAGTTCCTGATTTAGAGATAAGACCAACATTACCTTTTTTGAAAATCATACCTGGCATGATTCCAATCTTACATTCTTCAGCAGTGATAACACCTGGACAGTTTGGCCCAAGTGTTTTCATACCGTGCTTAGTAGCATGTGCTTTAGCCATTTGCATATCTTTAACCGGAGCACCTTCAGTAATGATTACTGCAAGTTCAATACCAGCTTCAGCAGCTTCCATTACAGCGTCACCAACAAATGCAGGTGGAACGAAGATCATAGAAACAGTAGCGCCTGTTGTAGTAACCGCTTCTTTTACTGTATTAAAAACAGGTTGACCTAGGTGAGTTTGACCACCCTTGTTAGGTGTAACACCACCAACGATTTTAGTTCCATACTCTAAACATTGCTCAGCGTGAAAAGAACCCTCTTTACCTGTAAAACCTTGAACGATTACTTTTGTATCTTTATTAATTAAAATTGACATTTATGAGTTTCCCTTCGCTGCAGCAACTGCCTTAGCAGCACCGTCACCTAAATCATCACCAACAATTAAGTTAGCAATATTTGCATTTTTAAGAATGATTGACGCTTCTGGTGCATTTGTTCCATCAAGACGAACAATAATAGGCACATTAACATCTGTTAATTTAGTTGCTTCAAGAATACCATTAGCGATACGGTCACAACGAACGATTCCACCAAAGATATTTACGAAAATTGCCTTAACCTTAGGGTTTCTAAGAATAATTTCAAAACCTTTAGCAACAGTTTCAGCATTTGCGCTACCACCCACATCAAGGAAGTTAGCAGGTGTTCCACCCATGTGATTAATTGTATCCATAGTACCCATAGCAAGACCAGCACCATTTACCATACAACCAATTTCACCATCAAGAGCAACATAAGAAAGACCGTACTTAGCTGCTTCAACTTCGTCTGCATCTTCTTCTGTTAAATCTCTCATCGCAAGAATATCTCCTTGACGTCCAAGAGCTGAGTTATCAAATCCCATTTTTCCATCAAGAGCGATGAAGTCACCCGAACCTGTACGAACAAGTGGGTTGATTTCAATCATTTCTGCATCATTTTCCATGTACAGTTTGAAAAGTTTTTGAGCGAAAGAGATAATCTTCTTTTGCTCGTGCTTATCAGTAATACCAAGACCAAATGCTAACTCTCTACCGTGGAAACCTTGAAAACCAATAGCTGGATCAACAGGAATAGTAATGATTTTTTCTGGAGTGTTTTCAGCAACATCTTCGATGTTCATTCCACCCTCAGTAGAAGCCATGATTAAAGGCATTTCTAGTTTTCTATCAAGAACAACAGAAAGATAAAATTCATCTTTAATATCAGCGCCATCTTCGATGTAAAGCTTTTGAACTAGTTTACCTGCTGCGTCAGTTTGATGCGTAACAAGGGTCATTCCTAAAATTTCTTCAGAAAGTGTTCTAACTTCTTCTATAGACTTAGCAAGCTTAACACCACCACCAAGACCACGACCACCTGCGTGAATCTGAGCCTTAACAACCCATACTGGACCACCAAGTTTTTCAGCTGCTTTAACCGCTGCATCTACGCTCTCAACCATAATACCCTGTGGTACTGGTACGCCATACTTAGCAAAAATTTGTTTCGCTTGATATTCATGAATATTCATCTATATATCTCCTTGTTAAAGTTATATTATTTTTTTATAAAATGTATTTTTTATAAGTTTCGCACTTACAAGAGCTATTTAAAGCCAAAGGCGTAACCTGATTATGTCTTAAGCTTAAGCTTTTCTAAAGTCCGCTACGCTTTTCTAAAGAAGGCTTAAGCCTTTGGTGCAATCATATCTTCTGGAACTACATACTTATCGAAGTCTTCACCTGATAAAAGACCAAGCTCAATAGCTGTTTCTCTTAGTGTAGAATTATTTTTATGTGCTGTTTTAGCAATTTTAGCCGCATTATCATAACCAACATAAGGGTTAAGCGCAGTTACTAACATTAATGAGTTATGTAAAAAGTGATCAATTTTATCACTTACAGGCTCGATACCTTCAGCACAATGGTCATTGAATGAAGAAATTGAATCTGCAAGTAAACGTACTGACTGTAAGTAGTTAAGTGCGATTACTGGCTTAAACACGTTAAGCTCAAAATTACCCTGAGATGCACCCATAGAAATTGCTACATCATTTCCAAACACTTGACATGTAACCATTGTTACTGCCTCTGCTTGAGTAGGATTAACCTTACCTGGCATAATTGAAGAACCTGGCTCATTTGCTGGAATTTCAAGTTCACCAAGACCACAACGTGGACCTGAGGCTAACCATCTAACATCATTAGCAATTTTCATCATGTCTGCGGCTAGTGCTTTAAGCGCGCCATGAGAATAAACTAATGCGTCATGAGAAGTAAGTGCATGAAACTTATTTGGTGCTGTAATAAAATCATGTCCCGTAAGTTCAGACAGCTTCTTAGCAACTCTTTCGCCAAGTTCTGGGTGAGCGTTAAGACCTGTTCCAACAGCAGTTCCACCAAGAGCTAATTCTCTAACTGGCTCTAAAGATTGCATTGCCATCTTTTCACATTTATCTAACATCTCAACCCAACCACTGATCTCTTGACCAAGGGTAATAGGTGTTGCATCTTGTAAGTGTGTTCTACCAATTTTAACAACAGATTCAAACTTAGCTGATTTCTCTGCTAAGGTCTTACGTAGTTTTCTAACAGCAGGAAGAAGACGTGTTTCAACTGAAATCACCGCTGCAACATGAAGTGCAGTTGGATACGTATCATTTGAAGACTGAGACTTATTTACATGATCATTAGGGTGAACAAGTTTTTCAGTTTTAAAGTCACCACCAAGGATTTCAGTAGCTCTATTTGCAAGAACTTCATTGTTATTCATGTTAGACTGAGTACCTGAACCTGTTTGCCATACAACTAATGGATAGTTTCCATCTAGTTTTCCATCTAACATATCATCAGCAGCAGATGCGATTGCGTCAGCAATCTTACCATCAAGCTTACCAAGGTCTTTGTTTACAAGGGCAACCGCTTTCTTAAGGAAAGAAAAACCTCTTGTAATCTCATAAGGCATAGTTTCTTCACCAATTGCGAAGTTTTGAATTGAACGCTGTGTTTGTGCAGCCCAATAAACGTTTTCAGGAACCTGAATTTCGCCCATTGTGTCTTTTTCTGTACGTGTATTTGCCATGTTAAGTCTCCTTATTTTGTCATATTAATACGGAAAGGAACGAAGTCCCTCTTCCTACGCTAACGCTAAGTTTTCCTCAGCGTAATGCTCATCACACTTGTGCGATTTTAAAAATGCTTAGTTGTCGAAAAATTTATTTTCGTGAAGTGTATCAATGAGTGCTTGAACTGAATCAACAGATTTTTTGAACATTTTCTTTTCTACATCATTTAAAGTAACTTCAATAATCTTCTCACAACCATTTGCACCAATCATAATAGGCACGCCTGAAACAACATCTTTGTAACCATATTCTCCATCAAGAAGAACAGCACAAGGATGAATTTGTTTAGTATCTTTTAAAATCGCCTCAACCATAATAGCTGTTGATTTACCTGGAGCGTAGTAAGCAGAACCTGTTTTAAGGTGAGCAACGATTTCCGCTCCACCACCACGAGTTCTTTGAACGATTTCATCAATCTCAGCATGGGTAAGAACGTCTGTAAGAGGAACGCCTGCAACAGTAGAATAACGAGGAAGAGGAACCATGTCATCACCATGACCACCCATAACAGATGCTCTAATTTGACCACCACCGTAGCCTAGTTTTTCTTGGATAAAGGCTGCCATTCTTGAGCTGTCAAGGATTCCTGCCATACCGATAACACGGCTTCTATCAAAACCAGACTCTTTTATCGCAACATAAGTCATTGCGTCAAGAGGGTTAGAAACCATAATTACGATAGCATCTGGAGAGTATTTCTTAATATCTCTAAGAACTTCTTTAGTGATTTTAGCGTTAATCATTAAAAGGTCATCACGGCTCATACCTGGAAGACGTGGGCTTCCCGCAGTTACAACAACAACGTCACAATCAGTAAGATCGCTCATCTCTTCAGCAACAGTAACAACCGTGTGAGAACGAATAGCAGAAGCAGCTTGAGACATATCTAATGCCTTACCTCTTGCAATATCAACCTTGTTATCTCTTAAGATAATCTCGTGACATGATCCGTGCATTGCTAATGAATAAGCTACTGTTGATCCAACATTTCCTGCCCCAACAATTCCAACTCTTTTTCCGTGATTCATATAAATTCCTAATGTAGTAGTTCATCAGCTTGATACACTTAGCAACTATCTGCGAACAGACAACAATAAGCATATCTCAAGTGACGACAAGTAAAAACACAATTGTCTTTAAAGTAAAGCTCGAAAGTTGCACTTTAAAGTCAAAAAATGTAGTGAAATAAAGCGAAGTATACTCAAGGAAGAATTATAAGCAGTTGAAATGCTTATGAGGACACAAGGCTTATCACTAAATGGTATAGAACTTACACAAGACAGACCTAAGCCTGTAATGTATAAGTATAAAACTATATAGCGTCGATAATTGCGTTAAGAGTCTTAGATGGTCTCATTGCAGCTGTTGCTTTTGCAACATCTGGACGGAAGTAACCACCGATATCAACAGGAGAACCTTCAAATGCTAAAAGCTCAGCAATGATAGTATCTTCTTTATCAGTTAATTCTTTTGCTACTGGAGCAAACTTAGCAGCTAATTCAGCGTTGTCACCCTCAGCAAGTGCCTTAGCCCAGTACTGAGCTACGAAGAAGTGAGAAGCCTTATTATCTGGCTCTCCAACCTTACGTGATGGCTCTTTGTTGTTATCAAGGTAAGCATCATTTGCAATATCAAGACCTGCAGTTAAAGCTGTAAGTTTTGCATCTGAATGTTTTTCACCTAAGAAACGAAGAGATTCAGCAAGAGCTAAAATTTCTCCTAATGAATCCCAACGAAGGTGACCTTCTTTTAAGAATTGGTCAACGTGTTTAGGAGCAGATCCACCAGCACCAGTCTCATAAAGACCACCACCAGCAAGTAATGGAACGATTGAAAGCATCTTAGCAGATGTTCCAAGCTCTAAAATCGGGTACATATCTGTTAAGTGATCACGTAAAACGTTACCAGTAACAGCAATCGTCATCTTACCTTCACGAACACGCTTGTTTGTAAAACGAGTTGCGTCAGTAACATTCATGAATYGAATGTCTAAACCGTCAGTGTTATGCTCTTTTAGGAATGCATCCACTTTGATTTTGATTTGAATATCATGAGCACGAGTATCATCTAACCAGAAAATAGTTGGAACTTTTTCAATCTTAGCTCTTGCTACTGTTAAACGAACCCAATCTTTAATAGGAATATCTTTAGTACGAGACATTCTCCAGATATCACCAGCTTCACATTCAAAAGACATCATTTCGCCATCAATTGAACCTGTAACTGTAACAGTACCTGCTTCAGCTAATTCGAATGTAGTTGGGTGAGAACCATACTCTTCAGCTTTTTGAGCCATAAGACCAATGTTTTGCATTGTTCCCATAGTTGTAACATCGTACTGACCATTTTTAACACAATCAGCTASCATTTCWKSRTGAAACATWSCGTAAGTAGAATCAGGAAYAACMGCAACACATTCWACTGCAGCKCCWGTTCTRTCCCAYTGCTTACCACCTTCACGAACYACAACTGGCATWGAWGCATCAATAATTACATCATTTGAWGCATTRAAGTTAGTYKTWCCWTTATCWGAATCAACCATAGCGATCTTTGGAGAATCACCTTCAACTACTGCAAGGAAAGCTGCTTTAATCTCAGCTTCTTTTGCGTGACCAGAAATTTTACTTTCTAAGTCAGACATACCTTGGTTTGGTTGAATTTTAAGTTCTGTAAATGTATCAGCATATTTAGAAAACACATCTTTAAAGAAAATAGTGAAAGCATGACCAAACATAATTGGATCAGAGATTTTCATCATTGTTGCTTTAAGATGTAAAGACCATAAAACATTGTTCTTTTTAGCATCTTCAATTGTTTTTGCATAAAAAGTATTAAGTTTAGAAATTGACATATATGTACCGTCAAGGATTTCAGCATCGATAGCGTCAATAGAAGTTAATTCTTTACCGTTTAATGCGATAGTAACTTTCTGAGCTTTTGCAACAGTAACTGATTTCTCGTTACCAAAAAAGTCTCCGTTACCTTCCATATGAGTCACATATGCCTTAGGAGCATCTGGGAATGCACGTAATTTATGTGGGTTCTTTTGAGCAAACTTTTTAACTGCATTTGCAGCACGTCTATCTGAGTTACCTTCACGTAAAACTGGGTTAACAGCTGAACCTAAACAAGTAGAGTACTTAGCTGCAATTGCTTTTTCAGCATCATTTGCTGGATTTTCAGGGTAAGCAGGAATATCAAAACCTTGACCTTGAAGTTCTGCGATACAGTCTTTAAGTTGACCTACAGATGCAGAGATGTTTGGAAGTTTGATAATGTTACCATCATCTTGTAAAACAACCTTACCTAATTCAGATAATTCATCTTTTGCAAGATCCCAAGTAGCTAGAACACGACCTGAAAGAGAGATGTCTGAAGTAACTACTTCAACGCCTGCTGCCTTAGTGAACGCGTTAACGATTGGTAAAAGCGAGTAAGTCGCTAGTGCTGGTGCTTCGTCAATAACTGACCAAATAATCTTTGACATGTATTTTCCTTGTTATGTTTTACTTATTTTAAAGAAACGCAATTTTACGCCTATCTTCTTTAGTAAGTAACCATGATGATTTTTTAATATGTTCGAATAATAGCAGTTTAAGAAAGCAAAGTGGTGTTATAGTTATTATAAGCTAAAGCTTTTTGGCTACTTGTTACCTTTTGTAGCAGAGCGAATATTGCGTAAATGGGTAGAATAGTAACGTGAGAAGTCATGTGTTCCTTTTTTACTCTTCATAAAATATAAGTAGTCCGTCTTAGCAGGAAATATAGCAGCTTTTATCGCCGCTAACTCTACATTACACACAGCTAAGGAAGGTAATCCTCTGTGCTTATAAGTATTGTAATGGCTTGTATCAGAGCGTATGCGTTTAGCAGTAACCTTTTGATGTGAATACTTCCCATAATTAAGGGTTCCATCCATTTGTAATTTCATTCTCTTTTTTAATCTATTGTAGATAACAGAGGCTACTATAGGCATCTCTTTTTTGTTGGCTGCTTCTTTTTGAATAACAGAGGCAATAATTAAGTATTTTTGCCACTTCTTTTTATTATAGGTACCAAATATCTTTTTCGCCCATGCCTTATGACGCAAGGCAGAAGAACGTAAAAGATGAATAACAAGATCTTTTTCTTCTATACCTATAGGAAGGTTATAAGTATCAGGGACTAAAGAGCCTTCTTTATAGGGTCCAAACCTTATGAAATTTGTATATAAAACTGTTTCATTTAAATGAAGTTCGTTGGCCAATTGATGAGAAAAACCATAAGTTGTTTCACCAGGAATAAGGGTTACACTTGTCATAGCAGCCTTAGCATGTGTCAATTTATACAAAAAATCTCCATGGGTCATTTCTTTTGAACCCATGTAAATCCATCCCTGTTGAGGGCTTCCAAAAAATCTCAAGACAGTCTTATCTATTACAGTTAAAGGGATATTTTTGTCTTGCAAATGTGATATAATTGCGCTAATTGAACCTGAAGGTATGTAAAGTACCTTTGAGGTATGAAGTGGTTGAGCAAGGTAGTAGATGACAAACAGTACTGTAAACAAGATAATCTCTAGAATCCAGTTTACTATATATAGTTTTTTAGTTTTTATTCTTTCGATAGTTATTCTTTCTTATGCAATTTTGTCTTACGGTCTAAATATTGAACATCTTGTCTTACCTCATTTCAAAGCAGAGCAATTATACATAAAACTCGATAAAAAGCTTATTCTTCATGTAAAACGGATAGATGTTACTTTAAGTAACCGTATTCAAAACAAGACTCCCCTCTTTGATATCCCCCGTTTTTCCCCTATAATCAACATGGCACGCAAGAATTTCCAATACCTTTATATTGATGAGCTTAATATTGAAGACTTGAAAGTTACCTTTCGTTACACATTCGATTCACAAGAACCTGAAGATAATAGGTTTACCATAAACAGTAAGGATATTAATGCCTCGGTAAGCTATCAAAACTATGAGCACTATACAAAACTAAATATTGATCACTTTATACATATTCCAAGTAAGGTACATCTCAATGGCTCTAGTGTATATAACTTTATTGAACAAGATTCTTATACAAAGATAAGGGCGTCCTTAGATAAATGTGCTGATGTAAGCTTCTACTCTTATGAAAATGGAAATGAAATTTCTTTTACTGCTTCATCAAATGTATTTTCAGACCTTTCGCCTATAGTCAAAATTTTTGACTTTGATTATAATTTATATAAATGGATTGTTCCTTATAATAAGGCGGGTTCTTATCAGATATTAGAAGCAAGGGGTACCTATAGTTATACAGATGAAAAAGAGTTATTAAATACCCTTTATATTCATGCCCAAGAAAAGAACCTTTCTTATACCTTTAAAGAAGGGTTTTCACCTGTCAATGGACTGGATGCAGATATATTTTTTAGCAAGGGTATTCTAGATGTACGCCCACATCAGGCAAGTTATAATAAACACGAGATACAAAAGGGTCAGGTCATCATTGACTTTAATGGTAAAGATATTCTACTTATCATTGATTTACATGCTAAGGTGCAACTACAACGTGATATTGTTGAGACAATTGAATCCTATGACATCCCTTTACCCCTTCTTCAATACTCAGGAAAAAYAGATGCTCATGTAAAAATATTTGTTAACCTAGACTCAAGCGATGCTTATGCTATAGGGCAGTTTTTTATTAAAGATTCTCAAGTAGCCTTGGATGGTGTTCCCTATAAGGTGAAAAATACTTTTATTAGACTGCATAAAAGCATCTTAAGTATTGATACTGCTCAGGTGGAATTTAAAGACATTTTCAAGGCTCACGTAAATGGACAAGTAGACTTAAAAGATGTAGTTGGAGATGTTTATTTTGATATTGACAGGGCGAGTCTTCCTCTTTCTAAAGATAAAAACATTATCCTTACTAGTAAAAACTCTCGTATTGGCCTTCATTTTACTAAGGACTCAGAATCTTATATTCTTCCAGATACCCAATGGCGTTTTAATGATATGGAAATAAGCGTCAAAGAAAGTGAAGTATTTTTAAAAGAAAAATTCTCTTCAATTTTACTTTTTAAAGACCTGCAAGTTAATATTAAAGATTTACTTGATTTTAATACCAGTGGTTTTTATAATTTGAAAGATGAATATGCCGTACTTGATATAAACCTAAGCAAATTAAATTACAATAAAGGTGATTTAAACCTGTCTAAACAAGTTCAAGACATACCCGTTAAGCTTATCTATAAGGATGCTAAAACAAAACTTTCATTGTTAGATAAAAGTATCTTTTTTATTAACCAAAAACCTTTATACATTCAGCCTACAAGCTTTTTACTAAACAATGGTTATTTAGATGCTAATAACACCATAATCTCTTATGATAAGCAGTTTTTTTCCTATATTTCTACACACTATAAATTAGGTTCAACCAGTATAAAAGTACAGTCTAGAAACACCATCTTAAACAACCACGATACCTTATATATACAAGCTCCTTTTGATATTTTATATCATTATGTTAAAAATGAGCATTACCTTGATATCCCAAAATACAAGATACATGCAACCCTAAATAAAGAAGACGAACTTGACTTGCAAATCCGTGATATTAAAAAGCTAAAGCAACACTCTAATATCCTTAAAAGATATGATATTAATGAAGGTAAGGCCAATATTACCTATATTGACGATACGCTTGGTGTTGATATTGACCTGAAAAACTTTCACCCCCTGCTCTCAAAAAATGGGGAAAATATATATGATTATAATATTAAGGGAAGTTATCAAAATGGTACAACCAACTTACAAATTAATAATAAACTAAACTTTTTGTATAGAAGGAAAGGAAAGATTACTGCTAAAAATATTGATTTTAATATCTTTGAAATTTTAAGTTATTTAAGACTTATCAAAAGTGATAAGAAAGACAAAGCCATAGACCTTATTATCAAAACAAAAAAATGTGATATCAGTTTAGGCGATTCAAATAGAAAGGTCTTAGCCGATACCATTAATATACAAATCAAAAATGACAATATCTTTGCTCAACTTGTTCATAAAAATGGAGCTGTCTTATTTGAAGGTAATGACAGAAACTTTTCTGTTCATGCACAGGGGCTAAATGATGATTTTATGAATAATTTATTTAAATTTTCTAACTTTTCGGGAGGGGATCTTTCCTTTGCTATGGAAGGTTCTATCGATAATTTAACAGGTATAATCAATATAAAAGACACTATTATTGAAGATTATACTGTCCTTAATAATACTCTCGCCTTTTTCAATACCATCCCTTCTTTAGTAACCTTCTCTATTCCTAATTATTCTAAAAATGGCTTACAGGCCCAAGAAATATATGCAAGTTTTCATAAGGATGGTGATATTATTGACATTAAGGAAGCTAAGATACTATCAAAAGAACTCATCATTACCGCGACAGGAAAAACAAACTTAAAAAAAGAAGATATTGAGCTTTTGATGCAGGTTAAAACAGACATAGGAAGCTCAGCCAAGAATATTCCTATACTAGGCTATATCATCTTTGGAAAAGATTCTATATCCACTACAGTTAGAGTTCATGGACCACTAAAAGACCCTATTGTTGAAAGTTCAGTTGGCAAAAGTATCATTGTAGCACCCTATAATATCCTTAAAAGAGCCCTTAAAATGCCTTTTCAAGCCTTTGGTCTTTTTGAAGATGAGGAAGATAACATTAGTAACTGACCTTACGTACTTATAAAAATTGGTCTGACTCAACTGACTTTTTAATGCGTGAGAGCTTTTCATGTGCATGTGAAAGGCCATAGCTTCTTATATTGACACTTGAACTTAGTCTCTTTTCTTTTTAATATAGTCTACTTTCTTATCTTTAACAAAAAAATAATTATATATAATTTTTATGATCTAATGGTAGCTTTATTTTTTTACGGAAGGTCTATCTATTGAACAAGTTCTTTTCTTTCCAAAGAGTTTATACCTATGCTTGGCAATAAGTTTATAGAAGAAATCACCTAAGGATTTTGGGAATACTTTTAAAATATACAAGACCTTATAAAGTCCACCCAAGTCTTTCATTATCTCTAGTACCGCCTGAGAATATACAAAGGCTTCACTGTCTCGTATATAAAAGATACTATCTTGCGTAAGGGTATGCTTATGTATAGCCCTTATAGCCAAAGGCTCGTCCCTAGAAATAATGGTAAATGTTTTTTCTTTGTCTCTTTTGTCAATAAACTTCATAAAGCGATTACACAAAAGACATTCTCCATCAAAAATAATAAGCTTCAATCAGATAAGTCCTAACTCTGCCAACATTGGCTTAATCCCAGAGGCAAGGTTTATCAGTTCATTATAAAGTGTTCCCTCTGCCCTATCTTCAAGTAACCACTCGTCTATATGTCTCATCGTTAATGTCTTTTCCTCATCTGACAAAACAGTACTATCCTTAATCCCATCTTGAATCTTTTCTAAGTGCGTATGGTCTTTATGTGAACTCATTGGATATCCTTTTCTTCATGATACATCCTCTAAGCTAAATATTTGAAAAAAAATCATATCTAATTCAAAACCAATACTTGAGCACTATGGGAGTATATATGGAAACACCTCATAAAAGAATACATGGTCCTTTGTTAATGATTACAGGAATAGTTCATATTCTACTTGTAGTAATGCCTGGAGTCTTTGGTGAACAACTTTATCAATTTTCAAAAGACTTGTTTTTTAATATCAATGACGGGCTTTTAGACTTTCTTCTTATTGAAGGAATGATTAAAAACTAAGAGTCCTAAGAACAAGGTGAAACCTAATCATTTTTCTTCAATAGCACATTTCATAGGAAAGCCTTCTTCCCTTGCTTGTTGTTCAACAGCACGGGCCTTTGTTTCAGCTATCTCATAAGGATAGATTCCACAAAACCCTCTGCCCTTAGTATGAATCTCATTTGTAATTGCGTCCGCTTCTTCTATGGTCTTATGAAACACACTCGAAATGATACGCAGGCAAAAATCCCATGAGGTATAGTCATCGTTTAACATAAATACAATATAGCGTTTAGGCTCATCTAACTGGTTCATAAGCTCTGTTTGAAATTGAAGAGACATCTTTACCCCTATAAAAGAATCAAGCATATAAACTAAATTCTCTAAGTTCTTTTTATTCGTTTCTTAAAACCTTAAGTACATCAACCTGTGCTGCTTTTTTAGCAGGATACCAAGCTGAAAGAACCACAATACAAAAGGCCCCTGCAATAATAGATATAAAATCAACTATAGAGAGCTTTAAAGGCAGTTTAGAGGTTCCATATACATCGGCAGGAATGGAGATAATATCAAAGCTTGATAGTATCCACAGCCCACTTAAACCAAGAATAGTACCCGCGATAATACCCGTGACACCAATAATAACACCAAGGTACAAAAATATCTTTTTAACTTCAGCCTCAGATGCACCCAAAGAGATAAACAAGGCAATTTCAGAACGTCTATTCATAACCGTCATCAATAAAGAAGAGATAATGTTTACCGCTGCTATTAAAATAATAAGCATTAAGACAATAAATAAGGCATGCTTTTCAAGTTCAAGGGCAGAAAAAAAGCTTAGGTTATCTTCCCACCATCCTTTTACTCTAACTGAATTGGGAAGGTAAGCCGACAAACGTTTAATATCCTCATGGGGTGTATCTGAGAAAACATGTATCCCATCATATTGTGAGGGAGGAAGGTTTAAAATCAGTTGTACCGCCTCTAAAGAGGTATAATGATAGGCCTTATCATAGGCAGATAAGCCAGAGTCAAAGCTTCCATTAATTTTAAAACGTTTAATGGTTGGAGCGAGTGTAAGCCCACCAGGTTCAGCCTGAGTAAAAATATACATCAGTCTCTCACCATCATTAAGAAACAAGTCTTCTTTTAATGTTTTACCAATAATAACATCGAATTTTTTATATTCTTTATCTTTTATCGCATTTTTAACAACATCATTTGCCTTAGCCTCAGCCTCTAAATCAACACCAAAAAGATATCCACCTTCCATAGTTGAACCTCTTCTAACAATAACAGGAGAAGCAACATAAGGAGAAAAGGCCAGATCAGGAAACTCTTTTTTCAGATCTTTATATAAGGTCTTATCAACAGATCCATAAAACTTTGGCATGATAGTTAAGGGATAATTCATTACCGTGAGTTTTTTTCTAAACTCTGCGTCAAATCCATTCATCAAAGACATAGCAATAATTAAAACCATGACACCTAGCAAAATACCAAGAAATGCTAAAAGAGCAGATAAAAAAATGAAGGGTTGATCTTGGTCGAAACGAAGATATCGTTTGACCATATATATTACAAGGGGTTTATTCACGCTTGAGCCGTCGCTAGCGCACCTTTTTTAGGTCCACTTTTTCCACAACAAGATTTGTACTTTTTACCTGAACCACAAGGGCAAGGATCATTTCTAGCTATTTTCTTGCCTACTTTAATATTTTCATCAGAATGATTCAGTTGCATATTCATCGCATCTTGACGTTGTTGGATTTCTCTTTGTTCTGCTAAGGCGACTGCCTCTTCTTCTGCTGATTTAAATTGAATAATTTGAAGCATCTTAATAGTTTCAAACTTAATCGTCTCACGTAATTCTGTAAATAAGTTATATGACTCTTTTTTAAACTCAACAAGAGGGTCTTTTTGATTATAAGCACGAAGACGGATACCTGTTTTCATGGTATCCATTTGGTATAAGTGATCTCTCCATGTTTGATCCAGTGTTTTAAGAAATATTTCTCTCTCAACGGCTGAACGAATTTCAGGGTCAAGAACTGACATTTTGTCATCATAAGCTTTTTTAACTTCAACTCTTACAAGTTCCTCTACTGCCTCATAATCTTTTTCTTTAAGGTCTTCAATGCTGATACCTTCGTTTATTTCTTCTTTAAACACAGCCTCAAGCTTGTCTAAATTAAAGTCTTCTTCACTTTGAGCAGGGAAAATATCACAACTCATTAGAGCATTCTCAATATAAGCCTCACGAATTTCATCTACCTTAGCATCTATATCGTACTCACTATCTAAGATGTTATTTCTAAACTTATAAACAATCTTTCTTTGCTCATTTGCAACATCATCATATTCAACAATTTGCTTACGCCCTTCAAAGTGCATAGTTTCCACTTTTTTCTGCGCTTTTTCAACGGCTCGTGTAACCATCCTAGACTCGATATATTCCCCGTCTTCAACACCCAGTCTTTCCATAATAGACTTAATACGGTCTGATCCAAAGATACGAAGAAGGTTGTCTTCAAGAGACAGGTAAAACTGAGTAGTACCTGGGTCTCCCTGACGACCTGAACGTCCGCGAAGTTGATTATCAATACGACGGTTTTCATGACGTTCTGTACCAATGATATATAAACCACCAAGGGACTTAACCTCGTCATTTACCTTAATATCAACACCACGACCCGCCATGTTTGTTGCAATAGTTACCGCGCCTTTTACACCCGCGTTTTTAATAATCTCACCCTCAGACTCATGCTGTTTAGCATTAAGTACGGTGTGAGGAATCTTAGCCTTGGCTAAAAAGTCATGAAGGGCTTCTGACTTTTCAATAGAAGCCGTTCCAATTAAGATGGGTTGACCTGTTTTATTTAGCTCTTTAACCGTAATCATTACGGCTTCAAACTTTTCTAGTTCCGTCTTATAAATTAAGTCATTCATATCGTTACGGTTGACAGGAAGGTTTGTAGGGATAGAAACAACATCAAGTGAGTATATTTGAGAAAACTCTGTTGCCTCTGTTTGAGCGGTACCCGTCATTCCTGCTAACTTACCATACATTCTAAAGTAGTTTTGGAAGGTAATGTCCGCTAAGGTTTGTGACTCTTCTTTAATCTCAACCTTTTCTTTTGACTCTAGGGCTTGGTGCAGTCCTTCTGAATAACGACGTCCTTCAGATAAACGACCTGTAAATTCATCAACAATAACAACTTCACCATCACGAACAACATAATCAACATCTTTTTCAAAAAGGTAGTTTGATTTTAGAGCATTATCTAAGTAATGAGAGAGTTCTGCATTCCCTGGGCTGTAAAGATTTTCAACCTCATACAGTTCTTCTGCCTTAGCAATTCCCTCTTCTGTAATCAAGACTACTCTGTCTTTTTCATCTACTGTAAAATGTTCATCTTTAATAAGACTTGTAGCAACTCTATCTGATTTTCCATAGTCTTCCATCTTACGGTTCGTAGGACCTGAAATGATAAGAGGTGTACGTGCCTCATCAATTAAGATAGAATCCACTTCATCCACAATAACAAAGGCATGTGAACGTTGAACCATTTGTTCTTTTGAATAGGACATATTGTCACGTAAGTAATCAAAACCAAACTCATTATTAGTTCCATAAGTGATGTCTGAGTTATATTGTTCACGCTTAACTGTCGGATCATATTCAGTTTCAAAGATAGTTCCAGTGGTATATCCTAGAAAGCTATAAAGAGGTGCCATTTCATCTGCATCACGAGAAGCAAGGTAATCATTTACCGTAACAACATGAACGCCTTTTCCACTCATAGCATTAAGAACAACAGCTAGCGTAGCTACAAGTGTCTTACCCTCACCTGTTTTCATTTCAGCAATGCGGCCTTCATGAAGCACCATACCACCTATAAGCTGTACATCAAAATGGCGCATACCAAGAACGCGTTTAGAAACTTCTCTTGTAATAGCAAAAGACTCTACTAAAACATCATCAAAGCTTTTTTCTTCACTTAGTACAGATACTTTTAAGTCATCAAAAGCATCTTTTAATTCTTCATCACTTAGGGCTTCATATTGAGGTTCTAGTGCATTAATCTTATTAACACGTTTGGTGTACTTTTTAAGTTCTCTATCGTTTTTAGTTCCAAACATTTTCCCTAGCACTTGTTGAATCATCTCTACCTACTTTATAAATGGTTTTGCCCATAGTTTTAAATTTTTCTGATTTTATCATCTTAAATATATAAAACGGCTTTAGTAAAATTAATATCTTTAATAGGTAGCGTATATTACACACTTAAGGCAATAAACGCTACACTTACATTTAAAATATCGAGGATTATCTATCATGAAATACTTTTTAATTGTAAGCCTTTTAATCTCATCTCTTTTTTCTTTTGGTGAAAACTTGCAAAGCTTTGAAGCGGACTTTGTTCAAACCATTACAGATGAAACAGGAAAGGTCTTAACTTATAAGGGAAAAATGCATACAAAGCGACCTAATTTTGTTTTATGGGACTACACCTATCCCCCAAGAGCTGCTAAAAAACTTTATCTGAATGAAGAAAGAGCTGTTTTAGTCCAGCCTATGTTAGAACAAGCCACTATTACTAAGGTTCGTTCAGGGATGAATTTTTTTAAGATTTTAACCTCGGCAAAGCGTGTTGATGACACCCACTTTAGAGCGAGATATCATAATATAGACTTTATACTTAAGGAAGAAAATGGTGTTATTCTTTCTCTTTCTTATGAAGATGAGTTAGAAAATAAAATACTTATTGTTTTTACTAAACAAAGACAAAATCGTTTTATTGAAGACAGTCTTTTTATTCCAAAGGTGCCTAAGGATTATGACATTATAAGACCCTAGTGCTTCTTTCCACACTTTGAACAAAAACTTTCATACTTATTCATTTTGGCCTTACAAGATGAACATTCTTCATGCAGACCTGTCCCACAAAAAGGACAAAAGGGTCTTGCATAATCTACCTTTAATCCACAATCATGACACTGAGATAAAGAAACGATACGGCTAAAGTTTTTTATGATCTTTGCATTTTTTTTCTTAGCTAAGGTTCTTTTTTGAATCCAGTATATTAAGGCCCCAAAGATAAGAACGACCAATAAGATTGCAAAATAATTCAGTAAAGAGATAAGGCCAATATCAACAAGAAATTCTATAAGACTTTTTAAAAGTGTTTTAGGGAGTACATGATATATCAAGGTAATAGAGTACCAAAACAAAGGAAGCACCAGTATCAAAGAAATATGTGCTGATATTATTTTTATAACAGGATTATATTCTTTTTGTAATAATTGTCGTTTTTTAGCCCTTCCATACCAAAATCCAAAAAACACTAACAAAGGCAGGATAAAAACTAGCATATGGGCATAAGCCTTAAAAGGTTGCCAAAACTTATATGACTTTTTATCCTTTATAAAGGCTGATTTTGTTTTTTCTATATATTTAGAATACGCCTCAAAACCATCTAAAGAACTTACCTTAGGAATTAAGGTCAGTTCTTCCTTAAGTGTTATGTTATCAAGGATGATAGAATCATATTCACTTTTGGCATTACGAAGCTCTATATTATTTTGCATCTGCGCTATACGCTCAAAAAGACGGGTGTTATAAGACTTAGATATCTGCTTTAAACGATTATCATTCAGTCTTATTTTACTTTTTATTTTTTTTATTAATTTAAGATTATTTTTAAATGGTTTTTTAAGAGAAAAGACTTCAATCTTTGCATCTAAGTTTTTACAATACTGACTTAAATGAGGTCTAAGATGAGCTTCTCTTGATTGTCCATATCTGTAATTATGGTAGCTTGCATAATCTACCTGTGCCTTCTCAAAATGCTTTATACAGTCATAAGGGAAATGCTGAGAGACATAAGGGGCCTTAGCTGTTTCGCCTCTGACCCCAATCATAACATTAAAAAAGATAAAGAGGTCTAAGATTATAAGTAATACGATGGAAAGACCGGTAAGAGGTTCGTCTTTGAAGTTTAATAAGTCATTTTTAATAGTTCTACTTTTAGCAAGCCATTTCCACATCATTTTTCCTTATATTAAAGAGCTCAGAGTGAAAATATTATATCATAAGGGCACCTCTATAAATAAAACTAGAATTGTTTACCTTCTATAAACATACACAGGACTTTTCCTTGTAGCTTTTGTTTAAAATAAAGACTTTGAGAGTTGTGCACCTCAGTGCTTTTATTTATGTCAAAAAGCACAAGGTCTGCAATACGACCTTCTTCTATAAGACCCATCTCTTTTTTAATCATTTGAGCAGGTAATAAAGAAACCATCTTGCTAAGTTGACTAAGGTTTATCAATCCACTTTTTACAAGGTGGGTGTAATACAAAGGAAGAATTTCTTCTATAGCTTCTGTTCCATACGCCGCGTCATAAAAAGCCACCTCTTTGTTGACCTTAGAATGAGGAGAGTGAAGAGAGGTTAAGATATCAATCTCACCATCTTTTAAGGACTGCCGTAAGGCTTCCTTCCCTTTTGTATCAGCTAGGGGAGGGAAAATCTTTGCATAGGTATTAAAACCATCACAGGCATTATCATCTAAGGCAAGATGATGAATAGAAATCTCAGAAAAAACCTTAAGTCCCTCTTTCTTGGCTTGCTTTATCATTTCCAAAGATCGTCTTGTAAAAAGACCCTTAAATAAAACCTGAACATCAAAGTAGCGCGAGATTTCTATCATCTTACTTACATTAATAATCTCGCCTAAAACAGAAATACCAGGAAGTCCTAAAGAAGCAGAAACCTTTCCTTCAAATATTACGCCATTTCCATTTAAGGCATTGTCCTTAGGTGAGCAAAAAACGACACCCTCATACATCTTCATATATTCAAAGATACGGCGTATAAGGTTACTGTCTACAGATGAATCTAAAGAAGGAGCTACCGCACCCTGCTTTAAAAGTATGGCAATATTGCTTAAGGCAGAGTCTTCGTGAGTAGAACTACCTTTTAAGTCATCTGATTCTGCTTGTTTTGTAGCACATATAGCTGATTCGATTTTAGCACCTTTGAATTTTCGCTCAAGCACAAATTCTAAGGCAATTTCATTATTGATAGCAGGTTCTGAATTGGGATTAAGTACAAGGGTACTTACCCCTCCTTTTAAGGCGGAGGAAGAAAGTCTTTGAAGTTTAGAAGAGTTTAACTGTCCATCAGGAAGGGAAACATTTAAGTCAATTAAACCAGGCAGTAGATAAGCACCCTTGGCATCAAAAACATCTTTTCCCTCAAGATTATTTTCTATTTTTAAAATAATACCATCTTTAATTTGCACGTCTGCTTGACGTTCTCCATTGGCATCACATAAAATAGCATTTTTAATAATCATAAAGCTTTCCTTTTTAGTGATATAATTCTAACAAAAAATTCTTAGGATACCTCGTAATATGTTTAAAAATCTACTATTTTTACTTTCACTAAGCCTTATTCATATGCATGCAGATATTGACACGTACAAAGAAGGGGAAATTTTATACGCCCAAAAAGGCTGTAATGGTTGTCATGGGATACACGGAGAGGGTTTGCATGAATATCCTGTCATTATGAATAAGCCTAAATGGTACCTTGTGAAAAAAATGAAGTTTTACAGGGGTAAAAAAGGGGTAATGAACCAAACAGCGCAAATCATGATCCCTTTTGCTGAGAATTTAAATGATGATGAAATAAGTTATCTAACAACATATTTGTCACAATATAAAGAAGACTTGGATGCCCCGAAATATGATATAGAATATGAATCATGGGGAGATGGCGGGAGTTAAGTGTTACTCCATAAGTAACCCCAAAGTCAGCGATAAGAAAATAGTTCTAGCGCTAGGCAGATTTAGGAAGGACTAGTCACTCTAGTTCAAATAAATCTAACGACGCAATAGGGCTATTTACTTATCGCCCAAAGGGAAGCTTAAAAAGTGGGCTATTGCTTCGTTGAAAACCCTAGAAGCTATTCATAGCTCCTTCTGATTTCCGCCTTGCACTAGCCGACTTTTTAAGCTTCTGAATTTGGGGTTACTTATGGAGTAGCACTTAATTGTTTTGTAGAATCTTATTCACAATGGTCGTGAAGTCTTTAACATTTTTCACACCATTAACACGAAATCCAAGTTTATTACCCGAAGCATCTAAAAAATAAAAGGTTGGTGTCCCTACATACTTGAGTTCGCTGGGTATCTCATCTTGATAAATATCTAAATATACAGGTATAAAGTTTGAATCTAAAAGTACTTTTACCTTTTCGTCATCAAAAACAATATTTTCCATATACCAACAAGCATCACAGGCATCTTTTGACAGCATCACCATAATATGTTTGTTTTCTTTTTGTGCGATTAGCTTCGCCTCATCAATAGAATCTATCCAATGAGGTTCAGCAAAAAGACTAAGACTTACAAGAAGTAAAAAAGCAAGAATATTTTTCATTAAAATCTATCCTTAAAGCTTTTCAAGTAGCTCATCAGCTGGAATAAATCCAATTACTTTTTTATTTTTAAGCTCTTTTCCAGATTCATCAAAAAAGATAAGTGCAGGTGGTCCAAATAAACCAAACTTTTTACTAAGGGCTTTTTCATCATCTGTATTTTCAGTTACATCTGCTTGGATAAGCACATAATCTTTCCAAGCTTCTTTAACTCGTATGTCTGAGAAGGTAAGGTGTTCTAATTCCTTACATGAGGTACACCAGTCAGCTGCAAAGTCAAGCATAATTTTTTTACCCTTAGACTGCGCAATAAGTTTGTCTAACTCAGAAATTGAATGGATCTTTGTAAAGGTATTTTCTTTGACTTCAGCGATACTAACAAGGCTAGCCTTAGAAGTAAACTTTTCTAAGGGATTTAAAAGACTACTTGCCCCTGTAATTGAACCTATAAACAAGGCAATTGCAAGTAAAAATGTCATTAATCCAAGGCTCTTAGTTGCTCCATAACATGGGCCGCATAATGAGTTTGAATCTCTACTGTCAAAGGCACCCATACTTGCGGCTACAAACATAAGAAGTGCTGCCCATAAGAACATAATAAGACTTGCATCTAAGATACGTGAAAGCATCCATATAGCAACACCAAGCATCATTACACCAAAGATAGACTTAACCGCATCCATCCATCCACCAGGACGTGGCATAAACTTACCCGCACCCGTTCCAACAATTAAAAGAGGTAAACCCATACCCATAGAAAGAGCATAAAGGGCCATACCCCCAAGAAGCGCGTCACCTGTTTGAGAAATAAATACAAGAGCTGAGGCTAAGGGAGCTGCAACACACGGACCAACGATTAGCGCAGACAAAAATCCCATAATAGCGATTGAAATATATCCTTTACCGCTTCCATCTGACTTTTTATTTAAGTACGATTGAAGAGCCTGAGGCATTTGAATCTCAAATAAACCAAACATTGAGAGGGCTAAGACCACAAATACTCCTGAAAACAAGGCAATAACCCATGGTGTTTGAAAGGCAGCTGAAACACCTGCTCCAGACAGACCCGCAATTACACCTGCAATAGTATAAGACAAGGCCATTGCTTGTACATATATCATAGATAAGATAAAGGCTTTTTTCGTCGTCATGTTAGAGCCATGAGAAACAATAACACTTGAAAGAATAGGTATCATTGGAAAAACACAAGGCGTTAAAGACAAAAGAAGTCCAAATCCAAAAAAGCCAATAATAATATAAATAATATTTCCACCTGACAATAGGTTTGAAATAGGATCATCATTGTCAATATTTTCTTCTACTATTGGAGTAGATATATCTGAACTAGCTTGTGTACTAGGTGTAAAATCATCAAGGTTTATAGCAGGTTTTTGCTCAGCCGAACTTAGCTTAGACATATCCACTGTAAGATCAAAGGTCGAAGTACTTGGCTCATAACACAGCCCTTTTTCTGAACAACCTTGATAATTTACAATAAGTTGAAAATGTGCTAAACCTGAGTTGTTTCCAATTTTGACAAGAGGAATTTCTAAGATTTGAGCATTAAAGTAAACAATCTCACCATCATGTTCATGCCCTTTTGGTAAGCTAAACTCACCTATCTTAAGATCTTCATTTTTCTTTATTTCTACAGAAACTTGTTCCTTATAAACATAAATGTCATCTGCCAAGCTAAAGCTTACAAGAGCGGTGTCTTCAATAACTTCAGTCTTTATAACAAAGGCTTCTTCTAAGCTAAGAAATGAGTTTTGTGCATACAGTGGAGAAAAGAGTATAAATAGTAAACTAAAAAATGAAATTATATTTTTCATTGTAATCCTTTTGTTGTGCATATAGACATAAGCATATAACCTACTTCATAGCTGAAATCTTACCTAAATAAACCAGTAATTTCAGCTTATACTATGTAATTATCGCAAATAAAGCTATAAAACAATATGAATGAAACATTCTACTTTCATATTCTAATATATCTATGTGTTTAATATGTGTAAACATTGTAACAAATTTACTGCTTTTAGGTCAGTGACAGATATTACAGAAAAAATTTAGTTTGTTAATTCTTGCATATATTAAGAAATGTTATTTTATAATTTTATTTATTAAAGGTGGCCTTATGGATGCAAAAGAACTAAAAGAGATTACTTCGCAGCTTAGCTTATTGTATGTAGAAGATGACCATGATCTTCGCGCTGAGACCTTAAAGCTTTTTTCTCATCTTTTTAAAACAACACAAAGTGCTGTAAATGGGAAGCTTGCCCTTGAAATACTTGAGCAAAATACTTATGATTTAATCATTACAGACATTAATATGCCCATTATGGATGGGGTAACGCTAAGTAAAAAAATTAAAGAGCGCTTCCCTACTCAGTCTATCATCATCACATCTGCACATGATCAATCTTCTTACCTTTTAGAACTTATTGATCTTGGTATTGATAAGTTCATTTTAAAACCCTTTGACATGCAAAAACTTCTACGTACATTAACAGATGTTTGTACCCATATTCAAAATGAAAAACTTATTAAAAAGTACAAGCTAGAGATTGAAACATCTAATAGAAAACTTACTCAAAAAAATGTAGAGCTTGAATCCTTAGTTAAAATTCTTGATAATAAGATTATACAACTCAATACCAACAATAAACTCATCAATAAGATTGCACAAAAATCACCTAAAGATGCTATTAACACTATCAGTACCAAGCCTCCTCAGGCAAAACGAACCCTTATAAAAGACAGTAATGACATGTATATTTATAATGAATACATGGTTAATAATGACCTTCTAGAACTTAGTACTTTAGAAAAAGATATTGCCGCTATTTCTGCACTTTTTAACTTACAAGAGAGTATTACTGAAGAAGCTGTACTGCATCTAGCAAGAAACCTTAGCTTATATTCAAAAATATTAAATAATTATGCCCTCTTTAAAAAATTAAGTATAGAAATAAGTACCTTAGCCGATGTCATACAAAAAAATCCAAAATCCTTTATACAAAACTGCTGTAATATATATATACTCTTAGAAAGTTTCATATATGTACTAAAAAGATGGCGTTTATCTCTCTTTGTAAAGGGTGTTAGAGACCCAAATATATATGATATTTCTATGATTAATGATATAAAAACTATCATCATAATATTGCAAGATAATGAGGGTGAAAACTCAGTTGAACTAGAGTTTTTTTAATTGTTATATATCCTTACTAAAAAGATAAGTTAATTATGCCAAACCTACTTAAACATGAAGATTCACCTTATTTACAACAACATAAAGATAATCCAGTGCATTGGTATCCTTGGTGTGATGAGGCCTTTGAATTAGCAAAAAAGCACAACAAGGCTATTTTTATTTCTATTGGATACAGTTCGTGTCATTGGTGTCATGTAATGGAACATGAGGTTTTTGAAAATATTGAGATTGCAACTAAACTCAATGAGGATTTTATTTGTATCAAGATAGACAAAGAAGAACGTCCTGATATTGACAAGTTTTATCAAGAAGTATATATGATTTTAAATCAAGGCTCAGGAGGTTGGCCAACTTCTATCTTTTCAACTCCAGAAAATAAGCCTTTTTATGCAGGTACTTATATTCCTACAAAATCTCAAGAAGACATGATGGGATTTGGGGATTTAATAGATATTATTTCTCTTAAGATTGCGCAAAACGATAAGGTTTTATTTGATAATGCCCAAGATATACAAGCCTATTTACAGCCTTCCAGTAGGCCTACCCAAGCCGCTACATTAAGTGACAATATCATAAGGACCTTTATGAACCAGTGTAATCATAATTTTGATATTAGCTTTGGAGGTTTTGGACAAGCCCCAAAGTTTCCTCAAATTTCTACCCTAAAAGGCCTCTTAGATATTTACTTACTAAATAAGGAGGATAAGGCCTTACATATGTTAACACATACCTTAGATTCTATGGTTCAAGGGGGTATGTATGATCTTGTTCAAAATGGGTTTTGCCGTTACTCCACAGAAAGCACATGGCTTGTCCCACATTTTGCAAAGATGAGCTATGACAATGCTCTTTTTATAGAACTTTTCACCCTTTCTTATAAGGCTACAAAAAATGAGAAGTATTTAAATATTGCCAAAGACACAGCAAATTTTATGATAAAGTTTATGAGCAAAAACAATCTGTTTTATAGTGCTAGTGACGCTGACAGTGATGGAGTTGAAGGAAAGTATTTTGTATATGATTATGAAGAAACACTTTTGTTTTTTCAAGAGCATGGATTTAATGAGGATGATGCTCTTGAAATTTTATCTCATCTTCGTATCACTGCTTCAGGAAATTTTGAAGGTTCTAGTATTGTTCGTTTTGAGCAAGAGAGTAGGCCTGAACATTATGAAAAGGCTATAAGATTATTAGATAAAATCCGTCAAGAAAGAGACTATCCTTTTATTGACAAGAAAATTATCACCTCATGGAACGCAATGATGATAAAGTCCTTATTTTTATTATCAAATTATGATGAAAGTTTTAAAAAAATTGCTATAGAACATATGGATGCTATCTTAGAAAAGCTATATAAGGATAAACACCTGTATCATACCTCAATGATTGGTTTACAAGCTAAGACAAGAGCCTTCCTAGAAGATTATGCCTATATGGCAACTTCTCTTATTCAGGCCTACCAATGTAGTCTTGACAAGACCTATCTAAGCCTCGCCCAAGAGATGGTA
Source organism: Arcobacter sp. (assembly GCA_002733885.1). Classification (GTDB taxonomy): domain Bacteria; phylum Campylobacterota; class Campylobacteria; order Campylobacterales; family Sulfurimonadaceae. The sequence continues at coordinate 630 of NVXJ01000018.1, read as the reverse complement.
GATAAGGCCCTAGCAGACTTTTTTCAAGAAGGAAAATGGTTCTTTTCTAGGGGAGAGTTTATAACAGACGCTGATATTTTTGATAGCTCTTATGCTGGTTGCGTAGGTGTGATTGTTGACGCCCTTTTATCCTTAGGTATCTTAGTTGATCAAAAGTATAGAGACCTTGCCTTTATGAGTTTAGAGTACCATTCCGCTGACTTAGTAAAAAGACCCCTTAGATATCCATATTTATTTAATCAAGCTATTAGATATATTAAAGAAGACCGAGTTATTAAAGGAAGCGAGGATTTTTTACAAAAGGTAAATAGCTCTTTTGAAAATTTAGACTATCCCTTTGTCCAACGTTACCTTAGCTCTGAAAATCAAGCTATATTGTGTGGTACACAAAGTTGTTATACAAACTTAGACATAAAGTCTAATCTCGAAGAAGAGCTGCAAAAAACCTTATAAAAGGTTTTTTAACTAAGGTTTCTTTACAATCTAGCCTAAATGACGATATACTTATCACATAGGTCAAATAAGCTACTATTGCCATCCTAGAGCAAACTAGCGAATACCAGTAACACACAAAGGGGTGAGATGTGAAGTAGCTATTACGAAGGTTCTACGAGTAGAGTCGAGTGATAG
>NVXJ01000017.1 GCA_002733885.1 Arcobacter sp. | reverse complement strand
TAAAAAGTGGAGTATATCTTAATAAAACAAAAAATATTATAAAATATATAACTTATTGTAATATTAAAGTTATTTGTTACTCTAATGCAATTTAACAGTAGAAAATAAAAGGTATTATATGAGGGGGATAGCTCATAAGAAAAAAATTATTTTTCCTTATTTTTTAAGGCTTCTTCTCTTAGCTTGTCTTTCTTACTTTTTTTCTTACCCTTAAGAGGTGCGGGGCCTTTAATCTTTGTAGGGGTATCTCCCGTAAGTTCAAAACCTTCTATTTCTTCTCTTTCAAGTTTAATACCTGAGCGTTTTTCAATTAATTTAAAGTGTTCTTGACTAACATGATCTATAAAAGAGACAGCCAAGCCCTTTGCCCCTGCCCTGCCCGTACGTCCAATACGATGAATATAATCATTAGGTGAACGAGGAAGGTCAAAATTAATCACACAAGAGATATTGTCTATGTCTAATCCTCTTGCTGCAATATCCGTTGCAAATAGTACCTTTACCTTCTTATCTTTAAAAAGATTAAGGGTAAAGTTTCGCTCTTCTTGGTCTAGGTCAGAATGAAAGGCTTCAGCCTTAAACCCATACTTCCTAAACTTTGTAGCAATATTATGTGCGGCTCTCTTACTTCCCATAAAAACTAAGGTTTGCTCATACTTCTCATTTTCTATTAAGTATCTAAGCAAGGGACCACGATTATCACTATTTACCTTTATTACTCTTTGTCTAATACTGCCTACTGTAGCTTCTTCATTTTCTATACTTACTTCAAGAGCTGTAGAGCTTATTGAAGAGGTATAGTTTAAAACCTTAGGAGGATAGGTTGCTGAAAACATAAGATTTTGACGTGTCAGAGGCATGCTCTTGAGTAAAAGGGACAGTTCTTGTGCAAAACCAAGGTCAAGCATCTTATCAGCCTCATCAAGAACAAAGAACTCAACCCTAGAAAGGTTTATCTGTCCCTTATCAATAATCTCAAGCAAACGCCCTGAGGTTGCGACTACAATATCACATCCCTTTTGAATAGCTATCATCTGAGCACCCAACTGCTCCCCACCAACAACACTAACAACCTTAAGACGCTTTGGTAAAAAGTATTCAAAGTCTTGGGCTACTTGAGAAGTTAGCTCTCTTGTAGGTGTTAAAATCAAGGCTCTTATCTTTGCCTTTCCTTCTTTTTCATCATTAGCTAGTATATTGACTATAGGTAAGATAAAAGCAGCCGATTTTCCACTACCTGTTTGTGCCTTTGCCATCACATCTTTTCTTTCTAAGACTAAGGGAATCACTTTTTCTTGTATAGGGCTTGGTTTTGTAAAGTTTTTAAGTTTTATCTTGTGTTGAAGAGAAGATGATAGATTAAAATGTGAAAATGGCATTCAGGTCCTTTAGCGCATTATAAGGGAACTTTGCTTTATATGAGGTTGTAATTTTACTACACAAAAATTTCAAATGGGTTTTTAGAGATGCCCTTAAGTGAATTTACAATATGATGGCGCACAAAAATTTTAAAGGTAAACTATGAATATAAATTTTAAAATAACTCCCTCTCAAAAAGAAACTATTGAATCTAGAATGTCAGAAAACGGGTTTGATGATATTTCTACTTATGTAAACGTAGTTGCACTAAAAATACAAGAGTTCAACCTTACTGCTACAGGTGAAACAAGAGATGAAGCATCTATAAAAATTTAATTTGAGCTAACACCCTTACAAAACGAAAGACTAAAAGAGAATATGAAAACCAGTAATTGTGAAGACATTAGCGTTTATCTGCAATATGTTGCCTTACACTCTGTCGTATATTGTGTAGTAGAAGTTCGTTCAACAGGAAATTTAGAAGAAATGCTCCAGCGTATTGCTAATGCTCGTAAATAATAAGAAGTAAGTATTTAAAAGATGATTTTCAGTAAAAGGGTTTAGCCTTTTTACTGGTTTTCTGCAACCTTACGTTTTGTCTTCATCTTTTGCTTTGCAAAGGCACGCATGTCTTCAATGCTATCGCTTTCATCCATAATTTCAACACCAAGAATTGTTTCAACACAGTCTTCAAGTGTAATAATTCCTTCAGTTTGATCATAAGAATCTACCACTAAAAACATATGCTCTTTTTTCTTGATAAATAGGTCTAAGGCCTTAGAAACAGGAACATTTTCATTAATTTTAAAAATTTCTTTTTCCAAACTCTTCATTTGTAAAGAATCATCTTTTAAGGCATGTTTAAATAACTGTTTCGTCATTACAACACCCGTTATATTGTCAATACTGTCTTCATATACAGGCACCCGTGAAAAGCGAAAAAGATCTTCATTTTCAATCACTTCTTTAATGCTTTTATTACCTTCAAGGGCAAAAACAACAGAACGTGGGGTTAAGATATCTTTTACTTTGACATCATCAAGTAATAAAATATTTTCAATAATATCAGATTCATTTTCTTTTAAAATCCCATCATCTTCACTCATCAAGGCACTTTCCAAGAGTTCGGCCTTGGTTAAGGCATTAATACTGGCCTTGCCTTTAGAAATTCGATTAGTTACAAAGAGTGTCATTAAGATAATAGGATAAGTAATCCATATAAACACCTGTATGGTGTAGGCCGAAGCTGGGGCTAACTCTTTCCAATATAAGGTACCAATAGTCTTAGGAATAATTTCTGAAAGAAAGAGTATGGCAAAGGTTAAAATAATAGAAATATAAAACATAGCTGCTGAACCAAAAATAGCCTCAGCTTGGGCACCAACAGCTGCCGCACCAAGAGTATGGGCAATAGTATTTAAAATTAGAATAGAGGCAATAGAAGTATTAATATTTGTTTTATGTGTTCTTAGAAGCCGTCCTACTTTAGGACGTTCTTTTTGTAAAACAGAAACATAAGACATATTTGTTGATAAAAGTACAGATTCTAAGATAGAGCATAAAAAGGATATCCCAATAGCTAGGGAAAAATAAAGTAGTAGCAAGTCCAAGTAGTAAAAGCCTTTAGATATTTAATATTGTGTGATTATACTCAAATTTTTATTGATTTTTATTAAGAGTATTTTTATAGCACTTTCATTTCATTTTCATTTAATTCATTAAGGGATGTTTTCATCTTATGAATAACATTTGGAATCTTTTCACCTTTTTTAACAAGGGCTATCACCGTGCAGGCATTTTTAGCTTGCATAAGGGCATGTATCTTACTTGTAAAAATGATGGCATTATCTTTTTTATCTGTAAGGTAGGCTAAAAGAAGGGTGTTTTTTGACCATTTTACTAAGATGTCATTTTCTCTTATTACATCCTTAATATTCTTAACACAAAGGGCTAAGTCCTGCGCATCCACATCAAAAAAATTGATCATACTTAGACCAATGTCTTTTTCATTATAAGCCGCCCCATCTTGAAGTATTTCAGCCGTATGTAAAAAATAATCTTTAGTATATGCACCTGAGCTTTTATCCATATTCATATCATTTTCTATCATAATACGCTTAATAAGATTAGCCGAAATATCTTCTAAAGAAAGTACGGTATATTGTTCATGTGTATCATCAAGTTTAACACTAAAAGCGCGTAGCTCATGGTTTTTACTCAACATACTTACTATCTTATCCTTCTCATCTAAGGCCTTTAAACTTTCAATCCAAGTTTTTCCTTCTTCTACCTTGTCTGCATTAAAATAAGAAGGATGTGGCACAAAGTTATTTGTAAAAGAGCCAGAGTCTTGTGTGTATTGTTCAAAAGAACTTAGCCCTAAAAAATCTTTAAAAGCCTTATTCATTAGAATAGGCTTTTCATCTTCAATAAGAACGACTAAATTTGTTTGTGTATCTACAATGGTTTGTATCAATTTATAAGCATTTATAATATTTTTCATCTAATGGAGTATAACATAAAAGAAGAAAGCCTTAAGGGCACTAAGATAGAATATAACAATATAACAATATAAAACTAAGGGCACTAGTGAAGATTTCTAAAGCAAGCTATAATGAAGTAATTTCCCTTGCTTATAAATGGCAAGAAAGCATTCAATGCAGTCGCGAAAAAGAAGAAAAACGTTTTCATGAGATGATGATTAAAATGTTGAAAAATCCCATGAATAAGATTTTTTTAATTGAGCTCTTAGATCAAAGCTTTAGAGCAAACAATACACAGCGTTCAGCCAATCAACTAGAATATATTTTTTCAAAGTATGAAAACACCGACTTCTTTTCATTTTTTGAAGAATTTTTAATTTGGTTATTTAGACATCTTGGTATCTATCTTAGCTCTATCTCTATCCCTATTTTCATTTCTTATCTTAGAAATGATGTGTCTGCCTTAGTTATCAAGGCCGAAGATAATTTTCTTCAAAAACATCTCCAAAAACGCCAAACAGAAGGAACTCGGGTAAATATTAATGTTATAGGAGAGATTGTTTTAGGAGAAAAAGAAGCGGCTGCGCGTCAAGAAAAATATATAGATATCTTGAAAAACCCTAATATAAATTATCTTTCTATAAAGGTTTCCACCCTTTATTCTCAGATTATTATTCATGCACACGAGCATAATGTCCTTATGCTTATAAAGGCACTTGAACCTATTTATGCCCAAGCTATGAAAAGTACCTTTATTAATGCATCTTCTCAAAATGAGTTTAAGTTTATAAACTTAGACATGGAAGAATATAAGGACATTGCCTTAACCCTTGATGTTTTTAAAAGTATCTTAACCAAGAAGGAATTTTTACCCTTATATGCAGGCATTGTTTTACAAGCCTACCTGCCTGACACCTTGTCTCATTTAAAGAATCTGGTTATTTGGGCAAAAGACAGAGTCGAAAAAGGGGGTTCTCCTATAAAGGTTCGTATTGTTAAGGGCGCAAATCAAGAAATGGAATTAACAGAAGCGAGCCTTAGAAACTGGCCCTGTGTCACTTACTTAGATAAGGCCCAAACAGACGCTAATTATAAATTACTTATGGACTATCTTTTAGATATAGAAGTTGCACCTTATGTTCATATAGGCGTGGCCTCACATAACTTGTTCGACCAAGCCTTAGCGAAGACCCTTGCAAGACAAAGAGGATTAGAGAAATATTACACTGCTGAGATGCTTGAGGGGATGAGTGAGGCTGCTTATAAGACCTTAAAAGAAGATGATATAAATGTCATTTTATATGCCCCTACTTCTACTAAAGAAACCTTTACTAATGCCATTGCCTACCTTGTAAGACGCTTTGACGAAAATACCGCTGAGCAAAACTTTTTAAGGCACAGTTTTAACCTAAGTGTGGATACACAAGCCTGGAGAACCTTAGAAAAATCTTTTGATGATTCTCTTAAACTTTTAGACAACCTTCCCTTAAAATCTACTCGAACCCAAGACAGAGACCATACGCCACCAAAGCACCAAGCGTCTGAGAAGTATATCTTTTCAAATGAAAGCGATACTGACTTTAGTCTTCCTCAAAACCAATTATGGGCAGATGATATTAAAGACAAATGGGAAAATATTTTTAAGATGGATGGGTTTAAGGCCTACAGTGTAGTTGAAGGACAAGAACTCAAACATGGACTAAAGATTGATGTTTTTGATAAGTCTATTTTTGGTAAAAATTCTTTAGTGGGAAGCTATACCAAGGCAGGTAAAGAAGATATTTTAAAAGCTATTGAGGTTTCAAAACAAGGTGATTGGAAAGAACTAGAATTTGAACAAAGGCAAGAGATTTTAATGAGGGTTGCTGATGAATTTAAAAAGGCAAGAGCTGACCTTATTGGTATAGCTGCGGCAGAGGTAGGAAAGGTCTTTACTCAAACAGATGTAGAAGTTTCAGAGGCCATAGACTTTTTAAATTTCTATCCCTTTAGCCTTAAGAAATTTTTAGACCTTGAAGGGATACGTCTTGAGTCTAAGGGACTTGGTTTAGTTATTAGTCCATGGAACTTTCCCATTGCCATTGCAGTGGGTGGTATTGCAGCGTCTTTATGCGCGGGGAACAGTGTTATCTTAAAGCCTTCCTCTGAATCCGCACTTTGTGCTTACCGTTTATGCCAATGTTTTTGGGAAGCGGGTGTAAGTAAAAACACCCTTCAGCTTCTTCTAATCTCAGGAGACGAGGCAAATAAATATTTAATTCCTTCTAAAAAAATTGATTTTGTTATCTTTACAGGAGGCGAACAAACTGCCTATGCTATTAAACAAACAAGGCCAGATATACACCTTAGCGCTGAAACAGGAGGAAAGAATGCCACCATTGTTACGGCTATGGCAGATAAAGAACAAGCTATTAAACATGTTATTGATTCAGCCTTTGGTAACTCAGGTCAAAAATGCTCTGCGACCTCCTTACTTGTCTTAGAAAAAGAAGTATATGAAGATAAGAAGTTTAAGCAGATGTTATTGGATGCAAGTCAATCTATAAATGTGGGCAGTGTTTGGGATTTTAAAAATTCTATTTCTACCCTGTCTTCACTTCCTTCAGCTAAACTTTCTAAGGCCTTGGACTTTCTTGATAAAAATGAAACCTGGCTCTTAGAACCAAGTTTTGCTCAAGACAATCCCTATATGTTAAGACCCTGCATTAGATGGGGAACACAAAGGGGAGACTTTAGTCATATGAATGAACTCTTCGGACCTGTTCTTTCTGTTATGTGTGCACAAAATTTAGAAGACGCCATAGATATTGTAAATGAAACAGGATACGGGCTTACCTCAGGTTTACAAAGTTTAGATGAGAGAGAAATAAAAATATGGAAAAACACTATAGAAGCTGGAAACCTTTATATAAACCGTGTTACAACAGGGGCCATTGTAAACAGACAGCCCTTTGGTGGAATGAAAAAGTCTGCTCTTGGTTCAGGTAAAAAAGCAGGTGGACTAAATTATGTTTCTCAGTTTATAAATATCCGCTCAAGTGGGGATAATAAACAGCTAAGTCATCCTTATTTAGATAAGATTCAAAACTTAAGTAATCAATCTTCAGACATCTTAGAAGCCCTTCATGTTGCCTCAGGTTTTGCTTACTGGATAGATAAAGAGTTTACTATTGAACATGAATATCAAGAACTTAGGGGTGAAACTAACATTTCCCTTTATCTACCAAGGAAGTCTGTTTTACTCCGTATTACTAAAGAAGATAAACTTTGCGAGGTACTTGCTAGTATAATGGCCATAAAAATGGTGGGGTCTCACCTTAATATTTGCCTAGAACCAGACTTTAAAGAAATAAAAGAGATACATATTCTTATGGATAAGGAAGACACCCTTATCCAAACAGATGAAAAAGGGTTTTTACAGATAGCCCTTAAATATGAAGTTATCCGTTTTCTAAGTAAAAAGGCCATCTCTTCTAAACTTTATCATTTACTTGTAAAAGAAAATGTATACCTTTCTTGCGAACCTTTCGTAGAACATGGTCGAATTGAGCTTATGCATTATTATAAAGAACAAAGTATCTCTCATTCTTATCATAGGTATGGAAACCTTGGTATAAAAGCTTTACAAAAGGATTTTTAAATGGAAGCACCCCTTCTTATCTCGTTTTTTTCTTACATTGTTTTAATGCTAGGTATAGGTTTTTATTTTTATTTTAAAACCTCAAATCTTAGTGATTATATCTTAGGTGGACGTGGTCTTTCCCCTAGTGTAACAGCCTTAAGTGCAGGTGCTTCTGACATGAGTGGATGGTTGCTTTTAGGCTTACCTGGACTAATGTATTCAGAAGGGCTTGTTGGGGCTTGGATAGCCATTGGCTTAATTATAGGAGCTTATTTAAACTGGCATTATGTAGCCAAGCCCTTACGTGTATATACCCATCATTTAGATGACTCCATTACCATTCCTGAGTATTTCTCAAAAAGATTTGAAGACAAGTCCAATCTTCTTAGAGTAGTAACCGCTCTCGTAATCTTACTTTTTTACACCCTTTATACCTCTTCAGGTTTAGTAGGTGGCGCCAAGCTTTTTGAAGCCAGTTTTGGGCTTCCTTATATGACCTCTCTTCTTCTAGGAAGTTTCATTATCGTCTCATATACCTTTTTAGGTGGTTATAACGCGGTTTCTTGGACAGACTTCATTCAAGGTATTTTAATGATGTTAGCCCTTATTATTACACCCTTAGTGGTTATATATGAAATAGGTGGCATCAGTGAAGGACTTCGTATTATTGCCTCCATTGACCCTTCACATATTAGTATGCTTACAGGGACATCCTTTATAGGGGTTATCTCTCTTATGGCCTGGGGTCTGGGATATTTTGGACAACCCCATATCTTAGTGCGTTTTATGTCTATTAAAAATGCTTCTGACATTCCTATCGCAAAAACCATTGGGATGACGTGGATGATTATATCTGTCATAGGAGCCTTAAGCCTAGGATTTTTTGGGCTTGCTTATGTTAGTTCTCATGGCGTAGCCTTACAAGATAGCGAAAAAATCTTTATTACCCTTACGCAACTTCTTTTTAATCCTTGGATAGCAGGCTTTTTACTTGCAGCTATCTTAGCCGCCATTATGAGTACCATAGATTCACAACTCTTAGTCTCTTCTTCTGTGCTTACTCAAGATATATATCACGCGGTTTTACGTAAAGAGGCAAGTGATAAGGAATTAGTATGGATAGGTAGAACTACGGTAATTCTTGTTTCTTTGATTGCACTTTACCTCTCAACAAATCAAAATTCATCTGTACTTTCTCTTGTTTCATATGCTTGGGCAGGTTTTGGTGCGGCCTTTGGTCCACTTATTATCCTTTCTTTATATTATAAAAATATGAATAAATACGGTGCGATTTCAGGTATGTTGGTTGGTTCTATTACGGTGATTGTATGGAAACAACTAAAGGGAGGAATTTTTGAACTTTATGAATTATTGCCTGGTTTTATCTTTGCCTTTGTAGCTATACTACTGATATCAAAATGGACGACAAAGATAAGCGTAGATAGTCAAAACACCTTTGAGGAAGTCCAAACACTACTGAGTAAGGAAAACAAATGATAAAATTTTCAGCAGCCATACTTTTAATATCTTCTATAATCTTTGCCCAAGGTACTCAAGATATGGAAGATATGATGCAAGATATGCAAAAGATTCAAGCCTGCATGGCTAAGATTGACTTTAATACCTTGGCCGGCTTACAAGAAAAGTCTTTTAGTGTTCAAAAAGAGGTTGAAGATATGTGTAAAAATAAACAAAGAGACAAGGCCCAAGAAAGAGCCATTCGTTTTTCAAATGAGGTGATGTCATACCCCGCGATTGTTCAACTGAAAGAATGTTCAAAGGGTTCAGCTATGGACGGCATGCTCGAAGCCACAAAGACTGACTTTAAAAATCACCATGTTTGTGATGGAATGAACATTGACTTTGGTATGCCAAATAGCCAAAGAATTCAGTGGTGAAATTCTAATGTAAGGCTTTTCCACAGCCCTTATATGTTTTAGCATTTATCTTCACAGTAACTCTAGACTCAAAACTATGTCCACTCATTGAGTCTTGACATCTTCTGGCTTCAATCAAGATATCAAGAAAGCCTTTAATTCTATACCGAGTGCTACGGCTCGTTTCAGAGGTATATGGTCTAGCAAGACGTAGCTCATATCTTTCAGAACCATAATCCGTTACAAGAAGTGTTCTTTTACCACCCTCACCTATTTCTAAATACCAACCAGGCTCATTTCCAACCGCTCTAAAATCATTTCCCCTAAGCTTAGCATCTTCCCATACAGCCTTATATCTGTTGTTAGCACATTGTCTATACTTGTTTGTAGGCGTATCAAGCATAGCCTCATATCCCTGGGACCAAAAGACCACCCCCTCTTTTTCATACTTCTCACCTGAGGTAGAAGTGACTCTTGATAAAGACATAGATATATCTTTAGTAAAAAGCCAAGCATCATTCTTTCGAATTTCTAAGATGAAATTATTATTATTTTGACATTCATAAACAAAGGTCTGAGAAAAAAGAAGCGAAAAAGAGAAAAATAAAAAGAAGATAGTTTTCATATAAAATCCTTAAAGGCTTCGCCCAAGGGCGAAAGGATATCTATTTAGCGAAAATTGAAATCATAACACCAGCCGCAACTGCTGAACCGATAACACCGGCAACATTTGGACCCATAGCGTGCATTAAAAGCATGTTTGTTCTGTCATACTCCATACCAACCTTGTTAGAAACACGAGCGGCCATTGGAACGGCAGATACACCTGCTGAACCAATGAGTGGATTGATTTTTGAACCTGGGAATAGATTCATAGCCTTTGCCATTAAAACACCCGCTGCTGTTCCTACCGAAAAGGCAGTAAGACCAAGAACAAGAATGGCAAGGGTATCAAATACTAAGAATTGATCCGCTGCTAACTTTGATCCAACACCAAGACCTAAGAAGATAGTTACGATGTTGATAAGACCATTTTGTAAAGTGTCATTAAGACGCTCAACCACACTTGATTCTTTTACAAAGTTACCAAACATAAAGGCACCAATAAGTGGTGTAGATTCTGGAAGCACTGCAATAGCAAGTGTTAGAACCAAGATAGGAAAGGTAAGTTTCTCTAAACGTGTAACATGACGCTTAGTAACCATTTTAATACGACGTTCTTTGTCCGTAGTAAGAAGCTTCATAATAGGAGGTTGAATAATCGGGACTAAGGCCATATAGGAGTACGAAGCAACCGCAATGGCTCCTAAAAGTTCAGGGGCCAGTCGCGTGGCAATAAAGATAGAAGTAGGTCCATCCGCTCCACCAATAATCGAAATTGCGGCAGCTTGTTGAAGGGTAAAGTCAAATACATCGGTATACTCAGAAAGCGCAACCGCACCAACAAGTGTTCCAAAAATACCAAACTGAGCCGCTCCACCAAGAAGTGCTGTCTTAGGATTAGAAAGAAGCGGACCAAAATCCGTCATCGCTCCAACACCCATAAAAATAAGAATTGGGAACATCTCATTGGCCAGACCCATTTCATAAATAACACCTAAGAAACCATGAGGTCCTGCGATGTTAGCCACGGGAATGTTAGCTAAAAGTCCACCAAATGCTATTGGTAGAAGTAAGAGTGGTTCATATCCCTTAGCAATGGCTAAGTAGAAAAGAAAAAAAGTCACGATGATCATAATCACACGACCCCAAGACTTATGAAAGTCACTCATCTCTTGACCATGAGCGTTCATTTCTTCTGGATTAGGATTCATAATCGCGTAAACACCTGTTGATTTTAAAAAACCAACAACCATTGTACCCATAGATTGAGACTTATAGGTCTCTTCTTTATGAGTGCTTGCACTTGCTACTTCTGTGCTTGCTGCGTGTTCTGAGGCATTAAGCCCAAGAGTAAAAACAGCAAGAAGAATTAAATTTACTAAAAACTTCATTTATATTATCCTATAACTGCTACGACTTGACCTTCGACTACGGTGTCGTTAGTTGCTACGTTGATTGATTGAATAACTCCACCATGAGGCGCAATAACATCAATTTCCATTTTCATAGATTCTAAGATTAAAATCACATCGCCTTCTTGAACTGACTGACCTGGATTAGCAACAATTTTCCAAACTGAACCTGGAAGTAATGCTTTAATATCTTCTGTATCACCACTTGTAGAAGGAAGAGATGTCTTAACTGACTCACCATTTACTGCAGTTACTTGAATATCTGCGTCACCTTCAGCAACTTGAACGCTGAACTTTTCTCCGTTAACTACTACTGTATATGAACCTGAACTCATTTCACTTCCTTCTGTTGGCATATCTGATTTTTTTCTAACATTAACTACGGCTTCACCCTTTAAGAAAGTGATACCTTTTTCTTGACAAGCAGCTGCGATGAAAACATTTTCTTCTGTTGTTTCAATATTTTCTTCTTCTAGCTTAGCTTTCCAATATGATAATGATTTAGTTTCATCTTTGTCTGCTAAATCAATTGCATTTTCTGTAGTTGGCTCTAACTTAAGCTTTTCAGAAGCAATTTTTACGATTTCTGGGTCTGGAGCGACAGGCGTCTTTCCAAAATAACCAAGAACCATTTTTCCATAACCTGGAGCGATTGCTTTCCAAGGACCTTGCATAACATTGTTGAGGGCTTGTTGGAAGTAAAACTGAGAAACAGGTGTTACAGATGTACCATAACCACCACGTTCAACAACCTCACGCATAGCCTCAATTACTTCAGGGAAACGCTCTAAAATGTTGTTATCACGCATCATCTGAGTATTAGCCGTTAGTGCACCACCTGGCATTGGTGAAAAAGGGATAAGAGGAGAAACCATAGTTGCTTCAGGAGGCATGAAATAATCTTCAAGACCCTTCGCTACTTCTTTTTCATAATTTAATATTTTTTCAATCTCTAAACCACCAAGGTCAAAGTCTGAGCCCTTAGTTGCGTGAAGCATAGTAAGGATATCAGGCTGAGATGTTCCACCTGAAACTGGCGCTGCTGCCATATCAATACCATCAACACCTGCTTCTAAGGCTGCTAAATAACAAGCAACTGAAACACCCGCAGTTTCATGTGTATGAAGACGTAAATGCGTTCCCTCAGGAACTAACTTACGAGCCATTTTAATAGTCTCATATACTTTCTTAGGATTAGAAGTACCTGAGGCATCTTTAAAACAGATAGAATCATAAGGAATTCCTGAGTCAAGAATTTCTCTTAATTTTCCCTCATAAAAGTCTACATCATGAGCCCCTGAACATCCTGGTGGTAAGTCCATCATAGTTACAACAACTTCATGCTTTAAACCATGGTGGGCAATACGCTCACCTGAGTACTTAAGGTTTTCAATATCATTTAAAGCATCGAAGTTACGAATAGTCGTTGTTCCATGTTTTTTGAAAAGTTTAGCGTGCATATCTACAAGTTCCCGGGAACCTGTGTCTAACATTACTGTGTTTACACCACGAGCTAGGGTTTGAAGGTTAGCGTCTGGTCCAACGATTTCACGGAAACGATCCATCATTGTAAATGCATCTTCATTTAAATAAAAATATAAAGACTGGAAACGTGCTCCGCCTCCAAATTCAAAGTGAGTGATCCCCGCTTCTTTCGCTGCTTCAACTGCAGGAAAAAAATCATCCATTAAAACACGACCACCAAAGACAGATTGGAATCCATCTCTAAAGGTTGTGTCCATAATATCAATAAACTTCTTAGCCATTATTAACCTTTGACATTTTTATGATGCTGTATTGCGGCTGAGATAGCGGCAATTTTTGCTTTATCATTATTTTTTTTAGTGCTACCTGGAATAGTAGGTATTGGTTCAGGAAAAAACTTATGAATAATATACGATTGTAGATTCATTGCTGCAATCATAATAATTAAAAATGAGAACACTGTCCCCATTCCTAAAGCCATAAATTTGAAACCTTCGAAAACAAGATTTTCCATCTTTTCCCTTTTTGTAAATAGTTTGGCTTATATTAGTGTAAAGATGTTTAAAATCTTATGTAAGTTATAAAAGTAAAATATATTTTTATCTCTTTGTTACAATTTATCCTCTTCTATATCACTACAATATTGTTTTATTTAAAGTTGATATCTTTTTAAATTTTATTTTGATACCATAACTCACTTTCAAGCAGAAGCATAAGATACCTTTTTATGCTTACTTATCCTTTGGAGAGAAGATGATTTTAAACAAAATTGACTGTGGTGAGAACCCTGATAATGTTAAAGCTATTATAGAAATTGCTTGCGGTTCAAACATTAAGTATGAGATTGAAAAAGAAAGCGGCGCACTTGTATTAGACAGGGTTCTTCATTCTTCTATGGTTTATCCGGCTAATTATGGTTTTGTCAATCAAAGCCTTTCACAAGACGGGGACCCTGCTGATATCTTAATTTTAACACCTTATGCAATGTGCGAAGGCTGTGTGGTTGAATGTCGTTTAGTTGGCGTTTTAGTAATGGAAGATGAATCTGGCATTGATGAGAAACTTTTAGCGGTACCCACTTCAAAGATAGACCCAAGTTTTGATGAGATCAAAGACTTAGAAGATATTCCTAAACATACCCTTGCCAAGATAAAAAACTTTTTTGAAACCTATAAGATGTTAGAACCCAACAAGTGGGTAAAGGTTCAAGGCTTTGAAAACAAGGCAGTAGCAACAAAAATTTTACAAGAAGCAATTAACAATTACAACTAAAAACTTTTAATTAAGAGTTCGCTTTTATCAAGCTCTTTTCATTAATTGGTTATAATTTTAAATATTCACAATTCAAGGTTATACAATGATCGCAGGTATGTTTGAACAAGAGCTTATGGCTTATGTCCTTTTTGGCATTATTTTAAATTTCGTTTTTTCACTTTTATTTGGTTTATACCTTAGTAATATCATTGGTATCCAAGAAATGATGCAAACAAAGGGTGAAAAAGAACAATCAGCCTTTATCCGTTTAACCATCCTTATTCCCTTTGCAAAAATGCTACTTACCTTATATAGAGTGGCTATCTTACAGATTTACTTTCTTAACCAAGGAAAAACGCATAAAGAATTTTGGGTCTATTTAACAAGCGAGTAGTAATCTTTCTAAGTAACACTTACACAACAGTACTTCCTAAATGCTATTGAATAAAGATTTACTCCCTAAACAGCCTCGGCTTCTTTTATGAACTCCGCTACGCTTCTCTAAAGTCCGCTTTGCTTCTGGGTGTACCTTACTAGCGAATAGTTTTTTTAAGAGCCTTAGCCAGCGTGATTAAAAAGCTTCTTAATAGTTAAGTACATTTTTAAAAAATTTCTTACTTCGGTACTACTAAAAAGCAGTTTCTTACATTTGCATCTGACCACATTCCAGCCTTTGTGCTTTTGGCTCTTTGAAGAGCTCTTTTAAATCTGTCTTCTAATAAAAAATCTTCATACCTTAGCGTAAAAGGTATACGAGCATAACCTTCTTCTATAAGGGCTTCACTTAAAGAATGTCCACTTGAAAGATGTAATAAGCATAAAGACCCTATAGCTTCTACTGTATATTGTTGTTGAACATGTAAAATATTTTGAGCAAAATACTTCTCTTTAGGATGAGAACGCCTAAAACTTTTTAAGTGCTTCACGCAAGTGCTGTTAACATCTGTTCTAATAACAAGTTCACTTATGCTTTCAATCCCATAAGACTTACATATAAAGGGCTGGTTCTTATACATCATATGAATCTTATGGTTATTTTCAATCCCTTTCAACATGGCAACAATCTCTGCACAAAAAAGATTCGAAGTAAAGACAATGAAAAGGAACACTTGTATTTTCATCTTATATTTTTCCTAATTCAAGCTTATAATGTTACTTTTTGTAAACTAAAAGCGACAAAAAGCAGTTTTTTTTATTTTCTAAACTTAAAGAAAAGTCTAATATTTCAGTATTCTTAAGAAATTTCTCTAATATTCATAAATAAACTTAAGCTCATGTTTCCATTACTCAAGGCTTTTCAGAGTGTTTACCCTTCGTTTACTTAAGTGAATCATTTAGTAAAATTATTAAATAGATAAGTTGAACTTATTTTTGTATAATTTCACGTTTTATTCTTAAGGGGTATATTTGATTCGATTTTCAATTCTATTTTTATTTATTGCACTTCAGGTTTTTGCACTTACACCAGAGCAACTTAAAGTCTTACAAACAGTTAGAGATGTAGCACGTACTATACCAGACTATAAGGGTGAAACCTACGAAAACACACTCGCGGCTATTTGTTTAACTGAAAGTTCTGCAGGCAAGAATATCATTGGTGACTTTAAAAAAGGCATAATTATTACGAAGGCTTCTTTAGGGACCATGCAAATTCAAGTAGCTACCGCCCGTTATATTTCTTCTCGTATTAAAACACTCAAGTGGATTAACACCCTTAGTGATGCTCAAATTGCTAATAAACTTTTAACAGATGTAAAAACATCTGCACAAATTTCAGCTTATTATTTAACTATATTAAAAAAGAGTCGTAAGCACTACTTTAATATGATTAGCGGCTACAACGGTGGATTTTCGAACAGCCCTTATTACAAGCGTGTCATGAAAAATATGAAACTACTTGATAAGTATGTAAAAAATGGTCAATTAATATAAATAACATTTAAGCGCGCCTCTACAATTTATTCTTAAGCTCAGTGGGTGTAATATAAAACTTATTTATATCTTCACGGGGCCTTCATGCGTTACTTTTTACTTTTTATATCCGTACTATCCTTGCTACATGCAAATAAACTTTCTATACAAACATTAGAAAAAGAAACAAGAGTTGCTTATATCATAAGCAATGGTGACTATGACGATTCACCACTTCCTGTCGCCATCGAGAACGGGCGTAAGATGAAGACATTTTTAGAAAACCATGACTTTGAAGTCATTTATAAAGAAGATGCAAGTAAACGAGATATTATTAAGGGTTTACGCCAATTCAAGGCCAGTCTTAAGCCTAATGGCATTGCTCTTTTTTACTTTGCTGGACATATGATACAGGTCAAAGAAAGAAACTATCTTATTCCCATTGAAGCTTCCATTGAAAGTGACTATCATGTTTTATATGAGGCCATTAATCTTGAAGCTATTACCAGCAAGATGGATAAGATGAACTCTCGTTTAAATATCATTATCATTGATTCAAGTTATGCTAACCCATTTGGGGATAGATTTCGTGCTAGAAAGCTAGGAATAGCCCCTATAGACTCTGATAAAAACACAGATATCATTCTCTCAACAAAACCTAATAAAACCGTTAAACCTTATCCTTTTACCACTAAGGTTTTGGCTATGTTATCACTAAATGGTCTTTCAAATAATGAAGGGTTTAAAACCTTTAAAAAACGGTATCCTCAAAGTTTTATTCACTTATCTTCACAAGATTTTTATTTTAATATCCCTAATAAACTTGAAGACAAGGAAGAAAAACTTTGGATGAAGACCTTAAAGCTTGGTTCTCTTACTGCCTATGCTCATTACCTCAGCACCTATGCAAATGGTAAACATACTAAGCAGGCAAAACTTGATACACAAGTGCTTACTAGGAAGGCAGATGAAACCTTAAAAAAGCAAAAAGAACTTGAAGAAAAATCAAATAAGAATGACGAAGCGAAAAAAGAGTTAGAGAGATTGAAACAAGAAGAAGAAAAAAAACGACTTAAAGAAGAGGCGCAAGAGACTAAGCTTTTAGAAATACAAAAAGAAAAAGAAGAAGCCTTACTTACAGCTGCCTTAGTAGAAGAAAAACGCATATCCCGAGAAAATGCTCGCTTTATTGAACCCGTGATGGTCTTAATCAAGGCAGGTAGTTTTATGATGGGTTCGGATCATGATAATGAAGATGAGGCTCCTTCGCATATGGTTAATATTGAAAATGACTTTTACATAGGTCGTTTTGAAGTCACTAATATTGAATATAAAGAATATCTTCGTATCAGTAAACAAAAAAGAATGTTACCTCCAAATTGGACCACAGACACCCAACCTGTTGTGGGTATCACTTGGGATGATGCTACCGCGTATGCGGCTTGGTTAAGCGATGTTACAGCTAAGGTTTATAGACTTCCCACAGAAGAAGAATGGGAATATGCGGCAAAAGCAGGTTCTTCAACAAGGTATTATTGGGGAGATGAAGATGCTTCAACGATTAAGAAAAGCTTTTGGAGAAGTCAATACCCTGAAAATGCCCATGATTATGCCTGGATTAAAACAAACTCAAATAGCCTGACTCATGATGTTGGCGAAAAAATTCCAAATGCTTGGGGCTTACATGATGTAACAGGCAATGTTTGGGAATGGTGTGCTAATTCTTATAGTGATAATTACAGCTTAGAGCCTGAAGAAGAGCTTTTAAAAGTCATTCGAGGGGGATCATGGTTTTCAACACCTGAGGAGATAACTCTTTCACATCGTGGAGCTAATGTAAATGACTTCACTTCTTATAATATTGGCTTTAGACTTCTACGTGAAAAGTAAAATACATTATAAAGGAATGAGATGCTTGATTTTAAACTAAAACTTGTTTTAACTATTCTTTCTTCTGTTCTGTTTTCCCTTATTTTTATTCTCTTGGCCTTAGTACTGCCTACAGGATATTCTACCCAGACTGAGGCTAAAAAAGATGTGCCCCAAACAAGGTTTCAAAAGATGTCACAAGGGATGCGTAAAGGCTTTAACAAATAGACTTCGTGCATAAGTTCTAGCCAGCGTATCTTTCTAGTCTCTGATAGTAAACTCTCCACTAAATTCTTCATTAGCTTCAAACTGTTCTATATTATCTACTCTGGAAGTTGAAGAACCTTTTTCTAAGATTAAAATAAATAAGGCAAATTCATCATCTTTTAGATAAGCACCCGCTTCAACTCTTCCATCTGCAAGGTTTTTAACATAACCGCTAAAACCTTTCTTCTTTGCATTTTGTGATACCGTTTTTCGGTACCAAACGCCTTGAACCTTACCTGAAATTATAAATTGATAATTTAGCATGATAAAATTTCCTCTACTTTTTTATTGCTCTAAGTTATGATAACATGTTCTTATGACAAGAACAATAGTAGCTACTGACGTAGCTTGGTGTATAAGTACTCATTACTCAAGTACCAAATGCAAGGAGAAAATGCTATGAATAGCTTTGTTCAAGCTATCGGGCTTAAAACATTCAAGCTCTTTTTTATTTTTAAAGAAGCCTTATATTTTACTTTTTTGTGTCTTTTTAAACTATTTTCAAAAAACTCTTATAATTCAGCAACGCGAACAATCTTAGTAAAGCAGATTTACTTTACCTCCGTTCAAATCCTTCCTATGCTCTTTATTACAGGCCTTGTTTTTGGTTCTGTATTTATCGCTTTAATTGTTCATTTAGCCTTAGATTATGGATTGGAAGATCATATAGGAAATATCTTAATTGCCTTAGTTATTAATGAGTTTGCACCCCTTATGACAGTCCTTCTACTAGCACTACGTTCAGGTGCGGCTATTAATACAGAAATTGCTGTGATGAAGGTATCTAAGGAGTTAAACACCCTTAAGGCTTTTAATATAAATATTATAGAATACCTCTTTTTACCTCGTATTATTTCAGGCCTTATTTCTACTGTCTTACTGGCTTCCTTACTTAGTATCATTATGCTTTTAAGTGGCTATTTATATCTTCTTTTGTTTTTTGAAACAGGTTTGGACTTATACATTCGCACCCTTATCCATGCCATTAGTTTATATGATATTTCCCTATTTTTTATAAAAAATCTTCTCTTTGGTTTTTTTGTTATACTCATACCTATATATTCTGGTCTTAATGCGGATATGTCTTATAGCGGTATTCCTATTGCCGTGTTAAACGGCATGGTAAAACTCATCATAACAATTATGAGCATAGAGGTGATATTATTATTAATTCAGTACATGTAAGTCTTTATGAATCATCTCAAGACCTTCATAGCTTTTTGGAAAAAAACTATGATGACACCTTGGTCAGTTTCGTTTCAAGTCAAACACCCCTCTTATCTAATCTAAGTATGCTTGAAAACATTATGCTAATTTCGCAAACACATGAAAGACTAAGTGCTACACAGGCGCAAGAAAAGGCCTTACTTGCCTTAAAAGCCTTGAATTTAAGTCATATTGCCTCTTATCGTTATATTAGCTGTAATGCACAAGAAAAATTTCTTACTCAACTAATTCGAGCAAATATGCTTAAAGATGCTAAAATTATTATAGAACAACCTTTTCATTTACTAGATGAACACCTGAATGTGGACTTAATTCTAAGTACTATGGAAAAATTAAAGATTGACATACACCGTGTTCATATCATTGACCTTAAACACATGCAAGCTTATTATGAGGGGGGAAAATGCCTAATCAAAAAATATTAACAAGTGTTGGTATCTTTATACTCTTAAGCTCTTTTCTTATTCTTGTTACCTTACTTTATGTTATTGAAAAAAAAGGTGCCTTTGAAGCCCATAAGCAGTACAAACTTATTGCACATAATGCAGAAGAAATTGAAAAAGGGATGCCTATATTATTTTCTGGATTTGAGATTGGGCAGGTAAGTGACCTTGGCTTAAATGAAAAAGGTGAGGTTATCATTTCTCTTTCTATACCTGAACATAATACAAAGTGGGTACGTCAAGGATCACGTTTTATCTTAGAAAAGCCTCTTATTGGAAAGGCCAAAATAACGCTGAACTCATCCATGAACAAGCCCCCTCTTCCCGAAGGTGCAGTCTTACGTATGCAGATTAAAGATGGTATCAATGAAGCTATCTCAAATATACAACCTATTATTTCTGAGCTTCAAAATATCGTTGGAAATATTCATTTTCTTAGTAATTCACTCACTGATAATAATCAAAGTTTTCAAAAGGCCCTGCATAATGTTGAGAACTTTTCTTCAAAACTTTCAAAGGCCCCAAGCTTATTAGCCTCTGTTACCGGAGATCAAAGGTCTGCTAAAGAACTGGATGAGAGTTTACATAATCTTAACCTCGTACTTAGCGACCTACATTCCATCATAAAAAATGCTGATGATGGGGTAAGTGAATTTCGACAAGATCTCATTCAGCCTGCCTCAACGGGTATAAAACAAGGAAATGAAATTTTAAAAGACCTGCGATATAAACTAAGACTCATGGATAAAACAGTTCAAGCCTTAGCTGAATCTGATCAAGACATTAACTACTTTAAAGATGAGATGAAGGTACTTATTGATGAGATGGGTGAGCTATCAAATAAGGTTAATGCATTATTAGGAAAGGAAGGAGAAGAAAATGTTGAACTTCCTTAATCTCAATAATATTTTAGCCTTACTTTGTGTACTTATATTATCCTCATGTTCCACTTCTCAGCCAAAAAATAAATGGCAATATAATGCTGTAAATATGACACAGACCTACCAAAGTCATTTTTTACAAGCAAAAGAATCCCATGCAAGGATAGATTTAAGACAGGCTAGAAGGCATGCTAAACAATCCGCTGACTTAAAAGTACTTATTGATATAGAACTCACTCAATGCGCCATGCAAGTATGTGTCTTAAAGTTTCAAAACTGTAAAAATGCCAGATCCTTACTAATAATTCAGCCTAATGCTTCTCAAGAAGCTTATCTTTCTTTTTTAAATTCTACACTTCAAGAAAAAGATATTAATTTATTGCCTCAACAATACCAAGGTTTTGCCTATGCCTTAGAGAAAAAAAATGCTGAAGGTATTAACAAAATACTTAAAAATATAAGGCCCTTATCTTCTAAAGTCATCTCTTCTTCACTTTCACGTGACTTTATCACTCAAGAAAACATCTCTCTGCTCATTAAAGAACTTTCTTTTTCAGGCTATAAGCATCCCCTTATCTCGTGGTTAAAATTGCAAGCCTCTAGAGAAAAGGACACAACTAAAAAACTTCGTATTCAAGCTAAAATAGAAGTTTTAACTTCTGAATAAAAAAGCTATAATAAACTTCAAACAAAAAGGATTTTCATGACAGTATTAATTATTTTAGGCATTGTGGGACTGATCTTAGTTTTAATGTACAACACCTTGATATCACGAAAAAATCAAGTTGAAAATATCTTTTCTTCTGTTGATGTGGTGCTTAAAAAACGTTTTGACCTCATACCTAACCTCATCTCTTCTGTCCAAGAATATATGTCCCATGAAAAAGAACTCTTAGAAAAAATAACCAAATGGCGTGCTCAAGCTATGAAGCCAAATATAGCAAATGAAACAAAGATAGAACTTGACCAAAAGATGTCAGGTGCCCTTGGTTCTATTATGGTTGCGGTTGAAAATTATCCTGAGTTAAAAGCTAATGAAAACATCATGCACCTACAACGTACCCTTACTGAGGTTGAAGCGCAGATATCTGCAGCAAGGCGTGCTTATAACCAAGCCGTGACGGACTATAACAACACTATAGAGATGTTTCCAACTAATTTCATGGCAAATATGATGTACTATACTCGTAAGGCTGTATTTGAGACCCTTGAGGCTGAAGGAAAAAATGTAAATGTGAAAGAGCTGTTTAAGAGCTAATGAAAACCTTAAGTACACTAACAGACTTCTTTTATAATGAGCTTCATCCTGATCTTAAAAAACTAGAAGAAGACAGACAGGCCTTGGCCAAAAAACTTATTTTAGTGGGCCTAAGCATTGGTGTCCTAGCCCTTAGTCTTAGCTACCTCATCTTTATTAACACTAACTCTTTTTCCCAAACAGATCTTGCACCACTACTGATAGGTGGTCTTATCTTTATGTGGGCTAAAAAGTCTATGAGTAAGGACTATACCCATGAATTTAAAGATAATATCATTCATCCCCTTATTAAACAAATTGATAATAATTTAAATTATTCAAAGGCCTTATGTATCCCTCAAAGTCAATTTAGAGCCTCAAATATTTTTACAAAGGGGATAGACCGATATAAGGGGAATGACCTTGTTAAAGGAGTCTTAGACGAGGTAAAGTTAGTCTTTTCAGATGTACACGCCCAGTATGAAACACGTGATTCTAAGGGTAGACGCTCTTGGCATACTATTTTTCAAGGTCTTTTTCTTGTTGCTGATTTTAATAAAGCCTTTAAGGGAAAAACTGTCATTCTCCCCGATACCGCAGAAAAACGTTTTGGCAAAGTGATAGGCTCATGGCTACAAAGTAAAAATATGAGCAGGGATGAACTTATTAAAATGGACAGCCCTGCTTTTGAAAAACACTTTGTAGTGTATGGAACAGATCAGATTGAAGCCCGATATATATTGACGCATTCTATGATGAAAAGACTGCTTGATTATAAAAAACGTGTCAAAGTACCCTTACATATCAGCTTTGTTAACAATCATATTTTTCTTGCACTCTCGTATAATAAAGACCTTTTTGAGCCAACTGTTTTCTCATCTTTACTCAAATATTCTCTTATTAAAGAATATATAACTACCCTTCAACTTGCCATTGGTATAATAGAAGAATTAAAACTAAATGAAAAATTATGGAGTAAGACATGAAACACTTAGCACTATTATTTTCAGTATTAGCCTTAGGCTTTGCTTTAGAAGTGGGAAAGCTTCCTTCACCCCTAATCCTTGAGGGAGATACAGGTGGTATTATTTCGGGAAAGGCCTTCTCCTCTGATATTTTAAAAACTAAGGTACATGTACTTTTTTATGTTGACCCTGATGAAAAAGAGTTGAATGAGCATGTAAGTATTGCTCTTAAAGAACAAGCCTTTGATAGAAATAAATACGCCTCTGTTGCTATTATTAATATGGCGGCTACTTGGTTACCCAACTTTGCCATTTCTTCAAGCCTAAAGGCTAAACAAGAAAAATATCCTGATACCCTTTATGTTAAAGACTTACAGTCTGTCCTTGTAAAGCAATGGGACTTAAAAGATGATAGTTCAAACATTGTTTTATTTGATAAAGAAGGAAAGGTCTTGTTTATTAAAAAAGGCAAGCTTAATAGTGAAGAAATCTTAGAATTAATTTCACTGATACAAGACAATATCTAAATGCATTTTCCCTTTAAAGAAGTCTCTCTTGAACCAGGAAATTTTGCAGACAGCTTAAAAGGGCTACGAATTGTGCACTTATGTGATCTGCATATCTCAAAAAAGACAGACCCTACTTATCTACATCAACTTATTATTAAAATCAATGAACTTCATCCTGACCTCGTCTTGTTTACAGGTGATATTATTAAGAGTTTTGCCTTTAAGCTTCGCGTACAACTCTCGGCCTTAAAAGGCTTACATGCACCTGCGTATTATGTAAGTGGAAATCATGACTTTTTTTTTGGCTTAAAGGCCTTAAAAAGAGAGCTGGCTCTTTCACATATCACTTGCCTTGATAATGCCTGCGCCCATTTAATAATTAATGAGACCCCCTTACAAGTCCTTGGCCTATCTAATAAGTCAGCCCTTAGTAAAAAAGATAAGCGTCCTATTAAAGCACTCTTTAGCTCTTTAGATGAAGAAATTAGTACTATTTTAATGGCACATCAACCTAATGACATTAATCTTATAAAAAACTACCGCATAGATATCTTATTAAGTGCCCATACTCATAATGCAGATGCTTATCCCTTTGCTAAGTTTTTAAAGAAATACAGACCTTATTATAAGGGTTTATATATAAAAGAAAAAACACTTTTATATGTCAGTTCAGGCCTAAATGCCTCACCTTTCCAACTTAAGCGCAATACCCAAGCAGAAATTCCTGTTTATACCATTACCTAAGAGGACCATACCTTATGTTTAAACAAAAAAACCTATTTGCCCTGTCTGTAAAAGACTTTTTTACCCCTTACTTTCTCGGCCTTGCTCTTATGCCCTTGCTCATTACACTTGCCATCTTATTTGGTGTATTAGCTTATGGGATGCAAGCACTTAATGACAATATGAACGCGGTACGTATTGAAAAAACCACTACTGAGTATTCCACCCCAACAACAAGTCACACTGAAAGTTCATTTAATATTTCTTATGATGAAAATGCTACCAAATCATCTTTTCTTGATATTAATCCAGTGACACTTTTTGAGTCCTTACAAAGTTCTGCCATCTTAAGCAGTATGCTTGAGTACTCATGGTTACGTTGGATTATAGAAAAGCTTATCTTTTTAATAGCGAGTTACTTTATCTTAATCCTAGCCGTTATTATTGCTGTTATTATTGTAGGCTTTTTCACACCCTTAGTTGTAGCTAAGCTAAAGTCACGACACTACCCTCCCCTTGAGATAAAAGGGCATGGTTCATTTTTAGGAACACTTTGGTATACCCTTAAGGCACTTCTTATTATGATAATTTTATATATTGTATTCATACCCTTATATTTTATTCCCTTGTTTAATATCATTGCCTTTAATATTCCCGCGTATTATTTCTTTCATAAGATGTTAGTTTTTGATGTAGGTTCTAGTATCAATACTAAAAAAGAGTATCAACAAATTAAGGTGATGGTAGGAAATCAGATCCGTCTTCGTACTCTGCTTATGTATATGTTAACCCTAATCCCCTTTGTGGGTATATTTTTTCCACTTTTGTTTGTGATTTATTTAAGTCATATATTTATGCATGAAAGTATGGAATTAAGAATGGTGAGTCGATAGAAGGTTTAAGGGCATCTCTAAGTCTCTGAGTGAATATAGGATTTTTAGAGGTGCCCTTTTAAGACAGAATAGTATCTGTTTTAAATATTAAAATTTATAAAGAAGTCCCAAAGAAGTAATAAATAAACTAGTGTCATAAAATCCAATATCAGAATCTGAATTAATTGCCGCGACAGAAGCATTTATTCCCCAGTTTTCCAAACCGAAAGGTTTTTTATAGGTCATATTTATACCACCTCCGTAAGTTTTGCTATCTTGATACTCATTATAAATAGGATTTTTCTCATCATACTTTGAGAATCCTGCATAAACAGAGGTGGCTACTAACCATTTAGCATCGGCAAAAATATAGGTAATCTTTACTTCATTTTCAGCACTATCTCTAGCATCACCATCTCTGTCATTTACTAAATATTTAAATGAAGGTATGAGTATATGTGATTTCTTCATCTTCCATGTATATAATACTTCAGCAGAAACCAATGAACCTTCACGTTCTAATAGTTTTTGTTGGGCTTGAGTGATATAACGTGCACCACTATTTTCTTCTCCAGGAACAATAGTTCCTGCGAGTCCAGTATTTACAAGGGCTTGTCCATTTAAATCTTTATCAAATTCAACATTCCTTGCGCGAATATCAAGCTCAAAATTACTGTCCATAATACGTTCCCATTTCAATCCAAATCCAGCTGAAGAACGTTCTGTAGATGTACGGTCTGTACCTGTTACAAAAGGGTCTTCCCAAACATCTGTTGGAGTAGCACTGGCTAATAGGCGTATCCCTAAAACACCAATATTTTCAAAATCATGACGTACACCTAAGGCAAGCGTAGCATCCATACGTAAAAAGTCTTCCAAACTATTACCTAGAAAAATCTCTGTTTTTTTGTTTTCAAGGGTATAACGTACCGTCCCTGTCAGTACAGGAATTGCTGTAGTTTGTGAAGAAGCCGAGCCCAAATCATCAATGGTCTTATCTTCTACATCTACAAGTCTATTTCCCGCTATCTCATTATTTTTATACACAAGATGCCCTGCTCCTACAACAATAAATCCGCTCCAGCCGGCTTCTTTTGCAATGGGTTCTATTGCCATTGTTGAACTTACAAGTAATGAAGCTATAACTATACTTTTTATAATTTTCATATCTATCCTTTACATTTGACAAATAATAGGAAAGTTCTTCTTATTTTCAACTGAATATATGCTAACAGGTAGTTCTTGATTATAAAACTAGGCACTGTTTTCAACCAAGTATTAAGGCAAGGCATCTTACAATAAAGTTAGATATAGAGGGATATTTATGAAATTATTTATTATTATATGTTTTACACTTTTCCTTATTGGATGTGGTGGTGGGGGTAGTGATGATACACCGGCCCAACCTGATGCTAATAATGCACAAACTAACTTACCAGCCGAAACTATTTCTATAAACTTATTAGAAGCACCTCTTGCATCTTCACAAATTCCGCTAGTAGTAATTCTTGTTGACTTCAATGATATAAAGATATCCCAGGCTCAGACTTCATGGTCACAACAGCTGTTTGGTATAGCACAAGGTCAGCTGAATAATTATTTTCTAGAGGTCTCTCAAAATACATTTTCTTTTTCTCCTGCACTTGAAACAGGAGGTGATTCTAATAATGATGGTATTATCCAAGTAGACCTTGGCGTAAATCATCCCAATCCTTCACCTACTTTTCCAGATAATGGTATTGGTAATTTTGATACCGACATTGCGATTCCAGCACTAAGTATTGCTGATGCAAATATAAATTTTTCAGCTTTTGACACTAATACTAATGGGATAATTGAACAAAACGAATTACAAATCATGTTTATAACGGCAGGAGGAGAACAAGCTACAGGCTTAATGCCAGGAATTTGGGCACATCAATCTTGTATTAATGGGCAAAATTTTGATTCTGTTTCTATCATGCAATGTGGTTCTGGTACCTACACCGTTTTTGGCGAACGACATTTTTATTTTGATGCAAGAGGTAATTATGCAAGTATTGGGATTATGGCCCACGAACTAGGACATGGGGCTTTTTTATTACCTGATTTATATGATACAGATGGTAGTTCTGAAGGTATTGGTGGGTTTGGACTTATGGGTTCTGGTTCATGGGGGTTAAAAGTTAATGAAGATCCAGGGGCTACGCCCGTTCATATGTCAGCTTGGTCTAAATTTCAGTCAGGTTTTTTAATAAAAAGTGATATCAATATTAGTAGTAATAATATTTTGATAACTGAAACAGAACAATTAGGACACCAAGTACTTAGAATAAACACACAAGATACAAAGGAATACTTTCTTATAGAAAATCGTTCCAAGTATGGCTATGACGCAGGCCTGTTTATGCTTGATCATGCAGTCTTTAATGGTGGTTTAGCCATCTGGCATATAGATGAATCAAAAACAACTAACCAAAATGAAAATAATAAACTAGTTGACCTCGAAGAAGCCGATGGTTTTCATTTAGACACAGCAGGTAATCAAGGTAATAGAACAAACCTTTTTTATGCTGGTAATATTTCTCCAACTTATACAGGTGTATTAACGCCAATAAGTACCCCTGCAAATACAAATCTCTATAACAACACCTCTACAAATATTTCAATTAGTAATATATCTTCTAGTGGGTCCATTATGCATATAGACCTTCATCTCTAAATTACACTTTTCTCAAAAAAAGACGATATACTCTTAATAAATATTATATAAAGAGTATATTATGAACGTAAATACAGCCTTAAGTGCTTACTCACAGCACTCTCTTTCAATTGATATAAGAACAAGTAGTGGTGACTTGATTGAACTTGATTTTAATAATGAAAAATCTTTAGAATATAGCTCGAACAAGGATGGAAAGTCTTTTTCATTTTCTTCCTTAGAGTCTTTTTCTTTTCATTATGAGGGTAATGGTATAGATGCTCAAGACAGAAAAGAGATTGATGCCTTTTTAAAAATTGCTCAACCTAATATTGACAGGTTTATTGAAGGTTTAAATGAGGGTTCGTCTTTAAAAGAACCTATTAATAAACTTACCAGTGATATTACAAACATTTTTGCTCCTATTAAAGACAAGGGGGATAATAATCTTTTAAATTTTGTTAAACATGGTCTTACTAATGGTGTAGATAAGGCCTTAGCTAAAGAGATTGATCCCTTTAAACAGACCCAAGAGATCTTATCTCATGCCCAAAGATTTTTAGAACAAATGATGAAACACTTGGATAAGGCTGAAGAACTTTTATACGTGTAATTCTTCTTTATATAGCTAAAACTTTTTTCTTTTAGCTATACTTTCAAAAAATAACATTTCCAGGTAAATTTTAACAATGAAAAATATTCATCTTTTCCTTCCTCTACTTTTACTACTTGCTATCTCTTTGCAAGCCGCTAAACCAAACCATAAAAAAATAAAACGTTGGCTTGGTCAAAGTCGTTTTTCAATTACGAAGATGGACAAGGTCTATTTATTAGATAATGAACGTGCCTTTTTAACCCATATTGTTTTTGATAATGAAGATGCTATTATAAAAAAAGCTCTTGTTCTCGTTAGACCAGACCTTGAAGAAGCAGAATTCATTTCAAGTTTTTCTTTTGATTATGAAATTATAGACTTAAATCATGATGGGGTTTCAGAAATAATATTTTCTAATGAAGTACAAGAAGACAAGTATAAGCTTACTACACGCTCAATCATACAACTGCATGATTATAAGGTTGTATCCCTTTATACACGTTCTTTTAAAGAACAAACAAGGTGTAGTCTTTGTTTAAAAGAGTCTCTTAGCTGGAAAATAAAAGACCTTAACAAAGATAAGATAAAAGACATCAAAGAACACTACACCCTTAGTCTTTCAAACCAAGACAAGACTATCATCCTACAAGACAATAAAAAAGAGCTCTTATTTCAAGAGGGCAAGTTTTCTTTTACAAAAAAACAGAGAAACTTAATGCAAATGCTCGTTTCACATGATGTTAAAAGCAGGCAGGCCGTACAAGTAACTCAAAGCTTTACATTTAGTGATCCTCAAGTGGCTTGTTTTTTAGACTTTACACAGGTGAAGAGAAAAGAGAAAGTCATCTACTATTGGATAAACAAAGACTTACAAAAAGTACTAAGAAGAGAACAAACCATACATCCAGCTTCAAGATATAGAACCTGGATGTTTAAGAGTATTAAAAATAAAGATAGCTATCTTGGAAATTGGATTATTGTACTTTTAAATGAAGATAAAAGCCTTCTTGATTCACAAGAGTTTATTATTGAAAAGGCATTTATTTCTAAGGATGCTAACCTTTCTCAAATTGACCTTAATCTAACTGAAACAATGCATCTTTCAGAGTTGACTGTCCCTTAGTAGGAATACCAAAAAGTTCTTCCTTCATCTTCACATGACAGTCTCTACATCCTTGAATTACATCATGTTCCTTAATACCTAAGCCATTAATTTTACTCATTGGATGACAGGCAAAACAGTCAGAACCACAATCAGCCATAGAGTTTGGATTAGCAGAATGACAATTAATACAGGTCAACATCGGCTTATGTCGTTCATCTTCATTAATAGTAGGGACAAGGTTTGGGTGACAGGTGAGACAGTCACCTGTACAAGAAAGAAGGGCTAAAGTAAGTGCAAATAATAAGATTAATAATTTCATAATCTCATTATACTAAAAATTCGTGACCTAATTGTGTCATTAGTGTATATGTACAGAAAATTCATCTCCTTGCATCACAAACTCAATACTTGAACCTTCTTCTATCTCACCCGATAAGATAAGGTCAGCTAGCTTGTCTTCAACCAACTCATATAAGGCTCTTTTAAGAGGTCTTGCCCCATACACAGGGTCAAAACCTGACTTAGCGATAAAGGCTATAGCCTCTTTACTAAGACTTAGGCTTATATTTCTTTCAGATACTTTTTCTTGTATTTGTGCAAAAAATATCTCTACAATTCCCTCAATCTGTTCTAAGCCTAAAGGATTAAACACAACCATATCATCAAGTCTGTTTAAAAATTCAGGTTTAAAGTGTGATTTTAATTCACCTAAGACTATTTCGTCATCAGCACCTTCCATAATCTTATCTGAGGCAATATTTGAGGTTAGTATAATAATGGTATTTGTAAAATCAACCACCACGCCTTTGTTATCCGTTAAGCGTCCATCATCTAAGACCTGAAGCAAGATATTAAACACATCCGGATGGGCCTTTTCTATCTCATCTAACAAGATAACACTATAAGGTTTCCGTCTAACCGCCTCTGTCAACTGTCCACCCTCATCATAACCCACATACCCAGGAGGAGCCCCGACAAGACGAGAAACTGAGTGTTTTTCCATATACTCACTCATATCTATTCTCACCATAGAATCTTCACTATCAAATAAAAACTTGGCTAAGGTCTTAGCTGTTTGTGTCTTACCCACACCCGTTGGGCCTAAGAATAAAAATGAGCCAATAGGTCTGTCCTTATCAGACAAGCCTGCCTTGTTTCGTTTAATGGCGCGAGATATTGCAAAGGTGGCCTTTTCTTGACCTATTACTTCCTTATCAAGTTCATCTTTAATATGTAAAATTTTATCTTTTTCTCCTTGTAACATCTTTTGTACAGGAATTTTTGTCCATTTACTTACCACAGAGGCAATAGCATTTTCATCTACTGAATTTCTAAGTAGGGTGCCCTCTTCTTGCATCTTAGCCCATATTTCTTGCTGCGTGCTTTCAGCCTCAACAAGGGAAGGAATATCACTATATTCAATTTCTGCGGCCTTATTAAAGTCTCCATTAGTTTTAGCTTGTTCAGCCTCACGTCTTTTAAATTCTACCTCGTTTTTAATAGAAGATATCTTGTCAAAAACAGCTTTTTCATTTCCAAACTGTGTTTCTAAAGACCTTTGTGTTTCTTGAGCGTCTGCTAGTTCTTTGGCAACCTCTTCAAGACGTTTTGTATTGGCCTTACTTTCTTCCATTTTTAAGGCTTCTTTTTCAACTTGAAGTTCAGAAATTTGACGTTTTACATTAGAAAGAACATGGGGTTCTGATTCAATTTGCATCTTCAGTTCAGCCGCAGCCTCATCAATAAGGTCAATAGCCTTATCAGGTAAAAATCTGTCTGCAATATACCTATCTGAAAGTTTTGCCGCTGAAATAAGGGCTGCATCCGTAATGCTTACATTATGATGTGTTTCTAATCGCTCTTTTAATCCACGAAGAATTTGAAGGGTTTGATTGACTGATGGTTCAGGCACATCAACGGGTTGGAAACGTCTTTGTAAGGCTGTGTCTTTTTCAAAATGCTTTCTATACTCTTTAAGCGTGGTTGCTCCAATAGTATGAAGTTCCCCTCTTGCAAGAGCAGGTTTTAAGATATTTGCCGCATCCATAGACCCTTCACTTGCCCCGGCACCTATGATAGTATGAATCTCGTCAATAAATAAAATGATATTTCCACTTTCTTTAACCTCGTCAATGACTGCTTTAAGGCGTTCTTCAAATTCTCCTCTATACTTAGCCCCTGCAATCAAGGCACTCATATCTAAGGCGATAAGACGCTTGTTTTTTAAACTTGTAGGTACTTCGCCATTAGCAATACGTGTGGCTAAGCCTTCGGCCAAGGCAGTTTTACCAACACCTGGTTCACCCAAAAGAATAGGATTATTTTTACTTTGGCGGATAAGAATTTGCATCATTCTATTAATCTCATCATCACGCCCAATAACAGGAGATAACTTTCCTTCTGCCGCAGCTGCAGTTAAATCAATGCCATACTTCGATAAACTTTCTAAGGTCTCATCTGCAGATTGAGATTCAATCTTTTGTCCCCCTCTTAAGCCTTCTAAGTTTTTAGTAAGCTCCATTAGGTCTATATATTTTCCCAAGATAGACTTAAGAGGTTCATGTTTGATATTGGCTAATACCCAGGCATCAACAGCAATAAAACTATCACCATTTTGAACCATCCAAGACTCTGCTACTTCTAAACTCTGAGTAAAGTCACGGCTTAAACGGATACTTTCCTTGGTCAAAGATGAGCTTGTAGGAAGCTTGTTCGTTTCACTTTTAATGTCTAGTTCTATGGCTGTTTTATCGATGTTCATCTTATTAAAGACTTGAGATAAGACAGAATTTGAGTTTGTGAGTTGTCCCCACAGAAAATGTAGGCTTTGAACCTCTGCATTTTTATTATGTAAGGCAAGAGAAATGGCAGATTCTATCGCTTCTGTCATCTGATGTGTTAGTTTTTCAAAAATATTTTTCATTATTTATCCTTTAGTAACCTTGATATAGATGATATTATACAACTTTAGTCACTTACTGTCAAGTATATAGTTTTCAAGCCTCGAAAAATGAAATTAAAAGACCTCTAATATAGTTTTCAGTCACATATGTGTATAATCAGTTTTTAAATTTAAAATAAGTGCATACTCTATGAAAAAGAATAAGTTTATTACTATTGGTTTCCTTACAACCGCTCTTGCTGGGGCCCTACTTCTCACCCCTTCTCTCTTTGCAAAAGAAAATATCCCTAGCTCAGATGAAGTTTCTGTTCAACAGTCGAGACTTCAATCTTTGGCAAAATTCACTAAGGTTTTAGGTCTCGTTGAAAAATATAATGTAGACCCTGTTACGATTGAAGAACTTATGGATAAGGCCCTAAGTGGGATGCTATCTAACCTTGATGCCCATTCAACTTTTTTAAATGCTAAACATTTTGAAAGCATGAGAATTCAAACTAATGGTGAGTTTGGTGGTCTTGGAATTACGGTTGGTATTAAAGATGGTGCCCTTACCGTTATCGCACCTATTGAAGGAACACCAGCAGATAAGGCTGGCTTAAAATCTGGTGATATTATTTTAAAAATCAATGACAAGTCAACCCTTAGTATGACTATTGATGACGCTGTTAGTATTATGCGTGGGAAAAAAGGCACAGCTATTAACCTTACCATTGTTCGTAAACATGAGCCTAAACCCTTAAGTATAGATATTATTCGAGGTACCATTAAAATACAGTCTGTTTATGCAAAAAAGATTGGTGATGATATTCTTTACCTTCGTGTTACAAGCTTTGATAAAAAAGTTGTAGAAGGTGTAAAAAAAGAGCTCTCTAAGTCTGCAAATAAAAACAAGGGTATTATTCTTGACCTTAGAAACAACCCTGGCGGTTTATTAGACCAGGCTGTTGGTCTTGTTGATCTTTTTGTAGAAGAAGGTATTATTGTTTCTCAAAAAGGACGTGATAAGGAAGAAGAAAAGATATACCGCGCTTCTTCTTCAGGAACGTATTCTAAGCAAACTATTGTTGTTCTTGTAAATGAGGGGTCAGCCTCTGCTTCTGAAATTGTTGCAGGCGCCTTACAAGATCATAAACGTGCAGTCATTGTAGGTGAAAATACTTTTGGTAAGGGTTCGGTTCAAGTCATCCTTCCTATTACAGAAGATGAGGCCATTAAATTAACCATTGCAAGGTATTACCTTCCAAGTGGGCGTACCATTCAAGCTGTTGGTGTTAAACCCGATGTTGAAGTACATTTAGGTGAATTAAAAACTTATGAAAATGAGTTTGTTATTAAAGAAGCAGACCTTAAAAAACACCTAGAAGGTGAATTGGCTAAGGTAGATGGCAAAAAAGAAGTTAAAAAAGAAGAAGTTAAAAAAGATAAAAATATTATTACAGAAGAAAATCTTAAAAAAGATTTTCAACTTAAAGAAGCAGTAGGTATCAGTAAGGCATTACAGATTATGAAAGGCAACTAATAACCTAGCCCCAAAACAAGTATTAGAAAAAAAGTCTTGGTAAATCATTCCCAAGACTTATTTTAAGAAAACAAGAAAATAAGGAAACACATGAAAGCAATTGTAAACATCTCGTTAAAAGCAGGCGTACTAGATTCTCAGGGGAAGGCGGTTCATCACGCTCTTGACTCTTTAAAATTCGAAGGTGTTGAAGACGTTCGTGTTGGTAAACAAATCATCTTAAAATTGACTTCAACAGATGAGACAGCTGCTAGAAAAGAAGTTACTGAGATGTGTGAATCACTTCTTGCAAATACAGTAATCGAAGATTATGAAATCGAGCTAGTTAAGTAATGAAAGTTGTCGTTGTTCAATTTCCAGGTACAAACTGTGAATATGATACTGAATATGCTTTTAAGAGGCTAGGCGCTGAAGTAGAGATAGTATGGCACAAAGAAACTAAGTTTTCTGATGACACAGACTTAGTGGTTGTTGCGGGTGGTTTTTCCTATGGAGACTACCTTCGTTCAGGTGCGATTGCTCGTTTTTCTCCTGTTATGCAAGCTGTTGTGGCTCACGCTAACAAGGGTGGTAATGTTCTTGGTATCTGTAATGGTTTTCAAGTACTTACAGAAGCAGGTCTTCTTCCTGGCGCGCTTAAGCGTAATGAGGGTCTTCACTTTATTTCTAAGCATCACCATCTAAAAGTGGCTAATAATAACAACACTTTCTTAGCTAAACTAGGCCTAAATGATGTTGTGAATATCCCTATCGCTCACCATGATGGAAACTACTTCATTGATGAAGAGGGTAGAAAAGAGCTTTATGCTAATGATCAAGTGCTTCTTCATTATACGGATGAAAATGGAAATATTTCTAATCCTAATGGCTCGGTTGACGCTATTGCTGGTGTATGTAATAAGGCCAAAAATGTATTTGGACTTATGCCTCACCCCGAACGCGCAATGGAATCTATCCTTGCTTCTGATGATGGTATTAAGATGCTAGAAGGGTTCTTCGCGTAGATGCGATTTTTCCTTCTTTTTCTTTTTTCTATTTCCTTTTGCCAAGCAGATACAAATACAAGTCATAGCACTGGTTTTTCTAGCTTTGAAGATAATAACACCCTAGAAGAAAAACCTGCTATCGAAGCAAAACTCTTATATCAATCATATGTAAACCTTCCAAAAAAACTTTTCAAGGGTCAGATTTTCACTATAACCATTAAGGCTCTTTCTGCTCAAAAAGATTATGAAAGCCTTAATTATACTTTTTCTTCAGCGATGGGGATACGCCGTTTAGCTAAGGATAAAGAACGTCATATTCAAGAACATTATTTTTATGATACCTTTTATTTTCAAGTTATCGGTTCAAGAGTAAGAATTCCAAATGTTAAGACTACACTAGTCTTTTCAGGACTTCAAGATTCCATGTCTGAAACACTTAAGGGTAAGTTTATTGAAACAGTTAGACTTAATCCTGAAAAAGACTTTTCAAGTGTGCTTGCAAATAAGTTTAAAGTCTTAGACTATAAAACATCCCAATATGACAATCAACATAATATTGTTGTGTTTTCGGCTGAAGGTCAAATGGCTAACTTAAAGGATTTTTCTTTAAAAGTGGCCACAAAAGAAGGTGTTGATTCTTATGAAGAAAACCTTCCTTATTCTACCTTTACTTATTATGCGGTAGTATCTAARCAGCTTAATGAGCTAAAATTCAGCTATTTTAATATCAAGTCTAGACATTTTGAAGATATTATCATCCCTATTATTGTTAGTAATGATAGGGTTAGTACCCAAACAGACCTTGCTCCAACGCAAAATACACATGCCTTTAAAAAGATGGTTTTAGCAGGAATCATTTCTGTCTTAGGCCTTGTTTTATTTGCCACAAGACGTAAGAAATTTTATCTGCTCATTGTTATTATCCCTTTACTTTTTATTGTAAAATTAGCAGTACCAATAAAGCATGTATGTGTAAAAGCAGACTCAAACATTTACTTACTGCCTATGAAAAATGGAACTATTTTTGAACAAGTTCCTTTTCGTTTTACAACAGAAGAATTAGGCTCTTCACAAGGCTTTCGTAAAATACGAATGCAAAATAAACAAATAGGATGGGTAAAAGATGAAAACCTTTGCCAAGATTAGTTTTTATTACGCCGCAGGAATAATCTTTCTCGCGGTTAGTTTTTTAATATCATTTTTCAAACTACTACCAAAACCCTTTGGTATTAAGGTTAGCTCAGGTATCGTTAACAAAGGACTTTTTTATAAGCTTAAGTACTTTGGTAAAGAAGACCCCCATGTAAATATGTTTATCACGAACCACCAAAGTGGTGTTGATATACCTATACTTGAAAGTGCCACAAAGCGAGACTTAGCCTGGGTAGCAAAACAAGAGTTATTTGATATGCCTTGGTTAGGGCTAGGAGTAAAGCTTCCAAATGATATTCCTCTTCAACGTGGTTCTAAAACAGCTATTATCTCTCTTATTAAAGAGTGTAGGGACAGAATTGAAAACGGTCGTGTTGTTGCAATATTTCCTGAAGGAACACGTTCAAAAAACAAACGAATAGCCAAATTTAGACCAGGGGCTAAGATGGTTGCTGATAAGCTAAAACTACGGGTTCAGCCTGTTGTTTTAGTAGGAACTTCTAAGGTCTTTGACTCGGGTCCAAGAATCTTTCATCCTTTTAATCAAGAAATACATGTTGTATTTTTAGAGCCTTTTGATGCAGACAGAGATGATAAAGAGTGGCTAACTAAGCTTCAAGTAAAAATGCAAGAGACATATGATGAACATAGCGACCTTATTAGCCGTCGGTAGCGGTGGCTTTATCGGTGCGTCTCTTCGTTACCTAATAAACAATTATATATCTCATAATTACCCGCATTCCATTCCCTATGGAATTCTTTTTGTAAATCTTTTTGGTAGTCTTATTATGGGAGCTGTCTTTGCTCTGTTTACGGTAACTTCCATCTTTTCGAATGATACAAGGGTTTATAGTTTTATCACTACAGGGATACTTGGTGCCCTTACTACCTATTCCACTTTTGCCTTAGATAGTTTTATACTTTTAAATTCTGGGCATTATGGGGCTGCTGGAATTAATATGGCACTCAATTTATTTGGCACAGTTTTATGTGCTGGGGTTGGTTTTTTGGGGGTTAAGTTTCTTTTTTCTTATTTTTAGAGTTTAATTATATTGACATAAGGACTTGTCATTTAACGTGTCTGTCCTTTTTCGTCCGCGAAAAAGAACGAAAAAGCTCTCTCCGCGGCTTCAGGTTCGACAGCTGTCGAATTCCTTCATTCCAGGTAAATTTTAGCTAAAAACTCAAAACTCGCTTTGCTCAAACAGATGAGTTTTCTTCACGCTAAACTTTACCTTCCATTCAGCCTTGCAGATGCTCTGACACATTTAAAGCGGTGACGCATTAAATAATTCAGAAGCTAAGGCTTCTGTTAAACTCATTCGACTTAAGATATTTCTTGTGTTAAACAACTTTCCTAGGGATAAAACAAGCTGTGGCGGTCGCGAAGCGATGTTTCTTTAGAAAAGCCTTAGCTTTTACATTTATAGTGCGTTCCCTTATGAGCTCTTTCGAAGCCTCTGCAGAACCGAGAGGAAGATATATTTTTCCGTAAAGAAAACGACTCTGTCTGAGCAAAGCGAGTTTGGCGTTTTTAGGATAAATATGTCTGTATTGAGGGCACCCGATAGCCTATCGGGTTTGAAGCCCGCTTCGGGAGCTTCTTTCTAAAGTCCACTTCGTTTCTGCTTACTTTCTTTCGCGGTCGAAGAAAATAAGCCATAGCGGTCGCAGAGCGATGTTTCTTTAGAAAGTGAGGGAGCATAACAACAAAATCACAACTGAAATAAAAAGTTCAGATGATAAACAAAAACTTAATCAATAAGCTGATACTCATCCCGTAAAATAGCAATAATTTCTTCTTTAGGATTCTCAGAAATTACTATTTTCTCACCCGTAATTTTTTCTGCTATATCGGTATACGTCTTTGAAACACTCATCAACACTTCTGTTGGTAAAACATTATCACGTGCTAAGGCTTCACGCTCGCTCATACGCGACTTGTTTAATAAGATATCGGGGTCAGGGAAATGATTTAAGAGTAATTGACGAAAGCCTTCTTTAGAATTTTCGACTACCTTACCATTACGATATTCTTTACCATCCCAGATACGTGACGAGTCAGGTGTTCCAACCTCATCCATGTAAATGAGTTTATCATTACCCTGAGCATCTTTAACATATCCAAACTCAAACTTAGTATCCACAAAAATTTGATCAATTTTGGCAAGTTCATCTGAAATCATATCAAATCCCTCTGTCAAAAGTTTCTCATAAAGAGTGATATCATCAAGTGATTTAAAGTTAAAGGCTTCAAAGTTATCTTCAATGTTTTTACGCGTGATATTAACATCATCAACTGCAGGAACCCCTGGGATTCCCGTTAAGATTCCCTTAGTAGAAGGTGTTTGTAGAAGTTCAGGTAATTTCGAGTCTTTCTTTAGGTCTTGGGAAATTTTAATACCACAAAACTCACGTTCACCTTTTTCGTAAGCACGCCACATTGAACCCGTAATATACTGACGACATATTGCTTCAATCATTACGGGCTTAGCTTTTTGCACTATCCAAACAAAAGGATGGGGGATATCAAGTATATGACTGTCGGCTAAACCTTTTTCTTTAAAAAGTTTAAACCAATGATTTGAGATAGCATTTAAAGAAGCACCCTTACCCGGTACACCCTTCATGCCACCCTCACCCTTCCAAATACAGTCAAAGGCAGAAATACGATCACTAATAACCATAATCGCTAAAGGTGTATCAAGAGGAACATCATAAGCTTTTTCTTTTATGAGGCGTTTGCTATCACTATCACTTAACCAATAAACAGAGCGTACCTTACCACTATGTACAGGTGAATCCGTACGAATAGGGAGATCGTTATTTACTGCTAATACCTTGTCTGCTAAATTCATTATTAATACCTTTATATTGACTGTTTTTGCTCAAATTATTTTAAAAAATTATTTTACCAAAACATAGTTTCACTTGTGCTTTA
Organism: Arcobacter sp.; assembly: GCA_002733885.1. Lineage (GTDB taxonomy): Bacteria > Campylobacterota > Campylobacteria > Campylobacterales > Sulfurimonadaceae. Next base: position 28,041 of record NVXJ01000017.1, on the reverse strand, counting down.
CTCTACTTTCAAGACTTTTATCTAAACTAGATTAAACTTCTTTTATAAATTCTTTAATCTTAACAAGATACTCATCCAAATTTTCAAAACGATGATTTCCACCTTCTTGAATAATCACCTCATAGTTTTCATAAACACCCTGGGCCTGAGTATAGTCTAAGACCTCATCCCCTTTTTGAAGAAGAACAAGAACAGGTGCTTTTATACTGTTCTTTGAAATAGCATATGACCATAACTTAGTAACATCTTCCTTAGTCCACTCAAAAGTCTCACCAGAACAAAAGAAGGTATTCGTTCCTACAAAAGGAGCTAGGGTAAGAAAGGGTTGTGTTGATGGGTTTAAAAGAATAGTCTTTATCTCAAACTTCTCGGCTAGATAAGAAGCATAAAAGCCCCCTAAAGAAGAGCCTATTATAAGACTTACATTATTTGCCACAACCAGTTTTTGTAAAAATGCTACTGCCTCATCCGGGTCAACGGGAACATCAGGACAAAGAACCTTAGGAAAGTTTTCTCTTAAGAGTTTTGTTTTATTTGAATCACCACAAGAGGCAAATCCATGTATATAAAGTATCATATTTTATCTTTCATATATAGGTGTTTATAATTCTATAATTTCATCTGAGCACCATTGTGCTAGTTCTAGCTCATGCGTAATTAAAAGCATGGCAACGCTGTCTAAGTGTTTTAGTAGTAACTTCATCACATCAAGCTGAATAACATTATCCAGCGCAGAGGTTGGTTCATCTAATAAAAGAAGCTCTGGACGCATTAAAAGTGCTCTTACTATGGAAGCTCTTTGAAGCTGTCCACCTGAGAGTTCAAAGGGCTTTTTATCTAAGAGTGAGCGTTCTAAGTTCATCTCTTTTAAGAAGCCCTCTAAGCCTTCTAAAGACGCTACATCTTGTATTTGGTTGATAAGGCTGTAAGAGTTATGAAAAGAGCTATAAGGGTCTTGAAAGACCTGAGAAATACGGGGTGCTTTGATACTCCCAGCAAAAGGTTTTAAGTTACCTACAATAAGTTCAAAAAGCGTAGACTTACCTGAACCACTAGGGCCTACTATGGTTTTAATTTCACCCTTATTAAGCTCTAAAGAAAAGTTCTTATATAAAAGAACGTCCTTAGAATAACCAAAGTCTAAGTTCTCAATTTTTAAGAGGCTCAAGAACGAACTTGTCCTGAACCATAAAGTTTAAACTTATAGGTGGTTAGGCCTTCTATTCCCATTGGGCCACGAACATGAAGCTTGTTAGTAGATATACCAACCTCTGCTCCAAAACCAAAGGCACCACCATCGGTGAAACGCGTAGAAGCATTAACATAAACCGCCGCCGCGTCAATGCTATTTAAAAACTTCTCTGCAATTGTATAATTTTCTGTAATGATAGCCTCAGAATGCCCTGAGCCATAGGTCATAATGTGTTCAATCGCCTCATCATCATCTTCTACCACACGGATATTTAAAATATTTTCTAAGTATTCTGTATGAAACTCTTTTTCACCTGCGTGAGAAACTTTTATAATGGCCTGCGTTTTATTACATCCCTTAAGCTCTGTCCCAACTTTTTCAAAGGCTGAAGCAAGTTTTGGAAGTAAGTCTGAGGCTATGGCTTCATCTACAAGAAGTGTTTCCATCGCGTTACAAACACCAGGTCTATGCGTCTTAGCATTGATAGCTATCTCTATAGCCATCTTCTCATCCGCGTCCTTGCCAATGTAGGTATGACACTGTCCCTTATCATGCTTAACCACAGGAACAGAAGCATTATCACATACATAAGAGATAAGCCCTTCCCCGCCTCTAGGAACAATTAGGTCAACATACTTATCCATCTTAATAAGCTTAGCCACACCCTCTCTAGAAGAATCAGGTAAAAGCGAGATAAGAGATGATGGAAGTTCATTTTGAATTAAGACATCTTTTAAGACCTTAGCAATAGCCTTATTAGAATTTTCAGCTTCTTTTCCACCCTTTAAGATACAAATATTTGAGCTTTTAAAACAAAGCGCAGCGGTATCTGAAGTCACATTAGGTCTGGACTCATAAATGATACCAATAACACCAATAGGCACAGATACCTTTTCAATTTTAATACCATTATCTAAAACCCAGCCATCAAGCACACGTCCTATAGGCTCTTTTAATGCAGATATTTCTCTTACACTAGTTGCCATAGCTTTCACACGTGACTTATCTAGTAAAAGTCTGTCTTTAAGGGCTGATGTTAGATTGTTTTTATCCGCGTCCGCCATATCAAGCTTATTGGCTGTAATAATCTCATCTTGGTGAGCTTCTAGTGCGTCTGCCATTTCATGTAAGATACGGTTTTTATCTGCTCCGCCAAGGGAGGTAAATACTCTTGATGAAGCCTTTGCTTCTGCTAGGAAATTTTCCATTATTATCTCTTTTATTTTATTAGGCTAATTATATCTAAATTGTAAAAAGTGAGTGATGTTTTAAAAAGGAGGAAAGAAGAAAGTCGCTTATCTTAAAGCGATACTTTCAAGGGCTTGAATAGTCTTAATTTCTTCTGCATCATGTGCTTCTTGAAGAGGTGTGTTTCCATCTGAGTTTCTAGCCTTTAGGTTTGCACCTTTTTTCACTAAAAGTTCTGTAGCACGTGCATTTCCAATATAGGCTGCAATATGAAGTGGTGTTGCGTAATCAATAGTACGAGCGTTGATTTTTGCCCCATTAGCTAAAAGCATTTTTATAGACTCAACATCTCCACCTTCAGCGGCTCTATGTAGAGGTGTAATACCATCAATTCCCTTAGCATTTACCTTTGCGTTAGCTCTTAAAAGGTATGAGATAGATTTGGTATCTCCATAAAATGCGGCTATATGTAAGGCTGTGCGACCATTTTTCATCTTTGCATTAATATTTGCACCCCTAGCAATAAGAAGCTTCACTATAGTAGGATGTTCATTATAAGCAGCAATTTGAAGTGGGGTTTGTTTATATTTTGCATTTTGAGCATTTACATCCGCACCCTTAGTAATTAGTTTTTTTACTTTTCCTAAGTCACCATCTTCAGCAGCATCATGCAAAGGGTTTGCAAAAAGTACAAAGGGTAAAAGTGTTAAACCAAGAACTTGTATTAATTTCATAATATAAACCTTATTTAATTATATCCCGCAATATTAGCATAAATAATAAAACAAGTATAGTTTTTTTTAATGTTTTCTGTTAAAGTTTGGTGATTTGTTTAATGTAGGAGGATAGAAGAAGTAAAGAAGGGAGAGTTCCCTTCTTTTTTGTACTACTCTATTTCTGCGTCGATAACATCATCATCAGCTTTTTTAGCTTCTGACGGTGCACCTTCGCCTTGATCTTTCGCGTAAGCCTTTTCAGCTAACTTATGAGACACTTCAGTTAAAGCTTTAACTTTTTCTTCTATCATCTCTTTAGTTGCGCTCTCATCTTTAAGAACGTCTTTTAGTTCAGTAATAGCCGTTTCTATTGAAGTCTTTTCTTCTTCTTCAACCTGATCGCCCATATCTGTTAATGTCTTTTCAGTCTGAGCTACAAGAGCGTCAGCCTGGTTACGTAAGTCTACCATTGCCTTACGTACCTCATCATCAGCCTTGTGATTCTCAGCGTCTTGAACCATTTTTTCAATCTCTTCATCAGATAAACCTGAAGAACCAGAAATCTTAATCTCTTGAGACTTACCTGTTGCCTTATCAGCAGCAGATACAGTTAAAACACCGTTTGCATCAATATCAAAGGTTACTTCGATTTGAGGTACACCACGTGGAGCTGAAGGAATACCTGATAATTCAAATAGACCTAAAGACTTGTTATCCTTAGCGAACTCACGTTCACCTTGACCAACGCTGATAGAAACAGCAGGTTGGTTATCTTCAGCTGTTGAGAAAACTTGAGATTTCTTAACAGGAATCGTTGTACCTTTTTCAATAACCTTAGTCATAACACCACCAAGAGTTTCAATTCCAAGTGAAAGTGGCGTAACATCAAGAAGAAGAACATCTTTAACATCTCCACGAAGAACACCACCTTGAATAGCAGCACCGGCAGCAACAACTTCATCAGGATTAACTGACTTGTTAAGTTCTTTTCCACCATAATAAGCAGATACAAGTTCTTGTACCTTTGGAACACGAATAGAACCACCAACCATGATAACTTCTTTAATCTCAGAGTTTTCTAGGTCAGCGTCTTTCATTGCCACTTTAATGTGATCAATAGTTTCATCAACTAATTCTTCAATCATACCTTCAAACTTAGCACGAGTAAGTTTTACAACAAGGTGTTGAGGCCCTGCTTCTGTCATTGTGATAAATGGTAGATTGATTTCAGTTTCCGTTGAGCTTGAAAGTTCTTTTTTAGCATTTTCAGCAGCGTCTTTAAGACGTTGAAGTGCCATCTTGTCATTTTTAAGATCAACACCTTGAGCCGCTTTAAAGTCATCAGCTAAGAAATCAACAATTTTGTTATCAAAATCATCTCCACCTAAGAATGCATTTCCATCCGTAGAAAGAACTTCAAAGGTACCATCTGAAATTTCAAGTGTTGTAACATCAAATGTACCACCACCTAAATCGTAAACAAGTACTGTTTCTTCAACTTTACTATCAAGACCATAAGCAAGTGCAGAAGCCGTTGGCTCGTTGATAATACGTAAAACATTAAGACCCGCGATAACACCTGCTTCTTGAGTCGCTTTTCTTTGTGAATCGTTAAAGTAAGCAGGAACAGTAATAACTGCGTCTGTTACAGGTGAACCGATATAAGCTTCTGCATCTTCTTTTAACTTCATAAGAATTTTTGCAGAAATTTCTTGAGGTGTATAAATAGTACCTGCAACATCAACTGCCGCCATACCGTTTTTATCAACGATATTATACGTTACCTTATCGTGAGCTTCTTTAGCCTTATCTTCGTCCATCATAAGACCCATAATTCTCTTAATTGAAGAAATGGTCTTTTCAGGGTTTGTAATAGCCTGACGTTTTGCAGGATCTCCTACAAGAACCTCACCCTTATCTGTAAATGCAACAACAGAAGGCGTAGTATTTTTACCTTCTTTGTTAGGGATGATTTTCGCTTCACCACCTTCATAAACTGCAACACATGAATTTGTTGTTCCTAAATCTATTCCGATTACTTTACTCATTATTTTTCCTTAATTTTATTTGATACAGCACCGGAGCAAAAGCCCCGACACCTACGCTAACGCTAAGTTTCCTTCAACAGGAAACTCGCGCGACTTGTCGCTTTTCTTTTTAAAGTGTATTAGTTCGCTATGATTACCATTGCCTCACGTAATGTGCGACCCTTGTACTTGTAACCTTTTTGGAAGGTTGATACAATGGAGCCTGTTTCGTGGTCTGCTGAATCCATTTGTTGAACCGCATTATGAATGTTTGGATCAAATGGTTCATCTTCATTTACAGGCGTTACACCGTGCTTTTCTAAGATACTTAAAAATTGTTTCATTGTTAAGTCAACACCTTCAGAAACTTTTTCAAGTAACTGAGCAGGCTCAGTATCTGCTTGTGCATCTTTTGCTTTGATAGCACCTTCAAGTGCATCTATCACAGGAATTAAATCTTTTGCAAATTTTTCATTAGAATATTCTAATGCCTGATATTTTTCTTTTTCAAGACGCTTCTTAATGTTTTCAAAGTCTGCGTGAACTCTGTGGTATCTATCTTCACTAGCAGCTAGAGCGGCCTTTAAAGTATCTACTTCAGATAGTTCAGGAGCAATCTCTTCAGTTTGTTCCCCATTGGCTTCAACTTCTTCTTCCGTTAAAACATCTGTTTGCACTTCAGAATTGTCTGTATTTTCTGAAGAAACATCGCTTTGAGACCGACTTGTCTTGTTTTCTTTTTGATGAGACATTTAATGAAACTCCTTTTTCTTATTTATAAGAGTATTATACAACTTTGAGTCACTTAATGTCAAGTAAGTCTTATACAATAAGAATCAATTAACTTGATAGCAAGAGACTCATATCTATACTTAGCCCTGTTTATAGGGATTTTTATCTATTTTTACAATAATTAAAGGCGTTTCTTTTTGAAACAAAATTTTGAATATGAAGGTTTCATCTAATGTAGTTCTACAAATTAAAGCCTTCTAATAAAGGATAAGGCTTCTTCAAAAGGCTAAATTTCAAGCCCTATTTCTAATACCAAAGATCAAATATCTTCAGGAGCTTCCTCTTTTATACAAGACTTTACTTTTCTACTTACCTGTTGGCAAACACATTAATTCTAAAGTGTCCAAACTCACTTTTTAACTCAAACCTATGCTTTCTACAAAACTAGCCGTGGCGATTGCGAAGCAAAGTTTCTATAAAACGAGTTCCTAACTTATCTATTGGCAAAGACATTAATTGTAAAATGACCAAACTCACTTTTTAATTCAAATCTGTGTTTTCTACAAAATTCATTATTCATCTGATCTAAGATACGGTCTGCTTCTTCTTGAGCCTCTTCTTTTGTATCAAAGCTTTGGCTTTGTGGAATTGCACGTTTGATTGTGCATGAGCAAGGGTTGTTTATTGTTACGTTATACATAGTTAATTCCTTATTTATTTTACTCACAAAGTCGTGAGATTGGCTCACTACTTTGTGAGATGTCCTGATTTTTTTAAGATATTAAGTTAAAAGTCAAAGATATCTTCTATATTTTCTTCCTCACTTGAATTTAGCATGGCACAAATCGTTTGGGTATTAGCGATAATGGTGTCATCCATAAAATCAACCGAGGGAGAGCTCGCATAAAAGGTCATTTTAAACCAAGACTCTAAGTCAGCTACAAAGGCAGAGCTTAAGGCTGAGAGTTCGTAGGCCATTTCTTGAAATCTTTAAAGATAATATTATAATTCCCTTTTTTAGCCTTGTTTACAGCTTCAAGAGCATTTTGACATTCTTCAATTTCATATACTTCATTTTTATCTTCACCATAATCTTGAAGAAGAAGATTTAAAACCAGCCTATTATTAGCATTATCATCAACAATTAAAAGTTTCATATTTACTCTTTTACAAATGTCTATTTATAGATTTATCTTTTTATAGAATATCATAATTTTTTATATTTTAAGCGAAAATTTATAAGTTTTTCACACCTTTGATAAGCACCTTATAAAACTAGCCATGGCGATCTGCAAGGCAGAAGTTTCTAAAGAGCTTAACCTTAGTTAATTCTCTTTAAAAGCTCTTTACAAAACCTCGTATAGTCTTTCATTCCCTTTGTCCTTTTTTCTGTTAAAACAATGGGTTGTCCTGACTCAAACATCTGGGCTAACCTAATATCTGTACCAATGGGTTGAAAAAGCTTTTCCTTACCAAAGGCACCTTCTACCTTTTGTAAGGATTCTTTGTGCTCATTTATATGAGGGTTAAACATAACAGGCAACATCCCTACATGTTTAATATTTGCTCCCATCTGCGTTGACATTTGATAAACTGCTCTTACCATTTGGCCTACTGCAACAACACCTAAATGATGAGGAACAAAAGGGATAACAACAACATCAGCAACTTCAAGAGAGTTTTTTAAAAGCGCGTCAAAGGTAGGCGCTGTATCTATGACACAATAATCAAAAAAGTCTGCAATATTCTCTTTTTTAAAACGGTTTTTTAGCACACCTCTAAGGTCTGAATATTCATATACATCAAAAAGTGCATGTGCAGGTGCAAGGGTGAGCTTGTCTAAGACAGTAGGTACAAAGTTTTCACTTAGGGTTTTACCGAAGAAAATAGAATGAGCTCCCCCTTCTTCTAAGGGGGCTGAACCCACACCTATACTTGCGTGACCTTGAGTGTCAAAATCAATGAGTAAGACGGAATATTTTTTTGCTAGTTCTGTGGCTAGGTTGACTGCTGTGGTGGTCTTTGCTGAACCACCTTTGCGGTTAGATACTACTATTGTTTTCATTAAATTCCATGTTTAGAGTCTGAGTTTTTAATCTGTACAGTTTTGAGTGTCAAAACCTTCTATTATTTTTTGATAGTTTTTTATACTGTCAGAAAACTTGAATGTGCAATTATACATCTTTTTGTAAGCAAGCATCTGTTGAAGGACAGCTAAATGAACATCATCACAATCACTCATATTAAATTCTAAGTCTTCTGGAGCTAATTTTATAAGTTTTTTTCTTAAAACAAGAACCTGATCTTCATAAATTACTGCTTTTAAAATGATTTTATTTCCCTTTGATGTAATGGCCATATCGTATCCTTAATAGTTGTTTTTAGATATTTTTTTAAGCTGTTTTTTCTACTCTTATATCTTTTACAATGGTAACTAACTTACCCTCATAGTCGAGAATTGAATCCACATTCATAAACGAGCCCATTGTTTGTAGTGTAGAGGCCTTATGCAAGGCATCTTCTTCAATATGGACGATGTCTTCAACTGCGTCTATATTAATACCAAAAGGTACATTGTCTTTGCCCTTTAAAATAAGACATCGTTGAAGATCTACGGCTACCTCTTCTGACTTATCTTCTATCTTTGAAAGGTAAGACATGGTGTGTTCATAAATCTCTTGCACATTTTTTTCAATCCATACATGAGCCTCTTCTACGCAGGTTTCTCCAAGTGCAAGAACATCTATTGCCGAGTGATGAAGGCGTTGATGATGAAAACTAAGATCTTTCATAATTTCTAGAACTTCTACATTATCAGGATGAAAAGAATCAATCCATTTTCCCAACTGACAGGCATGAGGATCCGTTGTCTTAGAAAAAGGCACACCCTCGTCCACACTGTGAGTTAATGCATCTAACCACTCTTTATGCTGATCTTTTAACTCAGGAAAAAGTGTCCTTAACTGTGCAGAATAAGATTTAAGCCCTATTAGATGTCTAAAGCTTACTACCTTTAATACCTCATCTTGGTACTGAAACATCCCTTCTATATGTTCGTCTTCATCAGGCATCTTTGTTAGAGGCTGAGAAGGTAAGATGCGCTTAACACTTTCTATATCAATACCAAAACATTGATCTAATATAGAAAAGACAACAAAGGATTTCATTATGACACCTCTTTAAGTGGTGTTTGAAGCTCAGCTGAAACGCCCAATAATCCAACAGGGTCTATCATCATAATAATTTGTCCATTACCAAGAAGGGCTGTTCCAGAGAAGACCTGATGGCCTTCTAACATCCCCTTAAGTGGTTTTTGAACAACATCAAGTTGTCCTAAGAATTTGTTAACAACCACGGCTAAGGTATTTCCTTTGATGTTTAAAACCACAATGCTTAATTCCTTGCCTTTAATCTCTTCTAAGTCAAGCATAGAGTTAATAAAAAGAAGAGGGATAACCTCTCCTCTAAGATAAATAAATGGCTCATTATGTAAGGCTTCAATCTTATCCTTACTCATTTTTACCGTTTCTTGAACTGCGTCCATAGGGAAACCATAATGTACATTTGTCATTTCTACATGTAAAAGAGAGGTAACGGCTAAGGATACAGGTATAGCTAAGGTGATAAGCGTACCCTCATCTTTTTTAGTTTCAATAGATATCGTTCCGCCAAAGCCTTCAATAGACTTTCTAACCACATCCATACCAACACCACGCCCTGAAAATTCTGTAATGGTATCTGCTGTGGAAAGTCCTGCTAGTAAGACTAATTCAGCTCTACCATTATCATCAAGAGCGTCAACCTCATCCATGCTCATAAGCCCTTTTTCAATCACTTTTTGTATCACTTTTTCTACATTAATCCCTGCACCATCATCTTTAATTTCAATGATAATCTTATCTGATTGGGCGTAGGCCTTAAGTCTAACATTTCCTTCAGGAGTCTTTCCCTTAGCCTCACGTACTTCGGGGAGTTCTATACCATGGTCTAAGGAGTTACGCATAATATGAATCATAGGATCAGCCATCATCTCAATGATGTTTTTATCAAGCTTAGTATCGCCACCATCCATTGTTAGTTTAACTTTTTTATTCAGCTGTTTGGAAATATCACGTACAAGCTTAGGATATCTATCAAAAACATAAGAGATAGGAAGCATACGCATAGACATGATAAGGTCTTGAAGTTGCTCCGACAAACGGTTAATAAAGGTATATTTTTCCATTATCCCGCGTTTTGTCTCATCATCACTCATCTCATGAACCGAGTCTGCTAGGTAAGGAAGAGAGTTTTTAGCTACTAAGAGTTCACCAATGATATTCATCAAAGAATCCACAGACTCTTGTTCTATCTTAACGGTCTTACCAATAACATTTTTCTTGACCTCGGACTTAGGAGCCGGAGTAGATTTTGCAGGTGCTTTTTCTACTACTTCAACCTTCACCTCTTTCTTCACTTCAGCCTTAACTTCTTCTTTTACCTCAATCACTTCTTCTTGCTTTTCAGGTTCTTCTTCCACTGATTCATTTGGTGGGTCAATTAAAGAAGAGGCAAAACTAAGTAGCTCATCTTTAGAGCTAAGGGCTGGCATTGACTGTCCAAACATAAGTGCAATTTTTTCTATCATTGCCTTAACACGAGTAAAAACATCTTCTTCATCAGAACCTTCTAATTGAAGAACTTGCTGAGATATAATCATCTTTGCCCCAGCTAAAGCATTTTCATCAATAGGAGGCTGACTTTCTTGAACAGGTTCTTCACTCTCTTGCACTTCTTGTACGCTTGTCTCGCCTAGTGCTTCTTTAGTAAAGACCTTCCCTTCACTAAGACCATCAAAGAAAGAGCCTAAAGAACTTAAGTCATCATTACAAGAAAGAAGCTGTATAAAGCGAGTTAGTTGGGCGTATTGAAGGGTGTCTTTTCCAATAAGACTTAAAGAATCTTCAATAAGGGTTGCAAGAACCTCTTTGTTTGAAGATGAAAGTTCTTTTTTAGCATTTGTACTTAGGTCTTTCATAACATCTAAGGAATGTACCTCCCCACGACTAATACCTAAGAGTGTCACTATGTCTAGAGGTAAAAACAACAACTCATCAATAAAATTAAATAAGGCCTCTTCAATATCACTATAAGTACCTTGAACAAAGGCTATAATTTGCATATGCAAATTTAAACCTTCTTCATCATCTAAACCACTAATAACAGACTTAGCAGAGTCCTCACTCATACATGAATATACATACTTAACACTATCACCCAATAAAGAAAGTGTATAAGCAGGATCATTTCCATATAACATACATGAGGCATCTACATCAAAGACTAGAGCATAAAGACGTTCATCATTAAAATTTTCTTCTGTCATTTGCGCATACTCAAGAGGAAGTGAAAGGTCTTGTAAAAAAGGCAGTTTAAGATTAAGAATTTTTTCTTTTTCATCATACATAGAAACAGGAATAGCCCAGGCCTCTTTTTCAGTGCTTTTACCCATACAAGCACACAAGGTTTCAACAATCTCATTCACCCTTTCCTCATCTGATTCGACAATAGCTTCCGTATCTTCAGCTGCTTCAATAAGATTCATTACCTCATCAAAGGCATTATAAAGAGCTTCAATAACCCCCTCATTTGCCTCAATTTTTCCATCTCTAACCATATCAAGAAGGTCTTCAGCGTGATGGGTTATATCTTTAACCGCAGAAAAGCCTACAATTCCAGAACCACCCTTAAGTGTATGCGCTGCTCTAAATACAGAATTAACTAACTCAATATCCCCGCTTCCGAGGTTTTCGATATTTTGGTCAATGAAAGAAAGGTTTTCTCTCGCTTCTTGTAAAAATGATTCTAATAATGCATCCATTTTCTCGCCCCTTAAGGAATTAAAATAATTAAATAATTTTTGAGTACTTCTGGTTTAATAGGCTTCGTTTCAAAAAGATTTGCACCTACTTTAAAAGCTTCTTCTCTATCAGAGTCATGGGCTTGAGTAGTAATCATAATGATAGGTGTTGTTTTATAACAATCAAGTTCACGTATCTCTTGAACAAAGGTGTAACCATCCATAATAGGCATGTTTACATCCACAAGATATAAGTCAATATCACAGTCTTGACTTTTTTCCATCGCTTCCATCCCATTTTCAGCCTCTAAAACCTCATACCCCATCTCTTTAAGCAAAGAGCCGTGATACATACGTACTGTTTTAGAATCATCTACTACCATTACTTTTTTCATATAGTTTCCTTATTTATCAACTTTACTCACAAAATTTTGAAGTATTTTTTAAAAAAATTCAATTTCATGTTCATCAGATATACCTTTAATATGACCAGAAAAAGCAGCTTTTTTGGCCTTAGCCTGTTGCAGTACTATATTCATTTTCTTACGTAACTTTACGACGCTATCATCTGCGATAAGTTCATCTTGTTTAAAGGTATGTGAAAACATTTGTAAATTTTTTTGCACTAATTCTATGGCTTCAATCGTTGCTGAAAGCTGTTGAGATACAATATCTTGATATTGCATAGCCTCAGCCGCTTCATCATCAATCTCTATATTATTTCTTTCAATAAAAGATGAAAGTTTCATCTGTGCTTCTCGAGAGATAGTAATAGTGTCTTTTTCAACCTGCTTAATATGTTCGAGCAGATCATTTAATGAATCGAATAACATATTCGTCCTTTAAAGTTTACGCGGGTAAGCGAAGTACTCGTGTAATTGCTGATTTTAATTGCGTCGGATTAAAGGGTTTAACAATCCAACCCGTAAGGCCTAAGGCTTTTCCTTGAGTTTTTAACTCATCTTTTGTTTCTGTTGTAAGCATTAACACAGGTGTTCTTTTTGTTGCTGGAAGTGCTCTTAACTCTTTTAATAACTCAAGTCCATTCATTACAGGCATATTTAAATCCGTAATGATTAAATCAGGTACTATCCCTGCCTTTACATCATTTAAACATAGTTGTGCTTCTAAGTACTGCTTTACTTCAATAGGCATAGACGTTACTGTCATACGCGTTGAGGCCAGAGCGGTTTCAGAATCATCAATAAACATTACAAGTGGGTTTGCCATAACTTTTTCCTTCTTAACATAGTGTCTTTTTTACTTTTACTAGAAAAGTATTCAGAAACTTTTTTCTAAAGCCTCTGAATACTTTTCATACTTTCTTCCTATTTAAGCAACTTTACTCAAGAAAAGTATACTCCCTGAATTTTTTTCTTGAGGTATCACTTCTGATAAATCAAAGAGTTATCAAACTTTTTTGCCTTAAAAACGGAAACAATACGACTCATATATTCTGCGTGGCCTAAGAAAATATAGCCCTGAGGTTTAAGCATATCATAAAAGTTCATTGCCACTTCTTTCTTACTTGCATCATCAAAATAGATAAGCATATTACGTGAAAAGATAACATCAAACTTACCCAAGTCTCTAAGGGCGGCTCTATCAAAGATATTAATTACCTTGAACTCTACTGCGCCCACTAAATCATCAATCAACTGATAAGACATCCCCACCTTTTTGAAGTATTTTTGTACCTGAACAGGGGGAATTGCATGGACAGACCTCTCAGAAAACTTTCCATCTTGAGCTTTTTGTATTACATTTGAGTCTATATCAATACCAATAATTTCTACATCTCTATTTTCAATAAGTCCCGCTTCTTCTAAAAGGTAAAGTACCATGGAATAGGGTTCTTCTCCTGTAGAACACGGAGAAGAAAGTATGCGCAAGGGCTCATTTTTAGGGCGTATTTGATTGAGCTGTGGTAAAACATGGTTTACCAAGACTTCAAACTGGTCATGTTCTCTAAAGAAATAGGTTTCATTCACCGTTACCGCGTTCATTAGTTCTTGAAATTCTTTAGCATCATTATCTTCAAAACGAAGTTTAAAAAAGTACTTTCTAAACCCATCAAGTTCAAGGTCTTTAAGACGCGATAATATAAACTTATTTATCTTGTCATAATGCTTAGACTCTTCAAGGAAGATACCACTTTTACGGTAGATAAATTCTGATAATTTTGCAAAATTAGCTTCATTAAACATATTAGGCCTCTATCGCTGCAATAGCTGCGTCAATGGCAAAGGCAGCATAAGTTTCATCCTTAAACTTCTGTTTTACCTGAACTAAAAGTTCAACATCTTCAGGCTGACCAATTTCCGCCATATAGTCCACTGCTGTCATAGCAACATTTATATTTTCTTCATTTTCTAAGAGTTCAATCAGCATCTCTCGTGACTCTGCAAAGTTCACATCCCCTAAAACATTAATTGCAAAGATTCTTAAATCATAATCATCCCCTATTAAAAACTTAACAATGTAATACTTAATCTCTTTTCCATAATCTTGTAAAATAGAGATTGCAAGATTTCTAACATAAGCATTAGAAAGTTTTAACAACTCCATAACCTGCTCTATTGGAGCAAGCTTAGGATCAAGGTTTGCAAGAATGGCAGCTATTCTTGTAGCGGTATCCTTATGGGTATCATGCTCAATAAGTTTATCCACTAAAAAATGACTTCCATCTTCAAAATTAACCATCTCTTCTAGGGCGTATGAACGTTTATCAAATTCTTCATTATCTTCATAATACATGATGGCTTCTTCTAAACTCTTAAAGCTTGGAAGTTTATCTTGTTCTATCTTTTCATCTCTTTTAATTAGCGCCATATTGAGTCCTTATTAATCTACTTTACTCTTAAATTCCTGAGATTCACTCAGAACTTTAGGAGGTGTCCTTATTAATCTACTTTACTCATAATTTCCTGAGATTGACTCAGAATCTTATGAGGTATTCTTATTAAACTACTTTACTCATAATCTCTTAAAGCTCAGTCAGAACCTTATGAGGTATTTTACTTATATGATATTATCTTTTTCAAAATATCGGGGAAGTCCAGCATCTGTGAAACACCACCTCTATCATAAGCCTCTTTGGGCATGCCATAAACCGTACATGTTTCTTCTGATTCTGCCACAGTATATCCACCTGCATTTTTAATAGCAACCATACCATGAGCACCATCATCACCAATACCCGTAAGCAATACTGCAAAAATCTTTTCTGCAGGAAAGACCTTTAAGGCAGATTCAAAGAGTTCATCCACCGCAGGCTGGAAAAAACGTTCATTTTTATCCTTACAATCAAAGGTAACAATCTTTCCTGAAGTCTTTTTTCTCAGGTGTAAATGCACCCCACCTGAGGCTAGATATATATGTCCAGGTAAGACTTCATCATTTGATGACGTATGATGCACAGGCATTTCAGTTACTCTTGCTAGCCTTTCCGCAAAGGCTAAGGTAAATTGTTCAGGCATGTGCTGAACAATAAAAACCGGTTGAGGATAGTCTAAGGGTAAGGAAGAAACAATTTGTTCAATCAATCCCGGTCCCCCAGTAGAAACACCTATTAAGACAATCTTATCCAAGATTGTAGGCGGAGAAAGTTTTTCCCTCTGAGACCTAGAAGTTCTTTGAGAAACTGGTTGAATCCGCGTAGGGACCTTCAGACGTCGGCGAGGAATACGACTAAGAGACTTTATCTTTTGCACAATCTCTTGTCCACTTTCTTCAACACCAACATTCATTGTTCCTGGTTTAAGAATAAAATCAATCGCTCCGTATTCCATTGCTTCCATCGTCACAGATGCATTCTCAGATGTTAAAGAACTCACCATTAAAACAGCCGTTGGATTTTTTTGCATTATCTCTTTAACGGCTGAGATACCATCAAGAACAGGCATATTAATGTCCATAGTGATAACATCATAATCTTTYTCAAGAGCCTTATCTATAGCTTCTTGACCATTTTTAGCGATATCAATTTCAAAGTCTAATTCCGAAATGAGTCCACGAAGTTGTTTTCTTACTAAGGCTGAGTCATCAACAATTAAAATCTTTTTGCTCAAGCCACTTCCTCAGAACCTAGTTCTAGTGAAGCAAAAAGTTTTGTTGTATCAAACATCATCACTAAACGCTTACCCCCTTCAAGCTGCAGTATGTTTGAAAAAAGTCTGCCTTCTTCTTCATCTGCTCTTAATTCAGAATCATAAATCCCACGTACATCATTTACCTTATCAACAACAAAGCCAACACGGTTTCCATTTACCTCAGTAACAATAATCTGCTGGTCTAAGTCTTCATCTTCACTGAGTTGTAAGATAGCATATAAGGAGGCAATACTAATGACCTGCCCCCGAATATTAATCACACCCTTTATATGATCGACTGAGTCAGCGACAGGTGTGATTTCTGTTATATCAATAATTTCAGAAACGTCATCAATATTAAAGGCAAATTCTTCATTTCCCATCTTAAAAACAACCACTTCAAGATTAATGGGGTCTGTACTTTCAACCTTCGTTTCTTCTTTTCCTTTTTCCCCGATAAGGTGAGCTTGTTCTGCGACTAGGTCACGAATAACCTCCGTGTTTACAATGCTAATAAGTCTATCATCCATATTTAAAACACCATTAATCTTTTTATCTTTAAAGTTTTCAGGCATCCCTTCTATACGACTCATTTCAACATCTTGAATATCTACTATTTCATCCACTAACAAGCCTATATGTTTTCCATTATATTGCGAAACTATAATACGGTTTTTATCACTATCATGGGTTAAAAAGTCATAATGAATTCTTAGATCAGCCACCACTAAAAGGTCTTCTCTTAATGATATCATTCCAAGTATCTCTTTATTACTTTCAGCAATAGAGGTAAAACTAGGAGGAAGGGAAATGATTTCACGTATCGCGTCCACTTCTAAGGCATATTGTTCCTCACCCATAACAAAAAATAAGTAGCGTTTAAGATGCGAAGATATTTCATTTGTATCTGAATCAGATGAGATATCTCTTACATCTTTAGATACATACGAGGGTAAAGATATCTCTTTAATGAGCCTATCAATACTAATAATTTGAATAATATCTTCTTCATGTTTTAAAAGTGCCACAATCACATCGTCTTGATCTTGCACATATTCCATCATCTCTTGATTCACTTCAACAGAGTTAATAACCTCAGACACTAAGAGTGAAAAGTGATGATTATCACTGCCAACGGTTATCTGACGTGCCTTAAAAGCATCTGTATTTACTAAGTCATGATCTCCATCTAAAAGAAAAGAGAAATCAAGCACAGAGATAATAGAGCCTTCAATGGAGCATAAACCACGAATTGCCTTAGGTGTCATTGCCATAGGAGTAAGGTCTTGTACACGTAAAATCTGTTCAACTTCATTTGTATTTATCCCATATAAGCAATCTTGTTCTTTAATAAGTAAGACTTCTTCTATTTGCATAGTTATCCTTTCTGGCGCTTATCGCCGATGTTCATACCTTATGTGTTTTAGATTAGCCTTGTTGAAGTTCATCTGCCATAACAGCCAATTCTTCAACACCCTCACCAATATGCGAAATAGTATCAATAATAAGCTCTGAAGCCTTTCTTGACTCCATCGCATTTTTCGCCGAAAGTTCAACCGCTTTTTGAATCTCATTTACCCCAATAAGTACTGAATCTAAGCCTTCTAGGTTCTGATCATTAATAGTTTTAAGCCCTGTATACCTATCAAGAAGCTCAACTAACATATCAATAATCTTATCCATCTCTATAACAAGCTCATCTAAACGACCCTTTTCTCCATCTTGACCAGTAAGAAGGTTTCCCCAATCATCTTGAACAGTAGAAATTTCAGCATTCATACCTTCAATAGTATCATTAATCTTTTCTGTGTTTGACTCAGAGTCTTTTGCAAGGGAGCGGATATCTGCTGAAACAACGGCAAATCCCTTACCAAATTCACCGGCTCTAGCGGCCTCAATAGAGCCAGAAATAGCAAGCATGTTTAATTGGATGATCGAGTTTGAGATATTACCAACGGTTTTATCTACATTTTTTGTTTCTTTAACAATAATAATAAGTTCATCACTTGCACCACGACCTTCAGTGATAGAATTAACAACCTCAGAATTAATGCTTACCATAGCGTTTTTAACCTCTGAAAAAGAGATTTTTAAAAGATCAAAGTTACGTCTTGCAATTTCGATGAGTTTATCAATATCCTTAGCCGCAGAGATACCACCTTCAATGCTGTCTTTATTAGAAAGAGCCGATTGATTTGTTGAATGCGAAGAAGCTTCAATCTCATTAAGCGCTGTAGTTACCTGCTCTAAGCCTACTTGAATCTCTTCCATTGAACCACCAATGGTATCAGCAGTAGCTGCAATATCTTCAGCAGACTTCGCGGTATCTGTAGAAAATTTTAGCTCTTCTGCTAGGGTACTTAACTCTTTGATATCTTTTTCTGTTTGAGCTAAGGCATTAGACTGTAGTTCTATTCCATTTAAGGTCTTTTCAACAGAAAGGGCTGCCTTAGAAGAAGCCTCAGCGATATCGGATGAACCATCATTAACAGAAGACGCAAAGCCTCCAAGTTTTTGAGTAAAAATAGAAACAGATCTCGCTGCTTCAACCGAATAAACAGCAATCTTTGTAAGTTCTTCCATTTTTAAACTTAACTCACTAGAGTTTTCCCCTGTTGAACCTATCGTTCCTGTAGTAGCAACAATATTTTGAATGATAGTATCTATACTACCTTGGATTTTATTAACAAGTTCAGAAATAAACTCTGCATTTTTTTCAGACTCAGCAGCAAGGGCGCGTGTTTCATCTGCAACCACCGCAAAACCCTTACCATGTTCTTTGGCTCGACTTGCCTCAATAGCGGCATTAAGTGCAAGTAAATTCGTTTGATCAGCAATCTTAGCAATAAAACCAACTGCTTCACCAATATTTTGTGAACTCACCTTTAATTCTTCAGACTTTTTAGAAGAAGACTCTGCTATACCAACGGCCTGCGTCATTCTCTTAACAGATGAGTTAATCATAAACACCGCTGAAGTAATAGTATCACCTGTGGCCACGGTAGAGTTAATAACCGTATCAATACTTCCTGTCATGCGAGTAATATTATTATTAATATCCTTAACATTTTTCAAAGCCTGCTCAGAAGCACCCGAATTTTCTTCTGCTGCAGTTGCAATTTGTTCCATAGAAGATTTCAACTGCTCAATAGCAGAAACAGATTCTTGTGCATTATCTAAGATATTACTTGCAATACCTGAGATACTTTCTGAAATTTGTTGTTGTTTAGCAAGGGTGCGTTGACGACGTTTGTCCCCTCCACCTGCTGAATTTGTTACACTTTTTGATGCTGAACTACTTTTAATTAATGCCATAATTGCTCCTAAGCTATTTATTTCTTAAATGTTTTTTTTATTTAAAACTTATCTAAGGTAGATATATCCCACCCAAAGATACCTAGTCTAATGTTGCGTAAAGTTCTTCTGCTTTTTTAATATCTTCACGTGATGGTTTAACACGAATAGATACATACTTGGTATTTCCATTTTTATCTACGGAACGAAGTACAGTTGCATATACCCAGTAATAGCCTCCGCCTTTTCTAGCGTTTTTTACATACCCTGTCCAAAATCCCTTTGATTGAACATCTCCCCATAAGGACTTGAAGGCTGCTCTTGGCATTTCAGGATGGCGTACTACATTATGTGGCTGTCCATATAAGTCAGTTGAATCCATATTTGCAATCTGCATAAAAGAGTCAGAGGCATAAGAGATTATCCCCTTTTCATCTGTTTCTGAAAGTAAGTATAAAGAGCTGTAAAGGACTTCCCCATCCTCAAGAAAAGTCAATCCTTCTGTGTCTAAAACATTCTTATCTTTTGCCATCTGTATCTCCTAGTTTTTAGTTATCTAAGAGCAGAATAGCTTTAAAAATAATAATATATTATTAAAAAATATATTAAGTAAAAAAATTTAGTTTTCTTTAAAGATTAGTTGTCTGATATTATATATCGTGTATAGGGGGGCTATTTAGAAGGTTTTAGGTAAAAAAGTCACAAGAATTAGAATTAACAGAGAAAAATATTGTTATTTGTTGATGAAAATGTGTAAAAAAATGAAGTTAGATTAAAAAAAGAAAGTAAAAAGATAAGAGACCCAAGGGCCTCTTAGAGAAACTATACGTTGTCGCGAATCTCAAGTTTAGAAATTAAAGAGTTATAACCCTCTTTGTTCTTACGCTTGAAATAACGCATCAAACGACGACGTTGTCCTACAAGTTTAAGAAGACCAAGACGTGATGCATGATCTTTTTTATGTATTTTAAGGTGTTCAGTAAGTTCTGCAATACGCTTACTAAGTAATGCGATTTGAACTTCTGATGAGCCTGTGTCGTTTTCTGTACGAGCAAATTCTTTTATAATTGCTGCAATTTTCGCCGAATCTAAAGCCATAATGACCTCCCTGATTGGTATATTAAATTTCCCAAAGAATTTGAGATGGCGAATTGTAGCTGAATATTTATTAAACTCCAGCATAATGTTTTATTTTTGATTTAGTTTGTAGTTTGGTTTATCATCTGAACTTTTTATTTCAGTTGTAATTTTGTTGTTATGCTCCCTCACTTTTTTCGACCGCGAAAATAGTAAGCAAAAAAGCTCCCGAAGCGGGCTTCAAACCTGATCGCTATCAGGTGCCCTCAATACAGATATATTTATCCTAAAAACCTGAAACTCGCTACGCTCAGACAGTCAGGTTTTCTTTACGGAGAAATATATCTTCCTCTCGGTTTTGCAGAGGCTTCGAAAGAGACCAAGCGGGAACGCACCACAAATGTAAAAGCTAAGGCTTTTATCCCTAGCAAAATCATTTAACACAAAAGATATCTTAAGTCGAATGAGTTGCACAGAAGCCTTAGCTTCTGAATTATTTGATGCGTTACCGCTTTAAATGTGGCAGGGCATCTGCAGAGCCGAACGTAGAGATGTTTTCAGCGTAAAGAAAACGACTCTGTTTGAGCGTAGCGAGTTTGGCGTTTTTAGCTGAAAATGTCTCGGAGTGAGGGAACTTGACAGCTGTCAAGCTTGAAGCCAGCAGAGCGAGCTTTTTCCTTCTTTTTCTCGATAGAAAAAGGAGAGACACGTTAAAAGAATAGTTCTTATGCCAATATAGTTAAACTCAAAAAGAGTAAAGAGCCAAACAAAAAAAACCGAACCAAACAAGACAAAATCTATCTTTAATACATTTTATGTATAATACTTCACATATATATACACACCACAATCTAAGGAACCCTAAAATGCTAATGACAAGAGCCAGCGAATACGCCCTACTATCCTTAGTAACCTTAGCAAGCGCAAAAAATCCCATGGACACAGAAACCCTAGCCCATGACTTAGCCATTTCAAAAAGCTTCTTAGCAAAGATACTCCAAGCCCTAGCTAGATCAGGGATTTTAAAATCTTATAAGGGTGTAAAAGGAGGTTTTCTTCTTCTTCAACCTAAAGAAGAGATAACCCTTCTTTCTATTATGAGAGCCGCTGAAGGAAAAGACCCTTCCGTCTTTGATTGTTCAGCAGGCGTAGGAAACTGCCCCGCTGAAAAAGAAGACTCTTGCCATATATACCCATTTATTCATAACCTTCAAGGTAAAATAGATGACTTCTTAGAAGGAATGACTCTAGCTGATATTTTAGAGAAGGAAAGCGTTTAAGCGTGGCAAGAAAAAACAAGGCCGTAATACTAGAATTACTTAGACCCCTACTTGAATTTATTGTTAAGACCCGTGATTTAAGTATTGTCTTTTTTGTAATGGCAATTTTGGCCATTATTATCGTTCCTCTTCCATCTATGCTCTTAGATTTTATGTTAACAATTTCTATAGCCATATCTGTTTTAATCATCTTAATCTCTTTATATATACCAAAACCAACCGACTTAACCACCTTTCCTACCCTGATACTAATTATTACCCTTTTTAGACTTTCTTTAAATGTGGCTACAACTAGAATGATTTTAAGCCATGGGCATGAGGGACCAGAAAATGTTTCTGACATCATCTCAAGCTTTGGAGACTTCGTTGTAGGTGGAAATTATGTTATTGGTATCATTGTCTTTTCTATCTTAGTGCTTATTAACTTTATGGTTATTACTAAGGGTTCAACAAGAGTTGCAGAAGTAGCAGCACGTTTTACCCTTGACGCAATGCCCGGTAAACAAATGGCAATTGACGCGGATTTAAATGCAGGTCTTATAGAAGAATCTGAGGCTAAGCAACGCCGTGCGGAAATACTTCAAGATGCTAACTTTTATGGAGCAATGGATGGTTCGGCTAAGTTTGTAAAAGGTGACGCGGTTGCAGGTATCATCATCACTATCATTAATATCATTGGTGGATTTTTAATTGGTGTTTTTCAACATGGCATGAGTGTTGGTGATTCTGCCTCAATCTTTACTATCTTAACCATTGGTGATGGTCTGGTTTCACAAATTCCTGCCCTTATCATCTCTACTGCTACAGGTATTATGATTACAAGAGCTTCAAGTGATCAAACCAACTTTGCTGAAGGAACTATCAACCAACTTATGGGAAATGCAAAAACCCTTATTATTGTTGGTTTTATTATGGTTATGTTTGCCTTAGTACCAGGGCTACCAACACTTTCAATGGGCTTTGTAGGATTTTTATTTTTAAGTATGGGATACCTTATCTTGCAAAATGAAAAAGGCGAATTAAAACTTTTTCAAAACAAAGATAGTGCTACCCCAAATAAGGATGGTACACCAGCTTCGCCAGGAGCATCTCCTTCTGCTCCTGGCGAAGCACCTAAGCCACCCACGAAAAGCCATGAAGAGATTAAAAAAGAAGAAGACGCTGCTCTTGAAGATATTTTAAAAATTGAAATGCTTGAACTTACCCTTGGGTATCAGTTAATTCGCTTAGCTGATGCAGGTCAAGGGGGAGACCTTCTTGAACGTATCCGTTCAATGCGGCGTAAGATTGCCTCGGACTTTGGTTTTTTAATGCCTCAGGTTCGTATACGTGACAACTTACACCTAGACCCAAGCCATTATCAAATCTTGCTCAAAGGTATTGAAATTGGACATGGTTCCATTCAGCCTGATAAATTTTTGGCCATGGATTCAGGAATGGCAACGGAAGAGATGGAAGGCGAAAAGACAAAAGAGCCTGCCTTTGGATTAGACGCTATTTGGATTAAGCCTGAACTTAAAGAAGACGCAATAATGAATGGCTATACAGTAGTAGACCCAGCAACGGTTATCTCTACACATATGTCAGAACTTGTTAAGTCTCACGCAGAAGAGCTTCTTACAAGACAAGAAACGCAAACCCTTATTGATAAGATGAAAAATGACTTTCCTGTGGTGGTTGATGATGTTATGAAGGTTGCGAGCGTTGGACTTATTCAGCGTATTTTCAAGGCACTTTTACATGAGAAAATTCCTCTTAAAGATATGTTAACAACCTTAGAAACCATAGCAGATATTGCAGAATATTCTAAAAATGTTGACTTTATCGTTGAACAAGTACGTGCCAAACTAGCTCGTGTTATCACCTCTATGTATAAGTCTGAAGATGGGGCTATTAAACTCCTAACCTTTGATACCGCTACTGAGCAAAAAATCTTAGAAAAATCAACAGAACAAGACGGGGTTAGAAACCTGGCCCTTAATGTAGGTGAGATAAATGCTCTTATTCAAGGTGTAAGTGACAAGGCTAGTACTCTACTTCAACAAGGGGTTTCTCCTGTTATTTTAATCGTAGACCCACAGCTGAGAAAACCCTTGGCTGAAATTTTTGAACGCTTCAACCTTGAAGTAATTGTTTTATCACACGCGGAGATTGATTCAAATGCAAAATTTGAAGTTATGGGAAGTATCTCTATAGAACTGTAAAGTTTTACACATAAACAAGTTATAATTATATGAAGGCAAAATAAATGAATACAATATATCACCTCTCACACATCGACTTAGATGGCTATAGTTGTCAATTAGTCATGGCTCAAGCCTATAAAAACATTAAGTTTTATAATGCTAATTATGGAGCTGAAGTTGGTGAAAGACTGCATGAAATTCTTGACGCTATTAAGGCAGATAAAAAAGATGCAAGTATCTTAATCACGGACTTAAATCTTACTATGGATGAGTCAAGATGGCTGACTAAAGAGGTTCAAAGACTTCGTGACTTTGACAAGATGGATGTAAAGATTCAGCTTCTTGACCATCATGGAAGTGGTCAGGATTCAGCAAACAAGTTTGACTGGTATATGCTTGATGTCACTCGTTCAGCTACACAAATCACCTTTGATTATGTAAATGAGAATTTTTCCCTCTCCCCTGAGAGTGCTGCTTGGATAACACCTTATGTAGCTATCGTTGACGCGGTTGACTTATGGCACCAAGAAAAACATGATGCCTTTGAATATGGAAAGGTATGCATGCGCCTTGTAACAGAAACACGTGAACTTAACCGTGTGATGTTTGCAGATGATGATAGAGAGTATAAACATGCCCTACTCTTTGAAGCTGCTAAAATGCTTCCACTAGATAATTCTAATATCCTTCTAGATGAAAATATACATGCTCTAAAAAAGAATTACTTTAAAAAAGATAATGATGACACCTTAGATAACCTAGCAACCGCTTTTATCGTTGAATTGCTAGGAAAGGCAAAGGCTGATAAAACTATCTATTATAAAGGCTATAAAGGCTATTTATCCTATGCCCTTGGAAATACCTCTATTGTAGGAAATGCCTTTTTAACAAGCTTTGATGAATATGACTTCATTGTAGATGTAGGACCCCGTGGAACCATGAGTCTAAGAGCCAATAACAAGGTAGATGTTTCTCTCATTGCTAAAGAATGGGCTGGAGGGGGTGGACATCCAAATGCCTCAGGCGGTAGAATTAATGGCTTCAAAGAACAGTTTAGATATGACAAGGTAAAACAACAAATCCTAAACCTAATTGATGACTGTGAATCAAGATCAGGAAAACTAGAATATAAAAAAGAAGACTAATCTTTTATAAAGATGCTAAGGCATTCTTCAAAGACTCTTGAAGACCTTCTTTATACTTAGACTCAGGCAAGGCCTGAGTATCTTCAAATTTCATCTCCAGATGACTTTTAAGCTCACCTATAAGACCCTTTTGCAAATCAAAATAATAATTACACATTTCATCCACCCAAGTAAACCCCTTAACATACCCCTTAGAATAAGAAGCATCAATCTCCTGAGAAAACCGAGGATGAGAAGCATTCTGATAATTAGCTCGACTAAGTTGTTCAAGAACATCGTGTAATGATTTCATAAACAAATAATAAGATAATTAAGAGAAGGTACACAATTATATGACAAAGAAACAAAAAAGTTTAACTAAGTTTAACTAAGTTTAAAGATAAATACATTATCATTAGATGATAACAAAGGATTTACTTG
This sequence comes from Arcobacter sp., assembly GCA_002733885.1. Classification (GTDB taxonomy): domain Bacteria; phylum Campylobacterota; class Campylobacteria; order Campylobacterales; family Sulfurimonadaceae. The sequence goes on along the minus strand of NVXJ01000017.1, from coordinate 2,854 downwards.
AATGATTTAGAAAATCTACTCAACCTACATGGTGAAGTATTTCCAATGGATAATGGTTATTGGGTTAAATTTGAAGCTTATCAAGTAGAACCTTCTATATCTATACCTCATGGCATTAGATATTCTTTAACCCTGCATGATAAAAACAATCACAGAGTTATTGGCTATGACAATGCACATAGTTTTAAATCATCAAAAAAGTACAGTGCTAGAAAAGAGACATATGACCATATCCATAAGCAAATGGATATTATTGCTTATGAATTTGAATCAGCCTCACAACTATTAGAAGACTTTTGGAAAAGCGCTGAATATTATATGGAGAACAACTAATGAAAATGAAAACAATTAAAGTTGGCATTATGTCAATAGAAAAATACAAACAAAGAACCTTAGATATTGTAAAAGGCATTTATAAACCTAAGAAAGACGAACCAAAAATATGGTTTGAATCTCTTAAATCAATGGCACAAATATTATCAAACGAAAATCAAAATCTACTCAAAATTATTCTTGATAATAAACCACAATCATTAAAAGAACTTGAAAGTCTTACAGGCCGAGCTAAATCAAACTTATCACGTACTTTAAAAACGCTAGAAAGATATGGAATAGTAAAACTTCATAAAAAAAACAATGCCTTAGTTCCCGAAGTCAAGGCAACTAATTTCAAAGTAGAGTTTGGACTAGAAGCTGCATAAATTTTCATGCCACCAATGCTCCAAGAGTCCTATGAAAACCACTAGTACCAAATTTTGTTATAAAACTAATAATGACTAAAAAGTACAAAACTATATTAGGTTTCTGCCTAGTTCTATTATCATCTTATTTGGAATATTCCTTTGGTGGTTTACTTTTACTAGGCTCATTTTCACTTTTCATATATATACAAGTCGTTAAACCTAAGAAGAAAATTGTATATAATTTTTATGCTCAAGCGACAACTAACAAAAATTTAGAAAAGTTTTTTACTATAGTTTTATATTTATTAATGTTTGTACTAGGCTATCTCATTTATCAAATATATACTGCAGATCTTGAGAAAACTCATTTTTCGCCTGCTTTATGAATAGGAATATCAGCCTTAACTGCTTCAATAGCTATGACAAGAGGTGTTTACTCTACTAAAATATCTGATGAATTTAAAACAAATGCCGAGCTATCGAAAGATAGACTAGATATGTATGCCGAAGTTAAACGAATAATTTATGTAATTAGCAAGAAACAATATACTGATGATGATAGTGATAAATTACATATGATAGCTACTAAAGCTGTTTATTTATTCAATGACTCAGATATAAATAAGTACTTGGAAAATGTCATTACTAAAGCTAACAAACGTAAAGATACTAGTGGGCATATGGATTATTCATCAAAACCTCTTAATCCATTTACTTCAAGGGTCCTACAAAGTTTCGCTTATAAAACATTAGAGAAGCTATTTGCTAAGCATCTAAAGTTACTATGAAATTATAGTTTTACGAAAAAGACTTCCCCCATTCAAGTTTAAATTCCCCTAAGTAACTTTCACCTTGGTAAAGTATTACTACGATAAAGTCTGATTTATAATGTTCAGTTAGTCTTAAACAAGTTTGAGACTAGAATAGGCGGCGAAAAAGCTAGCTTTTTACAATTTTCACTTTAATCAAGGCAGAAATAAGTGTAGTGTACTTCGGTACATGAGCTTGTTGATAACGCTGAGTAAAGGGAAAATTGTAAAAAGTGGTGGGTTGGGGGAGACTCGAACTCCCGACCACTCCGTTATGAGCGTGGGTCTTATATATTATACCAAATAGACACAATGTTATATAAACACCATAGATAAAGCCTTTAGTCCATGTAATAGAACTATTTGGATAGTATACAAATTTACTAAATATTACTAAATTTACATAAAAAAGTGGGGTAAAAAGTGGGGTAAGTTAGATATACTTACGCATGGGAACGAGAAACGATTATAAAAAAGTAAATAAGTATACTGGTATCTATGTTAAAGAAGATTCTAAAACAAGAATCAAAACTTACTTAGCCAGGGCAAAAGTAAATGGTACTGAAATTGAACAGATCGTTGGTTATTCCAACGATCAACACAAGACAAACCCATCACTAGCATTTCAAAAACGTGTCGAATTAATTAATGCGCACAAAGCTGGGAAGTCCACTAAAAAAGGTGACAACCCTACCCTAGATAAATTTTTTCAAGAATTTCAAGAGATCAGAAAAGAAACTATTTCTGAAAATAGATGGAAAAGCGGTAGGTACTTTTACGATAAATATGTTACTGAAACTTTAAAAAATAAAAAACTTAAAGATGTAGACAGTTCGGATCTTCAAAAAATCATTAATCAAATGATTAAAGAAGAAAAAAAAGGTAGTTACATTGTAACAGTTAAAGAACTCTTTTCTCCACTTTTTAAAAAGGCTATTGAGTTTGGCTTAGTCGAAAAAAATATCACTCAATTTTTGAAGTTTCCAAAATATGACAATGTCAGATACTTCGTTCTATCAGATGAAAATTCAAAGGCACTACGGGAAGAAATAATGAATATACCTGATAATCATTATAGAGTGATGTTCATGTTCTTATTACGTGCTAGAAGAAGTAATGAAGTTCGATCACTGGAATGGACTGACATCGACTTTAAAAATAAAAAATATACTATTCGCGACCTGAATAATAAAGTTCGTAAAAATCAAAGTTATTTACTTGATGATGAACTAATTGAACATCTAAATATCATTAAAGAAGATAAGGGACTAGTATTTAAATCTAACCGAACGGGTAAGAAACTTACTGCAATTCCTAAACGGCTTTGGAAGCGTATACAAGAGAGTGTCGGTATAACGATGA
>NVXJ01000045.1 GCA_002733885.1 Arcobacter sp. | reverse complement strand
AACTTTAACTATCAAGAAGCTAAAATGACTGAATAGCTTTCTCTAAAATAAGTCACTATTGGTATCATTGTTGAATAAAATTAACGTGGCGACTGACCCAATTGTTTGCAATTGATTCAGGGCCCAATATGCTACAATAAGCCCCTAAAAGGATAATTACCGAAAAATAATTTATTTTAGGTGATTTAACTGAAATAAATATCTTACACAATGTAGGAATTATCCATATCATACAAAACTTCAAAGCTTTTCAACAAAAGAATTTTGGCAACGGTGGTAATTTTTGTGATGAAATCAAAAAGGATATCTAATATTATGGATAAGTATTTTAAAAAATTTGAACAAAACAAAGTAATAAAAATAATTGTAACTTATCTTCAAAGCTATAAAGACAATCAGTCTGCATTAAAAAATTTAAAATGGCTTGGGTTTTCCCTACTTATTCTATTAATAACACTTTTAATAATTCATCTTCTATATAGTGGAAATCCTTTTGAAAATGGTAATTTAAAAACTTTGGCTTCCATTGTTGCACCTTTAGCAATTTTAATATCTGCTTTAATCGCTTCTTACTCTGTTATGCTAAATATTGAAAATACAAAAGCTATGGAAAAAGAAAGAAATAAGAGAATTAAACTTAGAAACTTATCTATTTTAAAAATGGATGTCTCATCTATAATAAAAGACGTTGATGAACAAATAGAAGTTCTAACATGTACTCTACAAAATATAAATTCATTTAAATACAGTGAAATGCAAATAAAAGAAAGGTTCTTTAGAGTTGCAGAAAAAATGACAAGTACAGAAATTAATGAATATAGTTCTCAAGAATTACTCGAAAGAATCAGTGCAGTACAAAAAGTAATATATGATAAAATTCATGTTTTTAGTATCTTATTCCAGATGATTGAAGAGACCTCAATAACTAAAATAGATGAAGATATTAGAATAATCATTGAATATTTCAGTCGTACCTACGTAGAAGAAGGGATGCAAACTGATACTGTAGAAAATGAAAATAAACTTTGGCATAAAATCACTAGTCATGAAAAGTTTTCAACTTTTAATATTGACAAAGAAACATCATCAAAGATCCTAAAAAAATCGAATGAAGTAAATATCATTATAAAAGACATGAAGAAAGGTTTTTTATCCGATAAAATAGAGCTTCAGGAGTTACATAAAACTTTACAGAATGAAATAGATTTAACCTCAAGTGATTTAATGTAGAACTATTCTTTTCGACAAGATATTAATATGCTTATTACTTTAGACATTATTATTTTAGTATTGGTTGTATAAAGTACTGTAAATTCAATATATACCCCAGGGGTTGAATCTCCACTTTTCTTTGTTAGTAGAAAAGGGAGATAATTAGGCTAGTTAGTAAGAAAACTAGTTTTCAATACTATTTTTGTTTTAATCAAGGCGGAAATTTGCGAAGTGTACATTGGTACATGAGTGAATTGACAACGATGAGTAAAGCAAAAAGAGTGTTGAAAATGGTGGACAGCACCATTACTGAAAGTCTTACTATGAGCCTATTTATAGGGATATATTTATATATAAAATAAAAAAGGTAACATATAGGTAACGTTTACTTAGAAATATAGTCTCTTAGATATAAGGCTTCCATTAAGTATATTCCAAGTACTCCGCTTATTATCTTCATAATTGCCCTGAACAATACCAGACAACATATCTGCAAATTGTATATTTCTATTTGATGCACTATCTTGTGGCTTAGTGCTTAACTTTGTTGAAACACTTTTCTCGAACCAAAGGCATGTTTGAAGATAGTCATGCAGACTATTCCCACTTTCAACTTTTATAGAACGTGGGTCTGGAACAAATATTATCTCATCATGCTTTGCCATTTCATCAAGTAATAATAATTTAATCATATAATTATAAAGTTTATTTTCATCATTTCTTATATGAGCCTGTACTCTTTCTTTCTTTACCGTTATAGCGTGATACTGTATATCATCATGAGCATTAAAAAGATCGACAGCTCTTCTAGCAAATTCTTCTCTATGATCTAACTTCATATCAGACCATTTTATTTCTTTTTTTGGATTCCATTTATATTTGTCATATAGTTTTTTAATTATTCTTTTTGGTAAATGTCTTTTTGTGTGAGGAACAGTTAATGTAGAGATTGTTATATATCGACTAGAGCCACCTCTTCTATAGGGAGCATTAAACTTCCATCCTAGGTCACCACTTTCATCTAAGTAAATATACATAATCATTAGGAAACTTTTATCGAGGTTGCACGAACCCTGAGACCGACGTTCTTAAATAACGCTTACGATACATATATGCGTCGCGGCTAACCTCAGGCTTTACTCGTACTGATATTATAGCATTATTAGTACCATTATTACTAATTTACTTGACATTTTCGCCCTAAATCAGTTCCGCTGTCCATTCCGTTATCCGCTCCGCGCTCAGCTCCGTTACCCGTAAAATTCTCTACCGTTCCTACGGATAGGGCTACGGAGGCCTTTTAGGAGGGAATACATACTTTCTATAACCTTCCCTCATTCACATTATTTCAAGCGGAAAATACGGAGATCAACGGAAAGGTATTACTAAAAAACTCACTTAAGGAAACTCTGCTTTTTCCTTCCCTCTCTCACCCCTCCCTCAAAAGTGTATAATTTGTATAACTTTCTCTGTACGCACCTACCACACGAGTCAAACCGTTTATACAGTAGTGTATAACTTTATACGTTTGTATAACTTTGTATAAAAATAAAATTGAGAAACTTATACGTTTGTATAACTTGTATAAGTTTTGTATAACTTTCTATTAGGGGGTATAGCCCTATATATAGGAAGAAGAGAGTAAATTCTCTCTATCTTATACACTTATACACTCTTTTACCCTTTCTCCTTTTTTATCTCTTAAGGTTCAGAAAGGGGAAAAGGTTTTTTCATGCTAAAATGTTTAATAAAATAAAGATAGGTTTTAAATGATAAAGACATTGAAGAAGCTCGCCATTAACGGATTAATTTTTATATCAACAGTAATGATTCTTTTATCATTAGCAATTGTTTATGATTTATATACTGGAGGTTTTGTAAGAACGGCTGATGGTGGATGGTACCACTGGGATAACCTGGTTACCGATGTTAAGTCTTTTTATTAAAAAGAACGTAAATCTAATTTATGCCAAGACTATTAATATTTAAAAGGAACTTTTGTGGATAACAAGAAGGAAAGAGAGACTATAGATAAAGCACTTGGAGAACCATTTGCAATTGAATTTACTGAGTATATCCGAAAAGTAAGAAATAGCCTTATGTTCTTAAGTGTACTCTCTTTATCAATAATTATACGAGATATGCAATTAGATGTTTCTAACTCTAGTTTTTTCGGGCTAAAGTTTACTGGTCCTAGTTTATCTATGGAATCTATTTATACATTGTTCTTTGGATTAAACATATATTTTTTTATACACTTTCTTTGGCTAGTACATGATAATTTTTTAGAATGGAAAATAAGACTCACTGGCACGCACCTAATTTATAAAGGTGGCTTTGCAAGCCATACAGATGTTGAACATTTAAGTGACACAAGACAATCAACACTTTATCAATGGTGGAAGAATAAAACACTTCGAACAAAAGACCATCAAAACTTTTTCAAAGAAGCCGAAATTCGTATACAAGCCCTACAGGATTTCAACCCTACAAATGCGAATAGTGTCCAACAATTAAATAATTTAAAAAAAGACATTGAAGATTTGAAAAATTCTATTACTGCACTGAACCATACCCTTAGTTCTGAACGAATACCCGCTTCATTAAAGAAATTCGATAATTACTTCAAGTACATGTTACAAACGCAAAGTCTACGTTGGTTCTTAATTGAAATGTCACTTCCATTAATTCTTGGACTATTTTCACTCTATGAGCTTGGAATTAAAATTCATGTTTTTCCTATAGGTTTTATCTCCTTAGGATAATTCCTTTAGAGACTAGGATAGTCTCCTAATCTTACGCGCTATCTCTTCAAGTTGTTTAGTAAGCTTTATAGCGTCCTCTTCACTTGCAGACACAAGCTCTTTCTTTATCTGATCTTGTTGTTTCCATAACTTTTTCAACTTTAATAAGCTCATAACCTTCCTTTTACAAACATTCTCGCGAATATATCGCGGATCTTCTTCTCTTTCTGATATTAAGCCCCTTTTCTCTTATCAATAACCTCTATTCCCTCCCTAAAAATAGGGCTTCATCTCTTAGGATTTTTAAACCCTTCCGATTATCGCGGAGAATAGATTTTTTGGGTTATTTTGTAGCGAAAAGAAGTTTCCCAACGATAACTACACTACTAATTAAGATAGCCTTCTCTGTGAGACTATCTTTTTTAATACCTAACTTCTTCAGGGTATGTCTAGTGACAGGTATAGAGCCAAGCAATACAGCTAAAGAGTTTATTTTATTCGCCTGTGTATATATATTTAGTAATTCCATCACATACTCCTAAACACTTGAGTGTGTGAACCAATATTTACTAGTTGTAAGGCTAGGCCATTGGTTTTATAAATGACCACCTTATCTCCACTAAGATGAAACTCTTTATAGCCTTTTAATTTACCCAATAAAAAATGGTCTTTTGCATACGCAGGTAAGCTTTCATTTTTTACTAAGTTGATCATACATGTTATGAACTTTCCTAATTCGTGCTTGGTTAATCTAATTTTATTAAAGCTTTTGCTAAAATTACTATCTGTTTTAATAGTCATGTGAATATTCCTTTATTCATGTGAAGCCTTATACAGGCTTTTGTGTTGCTGGATTGCACTCCAGTACCTCAAACGATTTCTAGGCCATTTTTATGGCTTGGTTATAAATACTTTTTTTCCATCATCTCCCTTAATTGAAATTACTTGTCCTATCTCAATCATATTGTCTAATATATCTTTGTCTATTCCTCTAATGTTAAGAGCTTGTGAACGTGTCACCATTTTAGTCGGCTCCTTATCAATCTTTTTATAAAGTTTAATTACTGCATCATCTAATCTAAAGTTTAACTTCTCTGATTTCTCAAAGAGTTGTAAGAGCTTGTGACTCTCATTAGAAAAGAGCTCCATTATCTCTAGGGCCTCATCTAAATATTCTTCTCCTACTTCTAACTGATCACTCGCCACAACATCAAGAATCTTATAGGCATTGTTAAAAACATAACTAATTAGTGCAAACTTAAGAACATAAGTACTTAGTCTATATGAAGCTGTTGCTTCCTCATCTGTTTCAGTTGCATATACAGACTTAGAATAGTCATTAAACCATTCCTTATGCTTCTTTCGCGCTGAAGCTGAGAGTCTAAAAGTTACGGGTTCTTCTCTGCTGAAGCCAAGCATATCCATAACAAACTTTCCAACCTTTATATACTTGTCTGTTTCAGGGCGCAGGCTCTCATTGATTTGTAAAGGCTGAAAGTCTTGTCTTTCATTCACACTAAAAAGATATCTAGCCATGAAGCCACTCGCTACATCATTTATTTGTGCGGCTTCTAAAAGCCAAGGCTTCGTTATCAGTCCTACTTCACTTAGAGCAGGTCTTTTTAAAATAAGAGTTCCACCTTTTACTAGTTGCTTATGAAATGTTTCTCCATCAAAAATAGAAGTTTTTAAGGCCTTATAGTCTGGCTTGCTGTTTGTTGCTTCTAATTCTGCTTTCATCTCATCATAATAAACGATTCCCCCATTTTGATTTTCATTAAGACTTTTTAACTTTGCTTCGGGTGTTCCACCTGAATGAAAGACTACTTGACTAAGGATAGGTTCTTGAGGTTCATTCTCTTCTAGCTTGTCTTCTTTACCTAAAGCCATGTATCTTTTATACAGTTCTTCAAAGTTCTTATTCTTCTCTTCAAATTCTTCATAAAAAAGTTCTTGAATATCTCCAAATACACATTCTTTTGTATGACGGTACAGGGTTGATTTAGCAGCTAAAGAAGAAGGGGCAACTATCATCGCCCAGATGACAGGATAAACCGTTAAATTAATGCTATTTGTTATCTTAGCTCTTGAACCAATAAGCCCACCCATAGAAGCAAGCATCACAGACCATATCATTGAGTCGGGTTGATTGTTTACCTTCTTTAAATCAGCTAGCATGGCCTTCATATAAGGGGTTAAGTGCTTATACTCACGCTCTTTTTTCTTAACTGTCTCATCTTGCTTGTATAGTTGCTCCGACTTATTAATTAAAGAACTAAGCTTTAAGGTGTCTATTTCACCCTTTTGAAAGCGTACCGTTGCATCATGTACTTCACGGTTTTTATGATAATCTTGAAGGTCTACTATATAGTTTTTTATATTGCTTATTGGATTTGCTGTCATTAGATCAAGCATAAAGTCTTCGTTAAACTGGTTTCTTTTTTGGAGCTCTTTTTTAATAAACGTTTCTTCTATGGCTCGTCCACTTTCATCAAGATGAGTGAAAACTTTATATAGTTCCTTATGAGGTTGATAGAAGAAAGTCTCATCTAAGAGGTCCTTTTTTACCTTGTGGAGTTGTGCCGGATTAAAGAGTATGCTATTGAGCACAGCTCGTTCTGTTTCTATGTTATAATTTTCTTTCATAAGTTTTACGTGTGAGAGTAAGTATTTGTGTGTTTACTCTCATCTTCCTTTCTTTTTAAATCATACTTTTTTATTACTATTTTAGATTCCTATAGGAATAATATTTACTAGCATTTTTTTTAATAAATAGTCCCGTTAATCAATCCGCTATCCGCTATCCGCTCCGCCATTCGTTCCCTTACCCGTACTTTTTACTTTCCGTTAAAGCGGAATCCCTAAACTAAGGGATAAGATGTTCTTTTATAGTCTGGATTAAAGCTTCTTGTCTCTCTTCATCATTCATAAATACAAACCTATGATTAGTCTCTATCATATGTTTTTCAAAGCACATCATTATGTCTGTAATACTAACCATGATTGGTTGGTATATACCCGTATTAATCACTTCATCTAAAAGCTCACAGTGTTCATCTTCATCTATTCCATTAAAGTCTTTCATAATCTCTTTAAAAGTCTCACTTAAATGATCTCTCATCTTATGCTCCTATACGATTAAAAGGCAGCTTATAACCTAAGGCCTCAGCAAGTTCATCACTTAGCTTACACATCACATCTTTTTCACTCTCGCTGAACTCTTCAAAGGGTGTGTTTTCATGCTTTAGTGAATCAACCATCTTTACTAGAAGTTTGGCCTCTTTGCCTTGAAGGATAACTTCAATGTGTTCTCTTTTAAATGCAGTCATTTACTTCTCCAATATTTACTTTAAACTCAGCTTTAATGTAATTAAGAAGAGCTGATATTCGGTCTTTTTCATTTAGTCCACCTATTGTTAAACCCATCTCTTTAGTTAAGAGCATCTCACCATCTTCTCTGAACGCTAGAAGTTTAGCAATCGTGCAGGGGGTACTTTTAAACTTATATAGACAGTCTGAAATAAATCCATTTGCCTTGTCTAAGCTAGGCATACCTATGACTCTTCCTCTAACTTTATGCATGTAACCTCTCCGTTGACATAGGATGACAGTTAATAACCGTCTCTTGCAAGTGTTTATTTCTAACGTGAGTGTAAATTTGAGTTGTTTGAAGGCTTGAGTGTCCTAAAAATTCGGCTACTATAATAACATCACACCCATTTTGAATGAGATGACTAGCAAAGCTATGACGAATGGAATGAGGATTTACTCCTACATTCGCTTTTAATATCTTATATGCAGATATACGAGAGAGAGTTCCCCCTTGGTAACTTGTAAAGATAGGCTTGCCTCTTATCAGTTCAAAAGGGCAAGCTTCTTTATAAGCCTCTAACACTTCTAATGCTCCAGAGTAAATAGGAACATAGCGGTCTTTATTTCCTTTGCCTGCGTTGATACGAATCCATCCATCTTCAATATCTATCCATGCTACACTTAAGGCCTCACTAATACGTGCACCTGTTGCATATAGAAAAAGAACTAATGCGTAGTTTCTATGATCTATCCAATTTTTGATAGAGGATTCCATTCTTAAAAGAACACTTTGCATATCTTCTTCTGTTAATGAATCAGGAAGCTTTCTTCCCACCTTTCTATCGTGTAAACGTATTTGAGCGTTCTCATAACCACTAGACTTTAAAAAACGTAATAGACGTCTCATAGATGAAGTTTTTTGATTACGTGAAGCTGTGGATTGCCCTTTATACTTAGACAAATAGCTTTCAACACTATCCCTATTTAAGCTCTCTATATTCGGCAAGCACTCTAAAAAGTTTTTTGCTAAGTCATAATATAGCTTGTAGGTTGTCTTTGCGTAATTAGCTATATGTAGTTCAAGTTGATACTCTTGAAGAAGAGTCTTTATGCTAGCTTGCATGGGAGTTTTCTTGATTTGTAGCTACTCTTGTACTATCAATAGCAACTAGTATTTCCGACTTCTTATAAAAAACTTTCCCACCAAATTTATAGTATGGGAATCCAATCTTCTTTGTCCGATTATTAGACAATGCCTTTAAACTAAATCCTGTCAGTTCAAAAACATCTTTGGGGGTTATAAATTCTTCATTAAATGTACTCATATGACATCCTTTATTCTTAAGTGTTTCAAGAATATTAGCAGAATAAGGTTCAATAAGTCAAGTAAAGGTCTTAATTGTCATAAAGATACATTTATACTATAAAAAGATAAAGAGGAGATTTTATTGTTAAAGTTAGCTGTTAAGGAAGGGAGTTAGGTAGTCAAAAAACTTAATTAATAACTAACTTAGGTCTCTTTTTATCAAGTGAACATTTGTACACGTTGGGAGGCTTCTCCCGCTGTCCTATACACTTGAGATAGGTTTCCATTGTAAAGTTGTTTTGCTAAGAATATGTTTATTTCTTTAATAATATCTTTTTGATTCCTATCTCCATTACCAAAGAGCATATCAAATTCATTATTCAATTCATCACATATATTTCCCCCAAAAAGATGATGCACATCATAAATAAACATTCTATCTCGTTCTGCACTCTTTCGTATTCTCTTATGTTGTTCTCTATATTCTTTTATAGATTCTTTATCAAAAGATAGATATTTTTTAAACATACTTAAAAACTCTTCATCCGTTAACCATGATATTCTTTCACGAACCAAATTATATGTAGCTCTTGGTAGTTTTCCCCCATCTTTTGTAAGAATATTAAATCTACTCAAAACAAAATGGTCTTCATAAAGACTATCTCCTTCAGGCTTTTCTCCTGCAAACTCATCTATATCATCCTCAAATGAACATGCTAAAAGACTAGATCTAAAAAGGTATAAGGCCAAAATATCCTCTATGTCTAATTTTTCATAGTAAGCATAAAATTCTTCATAAGCTGTTTGCCATTGTTCACTAGATAAGTCTTGGTTTTCTTTAATAAATTCTAAAACTTTTCTAACCTGAGTACAGGGATAACTTCCATTCCATGACTTCATTGAAGCATAAGCATCAAGTTTTATTTTATTCCATATATGTAGAGGGACAACAGCATGAGTCTTTTTTCCATCTTCATCAATCATATAATTAATTTTATTTTCCATCTGTTTCAATCCGTTCCATCTCTATTATTTGTTTAGTTTTCTTTTGACTAAAGTCTGCTTCAAGAAGATTAGCAACATCTTTCATAGCCCCTTCTGCAATATCAATATATCGCATAGTCGTTTCAACATTTTTATGATTTAAAAATTCTTTTATCTTAACTACAGGAAAGCCTTTCATAGCTAATTGGGTACCGACATTATGCCTTAGACTGTGTAAAGGTCTAAAGTTGCTTGGTAAACCTGCTTTATCAGCCATTCGTCTTGAATGATAACTTATATAGCTTGGATTAACCGCTTCATCCTTGCTACTCTCAAAGATATAAGTTTTAGACTTAGCTCTTTGTCTTTCAATAATTTCTATACTAGAGTCACTTAAATATTTTTTTTCATCTCTACCACTCTTAGCCTCTCGAATAATGACATATCCTTCTTGAAGATTTAAGTCTGTCCATTTTAACTTTAAAGGTTCTGATCTACGCATCCCAGTATAATAAATCAATTCTACAACATCAGCTGCTAATCGATAGGGATATTGTTGAATGACACTTAGATAGATTCCTATCATCTCATCTGTGTATACCTCAGTTACCTTTTCAAAGTTTCTAGGTAAGTTTAAGCGCACAGGTTCATAACTTTTAATAAGCCTAATCTTTACTGCATAAAAGATAGCCCTATTAAAAAAAGCTTCTACATGTAAATATGTTTGTATCTTGGTTCCGCGTTCTTGCATGGCCTTATATACTTTTTTTAAATCACTTACCGTTATCTTAGAAACATCTATATCTTTTAAGCTCTTAAGATCATTGTATCTGTACTCATCTTGCTTAATAGACTTGTTAGTTGAATGGTCCTCAAAGTAACGCTTCACCGCATCTTTAAAAAGTAAGCCTTTAGCATTTGGAATATCATTTCCAAAGCGCGCATCCATGATTCTTTTATTACGAATGTTTCTTGCAAACTCCGCACTAAATCCTTCTGATAATTTCCCTATACTCTCGTTCTTAGAAACACCATTAAGGCGGTAACGAATTTTAAAGGTTTTATCAGGTTTTCCATTGTGTCGTTTATTTCTTGCTAAACGATAATAGACACCATCATATTTAGTGGGGTAGTCTTTATCATATCTCACGGTTTCTTCGTTGGACAAGGGTTCTCCTATAAAAAAGGTAACACTACTTTGCAATTTCAGGTAACGAATAGGTAACATGCAAAGGGACTTAACGGGATTATAACGGAACTAAAGGGATTTTACAAGTACATAGAATAGGCTTAAAGAGACTGTATGGGTAGTAAAGGGAATAGTTTCTTGATGGTGGACAGCTAGAGATTCGAACTCTAGGTGGATTGCTCCACACTCGCGTTCCAGGCGAGCGCCTTCGACCACTCGGCCAGCTGTCCATTGTAAGCGTATACGCTTGCAGGCCGAAATTATAACAAAGTAAGTTTAAAACTAGCGAAAGTGGTTTTACTTAGTAAAAAGTTTCTCTAAGTACTTAACCCAATGAATATCCTCTTAAGTTGTCAGTGCTAAGGCCTTCGGTATACGAAGCTAAGAACGAGAAGCAGTTCTCGTTTTCTTTACGCGGCTCATTTCAAAAACTTCTTATTTTCAGGATTAGCTAGTAGGGCTTCCATTGATGATTTTTGTCCACTGTTTTCTGATGGATTATTTTTGGCTTCTGTTACTTTTGTCTCAGTTGGTGAGGCTAGGTTTACAAAGATAGGTGTTTCATCTATGATAATTTGCATGATGCCTAGAAGTGGTACGGTGACTACGGAACCAAGGTTGTCTGCTCCAAAACCTGCTTCAAATG
>NVXJ01000016.1 GCA_002733885.1 Arcobacter sp. | reverse complement strand
TATGGCTACGCAAAACCCCGTAGAGCAAGAAGGGGTTTACCAACTTCCTGAAGCCCAACTTGATCGTTTTATGATGAAGCTTGTGGTGGGATATAACACCAAAGAAGAAGAACTCGAAATAGCAAGACGCATTTCTTCAAAATCAAATGCTTCTATTAATGCGGTTATTTCTTTGGCTGAACTAGAAGAACTTAAACAAGAAGTCGCTGCGGTTCATATGGACGAAGAAATTGAAAGATATATGATAGAACTTGTATCTGCTACCCGTGACCCTGCTGCTTATGGTTTAAGTGATATTGCAGATTATATACAATTTGGTGCGAGTCCTCGTGTGAGTATTGATATCTTTAAGGCGGTTAAGGCCATGGCATTTTTACGTGGGAAAGATTATGTTTCTCCTGTGGACATCGCTTATATCATTAAAGAAATCATGCGTCACCGCCTAATTTTATCCTATGAAGCAGAGGCTGAGGGTGTAACAGCAGATCAACTTATTGATAAGATTGTTCAAGCGGTGGCAATCCCGTAATATGTCAAAACAAGTAAATGCGGTCCGCAAAGAGGATGTTTCTTTAAAACTCAAAAAGATTTTAGTTCGGGCAAGACGKCARGTMTTTTCAGAACTTATTGGTAAYAAYCCRTCCATCTTYCATGGTGARGGRTATGACTTTATWGAACTRCGTGAGTATATGCCAGGKGATGATATCCGTCATATTGACTGGAATATMACRGCAAAAAAACAAAAGCCTTAYATCAAGGTTTTTAGAGAAGAACGTGAGYTWAATATTGTCTTGGCTTCTATGCTAAATGGCTCTGTGCATTTTGGCTCTAAAAAGTTTAAACAAGAYTTTATAGCTGAGATTAAAGCTCTCTTGTCTTTTTCWASSATTMGAAATGGGGACTTRCTGAGTTCATTTATCTTTGCGGATAARYTGTATAAAGAAAACCGTCCTTCTAAAAAGATTCATGCAGTTCAGTCCTTAGTYTCAGATGTYTTAGACTTTGACGCCTTAGGTAAAAAAGCTGATTATGGGTTCTTATCGAAGTACTTAATGAAACGACTTAAACGTAAGTCTCTTATTATTGTTATAGCCGATTATTTTGATTTGCCTGATTTTAAAATTTTAGCGCGTAAACATGAGGTTATTGCTATTATAATTAGAGATAGAATGGAAGAAAATCCACCTGCCTTTGGCTTTTCAGTTTTGCAAGACCCAGAGTCGGGAGCAGAACTTGAGGGTGACTTTAATGGGGCGACTATGAAGGCTTACAAGGCTAAGGTAGCCGCCCATGATCACGCCTTATATGAGAGACTTAGAAATGACCAAGTACGCTTTACAAAAATTTATACAGATGAACAAGCTGTGGTAAAACTCAAACGACTTTTTGAAGGGAATATTTAATGAATGATATCCCCTTACATGATATAAAGCCTTTGGTTGAGGTGCCTGATAATTCTTTAATGATTTTAATCATTATTTCGGCTGTTATTTTAAGTCTCATTTTTGTGTCCTTAGGAATTTGGTTATATTCTCAGTATAAAAAAACTAAAGAAATAAACCTAAAAAAAGTGTACTTGAAAAAGATACATGAGGTAGATGTTTCTAATGCCAAACAAGCGGCTTATGAGATCAGCGAATATGCACGATACATTGTTAAGACAGACAAAGAAAAAGCCCTCTTAGATAGTTTAGATGGACGTTTAGCCCAGTATAAGTACAAAAAATCAGTAGAAGCCTTGGATAAAGAAACCTTAGGGCATTTTTATGTGTTTTTAGAGGTTTTGGATGCAGGTTGAGTTTCCTTATCTTTTAGGTCTTATTTTAATTTTTATCTTGTGTGCTAATTTTTGTAAACAACGCCAAGAGTCTCTTTTGTTTCCTCATATGGCCTTGTTTAGTTCGAGTTCTATGTCTTCTTCTTATTTTCTAATATTTTTAAAATGGCTAGGAATCATTTCTTTAGTCATTTCTATGTCCTCACCCTTTAGTGAAAAAGAGATTGACTTAGACCCGCGTGAGGGTTATGATATTGTCCTTTTACTTGATGCAAGTGGGTCTATGAGAGCTAGAGGTTTTGACGAAAACAACAGAGAATTAAACCGTTTTACAGTGGTTCAAGATATTGTAAAGACCTTTATTCAAAAACGCCCTAATGATAATCTAGGCATGATTGTTTTTGGCGAATATGCCTTTGTTGCCTCGCCTATCACTTATGATAAAAATATACTCTCTAAACTTTTAGATCAACTCTATATTGGAGTAGCTGGTAAAAAAACAGCCATCTTTGACGCGATTGCCCAATCCGTTACGCTTATGCATGAAAATGAGGCCAAGTCTAAGATTGCTATCTTACTTACAGATGGTCGAAATACTGCAGGTCAAATTCCTTATGAGGCAGCTATATCCTTAGCCCAAAAAGAGGGACTTAAGATTTATACTATTGGTATAGGCAGACCCGGTGAGTTTGATGAAAGAATACTTGAACAAATTGCGCAAGATACCAAGGCTAAGTTCTTTCCTGCTTATTCTGCCCAGCAATTAGAAGGTATTTATGAAGAGATTAATGAACTTGAAACTTCTGAACTTACGGGGGAGAAGTTTTTACATAAGAGTTATTACTATATCTATTTTGTATTTATTGGTTTTATGTCCTTGCTTTTGTTCTTGGTACTTAGGTCTAAGAAGGGGTGGGGATGAGTCTTTTATACCCAATTTTTATTTATTTAATACTTCCACTTGTACTTGTACTTTTTTATTTTATAATTACAGGTTCAAAGCAGAGTTTTCTTGATTTTGACAAAGAAGTTCTTGATAGACTTAGAAAAGAAAATAAAAACCTAAGTACAAAAGCAAGAAATTCTTTATTTTTGATCTCTTTTGTTCTTATGATACTTGCTATGAGTCAGCCTGTTATAAAAGATGGGGAAATAGTGGTAGAAGCAAAGTCTGCTGATATCTTAATTGCTATTGATATATCTGATTCTATGAAGGCTGAAGATGCCTATCCTAATCGTTTAGAGCTTTCAAAACATAAGGCCATTGAACTGATTAAAATGGCGCCTCATAACCGTATCGGGGTACTTGCCTTTGCAAAGCATGATTATATTGTTTCTCCTTTGAGTTTTGATCATTCTTCTGTGGCTTTTTTACTCTCAAAGGTAAATACTAAAAACATTACAGAAAAAGGCACTCACTTAGATTCAATGCTTCGTTCTGCCATTTCTATGTTAGACCACGCTGATACTAAAAACCTTCTTCTTTTTACAGATGGTGGAGACAAAAATGACTTTTCTAAAGAGATAGAACTTGCTAAGGATAATGGCCTAAGACTTTTCATTATAGGAATGGGTACAAGCAAGGGTAGTCCTGTGCGTAATGAGAATGGAAGCTTTGTAAAGCATAAGGGTAATATCTTAATCTCTAAGTTAAATGATAAGATTAAAGACCTTGCCCTATCTACGGGTGGGGTTTATATAGAGTCTGTTTTAGGGGATGAAGATATTTTGACTATGCTTGAGGAGATTGAAGCTATCACTGAAAAATCAACACTTAAAGAAGAAACCATTCCTCAATATACGCAACTGTTTTATTATCCACTTGCCCTGTCCTTATTTTTCTTACTCTTAGCCTTTTCTTCTGTGCCTACTAGATGGGCTAAGACCCTTATTCTTTTGGGCTTTATTACCTTAGGATATGATGATGCTAGAGCAGGTCTTCTTGACTTTAAAAAGCTTCAAGACGCCAAAGAAGCTTACGCTAATAAAGATTATAAAACATCCTCAGCCACCTATGAAAGTTTTGCTATGGACTCACCTGAAGCGGTGTATAACCTAGGAAACTCTTTGTATAAAGAGGGAAATTATGAGAGGGCATTGAAGATTTTTAATGAGGTAGGTACTAAAGATAAACAACTTAAATCACAGGCCTTATATAATGCTGCTAACACTGAGGTGAAACTAAAACAGTATGAAGAGGCCTTAAACTCTTACGAAAAGGCTCTAGAGCTAAAAGAAGATAAACAAACACGAGAAAACTATGAGACTTTGAAGAAGTTTTTAGAAGAAAAGAAGAAGCAAGAGCAAAAAGATAAAGAAGAAGAAAATAAAGATAACCAAGATAAGAAAGACCAAGAGAATAAAGATATAAAGAAGGAAGATTCTAAGAAAGACTCAGATAAAGAAAAAGAGTCAAAAGACAAAAAAGACCAGCAGAAATCTGAAAACCAAGAAGAAAAAAATAAAGATTCTAAAGAACAAAAAGAAGAAAACAAGTCTGAAGATAAGGACAAGTCCAAAGAAGCTAAAAAACCTCAAGATGAAAAATCTGACAAAAAAGAAGAAGATAAAAAACCTTTAGAAAAGTCTGATAAACAAAAGGCTGAAGAAGAAGCTGCTGAAGTGGTAAATACAAAGCAGATGAGTGAACTTGAGGCTAAAAAATGGATTAAACTTATAAAAAAATCTCAAAAAGGTCATTTATATAAGATGCAAGACCTAGAGCATGAAGAGGATACAAATGAAAAACCTTGGTAAAATAAGCTTACTTTTACTTATCAATCTATCTGCATTTGCAGGACTTAATGTTAGTGTAAACAAAGAAAATATTACCCGTGGAGAACGTGTCTCCTTTACTATTAAAGTTACAGGTGAGGGGCAGGTTCGAGTGCCTCCCTTTGATCAGCTTTGTGGATATGATATAGAAGGAAGAATGCAAAGCAGAAAAGATGTATATGCTAATGGAAAGCGGGCTCAAGAACTTTCTTTGATTTATACCTTTATGCCAGAACGCTCTTGTGTGATTGAAGCTTTTCCTGTCACTATAAATGATCTTGAAGTGATGAGTGAGGCTATTAATATAAATGTGTCTAAGATGACCATTACAAAAAATGAACCCTTTCTTGTAAGTCTTAAAACGGATAAGGACTTTGTGTACGTGGGTGAGCCTTTTGAAATGTCTGTAGAATTTTCACAACGTCAAAATATTACAAGCTTAGGTGAGGCTATCTCTTTGCCTGAGAGTAAAAACATTTGGATTAAAAGTGAACACAAGGGCCGACTAGTTATAAAAGACAGACAGGCTAAGCGTACAAATGTTTATGCCTTAAGTGCCCAACAAAGTGGAAAGCTTTTATTAGGCCCTTTAAGGTGGGATGTAAAAGTAAGATCACAAAGTAAGGATTATTGGGGTTCTTTTGTAGCAAGGGCAAAAACACGAACATTTTTTTCAAATGAGCTAGAAATACATGTAAAGCCTCTTCCTGAAGGCATAGACATTGTCGGCAGCTTAGATATCCAAGTTCATGTAGATAAAAACGAGATAAATTCAGGAGAGGCTGTAAATCTTACTATTATTATCAAAGGGCGTGCTAATATAGAAGATATCCCAAGTTTTTCTATTCATCTAAAAGGAGCGCAGGCCTTTAATGAAGACCCAAGTGTAAGCCATTACCTTCAAGGTGGGAAATACTTTGGCTCATTTACGCAAAAGTCAGCCTTAGTCGCGCAAAAAGACTTTGTTATTCCTTCTTTTAGTTTGTCGTATATGGATACAAATACAGATACGATTAAAACAATATCAAGCCAAGAAATAGAAATAAAAGTACATAATGAAGAAGCTCTTATAGACATTCCTTTAAAGATTTCAAGAGCAGATATTGAAGATATAAATAGACCTACTGAGGTCTTAAACTATTTACAAGCAAGCTTCTTAGTCTTAGGTGGATTTATTTTAGGACTTTTAGTTGCCTTACTTCCGTGGAGAAGAATTTTTAAATCAAAAAATACAAGGTCAAAGTTTGCGGCAAAAGAATCTAAGGAAGTCTTGCAATTACTTATGAGTAATATGCATAAAGACCCAAAAATAGAAAACTTGGTGAAAGAACTTTCCGAAAATATTTATGAGGGGAAAACCCATAAGATAGATAAAAAAACCTTGAAAGTACTTGTAAAGAAGCTACAGGAATAAATATTTATTTAAGTTAGTTTCAAAAAGAAAGCAAGTCTTATAGGGGTGTTGGTTATGATGAATGTAGCAAGGAGGACTTTATGGAAGTTACTCGCTATATATTTCAATCACCATATTCATCGGCTATTCAAGTGGGTAGACCTGATCCTACAGTCTCTTCTCAAAACGATTCTCAAGAGGCTGTTGACGCTCTTTCAAAGGCAGGTAATACAAGCTTAAAAGAAGCCGAGTCTTACAAATTTCAATCAAGGCTTTCTTCTGTAAATGTAGCTGTGAGTTCCACCGATACAGGCTTAAGTTCTTCTTTAGACAGCTTTAGTTCTTTAAATGGACAGGTTCAAGCTAATGAAACTTATTCGAATTCATAAGAATTATTTTAATATATCGTGCAAAGAGTTGGCATCTTTCATCTTATCATCAAGCTCATTCCATTGTTCATTTTGAACCATTTTTTTCATTAAGGCTAGCTCTTTTTCAAAGTAAGATAATGAATCAAGCAAGTGAATTTTGTTTTGTCTAAAGATATCTCCCCACATATTTGGAGAGGACTTAGCTAAACGGCTCATAGACTTAAAACCACCAGCTGCGAGGTTAAGAATGTTTTCATGTTCTTCATGTTGCAGTACCGCGTTTGCAAGAGAGTAAGAAATAAGGTGTGGCATATGTGAGATAAAAGCTACATGTAAGTCATGCTCATGTGCCCTCATATATACAAGTTTCATATGAATCCCTGAAAAAAGACGCACGGCAGTTTCTTGTTGATGTTCACCTGAGTTTTCTAAGTCGCATAAAACAACAACCTTTTCCTTATATAAGTCATCAAAGGCTGCAGAAGGACCAAACTTTTCAGTTCCTGTCATTGGGTGGGCTGCAACAACATTTAAACGCAAGGCAGGTGGAATAGAACTGACTATTTTTTCTTTAGTAGAACCTAGGTCTATAATGGTGGTCCGCGAAGATACATTTTCTAAGTCTTTTAAACAGGCAATAATACCATCAACAGGTATAGCTAATATAATAATATCGGCTTTCTTAAGGCTAGAAAAAGAGACAATCTTATCTACTAAGTTAAGCTCAAGTGCTTCTTTTTCATGGTCTTTATTATGATCAAAACCAATAATATCTTTTATCATTGGAAGCTTTTTTACAGCCATTGCAAAAGAGCCACCCATTAAACCTAAACCAATTATTCCTACTGTCATCTTATATCTTTATTGTTGTATTTTTGGTGTATTATACCAACTTTGCTATAATGCGAAAAAAAACAGGAAAAACCATGCCATATTCGCATCTTTTTGTAAATGATAAAATCTTATGTTCGTGCAACCATATCACGGTAGGTGACGCAGTAGAATTTCTTAAAGAACATAATATAAAAAGTGTTGATGAATGGATGCAATCAGAGATTCAACATGTTGGGGATAAGTGTGAGGCCTGTCATGAAGAGGGGACTGAGAATGATGGACTTACCTTAGCTGCAGTATTGTCTCAGTTTAAACAGGGACGTTTTAACTAACTATTTCATAAACTCAAAGATGTAGTTTTGAAAGTCTTCCATAAGTAGAGTAGGTCTGCGTTTTTTATTAAATACAAGTGAAAAGTCTCTGTAAAATTTATGATTTTTAATGGGAAGATGAAAAAGTTTTCCTTCTTTTAATTCTGTTTCAACAGAAATTCGAGGAAGGCAAGAGATATAGTCCTCATCTAGGATTAAAAAGTTTTTAATAGCCTCTGTTTGTTCAAGTTCAAGAACAATATTAAGCTCTTCATCTATGGGTTTAATTTGATCTAAAAAGACTGAACGTGTACCGGAACCCTTTTCTCTTAATATCCATTTTTTATCTATTAAACTGTCTATATAATGTTCTTGGATTAATTCCTTGTTTGAACTAACTACAATGAGCTCATCAGGTGTAATTATTTCTTGTTTAACAGCGGAAGAACTTATATTACCTTCAATAAGACCCAGGTCAATTTCTCCGGCTTCAACCATAGAAACGATGTCTTCCGTGTTTGCCATTTTAAGATTAAGGCAAACCTCAGATCTTTTTTTCATATACGATGTCATAAGTTGGGGCATAACATAATGCGCGGTTGTTAAACTCGCGCCCACATTTATTTCACCTCGAAAATGGCTTTGAGTAAAGGTTTGATGTAGGCTTTTAAGTTCAAGAAAAAGAGGTTGTACCTCAGAAAGAAAAAGGCGACCTCTTTCATTTAAAATAAGTTTTTTACCAACACGCTCAAATAATTTTTCATCTAAATGATTTTCTAATTCTTTTAAGGCCATAGAAATTGCAGACTGACTCATCTTATGTTTATTGGCCACATCAATAAGAGTACTTGCATGAGAAACACTAATAAACAGTTCTATTTGACGAAGTGAAAACATAATAGACTTCTTTCTAAAAAGATATTAATAAAATAAATTACTTATATTTAAGTTGCTAAAGATAATATATTCTTATGATACGAGAAAGTAATTGTTAAAGATAACTTTTTTTGAATATTATATCATTATTATTTTATTCTTTAGATAGGTAATCTTTGGGTACTATTACATAATCAAAACATAATTATAATAAAAGGCCTATAATGAAAAGACGAGACTTCTTTAAAACATCCCTTGTTGTTGCTGGTTCGGCAGCAGTAGGAAGCTCATTAGAAGCAGCTTCACAGCCCCTAGATGGGCAAAAAATATCAAAAGTTGCTTTTCCACAAAAGCGTCCAATGATTACATATTCAGATAGACCACCCTTATTAGAAACACCTAGAGATGTGTTTACTAATGCGATTACACCAAATGATCATTTCTTTGTTCGATGGCATATGCCAGAAATTCCTACTTATGTTGATTTAAACACTTATCGGTTAAAGGTAGATGGTTTAGTGAATAAAGAACTTTCTTTTACACTTGATCAACTTAAGACAGAATTTGAGCCCGTTGAAGTAACATCAGTTCTTCAGTGTGGAGGAAATGGTCGTTCAGCCTTTTCACCCATTGCAGGTGGAATTCAATGGGGTAACGGAGCAATTGGTAATGCAAAATGGAAGGGCGCTCGTTTAAGAGATATCTTAGAGCGCGCAGGAATGAAAAAAGGCGCACACTGGATTAGTTTTTATGGACTAGACAAGGCCGCGTACTACAAAACTCCAAACTTTGTACGTGAAATGCATATGGAAGAATTAGGCGATCATGTGATTGTGGCTTATGAGATGAATGGGGAAGAGTTACCTTACCTGAATGGGTATCCTGTGCGTCTTATTATTCCCGGATATTATTCAGACTCATGGGTTAAGATGCTTTCTAACCTAACGGTAACTGAGAAGTACCAAGAACTATTTTTTATGGATGTTGCTTACCGTATTCCTGATAATGCAACCGAAAGTGAAGATCCTTATTCTCATAAAAAAGTAAAAACTAAGCCTATCACAACAATGAATGTAAAGTCTATGATTGGTTACCCAAATAATGAGACTAAGGTTTATCTTAACTCACATACAACCGTTCGTGGGGTTGCCTTTGATCAAGGTAAGGGTATTAAAGAAGTTCAAGTATCTGTTGATGGCGGAAAAACTTGGAACGAGGCTATCTTAGATGATGGTAAAAATGGGCGCTACTCATTTAGAGAATTTCGTTATACCTTTAAGCCAGGTACCTATGGTAAGGTGAAAATCATGTCTAAGGCGATTAACTTAGCAGGTGAAGTTCARCCYTTAGCYGAAGAAATTWWRTGGAACCATGGTGGTTACAAATATAAYGGTATWGATACYGTTACGATTGAGGTGGTRTAATGTWTAAGATTTTATTRGTAGYTYTTTTAAGCYTAKMKKCACTAAATGCAGCAGAGGTAGAAGGTGAAATGGCCGTTCCTTACATTGCTTACGAGATTAAAATGGGTAAAAACTTTGATGTTATTCAAGCTCAATGTTTAATGTGTCATTCTTTTGGTTATATTATTAACCAAGGTCCCCAGTCCAAAGCATTTTGGTCGGGTAAGGTTACAAAAATGAAAAAAGCCTTTGGTATGGATATTTCAGATAAAGACGCCGTTCTTGTAACAGATTATCTTTTTAAGCATTATGGAAATGGAAAGCTTAAATAAACAACTTTTATACAAGGCTTTTTTTATAGCCTTGTCTTCTCTACTTTTTAATACTACACTTTATGCACACTCTTTACACAGGTATCTATTATAATTTCTTAAATATAAGGAAGAAGATGAAAAAAATCATATTAATGCTGGTGCTTCTTATAAGTACATTAGTTGCTCAAGAAAAAACTGCAAACTTTGCGGGGGGATGCTTTTGGTGTATGGAAGCCGCTTTTCAGCCTGTAAAAGGTGTTATAAGTGCTGAGTCAGGGTATATGGGTGCAGAGGCTAAGACAGCTAACTATAAAGAAGTCTCTTCGGGTAGAAGTGGACATTATGAGGTTGTCCAGGTGAGATATGATTCTTCAATAATTTCATATAAAGAATTACTTGATATATTTTGGAGAAATATTGACCCTGTTGATGAAAAGGGACAGTTCTACGATAGGGGACAACAATATGAAACCGTAATTTTTTATCAAAATAAAGAAGAAAAAGCCTTAGCTGAGAGTTCTAAGGACGGCTTAAATAACTCAGGTCGCTTTTCTAAGCCTATAGCGACACAAATTAAGCCAGCTAAGGAATTTTTCAAGGCAGAATCTTATCATCAAGATTACTTTAAAAAGAACTCTTTACGTTATAAAATGTATAAGAATGCCTCAGGACGGGAAAAGTATTTAGAAAAAGCATGGAAATAATCTTCTTATTTACTTTTTATGACTAGACTAGATAAAATTCTTTTAGAAATACCGATATATAAGAAGAAGGTGGACAGTAATGGTAGGAAATTTAGACATAGGAAAGCTAATCACAATAGTGATGTTATTTTTAATTGGTGCATTTTTCTTTGGTGATAAGATAATGTTTTGGTACGATCATAAAGAAGATATGCCCCTTAGCCTGTCAAAGGTTATTTACACGCAAAATGACTTTCAAAAACTTTCTAGTAAAGAACAAAGTGGCTTATTAAAAGAAGTTGCTAGTGTATGTATTAATAAACATCATATAGATAAATTAAGCTGTGATGATACTTCGTATTGGTTAGCGGGTAGTTTAGAAAAGAAGGGTGTGGACACTCAGATGGCTATTTCATGGATGAAACCCTGCTCATATGCCTGTGAAAATGGAAAGTTTGACCCTGCTGTATATGAGGCTATGAATCCAATTACGGGTGCTAAAATGGATAAAAAACCAGAAAAGTCCAAGGGCACGAAATGGATTTGGGAAGAAGATTAAATCTTCCCTTTTTTACGAATCGTCCCTTAAAGTGACATAATAACTCTTTCTATCATTTCTTCATAATTTCATCCCCACTTTTACTCTTATTTAACTCCATAAAAGGTAAAATCTTAAACTTTATAAATAGTAATTTTTCAAAGGTAATAAATGAGATTTCTTTTTATGGCACTTCTACTGACAAGTGCCTTTTTACACGCTAAAACGGTCAATGATATACAGTTTGATGGACTGGTGCATCTTTCTAATCCTATTGCCCTTGAAAGCCTTGGCTTTGAAGTAGGAGATAGACTCTCAGAAAAGAAGATAGACCAATCAATTAAGCGGTTTTTCAAATATGGATACTTTACAGATATATATGTAAGTGAAAAAAATGGCGTGCTAATTTACCATTTTTCTGAGAAGTCAGTGATTTCACATATCGAAGTTGATGGCTATGGGCAAGGTGACGAAGAAGAAAATTCAGAGCTTTTACAGATAAAAAAAGGTTCTTTATATGATAAAAAGAAGGTTTCTAAGGCTAAAAAGCGTTTAATAGAAGCGATATCTCAAGAAGGTTATATTGATACTATTGTTGAGGTTGAGGTAAAAACCCTTGATAACGGAAGTGTAGAACTTTTATTTAAGGTGAATAAGGGTGAAAATATAGTTATTGAAAAGCTTAGTTTTGAGGGTATGACAGCCTTTGAACCTACAGACTTTAATGAGGTTATTGCGAATAAAGAACATCAATGGATGGGTTGGTTTTGGGGTCGTAATAATGGAGAAATGAAGTTAACTGAACTTCAATATGATCCTCTTCGTATTCGTGACTTATATATGCAGTATGGGTATTTAGACTCAAAGGTTGATGATCCTTTTGTACGTGTGGACTTTTCACAATACGTATCGGACATGTCTTATACAATATATGAGGGTGGGGTCTACCAAGTTAGTAAGATCATTTTAGAACAGTCTGTTGATGTTATAACAAATTCTCAAATTCGTGAGGTTATTAGTCTTCAAGTAAATCAACCCTTTAATATTAAAACCTTTAGAGAAGATTCAGAACGTATTAAAGCCATCATAGCAAACTTAGGTTATGCCTATGTCAAGGTTTCTCCTGACTTAAAGAAAAATAAAAAGAATCACACTGTTGATGTTGTTTATAAAATCCGTCCAGGTAAAAAAGTATATATTCGAGATGTTCTTATTTCAGGAAACACACGTACCTTAGACAGGGTGACACGTAGAGAGATCTACCTCGCCCCAGGTGATTTATACTCATTTACAGATATCAAAGATTCAAGGAATTCTCTTCAAAGAACAGGTTATTTTGAATCAACTACCATAGAAGAACAACGTATTGATGAACAAACTATGGACTTGATTGTTAAGGTAAAGGAAACACAAACAGGAAATATCCAAGTTGGTGGTGGATATGGTAGTTTTGGTGGTATCTTACTTTCAGCAAGTATTTCTGATAGAAATATCTTTGGTTCGGGTATTAATATGGGATTTTCAGCAGAAACCTCTGAGCGAACAAAAAGTTTCAGTATCAATGTAAGTAACGCACGTTTAAATGATAGTGATTTCTCTGGTTCATCTTCTGTCTTTTTAAATGAAACTGATTTTGATGATTATACAATTTCTACGGAAGGATTTAGTTTAGGACTAGGACGTAGACTAACACGTTTTTTAAGTGGTTCATTATCATATTCATATTCAGAATCTCAATACAGTGATATTTCAACAGATTTAAACCTGTCTGCAGTGGATCAGGTCCTTTTTGAAGATTATGAAAAATCTGCGATTACTATGGGCTTACGTTATAACAATACAGATGACTTTTACGTAGCAAGAAATGGTATTTCAGCTAGTACGAGCTTAGAATTTGCAGGTCTTGGTGGTATACTTGGTGGTACGGCTGACTTTATTAAAAGTAATACTACTTTTAAGACCTATAAAGGGGTCGAAGACTATGTTGGCTTTGACCTAGTCTTACGTTATAAGACGCGCTTTTCGCATATTTTTTATGATGACAATTCGCAAGACTCACGAACAAACTTACCTACGGCTGAGCGCTATTATATGGGTGGTGTTGGAACCCTTAGAGGATTTGAATCTTATTCCTTATCTCCTGAAGATGGATTAGGTAGACGTATCGGTGGACGTACTATGTTTACCAACTCTTTTGAAGCAAGTTTTCCTTTGGTTCCAAAGGCCAAGTTACGTTTAACAGCCTTTTATGATATTGGTTGGTTAAAAGGGTATGGTCAAGAACTTGCAGATCCTACCTTAACAGATGATCAACAAGCTGCCTATATAGCAGATCCAAATAATTATTCTGAGGAAGAGATATTACGTTCTTCTTATGGTTTTGCTATCGAGTGGTACTCACCAATGGGACCAATCCAGCTTATCTTTGCAAAAGCACTTATGGTGGAAGAATTTGATCAGACATCAACGTTTGAGTTTACCATTGGTCAAAGGTTCTAGCAAAGTTGCCAAAGAACTGATTGAGAATAAAGAAAATACTTAGAAACTCTGCGCTTGGCTTTAATTGGGCTTCGCCTAAAGCTTATTGGGGAACTTTCTTATCAAAGAGAGAAGGCTTATTTGATATTTAAGCTTAGGAAACTATTTTCTTGAAGGTTAAGTAGTTGTTCCTTAAGAAAATAATTGTCTTTTGCCTCAATTTCTAAACTACCTTTTTTCATGCAAAGTATTAATGACTCTTCTGACTTGAAATTGTTAAAAAGACAAAGACAAAGACTTAATGAAAATATAAGAGCATTTGATACTTCAGGCTCAGGTAGGTAGTTCTTATACTTTTCTAAGTGAGGCTTATTTATTTGCTTCTTACCTTGATACCGAACGAGACTTGAAATAAGCACCGTATCCTTATGTGAAAAGTTATAATTCAAGCTATTAAGTAAAATATAATACGAGTGCCTTGGCGCCTCATAATAATTGATTTCTTTACCAATTTGGCTCAACTTAATAGCAAATAAGAAAACCTCTTTGTACTTACTATCTAGAGAAGTCTCATTAGCAAGTAAATCAAATAGTTTTGATGACTCTTGTATGAGGTAAGAGGTACTCTTTCCTTGAGGAAAACGGTCTAGAAGGCTTCTCACGCTTGGATTATAATTATTAGGAAACTTATGATGCTGGGTGCGAAGTAAGTCTGCTAAAAAGAGGCCTTCTCTTACGCCTACACCAGAACTGGTAATAAAGCTAGCCTCTACTTTTTTTATAAGCGCAGATAAGATTAAGAGGCCTGCTTGAATAAGGTCAATACGGTCTTTTTTAACCCCTAGTCCTAAGAGTTTATTTTGTGGAGCATTTATGATGGACTTAATATAATCTTTTTGACTCTTTACCTTAAAACAATATCCATGAAGCTTTTGAAAAGAAACATTTTCCTTTTTCATAATCATTTTTGATATTGCGCGAAGTGTTCCACCTATGCCCACAATATTTTCATGGCTTAGTTCTTGGGGAAGTTTTAGAAGTTCTTGTTCTATATGCTGTTTTGCTCCAGCTATATCATTTGTATCAAAATAAAGCTCTTTTAAGCGTACTGTTCCTAAGTCTAGGGAAAAGGTCTCAATAACCTTTTTATCCTTGTACAGGGCAAGCTCTGTTGATCCTCCACCTATATCAACACTTAATGCAGAGTCTAGATGTAAAAGGTTAGCGACAGAGATGCCTCCAAGGTAAGCTTCTTTTTTACCATCAATAACTTTTATATCGAGATGTAATTCTTTTTTTACCCTTGTAATAAAGGCTTTTTTATTAGGTGCATCACGAAGTGCAGAGGTGGCAATACATAAGGTTTTTCTTACTTGATATTCATTAATAATATAAGAGAATTCTTTGAGGGCTTTAAAGGCACGTTTTAGGGGAGCTTCTTGAAGTTGTCCAGCATTTTGATAGGCATTTTCACTTATTCTAACACGAGACTTTGCCTCATGTATAAGATGAAAGGCAAATCTACTTGTTTTCTCAAAAATAACAAGCCGAATAGAATTGGAGCCAATGTCTATTACAGCAGTGCGTTTTGCCAAGTGTTTATAACTCTTCTTTTTGAATTTGCGCGTATTTAAATTTTAATTCGGCAATAGTTTCTACATTGTCTTTATCTAAGATAAAACAATCTACAGGACAAACAGCAATACAAGCTGGTTCATCATAATCACCAACACATTCTGTACAACGATCTGGGTCAATCACATAGATAGGATCTCCCTCTTCAATAGCCACTGTGGGACACTCTTCTCTACACGCATCACATGCTATACATTCGTCATTTATTAACAAAGACATTCACAACCTTATAGGATACTAATCAGTTGAGAGCAGATCTAAGTCCTTAGATATGCCCTCTAATTAGTATAGGACTTTTTAGCCCGAAAATTAGATAGGGATTTATAACAAAACAAAGCTTGAAGTTGTTTTAAATTTTCACTCTATTTTGAATTACTTGGTTGAAGGAAGGACACAAGACAGTGCGGAACCTAATTCTAAGCTTGCAACAGCCCCTTGTACCCCATCTGTACGGTTTTTTATTGTTATTTTTGCATTTAAGGCATCTGCCGCACTTTGAGATAAAAATAAACCTAAACCAACGCCCCCTTTGTTTCCTGAACGCTTAAATGGAGCAAAATGATCAAAACTTTCATCAACACCAACACCTTCATCAATAACTTGTACACAAAGACCTCTTTTAGTTTGAAAACTTTTAAGTAAAACAATTTTTTCAGAAGGGGTGAACTTCAAGGCATTTTGTAAAAAGTTTTGTACAATTTGATTAAGTAAGGTAGTCTGTAGGGTTGCCATAAATAAGTCAGGCTGAAAATCCATTTGAAGTTCTTTCCCCTCATTTTCAGCTAAAAGTTTAAAGTCATTTCCCTTATTTCTAAGATAGGCAATAACATCAACCTCTTGGGGTGTTTCTAATTGAGCCCCTTCTTGCCTACCTATATTTAAGATGTCAGAAACAATTTTATTCATTTCATCTATGGTCTTATTGTTAATTTTAATCGCGTCAATGTATTCGTGAGCCTCACGCTTTTTGATGAGGATGACCTGATTTTTAAGCTTCATTACCGCTAATGGAGTTTTTAATTCATGGGCGGTACCTATAAACAATTCTTTTTGATACTTTACAAAGTTTTGCAGTCTTGCTATAAGGTGGTTAATTGTTTCTCCTAAGGGCAAAAACTCTATAGGTAGTTGTTCTGTCTTAATAGGGCGTATAAGATGCTCATTCATATTTGAGAGTCTTCTTGTAAGGGCGCTAATTGGTTTAATAAGCATAGTTGATAAGGTCACAGCGTATATAATGATAATGACAAAACCTAATATATTAATAATAAAGATACTGTTTAAGATATTTGCTAAAAGTTTTTTTGTACTTGTTATCTTCTCTGTTACTTTAATATAAGAATGTTCCTCTAAGTTAAAGGGATAAAACAA
The DNA here is from genome assembly GCA_002733885.1 of Arcobacter sp. Taxonomy (GTDB): domain Bacteria; phylum Campylobacterota; class Campylobacteria; order Campylobacterales; family Sulfurimonadaceae. Next base: position 52,650 of record NVXJ01000016.1, on the reverse strand, counting down.
GCTTAAATAAATGTTTTGATTGTCTTGGGTCTCAATAAGTTCAATAGCTCCTTCATAAGCTTCATCTGAATGCATTTCAATGGTAAGGCCTAAGATAGCATCCGCACCATCTGGAAGGGACTGTATAGACTCATAAGCAACGACATGCTTGGCAATGCGCAGAAGTTCTTCTTTTTTTGCATCATAAATTGATTGTTGTATAAAAAGGTAAAGTATAGATGAGAAAATAAAGATAAGTGCAGCCGAAGCAACAAGGAGTTGGATTAAAAATCTTGAACGAATACTTTTTTGATAAGAGAGCATAGGGATACTTTTATTATAGATTAGCATGAATTATAACCAAAGAAATTTATTAAATATTAAAACAAGGCTTTTTTAATAAAATGTATAGATAATTTTATGAGATGGAGTTGATATGTATACAAAACAATTTAAATTAATTTCGCTTCTGTGTTTGCTTTCTTTTTGTAGTAGTGAACTTATAGCAAAGAAGTTAGAAATTCATAAACAGGCAAGTCCTAATAAGGTGAAGGCAGAAGAATGTGAAGCTGCTCAGTTTAATTGGGGATGGCTCAATAACAAGGAAGGGTGTAGAGACGATAAAAATAGGCTGATTGAGCCTTACGCAATTAAAAGTAGAATCCAGAACTTAAAAAACCGAAATAATAATTTGAAAAAAAACACCTATGCGGGTCTAAAGATGTACAGTAATATAGAAGGATTAAGTAAGCAACTACAAAGAACTTCTAAGATGGATGATAACGGAAGGTATTTTATAAATGATTTTATTGGGAAGCTAAAAGGAAATACCAATAATAATGAACTTGATGAAATAATTTTATTTCAAGGTGGCCTAAAAGATAAGATTAAGTATGAACTCTTAAGAAAGAAGTTTCAATCAAAATACAATTTTGTTAAATCTTATAAGTTTAGAATGAATGAAGAAGAATTGCGAAAAAGAAATAAGCAAAGAACCTTATTTCAAACTCTTCATGCCTTAGGGATTGTTCAGCACATTAATGTATATACTAAAGATGGAGACCAGATACAATTAATTTTAAGTGAAAAATCCTTAGTAGCAAAGAAAAAGGAATATGACATTACAATAATTTATGAGGCTAAAGAGTTGATTGATTTAAGAAATAAAAGTGAAAAGGTATTAGAATTTAAAAAGAAAGAGTTAGAAAAAGAGATAGATACACTTTGAATTCTTTCAAGGCCAGAGGCTTTGAAAGAGGTGTTTTAAACTTCCTTAGGGAAACAAAAACGGTAACCACGACGACGAACTGTTTCAATCGTTGTGATGTTTAATGGCTTATCCATTTTTTGTCTAATCTGGTTAATAGCAACTTCAATTACATTTGGAGTTACTAATTCTGGTTCTTCCCAGATTGCGTCAAGAAGTTGTTCTTTAGATACAATTTGATCGCGGTGACGAGCAAGGTGAGTAAGTACTTCAAAAGGTTTACCCTTAAGTTCAATGTCTTTCTCTTTGTAAGTAATTTTTTCTTCTTCAGGATTGATAACTAAGTCTTCAATCTCGATGATGTTTGATCCACCAAAACGTAAACGTGCAGCAAGACGTGCTACAAGAACATCAAAGTCAAAAGGCTTACGGATATAATCATCCGCACCTGCATTTAATGCTTCGATTTCTGATTCGTTATCATCACGAGCAGAAATTACAACAACACAAGTCTTAGGTGTGTTTTGCTTGATGTTACCGATAATATCGATACCATTTCCATCTGGAAGCATCCAGTCCATTAAAACTAAATCGTAGTTACGGATATCAAGATAGTATTCGCCATCTTTTACATTTTCAACAACATCGCTTTGATAACCGAACTCTTTAAGTCCCTCAGCAAGTGTTTTGTTTAGTGTTACTTCATCTTCTATAATAAGAATGCGCATTTAGCGTCCTCACGTGGTTAAATTTTGCAGAAGTATAGCATAGTTTTAGGAAATCTTAAAGTTATTTTTAGGTAAGTTTAAAATTTCTCTCAGAAAACTTTAATATTGGAGACAGAAACACGGCAATTAGGGAGGATGTTTGGTTTTGTAATTTTTATGTGAAGTTTCTCAGTCAAAGGGAATTTTTGTGAAATAAGATTAAAAAGATTATCTAAGGCATCTTCAAGTAATTCATATTTCTTTTCTTGAAGATGCTCTTCTATAAGGTTTGCAACCTCTGCGTAGTTTATAAATTCATTTTTGTAGTCATAGTCTAGGCTTAAATTTATAATCACATCTTGAAGGTTATGACGCTCAAAATCCAAAAGACCAATAATACACTTAAATTTTAGGTCTTGTATCTCTATAGTCATTTATATAACTTTTTTCTCTTCACCTTGTATAAGACGGATGATATTAGGGATATGTTTATAGACAACAATAAAACCTATTATAAGCAAGGGAGCATGGGGTATATCTGGATGGATTATAAAAGAAGCAATCACTAAGGCAACTAAGGCAACTAAAGATGATATTGAAGAAATCTTAACAACCTTAGCCATAAAGGCCCAAACAATAAATGCAATACCTGTTTCTATAGGAAGCATAAGGGCTAAAACACCAAGTGCAGTGGCCACACCCTTTCCCCCTTCAAACCATAAGAAGATACTAAAGCAATGACCCACGACTGCTAAAACAGCAATCGCCCATAAGGTTGATTCGGGAGCTTCCATTAAAATAGCAAGGGTTAAAACCATAATTCCCTTAAGTGCGTCAAGAGCAAGGGTCATCGCCCCAAGTTTTTTAGCCAGTTTTGGGTCTTTTTCTTTAACCACACGCAGTACATTCGTTGCGCCAATACTTCCTGAGCCGGATTCTTTAATGTTTACACCCGCAAAGAACTTCGCAAGAAGAAGTCCAAAGGGGATTGAACCCATAAGGTAGGCGGCAAGATAAAATTGACCATTAATATTAAATAAAAATTCCATAATTTTCCTAAGTTGTTTAGATAGGCGAAGTGTAGTGGAAAATTTGTTATACTTGCATTAATTATTTAGTATTAGGAATTATTTTGTCATTTACTCAAGAACAATACAAAGAAAAGATTATCGAACTAAAACAAAAATTAGACGTCACTATCGTTGCTCACTTTTATCAAAGAGATGAAGTCTTTGAGATGGGTGATATAACAGGTGATAGCTTAGAACTTGCAAAACGCACTATGGATGATGATGCTAAATATGTCTTGTTCTGTGGGGTTGGCTTTATGGGACAAAGTGTTAAAATCTTAAGCCCTCAAAAACGCGTTGTTATGCCAAAAATCGCCTGTTGCGCGATGGCAAGGATGATCGACTCCTTGTATTTTGATGATTCTGTTAAGGCTATGAACGATCAAGGTGTTAAAAGTGAAGATATTTTACCCATTACCTACATTAACTCTAATGCAGATGTAAAGGCTAAAGTTGGGCAGATGGGAGGTATGGTTTGTACGAGTTCAAATGCTAAAACCATAATTACCGCCGCTAGAAAAGAGGGTAAAAAGATTCTTTTTGTACCCGATAGATGTTTAGGGCAAAATATTGCTATTGATATGGGGCTTAAGTCCGCGGTTATTGGAATTGATGAAGACTTAGCCTCAGCAGATATCATTTGTTATGATGGCTTTTGTTCGGTTCACCAACTTTTTACTCTAGATGATATTAAGTTTTATAGAAAAAAATATCCCGGTATCTTAATAGCGGTTCACCCAGAATGTGACCCTTCTATTTGTGCAAAAGCCGACTTCGTTGGTTCAACTTCTCAACTCATCAAGTATATTGCTGACGCAGACCCTGAGCAAAAGATTGCAGTTGGTACTGAGTTTAACCTGGTAAATCGTTTGCGCCCTAAAAACACCTATGTACTTTCTTCAACAAAACCTGAATGTCCAACAATGAATGAAACAACCTTAGAAGATGTTTATCTAGCACTTAAGGCCATTGATGATGGTGAGCCAATAAATGAAATATTGATTGAACCTGAAACGGCAAAATGGGCGAAGATTGCCCTTGATAGAATGATGGCCTTATGATTAAAGCCTTTGTCAAAGAGGTATTGGCTGAAGATGTGGGTAGAGGGGACTTATATGCACTTATTTCCAAGCCTATAGCTGCTCACGCAAGGATAATTGCAAAGTCTTCAGGTGTCTTTTCAGGGCAGGTGTATGCTGATGCCTTGGCTGAGTTAGAAGATTTTGAAATTGTGTGGCATATACAAGATGGTGAAGCCTTTGAAAGTAAGAAGCTACTTGCTGAGATAAAAGGGAGCTCCCATACTCTCTTAAAAATTGAACGTACTCTTTTAAATATGGTATTACATGCCAGTTCGATTTCAACTTATACAAATTCTTTTGTAACAATTATTAAACCTTATGGAACAAAGCTTTTAGATACAAGAAAAACACGTCCAAAACTAAGAGTCTTTGAAAAGTATGCAACCCGCTTAGGTGGAGCTGTTAATCATAGACTGGGATTAGATGACTGTTTAATGTTAAAAGACACGCACTTAAAGACCATAGATGATATTTTTTCTTTTATGAAAGAAGCAAGAAAACAAATCCCTTTTACCTCAAAGATAGAGATTGAAGCCGAAACCTTTGAGCAAGCCAAAACCTTTATGAAAGCGGGTGCAGATATTGTGATGTGTGACAATATGACACCTGATGAATTGTCTGTAGTTGTAAAATACAAAAAAGAAAACCATCCCGATATTTTACTTGAGGCCAGTGGTAATATCTCTTTAGAGACAATAGAATCTTATGCAAAGACGGGAGTAGATGCAATTAGTTCAGGGGCGCTCATTCATCAGTCTACGTGGATTGATATGTCTATGAAGATGGATTAAAACTCTTAAATGGCTGATGACGCAGAAAAAACAGAAGAACCCACCCAGAAAAAGATTGATGATGCAAGACTTGAAGGAAATGTTCCTAAGTCTCAAGATATGTCGGGCCTTTTTACTCTTTTTGTAGCTATTCTTGGTTTTTTACTTCTTTTTGATTTTATTGTAGAGCATTATTTCAATCTTTACCGTTATTATTATTCACTCTTTTCTCAAGAATTAAATAAAGAACTTGTTTTTGAAATCACCCTTATCTCTTTGAGAGAGATTTTACTTATGGTAATTCCTCTTGCTCTTTTAGTAGCCATAGCAGGTGTAGGCTCGGGTTTAGCACAATTCGGATTTTTATTTACCACCAAACCTCTCATACCTGATTTTAAAAAAATCGATCCTATTAAGGGGATGAAAAACCTTGTTTCAATGAAAAAAGTGATAGAAGGTATTAAGATTACGCTTAAGGCAACGATTACACTTGGGATTGGCTTTATCTTCTTTTATTATTTTATTCAAGAACTTCCTACTGTTACTGCCTTTGCCTTGCATGACCAATTGATTTGGTTAAGAGATAAGGCTATTATCTTAGCCTTAGTGATGCTTCTTATCACCTTTGTTTTTGCAATGGCAGATATTATTATTGTAAGAAAACAATATTTTGATGGTCTTAAAATGTCCAAGCAAGAGATCAAAGATGAGATGAAGAACATGGATGGAGATCCCATGATTAAGGCGAAAATTCGTCAAAAGCAGATGGAAATGTCTCGAAAAAGAATGATGGCAGAAGTGCCAACAGCAGATGTCGTCATCACTAACCCTACTCACTACGCGGTTGCTATCCGCTATAAAGAAGGTCAAGATAATGCCCCTGTTGTTATTGCAAAGGGGATAAATGAAGTTGCCCTTCGTATCAAGAAAATTGCGAGAGAAAATGAAGTACATATTGTTCAAAACCCTCCTTTAGCGCGGTCTATTTATTCAGAGATTGATTTAGATGCGCCTATTTCGGAAGCCCTTTTTCAAGCAGTGGCTGAAGTTTTAGCCTATGTTTACAAGATGGATAAGAAGAAGTAGTGCTTCTTAGTTTTCTTCATAATACCCCTCACCGTTAGTCAAACACAATCTGATTGAAGTGAATTAATGTTTGATCTGGCTATATTTATCGGGACTGATAGTTGTGTCTTCATTTAGCTCTTTGAAGATTCCCATTCAAAAATAAAACAGGTATAGAGTTTGTCCTCTTTTGACATTACAAGTGCGGTTATATAAGCAGATACTGATATTGAGATAATAGCTACAAAAGATGCGAGKGCAAGKGTAGAAACACCTGTAAGTCCTTGGCCAATAGTACAGCCTAAAGATAAAATACCCCCAACTCCCATCAAGGCTCCACCAAAGATATTATTTTTCAGTTTGTTGTCATCTTTCATTATTGCACAGCTAAAGCGATGTTTTTTATTAAAACGGGACATAATAAATCCCCCTAAAAATATACCAAATATTAGTGACACCCCAAATGATAAAGTGGACCCACTAAAAAACATGAGATACTCTAAACTTTTGCCTAAAGGATAAACAAAACTAAAGGCTTCTAATGTTCTGGGATCAAAACTGTCTATACCTATCACACCTGTTACAACCCAAGCAAAACCTATTAAGAGTCCAATAAGAAGACCATCTACACAAGAAAGAAGATCTTTTAATGTAGGGACAACTTTATATAGTGCAAATATCAATAGCGGAACTATTATAAAAATAGATAAAGCATTGTTTGGGATATAAGATGAAACCCTAATTAAAAGCTCATTGTTTACCAGTTCGGTTAAAGGGTACGAGAAGAGACCTTTAGCCGCTAAATAAGCAAAGACCGCAATACACAGTAAGGTAACAAGTGAATGCCAATCTCCTTGTACAAACTTAATAAGGTGTCGGCTACTGCATCCATCTGCCTTCATCATACCAATACCAAACATCACACCACCAATGATAATGGTTATATAATTTACCTGTGACTGTAAATAGACCGTTTTTGAAAAGTCTATATTATAGACAGAGGATAAAATTTGAGAAAAGCTAATAGCTACAATAGTAGCTACAATAACAGAGGCTAATCGACGTGTAGATTTTGTAAGGATGATATCTTTGATAGAGCCACTGAAACAAAACTGTGTTTTTTGAGCAATCAAGCCATAAGCAAGTCCTAAAATAAGTGCTAAAGCATTAACCACACTATTAAGATCTTCTAAGAAATACATAATTTCACCTTTTACGTATGATAGATGAAAAATGTAAAAAAAATGTAAAATTAATATACTATGCTGTTATATCTAACAAAAAAAACAATTGAATTGCATCTTAGTGCTAAACCAAGTAAAACTTAATAATTCTAAGGCTTTTTAAGTTACTAATTGACCCCTGTATTAACCATATATAAGTATATTAAAGGGCTTATAGGTATTAGCAGTAGGGGGTGTATTATTGTTACTTGAAGATACATAATGCTCTTATCCTTACCAAAGTAATTTAACATAAGTTGTGTTTTTAGTCGAGGAAGTTTCACAGAAACCTTGGTTCTGAATTTATTAATGCATTCCCGTCTGAGTGGCTCCGAAGCCTCTGAGAAACCGAGTGGAAAGAAAGTTTTCCCTTTGCAAAACCACTATTCGTTGGTTTTGCATACTGTTTTCGCGGTCGTAAAAAGTATGGGGACATCATAATAAAATTAAAATGTGAACACAATTTCAGTTGATAAAATATTGACTATTTGAGTTAGCACTAGATAGTTTGTATTTTAGCCATAACTATCTCCGCTAAATTGTTTTTGAATCTCCACTACTTTGTCCATATTATTTATTAAGGCATTTACACAGTCTGTATCAAGTAATTCACCTGAAATCACGAGCAGGGTTTCAATTGCCTTAGCATTCGTCCATGCTTCCTTATAACTTCGTATACTTGTAAGGGCATCAAAAACATCAGCTACAGCAACTATCTTTGCTTCAAGGGGGATTTCTTGTGCTTTGATACCATTGGGATAACCTGTTCCATTCATAGCTTCATGGTGAAATTCGGCAATATTTCTTAGTACATCTACATGTTCAAAATTTACAAGGGCGAAGTTGTCTATTAGGTCATCAATCATTTCTTTGCCTTTATGGGCATGGGTCTTCATGATGGTTCTCTCATCTTTATTTAAGGGACCTGGTTTTAGCAAGATATTATCAGGTATGCCGATCTTACCTATATCATGTAGGGGGGCGAACATAAAGATATGTTCTATATAGGTATCATTTAGCTCATACTTATCAGCTAGTGCCTCTGCGATGATACGGCTATAACGTGACATTCTATCTAGATGGCTCCCTGTCTCAGGATCTCTAAGATGTGAAATGTTTCCTGTAGTTTTAAGTGCCGCCGTTAAGATATGAACAGAAGAAAACTCATTTATAACTAAAAGAGAGATCATGTGACCATATATATCAAGATGTCTTAAAACACTTTCATTAAAAACATCTTTAGTATTTGAATTAAAAAAGAGAAAGCCTGTGAAAATCCCTTCATTATAAATGGGCATAGTATAACTTGCGGCGTAGCCAAACTCTTTTATCTTGTGGGTATGTTCATGTTCGCCTGGGTCATAATTGTATAAATCATTTATAACACGGGGCTGTCCCTTTTTTAAAATAGCTTGCAAAGAGGGGGCGTTTTCTAAAAGTGATTGGTAATGATCAAGAGGGTTATCCTCTCCACTACTGTGTATAAAAGTCTTTAAAATCTTTGTTTGGGGGTCATATATGGCGATAGCTATACGAACAATAAAGGGGAATACCTCATTTATTGAGCGGTGAGTAGCCTTGAGCTTTTGGCTTAAAGTGCCTTTTTGTGTGAGTTCATGTAAATTGTCTTTGTGTTTAAACATCTTTGTTTCCCTCTTAATAAAAATGTTGTTGAAGTAGTGCTGTAATATTGTAGCACCTTTTATAATTTTAGTTATTGTAAAATAATATATTTAATATTGCATTACTTCTCATCACAATAAGCTTGCATTTATATAGATTAATCCCTTTATTAACCATATCTGAGTATACTTCCATAAAACTAGACCGAGGCGGTTCTACACAGTAGAAAGTTTCTTTAGTAAAATTTTAAAGGGCTTATATGCATGCATTAGTAAAAGCATTAGATGATGCAAAACATATACTGATAATAGCCCATATAAATCCTGATGCGGACTCTATGGGTTCGGCCTTAGCTATGTATACGCATGTCTTACGTTTGCATAAAAAAGTCACGATTTTTTGTAAAACTGAAAAGATGAATCCTGCCCTAAACTTTTTACCCTTTATTGAGAAGGTCAAGCATAATCTCCCTACAAACTATGACCTTGCCTTGAGTTTTGATTGTGGTGCCATTAAGCGTTTAGGTGTTGAGGTTGAAGGCTGTTTAGTTAATGTAGACCATCATGTTTCAAATGAAAACTATGGAGAGATAAACATTATCGACACAACAGCCATTAGCACCACTCAAGTGCTGTATGACTTTTTTACAGATAATGATATTAAGCTTAATGCAAAGATGTCCACCTGCCTTTTTGCAGGCTTAGCAGATGACTCGCAAAACTTTACGACTGATAAAACAAATGAAAGAGCCTTTCTTATGGCTGCTTCATTAATACAAAGTGGAGCGGATAATGCTTTATGTATAAAAGAACTGTTCAAGTCTCGTTCATTAGCCTCTATTCGTCTAAAGGCAAAGATGCTTGAATCTGCACGTTTGTCTTGTTCAGCAAAACTTGTTAGTACCTTAGTGCCAAGAAGTTTTTTTGAAGAAACGGGTGCTTATGAGGTAGATTGTGAAGAAGCCCTACATGAAACCCTAGAACTTGTAAATGTTGAGGTGGCTTTTATGCTTCGTTACACTAAGGAAAATCGTATTAAAGGATCCTTACGTAGTAAAAATGGTATTAACATGAATGATCTTGCCTCATACTTTGGTGGTGGTGGTCATGTTCATTCTGCTGGTTTTGTGTGCGATGGCGTATCTTTAGAAGAGATAGAAACACAGGTAATAAATAAACTAGAAACAATTTTATAAGGATATTTTAAATAAGAAGTGAATAATTTCACTTTATATTTAAGTTAAATTACATTAATAAGGAATCATTATCATGAGAAGAAAAAACAATTCATCATCAATACTATTTTTAATAATTTTTGGAGGCATTATTGGAGGCGTTGTATATTTATATAACTCCGCTATGTTTGAAAGAGATGTGCCTAAGATAGAGATAACACAGGCTCAGTATTGGAATTTAAAAGAACCTATTGATATTAGTATTGAAGATGCGAGTGGTATTAAGTGGTATGAAGTGAAAATGATTTCATCTGAAGGTGAAAAAGTTTTAAAGCAAGAAGCACTTTTAACACCACAAAAGAAGCTTGAACTTAAGGTTGAATATCCAAAAATGTCATATGGCATTAAAGATAAAAATATTAAGATTGTCGTTACGGCAGTTGACTCAAGTAAATGGGACTTCTTTTCTGGAAACACAGGAACAATAGAAAAAAGCTTTATTATAGATAAGAAAAAGCCTCTTGTAACCTTAATTACAAACTCATATGGAATTTACAAGGGGGGCGCTGCTCTTGTTATATTTAAGGCAAAAGATGAAAACCTAAATGATATGTATGTAGAAGTAAATAAGAAAAAACGTTTTAAAGTGCAGCCTTTTTATAAAGAAGGTTATTATGTAGCCTTAGTAGCATGGCCTGTATCATCTAAAAAGTTTGATGCCAGAATTATAGTTAATGATAAGGCGGGCAATAGTGCACGTATCCATATTCCTTATTATCATAAGGCGAAGTCTTACCGAACTTCTAAGATTAAACTTTCAAATCGTTTCTTAAAAGGGAAGATTGCTGAGTTGGCTTATGACTTTCCTGAAACCCAAGGCATTGAGGATTCAATAGAACAGTTTAAGATTATTAACGAAGATGTACGCGCAGAAAATGAAAAGCTTATACATGATATTACTTCAAAGGTATCAGATAAGATGATTTCGAACTTTTCAATTAAGCCCTTTTATCCTTTGAAGAATGCAGCAAAGGTGGCTAGTTTTGGTGATCATCGCTTGTATTATTATAAAAATAAAAAGGTTTCAGAGTCTTATCACCTTGGCCTTGACTTAGCCTCTGTTAAGATGGGTAAGATTAGAACACAAAACTATGGAATGACTGTTTACGCAGAAGAAAATGGGATTTATGGAAACCTTCCTATCATACATCATGGTATGGGTCTTTATACGATTTATGGACATTGTTCAAGTTTACGTGTGGTTACGGGTGATTCTGTGAAGCCAAATGAACAAATTGCCAATACCGGTAAAAGTGGTTACGCAATGGGAGATCATTTACATTTTGGTGTTTTAGTACAAGGTGTTGAAGTCCGTCCTGAAGAGTGGATGGATAAGGATTGGATTCGTTTAAATATTACAGAAGTGATGAAAAATGCAAAGAAACTTATCGGTAGATCATGAAAATAAAACAGCAGACGCTTAAGGGTTTTGAATGCGAGATTGGTGAAATTGAAGCCTTTAAAACCTATTACACAAAAAATGCACCGCTTATGCAAGGGCATCTGCTGATTTTAAAAGGTTCTGTTAGTGCTGAGGTAAAGGCATTTTTAGATGAGAAAAATGCTATTTATGTTGATGCAAATGAGAAAACACTTTTAACACGAAAAAAACGAAATACGGCTGTTTTAGAACTTCGTGAAGTAGAAGTACAAAAAAGCCCTGAAGAATCTTCTGCAAAAGGCTCTAGTCAAATATATCACCGTACCATACGTTCAGGTGAGGCCATTTGTATAGATGAAAATCTAGTATTTACAAGTCGTATAAACAGTGGAGCCTTAATTGAGTCTTCATGTTCAATTCAGATTTTTGGTATAATAGATGGATTAGTTAGAAGCGATGGAGAATATCTCTTGCTTAAAAACATTGGAAAAGGCACGGTGATTTTCCATGGAGAAGAGTTAGAAAAGTCACAATTTAATGGCCAATTGAAACTTGTAGAATATAAAAATGCTCAGATTGTGATTAAGGAAGTTTAATGAAGCAAACAACAATATCCAAACCTGTAGACTTAGTCGGTATAGGCTTACATAAAGGTATTCCTGTACGTCTAAGACTAGAACCCTTAGAAGCAGACAGAGGGATAGAATTTTTTCGCTCAGATGTAAATGTGAGTATCCCTTTAAAACCAGAATATGTGGTTGATACGCAAATGGCAACGGTTATTGGAAAAGATGGGTATTTTATTTCAACCATTGAACATATGCTTTCGGCTGTTTATGCGTATGGGATAGATAACTTAAAAATAATAGTTGACGCAGATGAAGTTCCTGTAATGGATGGCTCAAGTGCTAGTTTTTGTATGCTTTTAGATGAGGCAGGAATGATTGAACTTGAGGCACCTAAAAAAATTATGAGAATTAAAAAAGAAGTGACTGTGAAAGATGGCGACAAATACGTCACCTTATCACCTTCAGATGATTTAAAGTATGACTTTACCATCAAGTTTTCTCATCCTGTCATTGATAAACAAAGCTTCACTCTTAATTTTACAAAGGCAGAATATAAGGACAAAATTTCTAAGGCAAGAACCTTTGGCTTTTTACATGAGGTTCAGTACCTTCGCTCAAAGGGTCTAGCCCTTGGTGGAAGTCTGGAAAATGCCGTTGTATTAGATGACAAAAAAGTTTTAAATCCAGAAGGACTTCGTTTTCCTGACGAATTTGTTCGCCATAAGATATTAGATGCGATTGGTGATATGTCACTTCTTGGGTTAAACTTTATTGGCTCTTATGAAGCCTTTGCTGGTTCTCACGCGCTAAACCATAAGTTAACCCTTGCTCTATTGAAAGACCCTGCTAATTACGAGATTATTGAACTTTCAGGCGCTTTAGAAAAGGAACTAGCCCTTTCTTATGCCTAAGGTTGATGTTGTAGTTATAGAACTAAGTACGCCTATACTCATAGGTGTATATAAAGAAGGCTCTTTAATTAAGACCCTAATCTCAGATGAATATTCTTCTGAAGCCCTTCCTAAACTTTTTAAAGAGATACGTTCTTCTTATGAAATTGAAAACATAGTCTATACAAGAGGACCGGGTTCTTTTATGGCAATAAAGGTTGCTTATATCTTTTTAAGAACCTTATGTATAGTCGATGATATTAAGCTCTTTGCTACGAATGCCTTCACCTTTAATCAAAATCAGCCAATTAAGGCCTTCGCTAAACTTTATTTTATGAATGATAATGGTACAATTACGACGAAAAAGTTTGATGAGCCTGTAAATGCTCCTTTTACACTTCCAAAAACAATAAAACTGAGCGATTATTCGCAAGAAACAACACCTCTTTATGTTCTACCTGCTGTGTAGAATACTTCAATATACATCTTCTAGTAGAAGGTTTATATTGAATAAAGTATATTAAATGGTGTACCGTTTTCTTTGGCTCACAAAGGATTATTTTAATGATAATAAGCGTTCCCGCTACCTCGGCCAATTTAGGGCCAGGTTTTGACTCCTTAGGTCTAGCCTTAGACCTAAGAAATACAGTAGATATCAGACCTTCACGTTTTCATTCAGTGTCGGTACGTGGTGAAGGTGAAAACAACCCTAAACTAAAGGGTAATAACCTTTTTGTGGGTATCTTTAATGACCATTACAACAAACTAACGCAAAAACGTCAGAACTTCAAGTTTACCTTTCATAATCAGGTTCCATTATCACGTGGTTTAGGTTCTTCTTCGGCAGTTATTGTTTCTGCTATTGCCTCAGCTCATGAAGCGGCAGGGGTACGTGTAAGCAGACGTCGTATATTAAACCATGCCTTACAGTACGAGCCACATCCTGACAATATTACACCTGCTGTTATGGGTGGCTTTAATACGGCTGTTGTTGAAAAAGGGAAGGTTTTTTCTGAAAAGAAACATATCCCTCCTTATTTAAAAGCGGTGGTTGTTATCCCTAATAAGCCAATTTCAACGGCGCATTCAAGAACAACCCTTCCAAAATCTTATAATAAAGAAAATGCAGTTTATAATCTTTCCCATGCATCTTTATTGGTGGCGGCTTTTTACAGTGAAAACTGGGAAATTCTTAGAATCGCTTCAAAAGATCGTTTCCACCAAAGACAAAGAATGAAAATGTTACCTGAACTTTTTACGGTGCAAAAACTTGCTTATGAAAATGGGGCATTAATGAGTACGCTCTCAGGTTCGGGCTCGACATTTTTTTCTATGTGCTATGACGAAGACGCAGAAAGAATACACACTAAACTTGACCAAAGATTTCCAGATTTCACGGTAAAAACCCTTGATTTTGATAATTTTGGCCTTAAGATAGAACGATAAGAAAATTATGCTTAAAGAAATTTAACTTCTTTAAGCTATTAAATTAAGGAAGACTACGGTACAATGGCGCGCAAATTACATGTTCCAATTAGAATGTGTTTACAGTGTAGACAAAGGTTTCCGCAAGGTGACTTACTTCGTTTACAGTGTAAAGACAAGAAGATACAAGCCTTCGATGGCATTGGCCGTAGCCAGTATGTATGTGTTACATGTATAGAAAATCCTAAGCTAGTAAAGCAACTAGCAGGTCGCTGCAAATGCGTAAAAGAGTCACACGAAGAGATAATATCTCTACTTAAGGAGCTAAGAGCTGATGATAGATAAGGTAAGAGTACACGAGATCGCGACAGAACTGGGTATTAAAAGTAAAGAAGTTGTTGACAAAGCCGCAGAGATGGGTATTGAAATCAAAACTGCTTCCAGTAGCGTTTCTATGGAAGATGCAGAAAAAATCACGAATTTTATTATGAACCCTGCATCTTTTACACCACCAAAACCAAAGCCAGTAATTAAAAAAGCTCCTAAGAAAGAAGATGCACCTGAAGCAGCAGATGAAGTTGTTGCATCAAGTGAAGAGGCAAGTGCGCCTGTAAAAGAAGTACTGGAAATTCCTGTTAAAGAAGAAACAACTGAGGCTAAAGAAGCTGAAGTTAAAACAGAAGTAAAAGCTGAAGAAAAGACTGAAGTAAAAACTGATGAATCAAAAGCTGATGAAGTTAAATCTGAAGAGGTGAAACCTGAGGTTAAAAAAGAAGCGCCGGCGGTTAAACCTTTACTTAATAGAGTAACTACCGAGCGTAAACGTTCTGGTCTTAAGATTGTTAAGAAGAGAAAACCTTTAGTATCAGCTACACCAGTATCTAGTACTCCTGCCTATAAAGACCCTGAATATACATCAAGCTACGGAAAAATGTCAGCAGAAGCAATTGCTGAGATGGAAAGCCGTGGTGGTAAAAAGAAGAAAAGATCAGCTGCATCAGCTCATCATTCTAAAGGCCAAGGTAACCGTATGGATATCTTTGGTGGTGACATGGCTGATGTTTCTATGGACTTCCAACAAGATCAGGTTGTTCTTTTAGATTTCCGTGAAGAAGAAGCAAGAAAAGAACGCGAAAAAGCGATTGAAGAAGAACGCAAGTTAAGAGAAGCACGTAACGCGGCTAATGCTGGAAAGCAGCAGCAACGTCGTCCTAACAATAACTTTAGAAATCGTTCTGTATCTCGTGGTAGATCGAAGAAACGTCGTCGTAAAGATGTACCTGATGATGTTATCGTGACAAGCGTTGAGATTCCTGAGGATATCCGCGTTTATGAGTTTGCTGAACAAATCAATAGACCTATGATTGAAATTATCAAGGTTCTTTTTGACCTTGGTAAAATGGCAACTAAAAATGATTTCCTTGGAAAAGATGAAATTGAAATTCTTGCAGAAGAATTTGAAGTTGAAGTAACGACTATTGATCCAAAAGCTGCCTTTGATCTTGAAAATGCTCAAGCAGCTAAAGATGTTGAAGTTGATCCAGATGCAGTGACGCGTCCACCAGTTGTTACTATCATGGGTCACGTTGACCATGGTAAAACATCACTTCTTGACAATATCCGTTCAGGACGTGTTGCAGGAACTGAAGCCGGTGGTATTACACAACATATTGGTGCCTATACAATTGTTCATAATGAGAGAAAAATTACATTCTTAGATACTCCGGGACACGCAGCTTTCTCTGCTATTCGTTCTCGTGGTGCTAATGTAACTGATATTATTGTTATCGTTGTTGCAGCAGATGATGGTGTTAAACCTCAAACTCTTGAGTCTATTAAGATGGCGAAGGCTTCTGGAAACCCAGTAATCGTTGCGGTTAATAAGATGGATAAAGATGGTGCTAACGCTGACATGGCAATGGGTGGAATGGCTGAACATGGTCTTTCTCCAGTTGCATGGGGTGGTGAGACTGAATTTATTCCTTTATCGGCTAAAACAGGTGAGGGTGTTGATAATCTTCTTGAAGCAATTATGTTACAAGCAGAGATTCTTGAACTTAAGGCTAACCCTAACGCTCTTGCAAAGGCAACTGTTGTTGAATCATCAATTGAAAAAGGTCGTGGTCCAGTGGCTACTATCGTTATGTCTAACGGTACACTTCGCATTGGTGATCCAATTGTTGTCGGCTCGGCTTATGGTCGTGTTAAAGCACTTATGAATGATCAGAAGAAATCTATTAAGGTTCTTCTTCCTTCTGAAACAGGTGTTGTTGTTGGTCTAAACATTGTTCCAGCAGCGGGTGAAACACTTGTTTGTATGGAAAATGAGAAAGACACGAAAGAAATCGCTATGAAACGTCATGAATATGACAGACATAAAGAACTTTCTATCTCTACTAAGTCTACTATGGATGACTTAACAGCAATGATTAAAGAAGGTAAGCTTAAGACTCTTTCTATCATTCTTAAAGCAGATGTTCATGGTTCACTTGAAGCCTTACGTACTTCTCTTACTGAACTTCGTAATGATGAAGTTAAGGTAAACATCATCTCTTCTGGTGTTGGTGGAATTACTGAAAATGATGTAGCCTTAGCTAATGGTTCAGATGATTGTATGATTATGGGATTCAATGTTAGACCTACAGGAGCAGTTAAGGCTGCTGCTAAGCAAAAAGGTGTTGAAATCAAGACCTATAATGTTATCTATAATATGATAGATGATGTTACTGAAATGCTTACAGGTATGATGAGTCCTAAGTTTACTGAGACGAACACAGGTCAAGCAGATGTTAAGGAAGTATTTAAAATTCCTAAGGGTGTGGTTGCGGGTTGTATGGTTGTTGATGGTAAACTTGTTCGTGGTGGACTTGTTCGTGTTATTCGTGATGGTGTGGTTATTTACGAGGGTGAACTTACGTCACTTAAACGTTTCRAAGACGATGTTAATGAAATCAGCAACGGTTACGAATGTGGTGTTGTTATTGAAGGTTACAATGATGTTATACCTGGCGATGTTATCGAAACATTTTCAAAAGTTGAGCAAAAAGTACAACTGTGACCCCTGCAAAGATTAAACAAAGGCGTACCGAATCACTCTTAATTGAGTTGATTCCTGAAGCGCTTGCCTCCCTAAACGATAAAAGACTTCATGAAATTAATATAGTAGATGTRCAGTGYTCACGYGGAMGWWCTGACGCTAAGGTTTTTTTAGATGCACATGAATATACTGAAAAAGAAAAAAATGCTTATTTAAAACTTTTACGTGGAGCACTTTCTGGAATTGAAGCCTATATTATGCAAGACCAAGGTTGGTATAGATGTCCGATTATGACCTTTGAATATGATACACATTTTGCTCAAGTAGCTAAGATGGAAAGTCTATTTAAACAAATAAGTAAAGAACCTGAAGAAGAAAACAAGGAAGATAAAGATGAGTCTTGAATCTGATATTAAAAATGTAATTGAGTCTATGGACCTGTCTTTATACGATATTGTTACTGTAAGTGAGGGTGGAGATACTATTTACCGTATCCTTATTAACTCTACTGAAGGCATTAGCTTAGATAAGTGTGGTGAAGTAACCCGCGTTCTTAACCCACTTTTAGATGTAACACCTCCTGTTAAAGGGGATTACCGCCTAGAAGTAAGCTCTCCTGGAATTGAAAGAAAACTAAAAACACTTAAACACTTTAAGGCATCTATTGGCGAAAAAGTAAAAGTGGTTCTGATTACTAACGAAGTACTTCAAGGCCCTTTACTTAAGGTTGAAGGAAACAAGATTACCATTAATGATGAACATCTTAATGAACAAACCATTCCATTTGATGAAGTAATAAGAGCTGCAACTTATTTTGAGTGGTAACATTGAGTATATGAAGATGGCAATTGAGGCTGCTTGGCAGTTTCAAGGCCTAACCTATCCTAATCCTGCCGTTGGATGTACAATAGTACAAAATGGAGCTGTTATAGCTGTCGGAGCTCATGCTAAGGCTGGAAATCCTCATGCAGAAGTTATGGCGCTTAAAGAGGCTTATATAACTCTTAGCAATGATAATAAGATAGACGCACTCATTAGCTCTGCTGATATTCATAATTACCTCTTAATAAACCATAATAATATTTTTAATGATTGTGATATTTACACAACACTTGAACCTTGCTCTCATCAGGGAAAAACCCCTTCTTGTGCTTCATTACTTTCAAAACTTTATCCCAAACATATATTTATTTCATCAAGTGATACCAACCCCGAGGCAAAAGAGGGTGCTAAACTTTTAGAAGCTGCCGGTATAAAAGTGACCTATGACCTTTGTTCAAAAGAGGGTGAAGACTTACTAAGACCTTTTAAGCTTTGGAATAAAAAGAACCTTGTGACCTATAAATGGGCGCAAAGACTTGATGGAACGATTGATGGGGGTTTAATCTCAGATGCTACTTCAAGAAAGAGGGTTCACGAGATTAGAAATGCATGTGACCTCATAGTTATTGGGGGGAACACGGTGAGAGAAGACAGACCGACCTTAGATTCCAGATTAGTTAAGGGAAAGGCTCCTGATGTACTTATCTACACTAGATGTAAAGACTTTACTAAAGAAACATCTGCTTCGCAGACCGCCACGGCTTGTTTTGATAAAGAGATTCCTCTTTTTAAAATTAAAGATAGAAATGTCTTTATCGAAGATAATTTTGAAAAACTTATAGAATATAAAAACATTTTAATAGAAGGTGGCCCTTCAATGTTTGAAGCCACTAAGGATGTTGTAGATAGATATTTATGTTTTCTTGCACCTCGTACAGGTGGCAAGATGAAATTTTCAAATGATAAGATAGATTTTAAAATACTTCAAAGCACTAAGTTAGACAATGACTTAATGATTTGGATGGAGAAATAATGGCAATAGAAAATCAAGAAAAAATCGTAGAAATGTTCAACGATATCGCACCAACCTATGACAGAGCAAACCGTATTCTTAGTATGGGAATTGATAAGACATGGCGTAAAAAAGGCTGTGATTTGGCCTATGATATGAAGGGTGATAAAGAGATTGATCTAATTCTTGATATTGCTTGTGGCACGGGTGATATGATGGACTACTGGATGAAACGCGCATCTAAACATGGTATAAATGTAAAGAAGATTCTTGGTGTTGACCCTAGTGATGGGATGGTAGATGTAGCCAGAGGAAAGTTTCCAAAGTTTGATTACGCAATTTCAAAGGCAACAGAAATTCCCGTTGAAGACGCAAGTGCTGACTTTTTATCTATTTCTTACGGGATTAGAAATGTAGTAGAAAGAGAAAAAGCACTGATTGAATTTAACCGTGTATTAAAGCCAGGTGGATATGTTGTCATCTTAGAGTTTATGAAAAGAGAAAACCCTGGGGTTCTTGCAAAGTTCACAGACTTTTATTTGAATAATATCTTGCCCAAAATTGGTGGAGCTATCTCAAATAACAAAGAAGCTTATGAATACCTTCCAAACTCAATAGAAGGCTTTTTAACCCTAGATAAAATGGAAAAAGAATTAGAAGGTGCAGGTTTTGAAGTGAGGTATTCTAAAAGCTTTTCTATGAATATCTCTTCTTTAATTATCGCAAAGAAGATATAACTAGGTAAATAAGGGTTTATTATGAATATTCTTTCCGTTGACGCTCTTAATGAGCAAATAAAAAACCTTTTGGAAACTACATTTATCCGAAACTTCGTAGAGGGTGAACTTTCCCGTGTGACTTATCATAATAGCGGACATATTTATTTCACGCTGAAAGACGCTAATGCTTCTATCTCTTGTGTAATGTTTAAGGGGAATGCTTCGAGACTTAAGTTTAGACTTGAAGAAGGTCTGAAAGTTGTTTTAGAAGCCGCTATCACAGTGTATAAGCCTCGTGGCCAGTATCAACTTAATGTACTCTCAGCAGAACCCTCAGGACAGGGCGCACTTGCCTTAGCCTTTGAGCAGTTAAAATCTAAGCTTCAAGCACAGGGTTATTTTGCGCCTGAGCATAAAAAAGAACTTCCAAAGTATATTATGAGCCTTGGGCTTGTTACTTCTGAAACGGGAGCTGCCTTACAAGATATGCTTAGAGTAGCGCAGACCCGTTGGCCCTTGGTGAAGATATCCTTATATGATGCGGTCGTTCAAGGTGATAATGCTCCTAAGTCCATTGCCCGCGCTATTAAGGCAGCGGATAAAAATAATCATGAGGCCATTGTTGTTGGGCGTGGTGGTGGGTCTATGGAAGACTTATGGGGATTTAATGAAGAAATTGTTGCTAATGTGATTTATCATTGTAAGACCCCTGTAGTTTCGGCGGTGGGACATGAGATAGACTGGGTGATTTCGGATTTTGTGGCTGATTTACGTGCACCTACCCCTTCTGCAGCTATGGAGATGATACTTCCGGATATTAATGAGATATTAATGAGCATTGATTCTTTGATGCAACAACTGACACGAACGCAGGCTCAAAGGCTTAATAGAGCTGAAGTTGAGATAAGACATCTTAAACTTTCTTATGCACAAAATTCCATTGAAAATCGTTTAAAGATGAAGATGGATGAGTTAAAACAAATCCGCGCAAACTTTAATCAAAAAATGGGATATATCCTAGAATCAGCTAAGCGAGAGATTTTTCCCCTTCAAGAACTTCTTCCTAGACAGATGAAAACCCTTTTACAAGCTAAGACCCAAGAACTAAAGCAACTTGGAAATGCCTTTGTATTGCAAGACCCTAAGCTCAAAAATAAAAAAGGCTTTGCCCAAGTTTCACAAAAAGGTAAGCTAATAGAACTTGAAAGTCTTAAGGTCGGAGAATACTTTGAGGTAATGAGTGATACACTTACACTAACAAATGAAGTAAAATCAATAAAAGAAAACATATGAACCGAATTTTTAAACAAAACCATAAGCCCATTAAATTTAGATTTAGACAAACAAAAGACGACTTTATCGTAACAGAACTTCCTTTATGGGATGAGCCTGAAGATAAGGGAAATTATTTTATTGCTAAGATCCAAAAACAAGAACTTTCTACCCTTGAGCTTCTTGATATCTTAGAAGAAGAACTTCAATGTTTTAACATTGGGTACGCGGGTTTAAAAGACAAACATGCCACTACAACGCAATATATCTCAGTGCCTTTAAAGTTTTCAAAAAGCTTAGAAAGACTTAGACATCCTCGTATTAAAATCTTAGAAAGCTTTAAGGCCAAGGGGAAACTTTCTATTGGAGACTTAAAGGGAAATAACTTCTTTATCCGTCTTCATGATGTTAATGCTGAAGCTGCAAGTAACTTAGAAGATGTTTTGTCTGAGATTCAGCGTCATGGTATGCCAAATTATTTTGGGTATCAACGTTTTGGAAAAGACTCAGGTAACTTTGAAAAATCCAGAGATGTGGCTCAGGGCGAAGTGATGATGAAGGATAAAAAGATTCATCGTATTATGCTTCACTCTTATCAGTCTTATCTTTTTAATGACTGGCTAGCAAAACGTATAGAAATTTCTTTAGATATTGAAAGCAAGGATTGTGAAGAACTTCTTGTTAATATGAACATATCTCAAGAAGAATGTGAACTTCTTAAAAAGCAAGTCGGCTTACTAAAGGTTCTTCCGGGTGACATCATGTATGAGAAAAAGAGCAAAAAATGGATAAATGTTACAGATATTCAAGAAATACGCAAACCTTATAAAGAACAGAAGATAGTACCAACAGGGCTTCTTGCAGGTTCAAAGGCTTGGAGAGCGAAGGGTATGGCAGGAGAAATTGAACATCATTTTGATGACCTAACGGTAAATGCCATTGGTACACGTAGAGAGGCAATTATCTATCCTAAATCTATTAGACATGAGTACAAGTCAAAAGATAGAACCTTTGAGCTTTCTTTTAGTCTACCTAAGGGCTCTTACGCAACCGTACTACTGGAAAATCTAGCTAATAGAGATTTAACACCAGACTTTTCAAAATAGAAGTTCTGAGGGGAGAAGATAGATATATCTTCTTCACACACACATTTTCCACACAGCTATTCTTTAGAATCTAAACAGAAAGAATAAGAAAGAGAAAATATGAACGAAATACTTTTTTTTAATACGCCCACCATTCATCTACGTTTTGCATCTAACTTTGCATTTGAAAAAATATCAGACCTTTTACAAGCTAAGGGTATGAATCCTGAAATAGCAATCAGTAGAGCTCAAAAAGTTTTTGCATCTGAGGGTGAAAAAGCAAGTTTATATTTACATAACTTACAGCGTTCTTTTGACAAAGAAGTAATGCAAAAAGTGTATAGCTATATCGCAAATAAGGCACTTTTCCAAGAAGAATTATCTTTTAGTTCATATGACCAGATACTAAGGATGATGCAACAAGTGTATAGTGTTTCTTTAAGTGAAGAAGAACTACGAGAGCTTAGACGTATCTCACAGGCAAACCATTATGGGATTGCATTGATCTGCTAGAAGTTTTTTAATTTAAATATGCTACTATAATAAAAAATAATCTAAGATATAGAGATGGATCATATGCAAACTGAACTACCTGTTTTTATTTATTCTGGAAGAATTGAGTTACGAAATACGATTTCTATAACTAAAGAAGTTTTGGATACCTTAGAAAAGAATGCAAAGGGCGTACTTGTTTCCATGAAAAAGTGTGGTTCGTTTGCTACTGAAGAAGATATTGTTTCTTTGTGTCAGAATTTTGAGAAAGTTCAAAAGGACATTAAGGTGGATATCGCCTTTATTGATTATAGTCCTGCTCTTTTTGAGCGAATAAAGAAAGTTAGCGGAAAATATCCCATAAAATTGTTTAATTCTATTCAAACTGCCACCCTTTTCTTAAACCCAAAAAGTTTAAATGAAGAACTAAAGATACTACTGTATGAACCCAACAAGGCAGCCCGTGATAGTATAAAGAAGGCACTTACCGGTAGTAAGTATAAGCTGTATATTGCCAAGGATAACGAAAGTTATAAAAATATTTCACAATTAGAAAAAATTGATATAACGATCAGTCAAACTGTGCTTAATGTTAAAAAAGCAAGTAAAGCTAAGCCAGGTAAAAAGTTACATATTTCTAAAAATCTTGTTACTAATTTACCCCTGTTTATTGATACTGCCGTTGAAACATTAAGTATGATAACCGAACTTGATGCGCAAAAATCGAAACACGGTATAGGTAATTTTAAAAGTGATTTTGATGATATGCCACTTGCTGCACTGATGAAATTTTCAGGTTCTTTTTCGGGAACTTTTTTTCTTATTTTTCCTAAGTCAATCGCCTGTAGAACATTAAGTGCTATGATGGGTGAAGAGATTAGTGACACAGATATTGAGGCCTTAAAAGATGGGGTTGGAGAGTTTTGTAACATTATTACGGGAAGTATTAAGAGCAAGCTCCAGAAAAAAGACCTTTTTATAACATTTGAACTCCCTAAAACCTATGAAAATGTAGTAGAGGCAGCAAGCCTTGTAAAAGGGGAAGAAGGAATATGGATTGATATGTTTTTAGACAAAGATCCATTTTACATCTTTATAAGTTCATAAGAAAACATCTGTTTTTCAAGTATAGAGCTTAGCCAGTAATTACCAGTTTTTCATCATGTCTGTAATATTTTTATACAGACCCAATATCTCTTTTTTTAATTCGGCTTCGCATTCTAGGTTTTCAAAGATTGAAGCTAAGTTATGGGTTGAGACGTAGCCCTTTCCCTCTTTTTCATAAACAGAAATACGACAAGGTAAGAGTAAAGACAGTTCAGGATGTGTGTTTAAAACCTTTGCTGCAATAGGTGCCTTACATAATTCAAAAACAGATACGTGGGTGTTAATATCAAATCCAGCCTCAGGAAGATTTTTAGAAAAAGGATAATGCTTTTTCATCATAAGTCCAAAAGCCTTTGCCTCTTTTTCAATTCTCTTTTCAATATCTTCACAAGAAGTCTTTATTTCAACTGTATAAATCATTTTTTGTCCTTTATATTTTTAATAAAATTTTATCAAGTATCGCCGTAGGTAAGATACGTTTTAGTCCACCTAGAAAGTGCGTGGCTGAAGTATTATAATACCTAGGACGGGGCTTGTCTTTTTCAAGGGCCTTCATAATGTTGGCTATAACAACATTTGAATTTCTAGTAAAAGGATCTTTCTTCTTCGCTTCTTCATGGGGAATTAGCTCTTTTTCATACTCTTCTTCAAAAACAGTAGGCTTTTTATGTATATGCTCATAAAACTTTTTAGTAGCATTTTTCCTAAAGTCTGTATGAATGGGCCCTGTGTTAATAGTTATAACATGAATATCATCATTCATAAGCTCTAAACGAAGTGTGTCACATAAACCTTCAATAGCGTACTTACTAGCATTATACGCTCCTCTAAAACGAAGGGCAACAATGCCTAAAACCGAAGAATGTTGAATAATACGTCCATATCCTTGTTTTCTCATAATGGGAATAATTTGTCGTGTCATCTCATGAAGCCCAAAAAGATTAGTTTCAAACTGCTCCCGTAGAACTTCAGTTGGTATGTCTTCAACCGCTCCTGGTTGACCGTAGCCTGCGTTATTAAAGACAGCATAAAGTTTACCATCTGTTTTTTTTAAGATAGCCTCTAGTGTTTGTTTAATTGTTTGTGGTTTGGTAACATCTAAGAGATAGGCGTCTAAGCCTTCATTTTGGAGTCTTTGAACATCTTCAGCTTTTCGCGCAGATGCAAAGACCCTGTATCCATGTTTATGTAAATAATGTGCAGTGTCATAGCCAATTCCGCTAGAACATCCTGTAATAAGTATTGTCTTTTCCATAAGCAATTTTATCTAAATACTAGTCATCTTAGTGTAGAATTTAAAAAACAATATAAAGAGAAAAGATGAACATTAAAATATTAGGAACAATCGTAGTGACTATGGGTATTGCTGTAGGTGCATTTTTATACCTAGGTCAAGAAGAAACAGGACCAAAGCCAATAGACCCTAAGAATGTAGTGCATAAAACTATCAATATGAAGGGCATGACCTGTGAAGCCTGTGAAATTGCTATTGACAGGGTTATTAAAGATAAGGGAATGGTAAAGGTTAAGTCAACAAGTGCTGATCAAAGAGTTGAGGTTGAGTATGATAAGACGCAAACAGATATAGACACTATTATGAAAAATATTAATAGAAAAGGTTTTACACCTGTGTCTTATGCAGACGAAAAAGGTTTACATGACGTAAATGGTTCTATGAAAACTGAAGTTAAACATGAGATGAAGTGTGGAAGTGGAAAATGTGGCGGTGCTAAATAAAACTCTATAGAGTTTTATTTAAAAGCTTAAAACTTGTCTACTTTTGGCTACCCAATCAGCTAAGACTTGCATTGTCGAAGAAACCTTTTCATCAAAATAAGGTTCATTTTTTAAAAGACCACATCGAGCATTACAGGTACCACATACTTGTAAACTAATACCATTGCCATACATTTCTTTGAGCATTTCTACTAGATTAAAATCATAATGTTCAGGTTTACTCATCTTTTCACGTGCCAAATCAACAGCATCATTCATTAAAAAGATATTTACCTTTTCCCCATTTTTATGTAATGTAGAGGCTAAGAGTAAGGCATTATAAGCTATATCAGACCCATCATAAGGCTGATGATTTAAAATAAAAGTAATCACTTATTCTTCCTTACTTAATAAGGTGATACCTAAACCTGTTTCAATGGGATAACCAGCTTTAGCCCATCCCTTAAGTCCACCTTTTAAGTTTGTTGCATTTTGATAGCCCATTTTTTTAAGTGTTTGTGCTGCCAAAGCTCCACGACTACCGCCACGACAGTAGGTCACAATAATTGCATTTTTATTTTTAACCTTATTAAGGATTTCAAATTCCAAATTACCACGTGTTATAGCATAGGTCTCATCTGCATAAATCTCACCCTCTGCTCGTTGTTCACTCTCTCTTACATCTAATATAATCACATCTTTTTCATCATCTATCATCTTCTTCAAGGCCTGTGGACTCATCTCACCTGCTTCTTTTTTAGCCTCTGCTAAAAGTTTATCGGTTTCAGCATGTCCGGCATATGCCGAAGTACTTAAGAGTAAGAGTAAGCATCCAATAATTATTTTTTTCATTTTCATATCCTTATTGAATTTCATTCATTAATTGTTTTAAGTGTTTAAACAGTTCAGAAGTTTGACCTTGTAAAACCTTGTTGTCTCCTAATGTATCAAGTATCATCTGCATATTTTGTGTTGAGATACTCACTTTATTACCTTCTTCATATAAGGCAACTCTACATGGCATAAAGGGTGCGAAGTCAGGTTCATCTGTTAAGACTAAGGCCGCCACCTTGGCTTGACATATTTCATATATATACACTTTTCTCTCAATAGGAAAACCTTTTGATTCAACTACTTCATGATAAACATAATCATGTAAGAGCGCAAACTTGTATTTTTGGCAAGCGGGAGCAAAGCTTCCCACTATCTCTTCAATTTTCTTATTACTACTAAGCTTATACGTCATCATCTTAAACAATATTTCTTTGTTCATAAAGAACTTCATTAACCATTTAATCATTTGCAATCCTTAATTTAATAACTAAATGCCTAATTAGGCATTTAACTAAATAGATAACGATATGGTATAATCTTTTTATAATAAAGTCAAGGATAAAAATGCTAGATATGCAGCAAAAGATAAAAATTTTCAAGGCTCTTGGGAATGAAACACGTTTTTTAATTTTTAAAAATGTTTTTACTGGAGGTTATACCTGTTCACTTGATAAAAAAGATCCAAATGTAGAAGTTAGTGCTCATGCAACCTGTGTCAGCACGATAGCAGAACATTTTGACTTTTCCTTACCTACGATTTCTAAGCATTTAAAAGAGCTTCGAGAAGCAAATATCGTTACCATGGAGAAAAAAGGCAATAAAATATATATTGAACCAAATATTGAAACAGTAAGAGAATTAGGTGGATGTTTTACAACTCTAGTAGACAACTTTGAGAGTAATAGAGAGATGTTTTTTGACGAGTTAGTGTTAAGCTAACCCTATAAGAAAGATATTCTTTTACCCTTCACATAGTAAGTGACTTGGAGAATCATGGAAAAGCACATGTGTCGAACTTGTATTCTTTTCGACTCTGGTATTTTTGACATTCTTCGCAGAGTAAAAAAGCACACGTGTCGAAACTTGTGTTCTTTTCGACTCTGGTGTTTTTGACACGCTACGCAGAGTAAAAAAGCACACGTGTCGAAAAAACCTATTCTGTAACCATCTTTAGCTCACCTAGGTCATTAAAAATAGAATTACCATCTAATAACCAAGATTCAAGACCCCCTTCAAGGTAAAAAACATTTTTATAATGTAGTTGTTTAACGAGCATTTTAGCTGCTAAAACAGCTGACTTTCCTTGTCTACAGTACACAATGATTAAGGCATTTTTGTCTTCTAACTTAGACTCCGCATCAAAGATTAGTACACCTAAAGAGATAGCCTCATTGTCCATACCCTCAATAGAACCTTCACCACGCATATAAGGTTCTCTTACATCAAGCATCCATAAATCATCTTCATTATCAATCTTCTTTTTAAGATCTTTTGCTGAAATACCTTTAACATCCCATTTTTTAGCTGATTTGATAAGCTCTTCACTTATCTTACTTCCTGCCATAATGGGTGTAGCTAGACTTAAACCTAAGATAACTGTTATAACGATTTTATTCATATTCATACTTTAGCCTTTGAAATTTTTAGCCTTATTTGAAATGATTATATCTTGAAAAATATATAAAATATCTTTATTAAATATCTTTATTAAATATATTTCCACGATTTTCATCCTTTAGTCCGATATTTACTCAGATTAATCTAGGTAAAAAATAGTATAATAAAAGTATGGATTATTTAATAGAATTTTTTACTGCCTTATACGATTTATCTAACGCAATGGCCCCTTATATCTTATTTGGATTGTTTTTTGCGGGAGTTTTACACGAGTTAGTACCTGAAACCTTAGTGACTAAACATCTTGGAAAAGAAAGTATCTCTTCTGTGATTAAGTCTACTATCTTTGGTATTCCCCTTCCTGTATGCTCATGTGGGGTTATTCCCTTGGCTACAAGTATTAAAAAGTCAGGTGCATCAAAGGGTGCTACCCTGTCCTTTTTAATCTCAACGCCCATTACGGGAGTAGATTCTATCTTAGCTACTTATGGAATGTTTGGATGGATATTTACCCTTTATAGGATTTTTACCTCAATGGTTATTGCCATGGTCGCGGGGATACTAACTAATATATTTGATAAAGAAGATGAGGTTAAACCAATGACTTTTGCAAGAGGAAAAAAAAGTTTTTCTTTAGCCCCTCTAAGCTCTCAAGAAGACTCAGAAGAATCGTCTTGCTGTTCAACAAAGGCAAGCTCATGCTGCTCAAGTACAGAGCATAAAGCAAAGTTTAGTCTAAAAAAAGCTTTTACTTATGCCTTTGGAACCCTTCTTTCTGATATTGCAAAACCGCTACTTTGGGGACTTTTAATTGGCGCCCTTATTACAATTGCTATCCCTCAGAACCTAAGTGATATTTTAATTGAGTACTCATGGTTATCTTATATCATTGTCATTGCTATCGCTATCCCTATGTATGTGTGTGCAACAGCTTCCTTGCCTATTGCTGCGGCCTTAATGCTTTCAGGTGTAAGTGCCGGCGCAGCCTTTGTCTTTTTATCAGCAGGCCCTGCGACGAACACCGTGACGATTGGTGTTGTTAAGAAGATGTTAGGAACAAAGTCCTTATATATATACTTAAGTAGCATTTCTATAGGTAGTGTTGCATTTGGTTTAGGACTTGATTATGTGTTTTCAATTTCAGATATAGACCCCTCATCTCTTGTTCATATGCATGAAGAAGCAGGACTTATTGCTATTATTTCGAGTGTCATTTTATGGGCTTATATCTTATATTATTCACTCAAGCCTATTTTTAGTAAGAAAGCTTAAAGCAGGCTTTTCTTATGAATAAAAACATAAGAGCTTTGGCCCTTATGTTTGCGATGAGTTTTTTCACAAGGCAATTGTAAATAGCCCTTATTTACAATCATCTTCCCTATCAATAAAGCAGGCTCAACAAGAAGCGCTTGACTGACACTTTTTTGTGTGATATTATTTTGCTTTTCAGCTGATGCCGGATTTTTAGTCATCTTTACTATTTCTATTTTAAAGTAATAATTACAGGAAAGATAATATCTTCTACCTTTTAACCCTTTATAGTTTACCCTGAACTTATTTTCTTTTTGAATATAGGATTTTTAGAGGTGCCTTAAGCAATAATTAGTTTAAAAATGTGAAACTCTCCTAAGCCTAGCCTTGCTATAATAATTTACATTTAAACACATGGACGGCTATATGAGTCTAACAAACGATTATTTTCTACTGTATCATGGTGCTCATTATACAAGTGAAGACGCCCTTGTTTTAGAGGATTTGGAGGAAGATTTTTTTTGTGAAGTCTCTGCTCTTGTTCTCAGTACCAACAGAAAAAACTTTTCTTATTTTTTTGCCCTGTCTAGTTTTAAGGACTTCCTTAAGCAAATGAGTACACTCAGTCTTAATAGCTTTGAAGAACTCCATTTACTGCAATTTCATCTTATAAAGCGCATTCAAGAAAAGAAGTCAAAACAATATATCCATAAACTACATACATCCTTTAAGTACCTAGAAACTAAAGAACTTTTAAGTACACAAAACTGTGAAAAACTTATTAGCCTTTTTGACCCCCATGAGTTTCATAGTTTTGAAGAAACACTAAATATAGATGAAAAAGATAATAAAAAAGATTTTTTAGAACAAAAAAATGAGATGATGAATTTTATCAAGGAGCTTCAAGACCTTGGTGAAAATCTAAGTTATAGAAATGAACTAAAAGAGATTCAAGATTATTTAAATAAGCAAAAGTTTTCTATTGGTATTACGGGGGTAATGAACGCGGGCAAGTCTACGCTCTTAAATGCCTTAATGGGAAAAGAAGTCTTAGGGACTTCAGTTGTTCCTGAAACGGCGAATCTAAGCTTATTGAAATATTCTTCACAGCCTTATGCCCGGGTCTTTTACTGGTCTAAAAAAGAATGGCAAAAGATTATATACAGTGCTCAGGAGTTTGAGGCAATTGCACTTTTTGTTAAAGAAAGCGAAGACATCTTTGAAAAAGAATTTGACAGCTATATACTGGATGAGGGACGTGTGGATGATATTAAGGTGCAAGACCTTAGTTTATACACCTCCGCAAAGCATAATAAGTCTAACTTGATTAAGGAGATAGAACTAGGGGTTGACCTTGACTTCTTAAAAGAGGGGATAGAGATAGTAGATACACCGGGATTAGATGATGTGGTTATTCAAAGAGAAGAGATAACCAAGGGGTACCTAAGTCAATGTGACCTTATGATACATCTGATGAATGTATCTCAGTCGGCTACGCAAAAAGATATTGATTTTATTATTGATGCTCTGATGTATCAAAATATAGGGAAGCTCTTAATTATACTCACCAAGGCAGATAGTGTCAGTGAAAAAGAGCTGAAAGAGGTTGTTTCATATACAAAGAAAAGTATCAAGACCCAATTAGCGAGGCGAAATGAGGAATCCAAGTTTGACTTTATTCTCTCAAACCTAGAATTTATAGCACTTAGTTCTAAGATGGCCTTGCTTCATAAGTTAGGTAAGGGGGATGAAGCCTTAAAAGAAGGATATTCTTTAGAAAAAACTGGTATTTTAAAACTTGAAGAAAGCTTGCATGAGACCTTGTATGGGGAAGATAGTCAAAAAAGTGAACTGATTATTAACTCAGCTAAAGCGCAACTCTTTAAAAGTATAGAAAGACAGGTTTCTTCTTTACAGTATGAACTTAGGCTCCTTTCAAAAAATGAAGAAGAGATAGCCAAGGAGTTAGAAGTACTCAATCTAAAAAAAGATGAGAATATTCAAAATATTTCTCAGATGAGGGAAGAATTACTTTCTTGCAAGGCTGATCTAAATGCCTTTTCTAAAGGCTTAGACAGTTTTATTGAAGCGCAACTTTTCAGAGCAAAGACGAGGCTTCAATCACGACTTATGGATGACTTTACTTATTCCTTAGAAAAAAAGAAGACAAAAGAGTTTTTAGATAATTTAAACCTTTCCTTAGACCTTGCCTTGAAAGATACGATGGTTGATGTACTAAGAGATTATAGGTATAAGTTTATTCAAAAGTCCCAGACCCTTGCTAAAAAAATACACCTTCAATATGAGTCTTATGAACTTACTGAGATAGAAATAGAAGAAGGTTCTGTCCTTGAAAGTGTAAATAAGCATTTTAAAGCAGGTTTAGTACAAAACGCTTCGTATGTCTTGTGCTCAAAGTTACAAAAGGCCTTTTCAAAGGCAAAAGAAAAGAACCTTTCTTCACTTTCACAGCAAGTACAAGAAAACTTACAAGAAAGCTATGACAACTTAAATGAAGAATTAAACCTTAAGGTAGAAGTGATAGCTAAGGCTTTGATTGAAGAACTCTATATTAGTCTATCAAAGCCCTTAGTAATATTTGAAAAAAATCTTGAAGACGAAGAAGAACTTTTAAGTTATAGTCTTATAAATTATGAAAAAGATGAAGGAAAAAGAGGTGAACACTCACTTTATATACATAAGCAATTAAAGGTCTTAGGCAATGCCTCTAAAAGGTGTCAAATATGAAATACTTAGGTGCCTTTATTAAAGAATATCAGGAGCTTTATTGTAAAAAAGAAGAGATGTTTGAAGATAGTATTAGTGGTCAAATAAAAAAAGTGAGGTTTGCCTTATTAGAAGAAAAGTTTCTACCTTCAGTGTCATTGAAAAATCTTTTTGAAAAGTTATTAAGACGTTCTCAGTACCCTATGGAAGTAGCTATTACGGGTCAGTTCTCTTCAGGAAAGTCTACCTTTCTAAATGCCTTGCTTTCAAAAGACATTTTACCAACAGGGATAACTCCCGTAACTTCAAAGGTGAATTTTATAAACTATGGACCTGAGTATAAGTTAAAAGTGACCTATAAAAATGGAGCCCAAGAGTATCATAATATTGAAAATATTTCTACCTTTACTGACCAAAGAGCAGATGAGGTGGATGATATTAAGTACCTAAGCATTTACGCGCCTATGGAGATTTTAAAAGACATATCCTTTGTTGATACCCCGGGCTTAAACTCTCAGTCTTTATCTGATACGCAAACCACGCAAAGTGTTTTAAGAGATGTGGATGGGATTATTTGGTTAAGTCTTATTGATAATGCGGGAAAGGAGTCTGAGGCACAGACTCTAAAAGAATATATGCAGCACTTCAAAGAAAAATCCTTATGCGTGCTGAATCAAAAAGATAAGTTCTCCCAAGAAGAGATTGATAAAACTCTTTCTCATGTAAAATCAAAATTTTCGCAGTACTTTCAAGAGGTAATACCAATCTCTGCAAAGCTTGCCTTAGAATCGCGCTCTGTACAAAAAGAAGTACTTATAAAAGAGGCAATGCATGATATTTCCTTAGAGTTTAAAGAAAGCCTTGGAGGGACAGAACAGGGCTTAGGTTTTTTTGAAGATACATTTTCCATTTATGAGGAAAAAATCAAACACATCAAACAAAAAGATAGAAGTCAAGATATACAAAATCTTAATGAGTCAAATATTCAAGAAGTCCTTGATTATATTTATGAGGTGATTAGACCCTCAGCCTTAGAGTCTAAGACCTTTGCTCTTCAAAATGAATTAAGGTCTATTTGTGATATTTTAATATCTGAGTATAAAAGTATATTTGGTGTATATGAAAGCCTGCAAGAGGTCATTATCTCTAAGCAAGAAGAACTTCTTTTGGCTTTTGATGAGATTACAAACACAAGGCAAACAGAGTTAAATGCTATTTATGAAGAAGTAAATGAAATACTTTTAGAAGTAGCCCAAGAAATTTTCACCCACATTAAAAGAAAAACAAAGCACCGATATGAGGAGAATAAGGGTGGATTTTTAAGAGGAACTAAGATAGAAAAGTTTGAATATGAAGTGTTTTGGATAGACAGTGATTCCTTATATAAGAACCTTTTTTATGATGATCAGCATATTGATAAAAAGTTTAAGAAGGTAGAAAAACGCTTAAAACGCGCAGAACTTTCTATCTCAAAATCTTTTAAAGAGGTGTATGTACTTTTAGAAAGCTCTGTGCATACTTGGCAAGAACCTTATGAACTTATTACTAAACACAGAGAAATAGCCTCAGACTTAGAATTTGCAGGCACACGAAACTTTGCTTCAAAGGTATATGAGAATGTTTTAATTAATTATCATACTGCTATTGAAGGAAATATAGCAGCTTTTAAAAAGAAATTCGCTTATTTAAATGGGGTACTTACTTTGTCTTATAAGCAGTTGATAAATGCAAGTATCTTACATTTTGAGATGAATTTTACTAAACAAATTAATGCTTATGAAAAAGACCCACAGCATATTTCTTTGAATATGCCTCATGTGGAAGATATATATGCTCGTTTAAAGGAAGATTTTTCTTTTGATAAGGTAGAAAGTTTTTTAAATTCAAGAAGAAATTATCTGTATAAGATTGTTAGCTACGCTAAAGAAGAATATGTAGAAATAAATGAAGAAAAACTTATACTTTTATCACAAAAGAAAGAAGATTATAAAGAAAAAATTGAAGCCATTAAAAAGATACAAGATGAGGTTTAAAGTTACATCCCTTTTATAATACATACAATTACATAGGTTAATGTTATGGAATTCTATAAATGTGATATAGTATTTAAATTAGTGAAATATTTTAAAGGATACCTCAAAAAGTTGTGAGTAAATCTCACAACTTTTTGAGTAAAATTAATAAATGAAGACGAAGGATCCATATGCAAAGTGATGTTGAACTGGCTAAAAGAGTAGAGTTAGAGTCCCTTGTAAAAAAGAGTAGGGTACCTGCTCAACTTGATTATATTCAAAGTGCAACAGGTCTTATTTTAGGTCTGTTTATGTGGGGACATATGCTCTTTGTATCGAGTATTCTTATTTCAAAAGACGCGATGTACTTTGTAACGAAGATGATGGAAGGCGAATACGTTTTAGGAGAAGCTCATCCTGAAATTGTAACGGTAACGGCTATTTTTATTTTTATTGTTTTTATTACCCACGCACTTATAGCCATTAGAAAATTCCCAGGTTCTTATAAGCAGTTTAGAGTCTTTAGAGAACATGCGGTACGTTTTAAACATTCTGATACAAATCTTTGGTTTATTCAAGTTATTACAGGCTTTACCATGTTCTTTTTGGGGTCTATTCATCTTTTTGTCATTATGGTGAATTCTGATAATATTGGGCCTTACGCCTCTGCAGATAGAATGGTGTCGGGTTGGATGTGGCCTCTTTATCTTCTTTTACTGGTAGCTGTTGAGTTCCATGGTTCTATTGGTTTATATAGACTTTGTGTTAAATGGGGATGGTTTGAAGGTAAAGATGCAAAGGCTTCTAGAAAGAACCTAAAGAAAATAAAATGGGCAATCACTATCTTTTTTATGGGATTGGGTTTGGCTACATTAGCAGCATACATGAAGATTGGTTATGAACATAAGGACAAGGCAGGTGAAAGATACGTGCCGACGTATATTAGTGCAAAGGTTGCTTCATGAAAATTACATACACAGACGCCCTCGTTATTGGTGGTGGCTTAGCAGGACTAAGAGCGGCAACGGGGATTAAGCAAAGAGGACATGATGTAATACTGCTTAGTATAGTCCCTCCTAAACGTTCTCACTCAGCTGCGGCTCAAGGTGGAATGCAAGCGAGTCTTGCTAACACAGTAAAGGGTGATGGAGATAATGAAGATGTGCATTTTGAAGATACGGTAAAGGGTTCTGATTGGGGCGCGGATCAAGATGTAGTACGAATGTTTGTAAACACTGCTCCAAAGGCCATTAGAGAATTAGCAGCCTGGGGTGTTCCTTGGACGAGAGTTACTCGTGGAGATAGACAGGTTGTTATAAATGCTGAAAAAGTCACCCTAACAGAAAGTGATGCGGCACATGGTTTAATTAATGCCCGTGATTTTGGTGGAACTAAAAAATGGCGTACCTGTTATACCTCAGACGGAACAGGTCACTCTATGCTATATGCTATGGACAATAAGGCACATGAAGAAAAGATAGAAGTACGAGAACGTATGGAAGCTATGTCTATCATTCATGAAAATGGAAGATGTTATGGGTGTGTAGCAAGAAATCTAATGACGGGCGAATTAGTAGCTTATATTGCTAAAACAACCACCATTGCAACGGGTGGATATGGACGAATTTACGCCATTTCTACGAACGCAGTTATTTGTCAGGGAATGGGGCAGGCGATTGCTCTTGAAACAGGTGTGGCCACACTTGGTAATATGGAAGCCATACAGTTTCATCCCACAGCGATTGTTCCTGTTGGTATCTTAACAACGGAAGGCTGTAGAGGAGATGGTGGACTTTTACGAGATGTAGATGGATACCGTTTTATGCCAGATTATGAGCCTGAGAAAAAAGAATTAGCTTCAAGAGATGTTGTCTCAAGACGGATGACGGAGCATATACGAAAAGGTAAGGGTGTTAAGTCTAAGTATGGAGATCACTTATGGTTAGATATTACCATCTTAGGACGGGCACATATAGAAAAAAACCTAAGGGAAGTTAAAGAAATTTGTGAAAACTTTTTAGGTATTGATCCTGCAGTTGATTGGATTCCAGTTCGTCCTACGCAGCATTATTCTATGGGGGGTATTCGAACCGACCATAGGGGTGAGTCTCGTACCCTTAAAGGACTTTTTTCTTGTGGAGAGGCTGCGTGTTGGGATATGCATGGATTTAACAGACTTGGGGGTAACTCCGTGGCTGAAACTGTGGTATCGGGTATGTTATGTGCGGAGTTTATCTCAGATTATTGTGACTCACCTGAAAGTAATATTGATATTTCAACAGAGGTTATATCAAGGTTCATTAATGATGAACAAAGTAAGCTTGAATATTTGTTACAACCAAAAGAAAACGGAGAAAAAGCCTATGAACTCCGTCGGGCTATGGAAGATATTATGATGCATAAGGTAGGTATTTTTAGAAATGGAAATGACTTGCAAGAAGCAGTAGACGCCTTAAAAGACTTGCTTAAACGTTCTCGAAATATAGAAGTAAAGACTCAGTCTTTGGCCGCGAGTCCTGAACTCTTTAATGCTTATCGCGTTCAAAGAATGTTAAAGCTAGCCCTTTGTACAGCTAAAGGCGCGCTTGAACGTACCGAAAGTAGAGGGGCGCATTCAAGAGAAGACTTTCCCGAAAGAGATGATAAGAACTGGTTGAAACGTACCCTTGTAACATGGAAAAATTCAGATGACCTAGAACCAACTCTTTCATATGAAGACCTAGATATTAAAAGTATGGAACTTCCTCCTGGTTTTAGGGGATATGGAAAAGACATGACCATTCATCATGAAGACACTCAAAAGCGTACGGATGAGGTTGAAGAACTTAGAGAAAAAATGAAAGAAGAGGGTAAGAGTCGCTTTGATATTCAAGAAGCCTTAATGCCATATTGTGATAAATTGCCTGAGGTGTATCAGGGTAAAAACGAAAGATTACAGGAGAAATTTGATGACTAGCACTGAAGGAAGAACCCTAAAAATATCTGTTTTAAGGTCAGACCCAAATATTAAAGATTATAAGGTGCATGTAGAAACCTTTGAAGTAGCAGAAGCACCGGGAATGACCTTGTTTATTGCCTTAAATGAAATCAGAGAATTTCAAGATAATTCTTTAAAATTTGACTTTGTGTGCAGGGCCGGGATTTGTGGTTCATGTTCGATGCTTATAAATGGACAGCCTAGTCTTGCGTGTAGAACCTTAACGTCAACAATGGATGAGCATATTATGTTAGCCCCACTTCCTTTATTTGAGCTCATAGGTGATCTTTCTATTCATACGGGGAAATGGATGGATGGGATGAGTGAGCGTTTGCAAACTTGGATTCACACAAAAGAAAAAGAACAAGTTGATATTTCTAGAATTGAAGAAAAAATGGAACCCGAGTTAGCAGATGAAATTTATGAAACAGACCGTTGTATAGAATGTGGATGTTGTGTAGCAGGCTGTGGAACTATCTTAATGCGTGAAAACTTTGTAGGTGCGGTAGGCATGAATAAGGTTGCGCGTTATTTAATTGACCCAAGAGATAAACGAACCGATGAGGAATATTATTCTTTAGTAGGGGATGAAGACGGAGTCTTTGGTTGTATGAGTCTTTTAGGCTGCGAAGATGTTTGCCCTAAAGAACTTCCTCTTCAGTCTAAGATCGCTTATCTCAGGCGTAAAATGGTAGAAATGAGAAATAAGTAAAAGACTCGGTCTTTTACTTATTTGGAGAATGGATTTCTTCGCTAGTGGGGAAGGGTGAACGGAAAGAGCAAGAGTAGGATAAACTTCAGTTTGCGAAGCTCAATTTCCAATTTCCCATTTTAATATCCATCAAACATCTTAGATTCAAAATAAACTATCTTATTTCTTCCTGTATTTTTTGCCTCATATAAGGCTATGTCAGCGTATTTAATAACCTTCCAAATAGAGTCTGCATCTTGTGGCAACTTAGCAATACCAATACTTAAGGTCTTTTCTAGGGTTTCACTTCCAATGATAAACTTCTTTGCTCTAAATCCTTCATGAATAGCAGAGGCAATTCTCTGAGTCGCTTCAGGACTTGTATGACGTAGAAGAATTAAGAACTCTTCTCCACCATAACGAATGGCTAAATCAGCTTCACGGATGGACTCTTTTAAAATCTCACTAAGGGCTTTGATAACAGTGTCTCCTACGTCATGTCCATAAGTGTCATTAACAAGTTTAAAGAAGTCAATATCAATCATTAAAATATCATAATAGGTCTTATCTCTTTGAATTTGAGTCTGTTCTTGCTCTATGTGTTCTTCTAGAAATCGTCTGTTATATAAACCTGTTAGTCCATCTCTCAACGAAGACTCTCTTAGTACATCCATAAGGATTTTACTCTCAATTACAGGTTTAGCCGCTTCAAGATAATTTTTAATACTTGTAATCTTGTCAGAAATATCACCTAACTCCTCTTTTGTTTTAGATGAGATGGATAAGACTAAGGTATAGTCATTATTTATGGCAAAGGGTAAACAAGCATATTCAACTTCTCCATTACAGGTACAAGAAGTACAAAGTTCTGGAAAGTCGGTGGAGATGATATCTGTTGATGTTCTATAGGCTCTACACTCAAGAGCGTCTATGTCAGCTTCATGAGAACAAAAACTTTTTCCTTGTGTTATAAAGAGTAGATTACGTTCTTTTCTTGTATGGTTGACCTCATACAGTGCAAAATGCTTCAGTTCAAACTTTTGTTCTAGAAGATGATAAATACGTTTATAGATAGAATACTTATCCTTATCAAGTTCTATAGTCTTTTTAAATTTATAAATATCAGAAAGCTCATTAATAATACTACTTGCCTCATGCAAGGGATCTGAGTCCGAGATATTTGATCGTGCGACAAAGGTGCGAAGTTGCTCTTTAATATTTCCAAAGGCATCTTGCATTTTTTCAAAAAGATCATTCATATCATCAGCAACTTCTTTTCCTTCGCCTTTGATATTAGTAGTAAAACGGTGGGTGAAATCTCCTAAATGAGCTTTTTTAATCCCTTCTTGAAGGTTTTGAAATAGTTCCATATAGGGTTTGATATAGTAGTTTGTTAAAAATAAGGCAATAATAATAAAGATGACATTTAATCCGAAGATTCTTAATACGGTAAACATTCCAACATTACGGGTATGGCTAATATCAAACTCCATGCTGATAACACCAAGAACATCGCCTTCATTGACATGATGACAGCTTAAACAGTTGGGTGAATCCATGGAAGATGCGATATAAGGGATAGATACTCTAAGACTAGCAGTATCTGCGTCTTCTGATATTTGCTTTTCCATAATACCACTTTTGAGTACCCTAGCATCCATAGGGTCCCGTGGTTCTTCTTGTGGAAGACCTGGACCATATTGGGTGTCTACCTTAGGTGAACGTACAATCCAAAGTTTTTTTACATCATCATAATTAGAAATATTGCTTAAAAAGAAATCTCTTTTATCCATAATCCCATTAACCATATGTGCGGTTAAACCATCTCTAACAACTTCAGCTGTCATTTTCGATTTTTCAAGAGCATTATTATAAGAATAGTCTCTAAAGTTTATCGCTACATTTATAATAGTAGCTGCGGCTAATAAGATCAGCATTAAGGCAATGATAATAAGGACTTTTTTATTTGTATGCATTTGTCATAAACCTCTTGTGTATTAATAAGTATATTTTATAGTATAGCTAAGAGTTTAGAAAAAAAGAAATAGGAGAATAAGGCATTAGCCTTATTTATATTATTCTACAGTAACTGACTTGGCAAGGTTTCTTGGCATATCAACATCATTACCAAGACGAACAGAAATCTCTAATGATAAAATCTGTAAAACCACCATCATCTCAAAAAATTCATGCATATAATGTGAACGTTCTTTAATCTTAATGAAGTCATCTGCCTTATCAAACTCTCTAGCAGAAATAGCACAAATTGTACTATCACGAGCTGAAAGTTCTTCTACATTAGACTTTGTTTTTTCGTATAAAAGATTTGTTGGCATAAGTGCAATAGTAAATAATTCTGGATCAGCTAAGGCAATAGGTCCGTGTTTCATTTCACCTGATGGATAACCCTCAGCATGTAGATAGGAGATTTCTTTTAGTTTTAATGCGCCCTCTAAGGCAAGAGGATAGAAAACATCCCTTCCAATAAAAAAGAAACCATGCCCATGTAAATAACGCTTAGAAAGACGACGAAGCTTTTCATGTAACTCATCTTTAACAACAACGGTTGCTGGTACTTCTCTTAATAAAGAAATATGCTCGCTTATATCAGTTGAGGTCATAGAAGAACGTTGTTTGGCAAGATAAAGTGATAACATCCAAAACACGACCATTTGWGTTGCAAAGGCCTTAGTAGAGGCAACCCCTTTTTCAATGCCTGCTCTTGTTAAGATAGAAGCGTCAGCCTCTCTTACCATAGAAGAATTATCTACGTTACAAATAACTAAAGATTTTAATCCGGCTTTTTTTGCCATCTTGAGTGTTTCTAAGGTATCGGCGGTTTCACCACTTTGGGAGATAACAATAAAAAGTGTATCCTTACAAAGAAGAGGCTCTTTATATCTAAACTCAGAGGCAATTTCTACCGAACAACGAATTTTTGAATAACGTTCAAAAAGATACGAAGCCGCTAGGGCTGAATGGTAAGAAGTACCACAAGCACAAAGCTTGATTTCATTAATACCTGTAAAAAGTTCAGGGTCTAATTCTTCAAAGTTTACTTCTGCTTCACCAAGGCGTCCCATTAAGGTATCGGTAATAACATGAGACTGCTCATAAATCTCTTTTTCCATAAAGAATCTGTACCCATCTTTTTGAGCTGATAGTTTAGAAGAAGGAAGAGGTTTTAAAACAGGATCAATTTTTTCATAGTCTTCATTAAAGAGTTCAATAGAATCAGCAGAAAGATATCCATTCTCACCATCATGAAGATAAATAACATCTGTACATAAACCAATAAGAGGTGTGTCTGAAGAAGCAAAGTGTTTTTCATCTCCTGCAACACCAATAAGCATAGGTGAGCCATTCTTCGCAAAAAAGATAGTGTCAGGGACAGACTTAGTGATAAGAAGAATCGCGTAAGCACCTTCTAGTTCATCAAGTGTGGCTCTAAAAGCTTTTATAGGGTCTTTACTATTTCTTAGGTGTGATTCAAAAAGATGTACGATGACTTCAGTATCGGTTTGAGATAAGAAATGAAAGCCCTCTGCCTGAAGCCTTAGTTTTAATTCTTGATAATTTTCAATAATACCATTATGCACTACAGAAGAGTTTTCACCAACATGAGGATGGGCGTTAAGTTCTGTTGGTTTTCCGTGTGTTGCCCATCTTGTATGGCCAATTCCTATGGAAAAACCTTCAGGATGAAAGTCTTGAGTTTTATTTCTTAGGTTTTCTAACTTTCCAACCGCTTTATAAATAGAAAAATTCTCTTCTTGTAAAACAGCAATTCCTGCAGAATCATATCCTCTGTATTCTAACTCAGCCAGTCCCCCTAAAAGGATGTCTTTAATATTATTTTTTCCGATATATCCAACAATTCCACACATTTTTAATCCCTATTGACAAGTTTATCTATTATTTTTTCGGCATTATGACAAACATTTCCGTGTTTTTCTATTAAAAATTGGTCACGAACGCGATTTTTTATCGTATGTACCTTAGCAGTAGTAATATCAATGGCCTCGTCATCAAAGGTTTTAATAACAAAGGCTAACAATCCACTTTGATCTTTTGTATTTATACTAAGTCGTGCATAGGTATTTGAATGCTCGCAATCAAGGCTTATCTCATCTTCAGTAATAAGAGGTTTCTTAAKMNCWAWMYTTTTATTCATATCAAAGGCATTTTCAACAATCTCTTCTATTAAAGAAATTTCGTCCTCATCAATACTTTGAGAAAATTCTATTTTGAAATACTTGATTTCATTATAAAGCTTGAAGATATCCATAGCTGCAATGTTTAAGAAGTTTAGTTTTCCAAGGAGGTATCCAAGATTAAGGGGGATATCTTTAAAGATTTCTATCACAAGGTTTGGTTGATTAGAGATTTTATGTTTAAACTTATCTAAGTTATTGGCTTCTTGAAAAAGTTCAACAATTTCTTGAGGCTTATTTTTGATAAAAAATAAATTTGATTCAATTGAAAGCACACGTTTTTGTTGTAATCTGCTTAGTTCAAGAAAAGAGCTATTCTTCTTAAGAGCGTCTTCTCTTTTGCGTCTTTTCCTTGCTTCTGAAATCATCTCTTTATTATCTATCACTTCTAAAGAAGCATAATATAGCTCACGTAAAAGTTTAGCATTAAAGGAGTTGTATGTTTTTGAACTCACCCCATTTATATCGGCATAAGTAAGTACAAAAAGAAGCTTAAGGGTTCTTTCATTTTGTACCTTAGATATAAAAGAAAAAAGTACCTTTTCATGATAAAAATCTTCTCGAAAGGCAACACGACTCATGGCAATATGGTGCTTAATCAAACGTGTCCCAATTTCTACAAGTTCAGGTGAAATATTAAATTCAGTCATATAGGCCGTAAAAAGTTTAGCACCAACTAAAGAATGATCTTGAGTCCGTCCCTTTCCTACATCATGTAAAAGGGTTGTCATGTGAAGTAAGGTTCTTTCATCATGGGTAAAACTTTTATAAAGCTCAAGTGCTAGAGGGTCTTGAATATTTTCAAGGGCCTTAATACACATAAGTGAATGCATATCAACAGGATGGGTGTGATATCCATCAAACTGAGGTAAGAACATAACCTTAGAAAAAGAAGGAATAATATCAGCAAGTATTCCTGAATTAAAAAAGAGTTCTAAAATACAATGTARATACCGACGAGAATAAAGTTTTAGAAGTTGACTGTGCTCTTTTTTACTAAGAGGGCCTTGCATAAGGGCAGAACTTATACGTTTATACACAGAGGGATCAAAGTTATACTCCTTGTCTTCTATGCTTACTAAAAACTCAAGAAGCTCACTGCGTTGAATTTCTTTGACGTGAAAGGAAACAAAAATAGTATTGTTTAATTCATAAAAACTATGTTTCTTTTTCCCTTGTCGAAGTTTAGGAATATTTTTCTTCTCATAAACAAAGGCACGGGTAAGTTTATGTGTATATATTTGTGTAAAACGGTTGATAGTCCACATCGCAYGCATGGTCTTTGTTACTAAAAGTCTTTGAGAAGAAAAACCAAGCTTGTYAGTGACTTCGGGAATATATTCTAAAACAAGTACGTCTTGTTGTTTATTTGCTATAAGGTGAAGGGCTGAACGTACGCGAAAAAGAAGTTCTAAGGCAATACGGTATTCTTTATATTCTTCTTCAGGGAAAATGGAACCGCTAAGGTCTTTAAGACTTGTTACTCCAAATAAAGTATAAGCAATCCAAAATAAAAGGTTAGCATCTCTAAGGGAACCAATAGATTCTTTCATGTTTGGCTGCATAGAAGATGGATATTTTTTTCGCCTTATTTTTGCTTCTTCCATCTTAGCTAGGATAAACTCTTTAGGCTCAAAGGCACGAATAAGGCTTAATTCTCTTGTTGTTCTCATCCATAAAAAGTTTGAACCAATAATATGTCTAGATTCGAAGAAAGCTGTTTTAATGGTGATGTCTTGGGTAGCGGCGGAACGTAAATCGGAGAGTTCATGTACCCTGTGCCCTAGTTTAAGACCCGCGTCCCAGGCTATATACAAAAATTTTTCAATAAGATGTTCAATATTAAAACCCTCAGACTTTTCAAAAACAATCATAAGATCAATATCACTGTGAACGCAAAGTTGTTCCCTTCCGTAAGAGCCTAAGGCCACGATAGAGATAGGAATATTATTACGTAGGGGAACATAATCATGAAAGGTTTTTCGCAGGACAATTTTGTACATTGTTTTAATAATATGATCAAGTTGTTTGGTGTGCCTGACGAGAAAATCTTTACCTTGACTGGCTTCAAAAAGCTGGTTTAGACCTTCTTTATATTCTGCAATATATTGTTTGAAAAGTTTAGATATTTCAAAGTCGGGAGCCTTGTTCTCGATGAGGTCTTCAATTTGTTGAGCTAAGTCCATTTTCTACCTTATATATGGTTATTGTCATTATACGCTATAATTCAAAAAATTATAAAATGGTATGTATAAATTATGGACATTATTAAAAAAATTAAAGCCGGTGAACGTATAAACTATGAAGAAGCCTTATCTCTATATGAACTTGACCTTTTTGTTTTAGGTGAATTAGCAGACACAGTGCGTCAAAAACTTCATGCTAAAAAGACTTATTTTAATATCAATAGACACATTAATCCTACAAATATCTGTAAGGATGTGTGTAAGTTTTGTGCCTATTCTGCATCAAGAAAAAATCCTAAGCCTTATACACTAAAACATGAAGAAATAATGGAGATTGTTGATGACATCGCGAGTCGTGGTATCACTGAAGTGCATATTGTTTCTGCGCATAATCCTGAAACAGGTTTAGATTGGTACACAACGGTATTTTCAAAGATAAAAGCTAAATACCCCGACATGCATATCAAGGCCTTAACAGCGGCAGAAATACATTTTTTAAGCGAAG
This sequence comes from Arcobacter sp., assembly GCA_002733885.1. GTDB lineage: Bacteria > Campylobacterota > Campylobacteria > Campylobacterales > Sulfurimonadaceae. The sequence continues at coordinate 8,149 of NVXJ01000016.1, read as the reverse complement.
AATATGATAAGTCTTATGACGAAATTATTGATATCATGATAAAAAATGGAGTGGACTCTCTTCCTGGTGGTGGGGCTGAAATTTTTGATGAAAAAGTAAGAGATTATATTTGTAAGGGAAAAGTTRCTTCGCAACAATGGCTTACTATACATGAAAAATGGCATAAAAGAGGGATGAAATCAAATGTAACCATGCTTTTTGGTCACGTAGAAGAAAGAAAAGATAGAATAGATCATATGATGCGTATTCGCGATCTTCAAGATAAGACAGGCGGCTTTAACTGTTTTATTCCCCTTGTGTACCAGACAGAAAATAACTTTTTAAAGGTTGATGAGGCTATAACGGGTCAAGAAATACTTAAAACTTACGCCATTGCAAGACTACTTTTAGATAATGTAGCCAATCTTAAAGCTTACTGGGTAACTTCAACAGTAAACCTAGCCTTAGTTGCTCAAGAGTTTGGCTGTAATGATTTAGATGGAACGATTGAAAAAGAGTCAATCAACTCAGCAGCAGGAGCGGCTTCTGCCTCAGGAGTAGACTTAAATGAATTTGTAGGACTTATTAAAAACTCAGGCTTCACGCCAGTAGAACGTGACAGTTTATACAATGAGATAAAAACCTGGTAGTCGTATAAAATGAAAATATCAGTAATCATCCCCGCCTACAACCGTGTTTCTACACTAGCAAGAGCCATTGACTCTGTATTAGCTCAATCGTACAAGGCCTCAGAAATTATTGTAATAGATGATGGCTCATCTGACGCAACATCTGAAGTTGCCAAAGTATATGAGGAAGTATCCCTTCTTAGACAGAACAATATGGGCGTTTCAACGGCTAGAAACAATGGGGTAATGATGGCTTCTAATGAATGGATAGCCTTCCTAGATTCAGATGATACCTGGCACCCCAAGAAACTTGCCTTTCAAGTAGCTCATCATAAAAAGAATTTAGACTCAATGGTATCTTACACGGATGAGGTTTGGATTCGTAATGGCAAAGAATGGCCTATTCCTAAAAAGTTTCAAAAGCCTGAAAAAGTACTTTTTGAAGATTCATTAGACAACTGCAATATCGCTCCTTCTTCGGTTCTTATCAATAAAGAGTATTTTGAAAGACTTGGTGGTTTTGATGAACGTCTTGAAGTTTGTGAAGATTTTGACTTATGGTTACGGATTTTAAAAGAGGATGAAATTGATTTCATTCCTCAAAAACTTGTGAATAAGTATGGTGGGGCTGATGATCAGCTTTCTCTTAAGTACAAGTTTTTAGATAGATGGCATGTTATTTCGCTTTTTAAGCATGCTGAAAATCCTCTTGTTAGAGAAAAGATACTTGTTATGTGTGCAGGTTTGCAGAAGGCTGCTTTGAAATATAAGGATGAGAAGCTTTTGGATGAGTGTGCTGTTTGGAAACTTCGACTTTCTGAGTATTATGAGTAGATATGTTTTAATCTAAGAACTATTCTTTTAACGTGTCTCATCCTTTTCTATCGAGAGTAGCGCAGCGGAGTTTACAAAAGGAAGCGAAAAGCTCGCTCTTCTGGCTTCAAGCTTGACAGCTGTCAAGTTCCCTCTCTCCAAGAAACTTTTAACTAAAAACCTGAAACTCGCTTTGCTCAGACAGTCAGGTTTTTTTAACGTTAAAACTTTCTCTACGTTCGGCTCTGCAGATGCTCTGCCACATTTAAAACGGTGACGCATCTAATAATTCAGAAGCTAAGGCTTCTGTGAAACTTCCTCGCCAAAATATATACTTCTTGTTTAATTATATGGCTAGGGATAAAACAAGCCGTGGCGGTCGCGAAGCGATGTTTCTTTAGAAAAGCCTTAGCTTTTACATTTATTGATGCGTTCCCTTATGAGTTCTTTCGAAGCCTCTGCAAAGCTGACTGGAGGTTCTTTTTTCTCGTGAAGAAAATACAACTGTCTGAGCGTAGCGAGTTTTGCATTTTTAGAGATAAAAGAAGTGGAATGAAGGAATCGGGTAGCTACCCGACTTGAAGCCCGCTTCGGGAGCTTCTTTGCTTACTTTCATTCGCGGTCGAAGAAAGTGAGGGAGCATAATAAAAATATAGCAACTTATTATCAAGTTCAGATGAAAAACCAAAATTACTAGGTAAAGAAACAAAACAAGAAAAGTAACAAAATAAATCCGCTATAATCACCTTATGATTTTAATGATAGATAATTATGATAGTTTTACATACAACATTGTTCAGTATTGCCGTGAACTAGGCGCAGACCTAAAAGTAATCCGCAACGATGAAATGACCGTGGATGAAATAGTCCAACTTAATCCAGATAAGATTATTCTTTCTCCTGGGCCAGCAACACCAGATGATGCAGGTGTTACACTTGAAGTGATTGAACGCTTTAAGGGTAAGAAGCCTATTTTTGGTATCTGTTTAGGACATCAAAGTATTGCTCAAGCTTTCGGGGCTAAGGTTGTAAGGGCTAAAAACATGATGCATGGAAAGACTTCTACCATAGTAACAACAAAAAAGACAGCTATTTTCAACAAGCTTCCTGAAACTTTTACAGAAACACGTTATCACTCTTTGGTAGTAGAAAAAGAAAGTATTCCTGAATGTATTTTGGTAACGGCTGTAAGTGCAGATGATGATGAAATCATGGCACTTGAAATTGAAGGTGAACAGATATATGGTGTTCAGTTTCATCCCGAGTCTATTATGAGTGAACATGGTCACGAGATGATCGATAACTTTTTGAAGTTATAAATGCCTAATTCAAATGTGTATAAGCTTTCTGCTCTTGTCGGAATGCATACATTATTACTTTTATTTTTTACCTCCCAACTTTCTATCTCTTATTATGAAGCAAATATATTCTTTAATGAAACAAGCTTACTTCATTATATTATTAGACTCTCGACCTTTGTTTTTGGACAAAATGACTTAGGACTTAGACTTCCTATGATATTTATGCATGCGGTTGGTGCATTTTTATATTATGATATTTCTAAGTCACTTTTCAAGAAGCAAAGTGATAAGTTATGGAATGTACTTATTTATCTTTTATTACCGGGGATAAATTCAGCAGGTATTATGGTGGATGGGGCAGGTCTTGTTCTCTTTCTTCTTTTAGTCTTTCTTTTTATTTATAAGCATAAACGCCACCTTGCTTATTATCTTCTTCCAATTTATGTTTTTATTGATGCTTCTTTTGCCTTTATGTACTTAGGTTTTATTTTTTATTCTATGGATAAGAGAAATACTAAGCTTTTATTTGCTTCAATACTTCTATTTGGTGCTTCTATGTACTTTTTCGGTATTGATATAGGGGGGCATCCAAAAAACTATTTTTTATCAACCCTTGGTATTTATGCAGCTATATTTTCTCCCATTGTTTTCATTTACCTTATTTATGCTTTATATAGATGGGGTGTTAAAGAAGAACGTACTCTTTTATGGTACTTAGGTTCAACAGCATTTTTATTTTCAATGCTTCTTTCATTTAGACAGCAGATGAAATTAGAAGAATTAGCACCTTATATTATTATTGCTACGCCCATAATGGTTAAAACATTTTTATCTTCATATCGTATACGACTAAGAGAGTTTAGAAAGCAGTATAGAATGCTTTTAATTGTTGGAATGACTTTTCTATTTCTTAGTACCTTAAGTATCTTTTTAAACAAGGGTCTTTATCTATTTATCTCTAAGCCTTCAAACCATTTTGTTTATAAAAACCATATTGCAAAAGAACTCTCTATTGAGCTAAAAAAGATGGATATTCACGCGGTAATAACAAGAAGTGAACGCTTCCAATTACGTCTTAAATATTATGGGATTGAAAAAGGATATGAAATAAATCTAGAGAAGGTTAAACCTTCTTTAAAGAGTCAAAGTGTAACAATAAGTTACATTGGAGTCAAAACTGCTAAATATTATGTTACTAAACTCTACAAATAACAAGCCCAACTTGAAAACTCCCACCTACTAAAAGAAGATTAAATCTTATAAGTGTTATAATCACGAAAATATTTTCTAAGGAGTTGCAATGGCTCAACGAGCGATTCGTGAATACGACGGTAAAGCAATTTTCTCAAGACATTGGGAAAACTATTTCAGTGGTTTCACATACAGTTTCAAATCTGTATTAGTTACAAGTGGTAAAGAATTATTAGATAAGGCAGAAGAACATGGTTTCGAGTGGCTTAAACAAGATGCACTAGTTGCTAAACCAGATATGCTTTTTGGTAAGCGTGGTAAAAATGATTTAGTACTTTTCAAAACTACTAAGCCAGGTGATGTTACTTTAAAAGAAGCTGCAGCGTGGATTGACGATAAGATGTCTAAAACGACTACGCTTCTTACGGGTCAGCACGGTACACTTTCTCACTTTATCATTGAGCCATTTACTCCACATACTCAAGAACAAGAGTATTATATTTCTGCTACTACAGTTGGTGAAGACGATGTTCTTTACATGTCAGCTGAAGGTGGTATGGAAGTTGAAGAAGGTTGGGACGAAAAAGTAAACGAAGTTACTATCCCAATTAATATGCTTGATGCAGATATGGAACATGCAGTACGTGCAAACATTCCTAAAGACATTCAAGATAAAGATAAAGAAGCATTTACTTCTTTTGCAATTCAATTCTTTAAATTCTACAGAGATTTAAACTTTGCATACCTAGAAATCAACCCTATCGTTATGTTAGAAAACAACGATATGGCAATTTTAGATATGGTTGCTCGTTTAGATGATACTGCTGGTTTCATGATGGTTGATGAATGGGCTGAAAACTCTAACTTCCCAACTGCATTTGGTATGGAAGATCAATCTCCTGAAGAAAAAGCGGTAGCAATTGCTGACTCTAAGTCAGGTGCTTCACTTAAGTTAACTATTCTTAATCCAATGGGTCATATTTGGACTATGGTTGCTGGTGGTGGTGCTTCTGTTGTTTACGCTGATACTATTGCAGATTTAACGGGTGATGTAAGCCAACTTGCCAACTACGGCGAGTACTCAGGTGGACCAACTACAGGTGAAACTAAGTTCTACGCAGACACACTAATCGATCTTATGACACGTCATAAAGATCCTGAAGGTCGTAACAAGATTATGATCATTGGTGGTGCGATTGCTAACTTTACTGATGTTGCAAAAACATTTACAGGTATCATCCAATCATTCGAAAAGAATGTTGACAAGATGAAAGAGCATAACGTACAAATTTACGTACGTCGTGGTGGACCAAATTACGAAAAAGGTCTTAAAGATATTAAAGAAGCAGGCGATCGTCTTGGTCTTTATATTGAAGTTTATGGTCCAGAAACACATGTTACAGACATTGTGCGTATGGCACTAGAGAAGTAGGGGATAGATATGTCAGCATTATATACTAAAGAAACACAGGCAATTTTCTGGAATAACAACAAGAGCGCTATTCAGCGTATGCTTGATTATGACTATACTATTTCTCGTGAAACTCCGTCGGTTGCAGCTATCGTAGCTCCAACTTCAAGCAACAAGTTTGAAAAATTCTTTTATGGCCCAGATGAGGTTATGATTCCAATTTTCAAAAATACAGCAGAAGCAGCAGCAGCTAATCCTAAGGCAGATGTACTTTTAAACTTTGCATCGTTTAGAACAGCTTATGATGTAACGATGGAAGCAATCGCGCTTAAGGGTCAGTTTACTTCTATCATGGTTACAGCTGAAGGTATCCCTGAGCGTTTAGCTCGTGGTATGAATCAAGCTGCACGTGACGCTGGTGTTACTGTTATCGGGCCTGCTACTGTTGGTGGTATCGCTCCTGGTGCTTTCAAGATTGCTAACGTTGGTGGAACAATTGAAAATATTGTTAACTCTAAACTTCACCGTGCTGGTTCTTGTGGCCTTGTGACTCGTTCAGGAGGTTTATTTAATGAACTTTCTAATATCATTGCTATTAACGCTGATGGTATTGCTGAAGGTGTTGCAATTGGTGGAGACAGATTTGTTGGATCAGTTTTCATTGACAATCTTCTTAGAATGGAAAGCAACCCTCAAGTTAAATACATGATTCTTCTTGGTGAAGTTGGTGGTACTGAAGAGTACAAAGTGATTGAAGCAGTTAAATCTGGTCAAATCAAAAAACCAATTATTGCATGGTGTATCGGTACAATTGCTAAGCATTTCTCAACAGGTGTTCAGTTTGGTCACGCAGGTGCATCAGCTAACGCTGAAGCTGAAACTGCTGAGTCTAAGAACATTGCAATGGCAGAAGCTGGAATTCACGTTCCTGCATCATTCAATGATTTACCAGAAACTATTCAAAAAGTTGTTGCAGACTTAACTGCAAAAGGTATCATTACTGAAATTGCAGAACCAGAGCTTAAGATCGTTCCTAAGGTTCGTAAGGCTAAAGAATTTATTTGTACTATCTCTGATGATACAGGTGAAGAAGCTACTTACGCAGGTTACCCAATCTCTGCAGTTGCTACTCCAGAAACTGGCTTTGGTATTGGTGATGTTATTTCATTATTATGGTTCAAGAAGCGTTATCCGAAATGGGCAACTGACTTTATTGAAACTGTAATCAAAACTGTTGCTGACCATGGTCCAGCAGTATCTGGTGCTCATAACTGTAAAGTTACAGCACGTGCTGGTAAAGATGTTATTTCCTCACTAGTTACGGGTCTTCTTACAATTGGTCCACGTTTTGGTGGAGCTATTGATGATGCAGCTAGATATTTCAAGTACGCAAATGATAACGATATGACTCCAAAAGAGTTTATTGCTTACATGAAAGCGCAAGGAAAAACTATTTCTGGTATCGGTCACCGTGTTAAATCGGTTCGTAACCCAGACTTACGTGTTTCAGGTCTTAAGAAATTCGCAGCGGAACATTTCCCTTCAACACCTCTTTTAGACTTTGCGTTAGAAGTAGAAGAGTTAACAACTTCTAAGAAAGAAAACCTTATCTTAAACGTTGATGGTACTATTGGTATCTTAATGGTAGATATGTGGAGAGCGCTTGGATACGGTGAAGATGAAATCGATGGTTTCATTGACGCTGGTGCCTTAAATGCATTCTTTGTAGTAGGTCGTTCAATTGGTTTCATTGGTCACATCCTAGACGAAAAACGTCTTGGTATGCCAATGTACCGTCACCCTACATCAGACATTCTTTACAGTGTCGAAAAAGCAGAAGAGATTTAATTTCTTTTGCTTGGCTCATAACGAGCCATCCTTCTTTAAACTTTCTTCTTTAATTTTTCATTAATTTTTGATTTTTTTTCTTGTGCTATAATATAGACAATTCTTATATATAAGGATATGTACTTAATTAAGATGACTTGTTTTCATTTTAATTAAGTACTAAATAGATTAAAAGGTTTCCCTTTGAGAAAATTTGCATTTACTATGATAGAACTTGTTTTTGTTATTGTTATTATAGGAATTATGTCAGCCATGATTATTCCTCGTTTAGATAGAGATAATCGATTTGAAGCAGCTACACAGGTATTAAATCATATAAAATACACACAACATTTAGCTTTGACAGAAGATATGTTTCAAGATGGAAATCCAGATACGGGCCCAGGTACAGGTTGGTTCAAATCAAGATGGGAAATACAGTTCTATACTTGTGGAGGATATGCTATACATAGTGACAGAGGACAAAATGGTGGAAATGCAGCAAGTCTAGATGCCGCTTTAGACCCACAAACAGGGAAAAGGTTATGGATAGGTGCAGGCGTAGGTGCAAATTGTACAGCGCCTGTAGCAGGAGATTTTGAAAAAATGGATTTAAGTGAGCACTACGATTTAGTAAATTTTACACTTACTCCATCTTGTAGAGGGGCGGTTGCTACAACTGGTCAAATTTCATTTGATAGCTTAGGTCGTCCTTACGGTGCAAATATTATTGATGGTGTTATTAAACAGGATTGTAACATTACATTGTCTTTTAATACGGGAGCTAATGAGGTAGTTAGCATTCATGCTGAAACAGGATATGCTTGTATTTTAAATACAGCAGGTACGAACTGTTTATAAGTCTTCTTTCAAGACTTATATGATTGAAATTTATACATAAAGTACAACTTTTACAATTCCTTCACAAACCCCTTGACATTGATTCCCTAATGTCCTATAATTCCCGTCCACAAACACAGAGACTTAATGTTTAAGCT
>NVXJ01000044.1 GCA_002733885.1 Arcobacter sp. | reverse complement strand
TCTATCGCCAGAGCTACGGCTATGACTCAAGAAAATACTTGCACAATCTCACACTTTAAAAAGTCTCTGAGTGAATATAGGGTTTTTAGAGGTGCCCTTTATGTGACATTGATGACAGACATATTCTTTGATATGGTATATAATTTATATACTAAGAATTAAAAGGATTTAAGATGTGTAATGTAGGAAAGATAGATAAAACTGCCCGTATTGTAGGTGCGATCGCTTTATTAGTAGCCGCATATTTTACACCATATTGGTGGTTAGGTATAGCTGGTTTATTTGTTATAGGAACTATAGTCTTTAGTTTTTGTCCGATGTATACACTTTTAGGAATTAATACCTCATGCGAGATGAAATCAAAGGACAAGGAAAAGACAGAAGAAACTGAGAAAAAGTCTGAATAAGACTTTTTCAATAAGAACAAATATACACTCAGTCTATGTGAATAGTTTTTATAAAAAATGGGGCTGTTTTACCACCATAAAGTGTTTCTTTGAATTTTTCACCCTTAGATGTTAAAAAATGAAAAACTGGGGTGACAGATACTTGCAATGACTTAGGTGCATCATTATCATGAATATCTAAATGCAAGGCAATATAGTTTTTATTAATATAATTACTCACAGCCTCATCTACAAACACTTTCTCATTCATAAACTGACAAGACTTACATCCTTCTTTTGACATAAAGACAAGTATATGTTTATCCTCACTCTGAGCTTTTTGGATGGCTTCCTTATAACTAGTAATCCAAGATATATCTGAAGCATATATACTCATACTTATTAAAAGTAATAATAAAAATTTCATTTTTTTCCTTAGTAAATTTTATTCATTATAAGACTAAAAGTACTTAACTTAAGGGGCTATACACAATATGATTCCGTTTTTTAAAATATATTATAAAACATCAATATGTCCTCTGGATAGGGAAACTATTGAATTTTTTTCAAAACCTTTTAGGATTCTACTAACAACTTCTCTAGATGTTCCAACTCTTTCGCCTAACTCCTCATGAGTAATATTAATGCGTTTAGTTGGCTGGGATTGTAACCAGTTTAAAATACGCGTATCTAAGCTTGAAAATCGAATGTCCTCAATTTGTGCTGCCATATGATCAAGACGTTTGACATACTGATCAAATACATAACGCTGAAACTCCTTATCTTCTACAAACAGTTTAGCTATTATATCAACCGGAATATCATATCCTTCTAAATCCGTTTCTGCTATAGCGGTACCAACGGCGGGGGCACTGTTATATGAACTTGTGAAGTTAACATTACATTGCTCCCCTTGTTCAAAATAATAAAGTAAGACACTCTGCCCATTCTCATGATGACGACTTACGCGAACTCGTCCCTCAATTAAAAATAAAATATCAGCGCAAATATCACCTTGTTCGTATAAGACAGTTCCTTTAGGGACCTTGATAAGAGTAGACTCTCGGATAAGCTCTTCTTGGCTAGTTTTTTTAAGTTTATCAAAAAAATCAAATGATTTCATTATATAATTCCTTTATAGTCCTAAAGGATATTATAAGTCGTCATGCTTTAAAAGAACTAATACTTATAACTGACCTTCTTTAGCAAGGGTCTATCTTCTTTTATTTTTCTTTTGATATCTTTATTAAGCTTTGTATAATATCCTTTGGTTCCATTCGTATTTTATAATCTGTTTGTGCTTGCATAGCTCTTACAATGCCTTTTTGATCAATTACAAAGGTTCCTGGTATGGGTAGAGCAGTGCGTTTTACACCATTATAAGCTTCAATATCTAGTCCATGCTTTTTATAAATATCTAAGAGCTCTTTTGGCATTTCAAAATAAAGCTTATAATCTTTCATGACCTTATTGTTTAAGTCACTTAAGACTTCAAAGGGATATCCATTTTTTTGAATCTGTTCTGCTGACTTATCAGGTGTTTGGGGAGTCACTGTAATTAATTGAGCTCCATATTGTTTAAACACTGCTAAGTTTTCTTGCAATACATGCAAATACATATTACAAAATGGGCACCATGCTCCACGGTAAAACACAAGGATTACTGGCCCTTTTTTCAATTCTTCTTGTAAGCTTATTTTTTTTCCGAAAGCATTTTTTATATTAAACAAGGGTGCCTTCTCTCCCACTTTGATACCTGGATGAGGAAGGCTATTGGCTAAAGATTCTGCTTCTTTTTGCATAACTTCTTGTTCTGATTTTGAAAATTTTGAGGGAGAAGCTTTCATCTCTTGCATAAGGCTATCAAATGCCTTCTGATAACTTTTTATTTGTGTTGATGCATGAAGTGTATTTAATGTCATGAGACATGAGATTAAAACTCCAGACATAAGTTTTGTGGATTTAAAAAAACGCATAATATTTCCTTTAGTTTTCTAAGATCTCTTTAAAATAGATGTCGATATTTTGATAGGTCTTACCCACATAATTTTTAAAAATAAGATGTTCTTTCTTGAGTAAATTAATGGATGGTTAACGCATAATCCAAGTAACCCTTGATAAAATTGAATGAGACGCATATTAAACTCCTTATACCAATATATATACTTACAGTATAGCTCACAAAAATTTTTGTGTCTGTAATAGATATCACATACATTAGCCCGTCAGATATAGAAAATATTAATGTTGTTAAACTTCTTTTGACCTATATGGTGCCTTATTTTGTTACAACCTACACTGCCGTGACGCTAAAACCAGAGTTTATAATTGGGAGTCATAGTCCTATAGAAACGGATCTTAAGTGTCAATTATGTCATAAACAGATACATCTAAAGCAAGGTTAAATAATTCCTGAATGTAGTATATGCGAAATCAAGACACACTTGAAAGAAGTTTAAAGTGCTCTAAAAAAAGTAGAACCTGAACCTGAGAAAAACCAAGCTTCTTTCGCCTGTTCTTTTAGGTCAGGATAAGCAAGAAGTGCAGCAGCATAAAGGTCATTGAGTAGGGCAGGGTCTGAGCTAAGCTTTAAAATACTTTTTGAGTTTAATTTCTCCCAGCTCGAAAATGAAAACAAAGAAATATCAGCTAAGCATTTCTCTTTAAAAGTTTTATAAACCAGAGCCGTATCACATCCGATATCGGGTGTATATAGTTCTAGCTTAAGAACTTCTTCTTCAAAAGGCTCAACAATCTCTCCAAATCCTGAGACATTGGCGCAAGGGTAGTTATAGATAAAAAATGGCAGGTCAGCACCTATGGTACTTCCTATCTTTGCTAGTTCATCCGTACTAAGTATGAGGTTGCACATTTCTTTTGCCAAACGCATAAATGCAGCCGCGTCAGAAGAACCTCCTCCAAGACCTGCTTGAGAAGGAATCCTTTTAGTAACAACAACCTTATATTCATTAAAGAAGTCTGAAATTTCTGAATCATTAGTATGCTCAAGAAGTGCTTTATAAGCCTTGTAAATAGTGTTTGACTCTAAAGCAATATCATCACAGCCTTCAATTGTGAAGGTGTCGCATTCGCAAGGAACAAAGCTTATGGTGTCATATAAATCTTCTACACGCATAAAACGAGATACAAGGGTATGGTACCCATCTTTATATCCTGTGATTTTTAGAAATATATTTACCTTAGCGTGGGCTTTGATACTGTAGCCAGAATCATCTGTTGTGATGTACTCTTTTACTTTTTTGGTGTTCTTAGATTTGTTCGCATGCTGTTTATCTATTAAGGTAGAAATGCTATCAACATCCCAAAATCCACCCTCGTCTCCACCTTCAAAACCACCCATGACCAAAACCTTTTACTAAAATATGTATGGGTATTATACTAAAATATTGTTGTTAGACTATTGAGCTGAGGGGATATAGAGTCTTTAAATTAGGGTATTTTATAGCTAAGTGAAAGGAGAAGATTACAAGAGAGATTAACTCTCTTTTTAGAAGTCTTTCTTAGTCTTCGTAAGTTGCTGAAGTGTAGTCAAAGTTAAATTTCATTTTTCTACTGATTCCATCCCCAACATCGTCCATTATAACTTCGTTTGCAGTATCCATTTTATCAATGAATCTGGTCTATCGTTTGAGAGATATACTTAAATTGAGAAAACTCTAATATTGTTAGTTTCAAGTTGTCCATTTAAAATTCTTTGAATAGAAGTAAGTGTTCCACCTGAACTATCACAAGAACCACAGGCTCCTACATACGAGATATAAACATCTGTTAAACCATTTGCTTCTTTAAGGTCGATGAAGTCTAAATCTCCATTATCTGCTTGTAAAAATTCTCTAATCTTGTCATCTATGATTGAATCAACAGCATTTATTTTTTCGATAGTTGTCATTTTTTCAAAATCTGCGTAAGTTTTTTCCATATTATAATACCCTTAGTTATTAGATTTAGTTATCTCTAAATTCTTTATTAGGGAATTGTACACTAGGAGTACTCTATCTTTACTATAATAATAAGATAGCAATATATTTTTTATAAATTTTTTATATAAAGAATTTTGGATAGTATGATTTTCCTTACTTTAGTATATAATTTTAAATCAAAGAAGGGCAAGAGATGAAATGCAATGAAGAACTTTTATATATAGAAGATGCAAACAAGAAAAGGCTGTATTATCGTTTCACCCCTGCTGCAGTGGCCTCAAATTTTGTACCATTAATTGTTATCTTGCATGACGAAAAAAGTACACAGGCCCCACACTTCGAATACAAGATGTGGAATGTACTCACCCCAATAGATAATTTTGAATATGAAAATAAAGGTGCTTGCTGGCTAGGGGAAAAAGGAGACTTTTTTGTGAAAGATCTCTTACAAGAACTTATAAGCAAAATTGTTGAAGAATATGAATGTGAAGAGCATATTTACTTATATGGAAGTGGTATGGGAGGCTATGGCGCTATTGTTCATGGTATCTTATGTAAGGCAAATGCGATTTATGTGAAGGCTACTCGTATAAGACTAGAAGAGATGACTTCAAAGGAAAGTGACCTAAGCAATTTTTTAAATCCTTCAGACTCTTTTCCCATTTTTTATATCTGCGGAAATGAAGGCCCTTTAAAATCTGAAATAGAACAATTTATAGATAGATGCAAACAAAACAAGATAAAGTTTCATTTAGATAGATGTATAAAGTCAGAAGATAATGAGATGGAAACTATTAAAGAAATTTTAAAGATGTTTGAACGTATGATCTCTCAAACCTAGTAAAGAACCATTATAGTTTATCCATATAGTATTATTAAAATACTTTTTGTATAATTCTAAATCAATATAAAGTTAAGGTTTTAAATGAGTATCTACGCGCTACAATCGCCAGCAGGTGGATTTTTAGATGAAGAGATGAAACGCTTCAATAAAGAGTTTGATGAGTGGTGCGTGCAATTTGAAACCTATGAAGATGCTATTATGATAGCCGAAAGCTTGTACAGGCGAAAAAGTGTAGAAGTTGTAGAAATCACCCCTTTGAGCTACCCCAAGTATTTCTTTCATACGCTTAAAGGAACCATATACACTACACGACAACTTGAACAAAAGATTATTTGCATAGTAGAACCTCAGATGGGCGCAAGATTTCGCATCGCAGTTTGTGACTTAGTGACTAAAAGAGTAAGGCTAACAGAAACACGTTATAGAAGTATTTTAAGTGTAGAAGGAGCCTTCGCACATTTCACACTGTAGTGTATGTCTTTAATAAAGAGGTATTGCGTCCCTGAATTTTCAAAAGATGGCTATACTCAAAGTGAGATAAGAAGGTTCTTAAGTGTGAGAAGTTCTTTAATTTATTACATTACTAGGAGTTTTAAATTTGACACCTGACTCCTTTATTTTAGAAAACTACAAAAGACTATAAATAAGGGCTTTCGTAACTCTATCACACTTTCTCTCTTATTTCTTCAAGAATGGTCACAGGTGATCACAATTTGGGCACAGTGCTTATTCGATTAATGGTAGTATTTTTCAATGTCTTTTAGAACTTTTTCATAAGCGTTTGCATATTGTTCCTGTACTGTATCTAGAATAAAAGCTCTATCTTCTTCTTTCTTAATATAAATCATTAGAGACTTGTCAGCTTTTTTTGTAGTATGTAAATTAGTGATAGCGAGGTCAACCAATTCCCCTTTTGTCATTCCAGTCCAATTGTGTAAATCATCCAACTTTTCAACAGTTTTTAAAGCAACTTTACTAGAGCATGTAATTCTTTTATTCTTCATCTAAAACCTTATGATTTTTTTATCTAAAAAAAAGAAGTGTAACTAAAATATTACACAATAGAAATAAAAAGGTGTTACTGTACTGTGAATTCTTTCAATGGTAATACAAAGTAATTATTGACAAGTGTTAGATTAAATTGTTTAATTACATTAATTAAAATTAAAGGTAAGCATGTGAAAAAAATAGTTATAAGTGCATTAGTATGTGCAAGTTTAGTAGCCACAAATGCGATGGCAGAAGACTCTGAGTTTTATGTAGGATTAGATGTTTTTTCAAGTAATAATACATTTACATTAGAGAATTCTGTAACAGGTGCTTCAGCTGATGTTGATGTTGATAGTGATGGTTTCAAATTAAAATTTGGTGCTACTCTTAACGAAGGTTGGAGAGTTCAAGGTTATTATCAACATGAAACATATGATGAAACACTTTACGATGCTACAAACGATGTCTTAAACGAAATTGGGGTTGATGTTATCAAAGGGTTCGAAGTAACTTCAGAATTTTCACCATTTATACAAGCTGGTTTAGGATATGGATGGATGGATGTCGAAGGCTATTCAGACGATACTGTAAATGAAGTTAGTTTAAAACTTGGTGCTGGAGTAATGTATAAGATTACACCTACATTTGAAGCAATTGCTGGTATTGATTTTCAATATAGAAACTGGTCAGATCTTCAAATTGGAAGTACTACAATAGAAATTGATGAAAAAATAACTAAGTTCTATATCGGTGCTAATATCCACTTTTAATCTTCACTTCCTACAGTGATAGCTTTTGTCATTTATTCTCATCTCACTGTGGGAGAACTTTAATATTAAATATTAGGGTCAGGCCATCAATCTTCAACTTTCTTGTTTAACTAAATGGGGACACAGCTTTACTTTTCCTCCTGCAAAGAGAAAAACTCAAGAAATGTCCCCAAAGCTAAGTTCAGAAGCATATTTATGTAAATGAAGAAAAGGGGACAAGCTACATTAAGTAGTTTATACCCTTTTTTTCCAAATTAGATTATAAGTTCCTTAGTCTCTCATGTAAGCTGGAGTTTTAAATTTGACATCTGACCCCTTTTCTTTTTTCTTGCTATGTTCTTGCTATGTTCTTGATGTATGATTGTTTAAATAGATAGTTTTAACGACTCCCTGTTTATTAGTTTCGCTCTAGCCAGGGCAAAAAAGGAAATCTTATGTCATTAATAGAAATTTTTACAGACCATATCCTTAATAGAAAGAGCCTCAAAGATTATGTTCAAATCAGAAAAGGCTTGAATGAACGTGGTGAGTTCAATGATAGCGAACTTATTCAAGCCGAAGAGAACCTCCAGCGCCTTAAACGTAATGATCCGATCATATATAAGAAGATGTATGATCTACTAGCTGAAATCTTTACCTGTGATAGGGGTCATAAAGTGGAATATCCTATTAACTTCATACGAGAAGTCTTGCGAATGTATGAACCGCATACGCCACCACAAAAGGTATATGAAGAGTATAAACGTGTTTTAGAACATCATTTTTGTGATGCTTAGGCTTGTTTATGTTCAGTTTGTTTAGATGAGAAAGAAGTTCATTCATCTATTCACTAAAAAAACCTTTCTGATTGAGTAAAGAGTATTAAAATTAAATAGTTGAGATACTTATATCTGAAGCTTGTTAAGTTTTAGTTCAAGTATAAAACACACTCCCTCATTATTATTAATGGCCTTAATTATTCCATGATGATGGTCTTCTATAATAATTTTTGACATATAAAGACCAATTCCCGTACCATTTTCTTCATTTTTTGTAGAGAAATAAGGGTCAAATATTTGATCAATAATATCCTCTGATATGCCGCCTCCATTGTCACAGATACTCAGGATTATGATATTTCCATCAATTTTAGTATCAATAGAAATCTTTGGGTATTTAATATGTTTTTCTTTGAAATTATCATGAGCATTGTTCAAAATATTTAAAATTACTTGTATAAATTCATTTTCATAAAGAGTAATATTTATATCCCTGTCGTAATGTTGTGTGAGTTCAATTCCATCAGATGCAAAGGAAGAATTGATTAGGGTTAAAGCCTTATTTATGGGTTGTATAATTGAAACATAAACAGAAGCCTTATTCGGTTTGAAAAAGTTTCTAAAATCATTCAAGGTTGTTACAAGGTTTATCATATGTGTATCAATCTCTTCCGTACCATCAATAATAAACTTAACACATTTCTCTTGTTCTTTTTTCTGAGACAGATTAAAGTGTTCCATTTCTAATTTTAGTCTGATATTTATAGCAATTGCGGAAATGACGGATAAAGGCTGTTTCCATTGGTGCGCTATGATACTAATCATTTCGCCCATTTGAGCCATACGTGATTGCATTATGAGTATTTCTTTTTGTTCTTCTAGATGGGTATGTACATGTAACATACCCTTGAGAAGAAATACCATTATAGTAATAATGACAATTATAATAGTAGGGAGAAGAAGAGCAATAACATAGACTGAGTTGTACATTGTGTCATAAGAGGATTTAAGAAAATAATCTGCTTTGTTGTGGGCAAAATCGATTAAGTATGAGACATGTTCTCCCAAGTGCTTTATATGTTCTTCTCCTTCATTTCTTGTAATGCAAGCAGCCTCATCCCTTTTTCCTTCTTGTACAAGTTTTATGCATTTTTCTCGAATGATTTTCCATTCAAAAAATGCATTTTGAACTTTTTGAATATCTTTCTTGTCTCCCAAATATCTGTCAATAATGAAATTAAGTTCTCTATTGATAGTAACCTCAGAAATATTTATTTCTTTTAAGGCTTTTTGAAATTGTTCATCATTGTTAGATAATAATATGTCTTTCATGTACCTATGCATTGATATGAAATTTAACTGTATGTTTTTTGTAGAGCTTGTCACGCTAAAAGGGTGTTTGTAAAGCTTTTCTGTTTGCTTGGCAAGTTCAACCATTTTTACGATTGAGAATAGACCTAATCCCAGTACCAAAACGATGGTAATTCCAAAGCTAGCAAGTATCATTTTCTTAATGTGTTTAGTGATTACAATACCTTGCATATTAATTCCTCTGATTTAGATGCCATAGACAGGAATACATATAGAATCCTACTAATGTTCTTTGAAATATTATAACTTAAAATAATTATTCATGCTACAGTCATTAAAAAGAGAGGAAATAGGAGAAGAGGGGATAAGCTACTTTTAAATCATAAAGAGAAGACTTTAAGACAGCCTATCCCCTTTTTTACTGAATTTGTAGAAAACTAATTAAACTGAATCCATAGGTACTATGTCCCCAGATTCTCTTTGAGAGTCTATATCCCACAAAATCTTGAGTTTACTTTATTTAAGGCGCTATCCAAGAGCTTATCATCATTTAAAGAACTTGTTTCAACCTTTTTATAAGACTTTTTACCTGAAGCATCAATACATCTAAACATGTAAAAGAACTCATCTTTAGTATGTAATTTAATGTTTCTTGATACTAATGTACAGCATTGCATAATATCCTCCTTGCTATCCATATTATCAATCTTCTTGACTAAATATCCCTTTAACAATAAAAATTAATTTTCAAATATTTCTCTTATATATCATTGAATTGGGGAATACAATACTGATTAAATATAAAATAATAGGTATTATGTCCTCGGATTTTTTAATCTTAGTCCAGCTTTACCAATGCTAGTAGAAGTTCAAGTAGCCTGCCCCCTTTTTTTTCTGTCCCAAAATTGTATTACTCCAAGATTATATAAAAAAATATAACATTTTCAAGACATTGTCTTCTACTCGTTACCAGAGGTAATAAATTTTTATTACATACTTATATTATAGTTATTTTATAAATTTATTATAAATTTTTATTATAGAATAAATTAATTTAATTTTCTAATTTAAGGTTGTAAATATGCTTGATAATATGAACTTCTATAACTTTATGCATAAACAAATTTTAATTGTAATAGCACTTTTTATCAGTACAGGTGCTGGTTACATTTATATGGGCATACTTTATTCATCCTTTTTACCCGAACTTTTATGGTTTATTCTTTTACTTGGTGTCTCATATTGGGGATATAGCTTGTATAGAATATATTTAAATATTAATCTTAATATTCAAGATAAAGAGAACTGGTTACAAGACCTAAGATATTTTTTATTTACCTACTTCTCATTATGGACCATAATGTTTATTATGTACACATCCAGAGATAGTATTGAATTACATTATATTGCTATAGCAACACAGCTTGGGGTATCTGTTGTTTCAGCCACTGTCCTCGTATCACAAAAAAAGCTAGTCATTATTACGCTTGCCTCTTTAATGTTGCCACTAACCATATACTTTATCATTGTTGGTACTTTTTATAGTTATCTTCTGGCTTTTTTCTCTGTCGTCTTGGGTGGGGTACTTTTGTATGCTGCAAGAAATACTTTTAATTATCTTGTAAAAAGTCAATACCAAGCTTATCATGATTATCTTACCTCACTTGGAAACAGACGATACTTTATAGAACAACTTGAAGATGCTATTAAGGTGCAAAAACAAGATAAAAGAGACATTTATCTTTTACTTATAGACCTAGATCATTTTAAGACGATTAATGACTCTTTAGGGCACGATATCGGAGATATTCTCTTACGTGAAGTTGCCAAACGTATGCATACACTTTGTAAAAAGTATAATAATAATGTTTCACGTTTAGGTGGAGATGAGTTTTGTATTTTAAGTTCATCTTTTCAGAACAAAGAGGATTGCCTACAATCAGGAGTAGATTTTGCAAAAGAGTTGCTTGAAGTAATAAAACAGAGTTATATTATTGAGGGTCATCATCTTTATATCAGTGCAAGTATTGGTGTTAGCCTGATTACTAATCCTCAGATGAAAGCTTCTACCTTTATTAAAGAAGCTGATATTGCTATGTATGAGGCAAAATCACAGGGACGAGATGGAATCATGCTTTTTAGTGAGGAGTTATCCACACGTGTTGAAAGAAAATTAGAAGTAGAACGACTCCTACATTTTGCACTTGAGAATAAAGAAATATCCCTAGTATATCAACCCCAGATGAATGGTAAAGATGAAATTATCGGATGCGAAGTTCTTGTTCGCTGGCATAATGAACAACTTGGGCATGTTGGGCCTGGTGAATTCATTCCTATTTCTGAGCAAACCGGTCTTATTATAGAGTTGGGACATTATATTCTTGAAGAGTCCTTTAAGACCCTTAGAGAATGGGAGGGCAAGGGTATTATTCTACAACAGTTCTCTATTAATATTAGTATGAGACAGCTCTTTCATAATACCTTTGTTCAAGAGGTAGAAGAACTATCTTCAATCTATTTAACAAAAGAGCTTTGCTCAAAAATTGTATTTGAAATAACAGAAACAAGTGTAGCAGAAGACATAAATCAACTTATTCATAATATGAACACGCTCAAAAGTTTTGGTATACGCTTTTCCATGGATGACTTTGGTACAGGATACTCTTCCTTAAGTTATCTCAGACAACTTCCCTTAAATGAATTAAAGATAGATAGGTCCTTTGTTTGTGAACTAGATTCTACAAGTCCAGATGGAAGCATGATTAAAACCATTCTTGATATATCAAGAAACCTAAATCTGAGTACTGTCGCAGAGGGTGTTGAAACCCTAAAACAAAAAGAGTTTCTTATAGAAAACAACTGCGATATTTTACAAGGCTACTACCTTGCTAAGCCTATGAAAAAAGAGGCCTTCGAGAAACTCGTCTTATAAAGGCTTAGGCCTTCAACGGTAATTAGTTCTTTAATCAAGACAGAGGCAAGTAAGCGTACTTTTGTCCCCTTTTTTCCAAATTAGATTACAAGTACCTTAGTCTCTCATGTAAGTTGGAGTTTTAAATTTGATACCTCGTATGTTGTTTCCAAGTAGATTATTTATCATATACTTTTCTTAGAGAAGTCTCGTTAGAAGTAATATATCGGTGATACCTAAAGCGGT